>NZ_JBHULT010000001.1:0-5612 GCF_042684505.1 Salinimicrobium flavum
AAATCGGGACGGAGAGGAATTCCTTAGTAATTGTAAATTTATTTAAGATTTAACGATGAAGAGTTTGATCCTGGCTCAGGATGAACGCTAGCGGCAGGCTTAACACATGCAAGTCGAGGGGTAACAGGGTGCTTGCACCGCTGACGACCGGCGCACGGGTGCGTAACGCGTATACAATCTACCTTGTAGAGGGGGATAGCCCGGGGAAACCCGGATTAATACCCCATGGTATTATAGAATAGCATTATTTTATAATTAAACATTTATGGCTACAAGATGAGTATGCGTCCTATTAGTTAGTTGGTAAGGTAACGGCTTACCAAGGCAGCGATAGGTAGGGGTCCTGAGAGGGAGATCCCCCACACTGGTACTGAGACACGGACCAGACTCCTACGGGAGGCAGCAGTGAGGAATATTGGACAATGGGCGAGAGCCTGATCCAGCCATGCCGCGTGCAGGAAGACTGCCCTATGGGTTGTAAACTGCTTTTATACGGGAAGAAACACTCCCTCGTGAGGGAATTTGACGGTACCGTACGAATAAGGATCGGCTAACTCCGTGCCAGCAGCCGCGGTAATACGGAGGATCCAAGCGTTATCCGGAATCATTGGGTTTAAAGGGTCCGTAGGCGGGTTAGTCAGTCAGTGGTGAAAGTCTGCAGCTCAACTGTAGAACTGCCATTGATACTGCTAACCTTGAGTAATTATGAAGTGGTTAGAATATGTAGTGTAGCGGTGAAATGCATAGATATTACATAGAATACCGATTGCGAAGGCAGATCACTAATAATTCACTGACGCTGATGGACGAAAGCGTAGGTAGCGAACAGGATTAGATACCCTGGTAGTCTACGCCGTAAACGATGGTTACTAGCTGTTTGGCTCGATTGAGAGCTGAGTGGCTAAGCGAAAGTGATAAGTAACCCACCTGGGGAGTACGTTCGCAAGAATGAAACTCAAAGGAATTGACGGGGGCCCGCACAAGCGGTGGAGCATGTGGTTTAATTCGATGATACGCGAGGAACCTTACCAGGGCTTAAATGTAGATTGACAGGGGTGGAAACACCTTTTCCTTCGGGCAATTTACAAGGTGCTGCATGGTTGTCGTCAGCTCGTGCCGTGAGGTGTCAGGTTAAGTCCTATAACGAGCGCAACCCCTGTTGTTAGTTGCCAGCGAGTCATGTCGGGAACTCTAACAAGACTGCCGGTGCAAACCGTGAGGAAGGTGGGGATGACGTCAAATCATCACGGCCCTTACGTCCTGGGCCACACACGTGCTACAATGGTAGGGACAGAGAGCAGCCACTGGGCGACCAGGAGCGAATCTATAAACCCTATCACAGTTCGGATCGGAGTCTGCAACTCGACTCCGTGAAGCTGGAATCGCTAGTAATCGCATATCAGCCATGATGCGGTGAATACGTTCCCGGGCCTTGTACACACCGCCCGTCAAGCCATGGAAGCTGGGGGTACCTGAAGTCGGTCACCGCAAGGAGCCGCCTAGGGTAAAACTGGTAACTGGGGCTAAGTCGTAACAAGGTAGCCGTACCGGAAGGTGCGGCTGGAACACCTCCTTTCTAGAGCTTTTGCCACTTAAAAGGCAAAACGCAATTACGACATAAGGAGCCTTTTTACAAAAGAAGTAAAAGACTTCTTTTGGTCTTAATTCACTGTCAATTTAATAATATTATAGTATTGAGTATAGAGTACTGAGTATTGAGAAGAGCGAAAGTGATCTCATTACTCAATACTAACTACTCACTACTAATTGCAGTCTCATAGCTCAGCTGGTTAGAGCGCTACACTGATAATGTAGAGGTCGGCAGTTCGAGTCTGCCTGAGACTACTCGAAAGAGTAGGCGAAGGTAGCGAGAAGTTTATCCGCCGAAGCGTAAGCGGAGGAGGAAGTCTGCCTGAGACTACGAAAAAAATGTATAATGTATATTGAATAATGTATAATTATACTGAAAGTTCATTGAGAATTATTGAAAGGAAATTCTAGGAGCGAGTTATTGCGGGTTATCAACTCATAACTCACAACTCATAACTCTTAACTAGAGAAATGGGGGATTAGNACGAAGGTAGCGAGAAGTTTATCCGCCGAAGCGTAAGCGGAGGAGGAAGTCTGCCTGAGACTACAGGCAATGATCAATAAACAATGATCAATGATCAGTTTTTTAAGCTGTTAATTGTTTACTGTTAATTGATAATTGATTAANAAGACGGGAAGTTTATCCGCCGAAGCGTAAACGGAGGAGGAAGTCTGCCTGAGACTACAGGCAATGATCAATAAACAATGATCAATGATCAGTTTTTTAAGCTGTTAATTGTTTACTGTTAATTGATAATTGATTAAGAAGTTCATTGAGAATTATTGAAAGGAAATTCTAGGAGCGAGTTATTGCGGGTTATCAACTCATAACTCACAACTCATAACTCTTAACTAGAGAAATGGGGGATTAGCTCAGCTGGCTAGAGCGCCTGCCTTGCACGCAGGAGGTCATCGGTTCGACTCCGATATTCTCCACCATTTTAGTATTGAGGTATTAGAATTGAGTATTGAGATTTTCTCACTACTCATTACTAAGTACTCACTACTAGAAAAACGTTCATTGACATATTGGAAAATAAGAATACGAGAAACATAAAAATTTCTATGATAGTAATATTATAGATAGAGCAAATTATAATAAGGTTTTGGTCTTGCATATCGGCAAGATCAAGATTAGAGCAAAATTAGGTAAAAGCACATAAGCTAAATAAGGGCGTATGGGGAATGCCTAGGCTCTCAGAGGCGAAGAAGGACGCGATAAGCTGCGAAAAGCTGCGGGGATTGGCACATACAAATTGATCCGCAGATATCCGAATGGGGCAACCCAGCATGTTGAAGACATGTTATCCCGCAAGGGAGGCGAACCCGGAGAACTGAAACATCTAAGTACCCGGAGGAGAAGAAAACAATAGTGATTGCGCTAGTAGCGGCGAGCGAACGCGCATTAGCCCAAACCATGTAGCTTACGGGCTGCATGGGGTTGTAGGACCACGACATTGGTTGTGTTATGAACTAGAACGCTTTGGAAAGAGCGGCCATAGACGGTGATAGCCCGGTATAGGTAAAGATCATAAACCATAGTGGTATCCTGAGTAGTGCGGGGCACGAGAAACCCTGTATGAATTTGGCGGGACCATCCGCTAAGGCTAAATACTCCTGAGAGACCGATAGTGAACCAGTACCGTGAGGGAAAGGTGAAAAGAACCGTGAATAACGGAGTGAAATAGATCCTGAAACCATACGCTTACAAGCGGTCGGAGCCCTTTAGGGGGTGACGGCGTGCCTTTTGCATAATGAGCCTACGAGTTAACGTTGCCAGCAAGGTTAAGGGGTTAAGCCCTGGAGCCGTAGCGAAAGCGAGTCTGAATAGGGCGACTATAGTTGGTAGTGTTAGACGCGAAACCGTGTGATCTACCCTTGGGCAGGTTGAAGCTGTGGTAACACACAGTGGAGGACCGAACCCGTTGACGTTGAAAAGTCTTGGGATGACCTGAGGGTAGGGGTGAAAGGCCAATCAAACTCGGAAATAGCTCGTACTCCCCGAAATGCATTTAGGTGCAGCGATAATTTAGTTTTATAGAGGTAGAGCTACTGATTGGATGCGGGGGCTTCACCGCCTACCAATTCCTGACAAACTCCGAATGCTATAAAATGATGATTATCAGTGAGGGCATGGGTGCTAAGGTCCATGTCCGAGAGGGAAAGAACCCAGACCATCAGCTAAGGTCCCCAAATATATGTTAAGTTGAAAAAACGCGGTTGAACTGCTTAGACAGCTAGGATGTTGGCTTGGAAGCAGCCATTCATTTAAAGAGTGCGTAACAGCTCACTAGTCGAGCGGTTCGGCATGGATAATAATCGGGCATAAACATATTACCGAAGCTATGGATTTACAACATTGGTTGTAAGTGGTAGGGGAGCATTGTAACAGCGTAGAAGGTGTATCCGCGAGGTATGCTGGAGCGGTTACAAAAGAAAATGTAGGCATAAGTAACGATAATGCGGGCGAGAAACCCGCACACCGAAAGACTAAGGTTTCCTCAGCTATGCTAATCAGCTGAGGGTTAGTCGGGACCTAAGGCGAACCCGAAAGGGGTAGTCGATGGACAACCAGTTAATATTCTGGTACCTGCTTTACGATAAAAGTGACGGAGGCGAGAATTGGGTGCGCACTGACGGAATAGTGCGTTGAACCACCTGTTAAGGGTGGGATAGTACACCAAAGCTACGGCGGCGGTGATAATCCTGAGGATCGACTTCCAAGAAAAGCGAGTAAAGCGGCCCGTACCGCAAACCGACACAGGTAGTTGGGATGAGAATTCTAAGGTGCTCGAGAGATTCATGGCTAAGGAACTAGGCAAAATAGACCTGTAACTTCGGGAGAAAGGTCGCCCCGAGCAATCGGGGCCGCAGTGAAGAGGTCCAGGCGACTGTTTATCAAAAACACAGGGCTCTGCTAAATCGAAAGATGATGTATAGGGCCTGACACCTGCCCGGTGCTGGAAGGTTAAGAGGAGATGTCATCCCTTCGGGGAGAAGCATTGAATTGAAGCCCCAGTAAACGGCGGCCGTAACTATAACGGTCCTAAGGTAGCGAAATTCCTTGTCGGGTAAGTTCCGACCTGCACGAATGGTGCAACGATCTGGACACTGTCTCAGCCATGAGCTCGGTGAAATTGTAGTATCGGTGAAGATGCCGATTACCCGCTGTGGGACGAAAAGACCCCGTGAACCTTTACTATAGCTTAGTATTGACTTTGGACAAGTGATGTGTAGGATAGGTGGGAGACATTGAAGCGGCGTCGCCAGGCGTCGTGGAGTCATTGTTGAAATACCACCCTTTACTTGTTTGAAGCCTAATCCCAACCCAGTTGGGAGACAGTGCTTGGTGGGTAGTTTGACTGGGGTGGTCGCCTCCAAAAGAGTAACGGAGGCTTCTAAAGGTTCCCTCAGCACGCTTGGTAACCGTGCGTAGAGTGCAATGGCATAAGGGAGCTTGACTGAGAGACATACAGGTCGATCAGGTACGAAAGTAGAGCATAGTGATCCGGTGGTTCCGCATGGAAGGGCCATCGCTCAAAGGATAAAAGGTACTCCGGGGATAACAGGCTGATCTCCCCCAAGAGCTCACATCGACGGGGGGGTTTGGCACCTCGATGTCGGCTCGTCACATCCTGGGGCTGGAGAAGGTCCCAAGGGTTGGGCTGTTCGCCCATTAAAGTGGCACGCGAGCTGGGTTCAGAACGTCGTGAGACAGTTCGGTCTCTATCTACAGTGGGCGTTAGAAATTTGAGTGGATCTGATCCTAGTACGAGAGGACCGGATTGGACTGACCTCTGGTGTACCAGTTGTTCCGCCAGGAGCACTGCTGGGTAGCTACGTCGGGAAGGGATAAGCGCTGAAAGCATATAAGCGCGAAACCCACCACAAGATGAGATTTCTTTTAAGGATCGTGGGAGACTACCACGTTGATAGGTCACAGGTGTAAAGGCAGCAATGTCATAGCCGAGTGATACTAATAATCCGTATAGCTTAGTGCACTTCCCGGCCAGCAATGGCCG
>NZ_JBHULT010000002.1:0-6727 GCF_042684505.1 Salinimicrobium flavum
TTTCTTAATTTTTATTTTCCAACTATGTCAACGTTATTAGGTATGACATCTAGTAAGTAATCACGGCTTTACGGCCAACTGATCACTGAACACTGCATACTAACAGCTTAAGGTGGTTATAGCAACGGGGCTCACCTCTTCCCATTCCGAACAGAGAAGTTAAGCCCGTTAGCGCAGATGGTACTGCTATCTTGTGGGAGAGTATGTCGCCGCCTTTCTTTTAAAGCCTCAACAGCAATGTTGAGGCTTTTTTTTTGTTTAAAATTTAATGGGTTAAGCCCGTTAGCGTCCCGATGCTTCGGGAGTACTGCTATCTTGTGGGAGCCCCGATAGCTATCGGGGGTCGCCGCCCTGCCTACCGGCAGGCAGGCTTTCTTTTAAACCCTTCATCATGAATTTGATGAAGGGTTTTTTTATGCCCTAAACTCAAATCTGGAAACGACCGTCAACACCCCTGCCTGCCCGTACCCTTCGGGCAGGCTTTCTTTTAGAAGACCCTTACAGCAATGTAAGGGTCTTTTTTTGTTTGCAACAAATTTGTATTGGAGAGTCCCGAGTCGCCAGGGCTCTCGGGATTAAATCCCACATCTTTAAACCCTGCGCCCTTTGTGCTTGTGTTTAAAGGTGGTCATTAATATGTCGCCGCCCCGCCCGTACCGAATGGTACGTTCGGGCAGTCCCGCCTGTACCGTTCGGGCAGGCTTTCTTTTAAACCCTTCATCATGAATTTGATGAAGGGTTTTTTTATGCCATAAACTCAAATCTGGAAACGACTGTCCGCCCTACGGCGGACGGAGAGGGTCTTCTTTCGGGAAACTGTCTTCAAAAATCAGCCAAATCGGGGAGGGTTTTCTTTCCCAAAATTCTCTTCAGGAACCCCGATGGCGCGGATTTATAATCCGTGCCGGCTAATACCAGGAGCATTCTGCTAACGACAGACCACCCCGTCTCCGCCTTCCGGCGAATCCACCCCTCCTTTCCCTGCGGGTAGGAGGGGAACCCTTAAGCAATAAGCTTAATTGAAATTGATTGTCCTGGTTTTTCCTTTTCATGGAGGGTGCTTTTATCCGGAAAATCCCTCTAGGAGCAAGCTGGACGGGGAGGGTCTTCTTTCCGGAAACCTTCTTATTTTTTATTCCGAAAGCTTCACTCTTACGTAAATTATTTTTTCCCAAAAAACCGGCCTTTTTCTCCTTTAACACCAGATTCATATTAATTATGATCTGGAACACTATAATCGGTAAAAATCTCATTATTCTTTCCTTTTTTTAATGGATTTTTAAATCCTGTCAAATTTAAAAAATGGAGGTTAAGTGATTGATATTAAATAAATTGTATTATATTTATATGTGCCCAGGAAAAGATTTTTGGGATAAAATATCGAAGTTCTTCTGCCGCTTCCCTCAAAGCGGAAAATAGTAAATCCTTCCCCCTTAAGGATCCGGTTTTCCCCCAATGGCTCACTGCCATTTTGAAGGTTTCCTTTTTCCTTCCTCTACGGAAAAAGTTGGTTTTCCCCTTTCACGATTTTTTTAGTCTTGCGTAAGCAGGAATAGCAGCTCCAATCTATTTCCTACGGTTTTGGTTATGGAATATTATTAACCAAAAATTAAATTATTATGAAAGATTTTACGATGGGTCCTGTTACGACAGGATCGGGTAGTTGGTATGGAAAATGGAAAAATGATATTATCTTTCCGCTTTTGACAATAATTCTCTTTCTCATTCCATTTAATGATATTTTTGCTCAAAAAACTACAGCCGAAAATATCCAGGGAATTGCACCGGTAATTACTCCTCCCGGAGGATTTGAAATTGACGGTAATGCTTATGCGGAAACCGCGGGCGATTGGGAATCTGATGCAATTAATGAATCAGCAGGGTTGTTTCTAAGTACACTAACTCCTGAAGATTTTGACACGGGTACACCCGAATTTTTATTCGATCCCGAATATAGGGCAATGTCTTTCTTTTATAGAGATGGAATTACCAATAACGATCCTACTATTTTTACCAGCTCTAATAAAATAGATGACGATCCTGAAACCTATACCTGGGGGGCTGGTTCTTCTCCAAACAAAAATGAGATACAAACTGCGGCCGTCCACTTTACTTATGGTGATGACTCCTTCTTGGATTCTGAAGGTGTGCCATATACTAATTCTGACGACCTGTGGGTTATTTTTGCTGCAGATCGTCAAGTGACCAATGGAAGTAGTTATATTGACTTTGAGTTTTTGCAAAATTCATTGATCAGGACAGGATTAGAAGCAGGTGAAGGCGGATTTGAATCTGAAGGAAATGACGGTGGACGAACCCTTGGAGATCTTTTGGTTACTGTTGAATTTACACAGGGAGGTGCAGCTGCGAAGGTGGTCATTAGAGAATGGGTGTTTGAAGGCGGGGAATATTTTTATAAAGAATTTGCTAATTATCCTGAGAATACCATTTTCGGAACCGTAAATACTGAAGAAACCGTAGTACCCTGGCCAGTTTATTTCACTGAACCATTAGAGAATGGATTATACCAATATGAGATTAACCAATGGGCAGAAGGTGCGGTTAACTTATCTCATTATTTTGGGAATGATGATCCTTGTCGCAGTATAAGCACAATGTTTGTAAGAACCAGAACATCAGGTTCTTCAGGCACTTCTGAACTTAAGGATTTTCCAAGACTTGAGCAACTCTCCATTAATCTAACTCCCGAAATTTCCTTTGATGACCCTGATCCAATCTGTGAACCCGGAACGGTTAATCTAGAGGACATAGAGGTAGCAGGTTGTGAGGACGGTACCCTAAGTTACTGGTTGGACATTACCTTCCAAAATGCGGTGCCCGATCCTACTGCTGTGGGAGATGGAACTTATTACATCAAGTGTACCAACAACCAGAATGCACAATGTTATGATATCCAACCGGTAACAGTTGTGGTCAATCCAAATCCTGTGCCGATGGTTGATGATGAAGCTGAATGTGAGGGAGACACTGCCACATTTAGTACAGAAGACCTTGGTACAGGCTTTAGTTACCAATGGTATCTCAATGATGTTTTAATTGACGGGGCTGACAGTTATTCCTATACTACAGGTGCATTAACCCTTGAAGAAGATGGTGATGTTTACAAAGTAAGGGTCACAAACGATGAAACTTCCTGTTTTGGAGAAGAATCAGGTACTTTGACCGTGAATGCAAATCCGGTGCCTGTGGTCGATGATGAAGCAGCTTGTGAAGGGGATACCGCCACCTTTAGCACCGCAGATCTCGGCGCAGATTTCAGTTATCAGTGGTATTTGAATGATGGTATTATTGAGGGAGCCACCGGTTTCAGTTATACAACCGCTGCCTTAACTCTTGCCGATGATGGTGATGTTTATAAAGTAATCGTAACCAATGACATTACTTCCTGTTATGGGGAAGATGCAGGTACCTTGAGTGTATATGAAAATCCTGTACCAGTGGTTGATGATGAAGCCGAATGTGAGGGAGACACCGCTACTTTCAGTACAGCAGACCTTGGGTCAGGATTCAGTTACCAATGGTACCTCAATGATGTTATTATTGAGGGAGCTGACAGCTTCAGTTATACTACCGCCGCGTTGACTATGGATGATAGTGGTGACGTATACAAAGTGGTCGTTACTAATGATGGAACAACTTGTTACGGAGAAGACTCCGGTACGCTTACAGTGGATCCAAATCCGGTTCCTGTGGTTGATGACGAGGCTGAATGTGAAGGTGATACAGCTACTTTCAGCACTCCTGACCTTGGAGCAGGTTTTAGTTATGAATGGTATTTGAATGATGTGCTGATTGACGGAGCTACCGCTAACAGTTTTACTACAGGCGCCTTGACTCTTGGTGAGGATGGTGATGTGTATAAGGTTGTGGTTACTAATGATGCCACCGGTTGTTACGGAGAAGATTCCGGCACACTTACAGTGAATCCTAACCCTGTTCCTGTGGTTGATAATGAGGCTGAATGTGAAGGAGATCCCGTTACTTTCAGTACACCAGACCTTGGAGCAGATTTCAGTTACCAGTGGTACCTGGATGATGTTATGATTGATGGAGCTACCAGCTATTCCTATAATATACCGGAATTAAGTCTAAGTCAGAACGGAGGAGTATACAAAGTAGTAGTGACCAATGATATCACTGGATGTTACGGAGAGGATTCCGGAACACTCACTGTTTACGAAGATCCAAATTGTATAGCATCCAACAGCGGTCCTGTTTGTATGGGAGACGATGTTATGCTTTACGAAACCGGAGGAGATGCAGTTAGCTGGTTATGGAGTAGTGATGGTGCAGCAACTTTTGATAACAATACTCTTCAAAATCCAACTGCCAGTGGCGCAGTAAATGGAGAGATCTTCACAGTGATGGTGACAAGTGCAGATGGCTGTACTTCCACTTGTACAACTACAGTAACAGTGGAGATCTGTGATCAGGAGGCTTGTACCCTTGGTTACTGGAAAAACCATACTGACCGTTGGGCTTGTTGGTCTACCTGTACCTTGTATAGTGAGGTCTTCGGAATCGACTTCTCAGTTTATTCCGGAAATCCTGATGATGCAGATCTAACGCTGTTAGAAGCGCTTAATTTAGGAGGTGGAGGAATTTACAACCTTGCCCGTCAGTCAGTAGCGGCCTTGTTGAATGAGTGTCATGGAGACATAAGTTATCCATATTCAGGTGATTTGGTTGAGGATGTGTATAATGCCTTTGTGGGAGGTTATGCCGGTCAATTAGCAGATGAACTGGATATGATCAATAACGCTTATGAGTGTCCAATGTTTGGAAGTAGCGCTACTACCGCGCCTTCTGATAGTTGCGAGTCAACTCCGGCTTCCTCAGTGGATGCCTCAGCAGGTATTAGTGTTTCTCCGGTTCCATTTAAGGATGTCTTGAACATCAGGTATGAATTTGACTATGAGTCAGAAGCCCATATTCAGATATTTGACCTGAGAGGAAACCTTGTGAAATCTCACAAAGAATCTAACGCCGGATTTGGTAAAGTGACTACACTTAATGCCGACTTCGTACGTGGAGAACAGATGTATATCATTAAGGTAACTACAAATAAAGGTACCTATACCAAGAATGTAGTTTCCGGAAAACAATAAACTTAATTAACCTAAAAAAGAAAGCAGCCGGAAACGGCTGCTTTTGTTTTTTTTAACTAAACCGGACAAAATATCCCGAAACAGGTAATTTTGGATAAAATAATATTAAATTTTAACAAACACATGTTCCTGATTGTTAGAATTTTATGTAAATTCAGGATGAGATTCACCACTGCTTACCAGTTCTCCCGGTGAAGATCTTTCCCCACCTATTCAAGGCTTCCCCGGCCTGTTGTTGTTCTTCCTTTTTCCGATCCTCCTCAAAGAAAAAGTTATTTCCCCTTTTGAATTTTTTGTGAACTGCTTATGGCAGGATGATCGCCCTGGTCTCTCCTCTTGAAGTTACTCTCTTTTGTTCTGGTTAGTATTTATTAACCAAAACACTATTAATTATGAAAGATTTTACGATTGGAGCCTTTTCAGGAAAAGGAAAAAAAATTCCGAAAGCTCCGCAAGAATCAGAAACGAAGACGTGGAAAAATGTGATGTTTTATTTCTTGTTCGTGTTTATTTTAGGAAATAATTATTTATATGCTCAACTTCCTCCATGTCCGACTACTACACAAATTTGTATTGATGGTGATCCTGATGATTGGGATGCACTTCACAACGCTACAACTACTGCGCCAACATACTCTCATACACCTGATCCTTTCGGCGGAGGGGTCTTAGATGATCAATTTACTCAAGGCTCAAAGGATTATTTTGAAGCATCAAGTTTAAATTGGGCAGATGGACAAACAAAGGCAAAAAACGATATTGCTAATGCGGCGGCTTTTATCGAAAATGGTTATTTAAAGTTTGCAGGTGATAAAACTTCAAACAATGGAGATTCTCAAATTGGATTCTGGTTCTATCTCAATAATACAAGTCCACAACCGGACGGTTCGTTTGCACCGGAACACGCAATTGGAGATCTGTTAGTCTTAATAAACTTTACGGGGGGTGGTAGTACTCCTAATTTATTGGTGTATCAGTGGGTAGGGGGAACTGATAAAAAGCCTTCTAACTTGATAGATGTTACCCAATCAGGAATAGGTTTTGCTAAGCAAAACGCTGGTGGTGAAGAGGTACCGGAGGGTTGGTTGTTTCCTACTTTGACCTACGATTCAAACAATTTTTTTGAAGGCTATGTAGATCTTAATGAACTTCCCGAGGGATCATCATTTTGTTTTAGCCAGTTTATGGTAGAAGGTAGATCTTCCCAAACACTTGAAGCTTCATTAGATGATTTTGCTTCAGGACAGTTTGATGTTAAACCTAGCGTGGAAGTTAATAGTCCTGTAGTATGTTCATCTGATCTTCCTGCGACAATTACTGCTACACCCGAAAGTGGTTCAGTGGGAGATTATAATTATAGTTGGACTGTACCAATGGGAGTAAGTGATCCTGGTAACGTGGCAAGTTTTAATGCAAGTACAGCTGGAACATATAGTGTAATTATAACTTATAAATCACTAGGAGGAATAATTGACTGTCCATCTGAAACAGCTAGTGGTACTTTAACGATCAACCAGAATCCTACAGTTTCTGTAAATAGTCCAGTTGTATGTTCGGCTGATCTACCAGCCACCATTACTGCGACTCCGAGTCCTGCA
>NZ_JBHULT010000003.1:0-106589 GCF_042684505.1 Salinimicrobium flavum
CACGGCACCTGAAGCTGAGCCCGATGATTTCTATACTACACAGGAAAATGTAACACTTTCAGTTTCTAAAACAGATGGAGTTTTAGCGAATGACAAAGATGCTGATGGCGACGTTTTGACTGTGGAACCGAGAGGGGGTGTTTCCAATGGAACACTCACATTAAATGCAGATGGTTCTTTTGTTTATGAACCTGATGCAGGTTTTACCGGAGAAGATAAATTTACTTATGTCGCTTATGATGGTGAGGATTATTCTAACGAAGTTACAGTTANAAGAAAATGTAACACTTTCAGTTTCTAAAACAGATGGAGTTTTAGCGAATGACAAAGATTCTGACGGCGACGCTTTGACTGTGGAACCGAGAGGGGGTGTTTCCAATGGAACACTGACATTAAATGCAGATGGTTCCTTTGTTTATGAACCTGATGCAGGTTTTACCGGAGAAGATGAATTTACTTATGTCGCTTATGATGGTGAGGATTATTCTAACGAAGTTACAGTTACTATCACGGTAACTGCTGCACCACCCCAAAACACGGCACCTGAAGCTGAGCCCGATGATTTCTATACTACACAGGAAAATGTAACACTTTCAGTTTCTAAAACAGATGGAGTTTTAGCGAATGACAAAGATTCTGACGGCGACGCTTTGACTTTGGAACCGAGAGGGGGTGTTTCCAATGGAACACTCACATTAAATGCAGATGGTTCCTTTGTTTATGAACCTGATGCAGGTTTTACCGGAGAAGATAAATTTACTTATGTCGCTTATGATGGTGAGGATTATTCTAACGAAGTTACAGTTACTATCACGGTAACAACCACTGGGAACGGTGGGGGAAATTCATCACCCATCGTTTGTGTTTCCCAATACACCCTTCCCCTCGACGAGAATGGAAGAGCAACCCTTGATCCGCGGGAACTGTTCAGCGGGGGAACGGGCAGTGTGGAATTTACGGTAAGCAGGGAAGAGTTTACCTGTGCAGATCTGGGGGAGCACAAAGTGATCTTGAATTATAAGACCCCTGAGGAAGAAGATTCCTGCGAAATTACGATCGTGGTCACAGATCCTCTCAACAGTTGTTTGGTAGGTCCTGTGGAACCTCCGGAGGAAGATACTTTTGTGATCCTTTACCCAAACCCCGGTAACGGAATGGTTTATTTCAAAACATCACCTAACCTTATGATTAGAAAAGCGGAGGTATTTGATATGAGAAGTCGTTACCTTTTTACAAAGGAATATGAGGACGTACTGAATGTCTTTTATATTTACAGTTTGGACCTTAGACCTTATCAAAGCGGGGTGTACACCATTAAATTATACACTACAGAAGGGGAGTACCTGCGCCGGGCAATCATTAACTATGAGGATTGATCCTTTTGGTTTTCGAGGTAAGTAATGATCTCTTCAGCAGGAGTGGTATAATCAAACCACTTTATTTGCTCATTTTTTTTGAACCAGGTGAATTGCCTTTTTGCAAACCTGCGGGTGTTCTTTTTGATCTCATCAATAGCCTGTTCAAGGGTGATAGCTTCCTCAAGGTACCTGAAAAGTTCTTTATAGCCTACCGTATTGAGGGAATTAAGCTCCCGGTGAGGATACAGTTGTTTGGCTTCCTCTAAAAGGCCTTCTTCCATCATTTTATCCACCCTTTGATTGATTCGGTCATATACGACTTCTCTCGGTGCGGTGAGACCAATAAACACAGACTCAAAAAACCTTTTGGAGAAGTTTTCTTTTCGGAAAGAAGAATAGGGCTTACCTGTACCGATACAAATCTCCAGAGCTCTTATCAACCTGTGGGGATTCTGTTGGTCTACTGCGGAAAAATATTCAGGATCCCTGGTTTTTAACTCCTCCTGAAGGCTTCCGATTCCTGTTTTTTCCAGGCGTTCATTCAGGGATTCGCGGATTGCCGGATCTACTTCCGGAAAATGATCCAGTCCCTTTGTGATCGCATCTAGGTACAATCCGCTCCCACCAACAAGAATGACCCTGTCATGCGATTTAAAAAGTCCCTGAAGCTTTTCTATAGAGTCCCGTTCAAAATCGCCCACAGAATAATCTTCTTCGATAGATCTGTGGTGAATAAAATGATGTGGGGCAGCTGCCAGTTCTTCCGCAGTGGGAGCCGCGGTGCCAATGCTCATCTCCCTGAAGAACTGCCGGGAATCTGCCGAGATGATCCCGGTTTTGAAATGCGACGCAAGCCTGATGCTCAGGGAGGTTTTTCCAATGGCTGTAGGACCCACTATGCAGATAAGCTGCTTTTTACTCATTGAGTTTATTTCCGCAGTTATGGCAGAACTCTGAACCATCCAGATGTTTACTCTCGTTACAGTGAGGACACACCTGGGTATTCAACTGTGGTTGTTTTTCACCTGCTCTTGAATATTCAGCACTTACTATACCGGTAGGAACGGCAATGATACCATAACCGGTTATCATGATAAAGGAAGCAATGAACCTTCCTAAGGGGGTAATTGGTGCGATATCGCCAAACCCAACAGTGGTCAAAGTTACGATACACCAATAAATACTTAAAGGTATATTGTCAAAACCCCCTGCTTCACCTTCCACCAAATGCATTATTGTGCCTGCAATTATGGTAATAATGAAAACCGCAAAAAGAAAAACAAAGATCTTGGGTCTGCTGTGCCTGAGTGCTACCGCAAGTTTGTCGGCTTCCCCCAGGTATCTGGTGATCTTCAATATCCTGAAGACCCTTAATAACCTCAGGGCCCTTACCGCTAAAAGAACGTTGTATCCACCAAAGAACAACGTAAGATAAGTAGGGATTGTAGAGACAAAATCTATTATTCCATAAAAACTGAAAATATAACTTTTCGGGTTTTTAATAGAAATGATCCTAAGAATGTATTCTATTGAGAAGATAATCGTGATCACCCACTCTGTGACATAGAAAATGTGAAAATACTCTGCGTTTATATCCTTCACGCTTTCGAGCATCACAATTATAATACTCAGTACGATCACGAACAATAATACTACATCAAAAAACTTTCCTGCAGTCGTATCTGCTTCATAGATGACCTCATGAAGTTTATCTTTCCAGGGTTTTGCTGATGGTTCGGGCACTAAGGGTATTTTAAAGTAAAAATAGGATTTTTAACCTGATCTAGTATAAAAACGCTTGTTTTCTTAACGGCTGCAATGAGTGAACCTTCGTCATGACCTATACTTTTTGTCTCACCAAAATTATTGACTTTTCCTGGATGTCCAGCATCTCGGTAAAGAATTGCTGGAGGTACGGGTAAAATCCGGAGGAATAAAGCGTAATAGGAAAAGATACCCTGCAATGAATATTCACCGTTCGTTCATCAACCTGTTGGGTCATGAAATATAAGGTCCCTCCGTTATCGGGCAACTTAAGGATCTTATTCTCCGGTAGCTCCACGAATTCATGATCTTCCGGGATCTCCAGGTGGATATTATAGGTGTAGGCATGCTTATATCCAAAATCAATGGGATAGGTCCTTTCCCTCATTTTGAACGGATTTTCATCATAGAATTTAAAGCTGAAGGGATTCAGGTAGATAAGGTCGTTGATCTTCTGACTGCCGTTGTGGAGGTTGAAGTTGATCTCAACCGGATTATTTTCAACATTGGGTGTAGCCGAAAGACTCCTGGTATGGCTGTTGGGATTGGTAAGGTCATTAAAGATATCCTCCTGTTTAAGGTCATCCAGCCTGTTCTTAACCGAAAGAGCATTGTAACCCGAAAAAACATGATTTGAAACACCGATAGCGGTCCCATCTGTGTTTAGCTTAATGGAATCACGCATGGAGACCGAGGAAAACCCTTCCGGTTCGAGGTCTACCCAGGAACTGCCATTGGAAAAATCGAGTAAACGTCCGTAACGGTTGAGGGCTCTGAAAGGCGGTAGTCCAAAATAGGTGTTTTTCTCGGTGGCATCCAGAAAATATTTTTTCCCTTCAAGATCCAGTTGTACCATGAGGTAATTGAATTCAGAAAGAACCGGGTATAGCTTGGTAGGCATTCCATTGGAACGGGTCGAACTAAGCACGGGGAGCACTTCAAAACCTTCTTCCTCGTAAAGGTTGTGCAAAAGGATATTCATGGCAGATACATTCCCTGTCTTTTCTTCCAGCAGGTCCTTGATATTCACGTCAACGTTTTGAAGGAATTTCCCGTCCCACCTGTAGTTATCCTTTACAAAATCAAATATTTTCTCCGCCTTTTCCAGGTTATTAGGCATACTGCTTATATTCTCCGGCAGGACTCCACGTACCCATTTTGTCTTTCGTAACTGTTTGCCAAGGTCATTATCTGTCTTGAACTCCTTATCGACATCATCCCAGGTCTTGGTGTATTTCCTTTTGTGGCCGTCTGTTCTCACCATCTCGTTGAGTTCATATTCCAGCCGTGATATGTAGTTGTATCTGGATGTTAAATATTTTTCTTCCTTAAAGGCAGGAATATCTGTCATCACGTATTCAGACCGGGCACAATCTGCCATGGCTGCTACTCCCCGTACTGAAAAACATCTTCTTTTAATATCGTTCTTTTCTGAATGCAGCTTCAGGTCACCCACCATCCTGATATGGTACTTAAAATTCCCGGGAATTTCTGCCAGATACCTGCTGTAAACCTTTGGCACATCTGCCTGGAACCACCAGGGCTCAAAATTGAATATGAAGGGGGAAGCTTTCTGGTAGGAATAGACCAGTATTGCACCGGGCGTAACCGAGGGAAACGTGAATTTTACCAGGTCGTATTTTTCATTTTCTTCAGTATAGACCTTATCGGGGGAGAGGTGGTGCTCTTTTATTACGCCGTCCTCCAGGTAGTAAGTGATCGCCTTAAGTTCGCTGATCTTTTCTTTTCCGGTCTCACCTTTAAAAAGTCGTATAGAAATATTTGCCTGGTCAAAACCTTCTTTATTGAGGACCTTGATCTTTGCAGTATAATTTGTGAGCAGGTCATAATCACCCTCAGATTCGAAACGGCTGTAACCATCTTCAAAGATGAAAAATGCGTTGGCAGTGGTGTCTTTCTCGTAAGAGGTGGCTAATAACTCCTTTAAAGCAACGTTGCTATTACTCGTGTTGAACGATTGTTGAGAAAATGCTGCTGAAAAGATTAGTAAGAATGGGAGGAGTAGAAATTTAATCATAAGCGTTTAAATGAATGATCTTTAATCTGTTGTTTTTCCGAAGGTAATTTTGAATGATATGCTGGGCATCCCTGTCACTCTTCATGGGGGTGATAATTGACTTTATGATCTCCATGTTGTTCAATTGGTAATTCAGGTTAAAATACCCAATACCTTTGAACTTTCCTTCTTCAACCAACAGCGCGCTCTTTTCATCAAGATCGCGGCCGCGATCAATCACAAGCATATTCTGCCTTTCATAACTGTATTTATCCAGCACTTCCTGTACACGGGTGTTATAATCCTCAACCGGTTCAAGGCCTACGCAGGCACCCTTACACTTTTTTATGCTGTAATTAAAGCAATTCCCGTTACCCGGGTGTACTCCCGTAAGGCGCTGGCACAAATTAAAATCCTCAATGATTGAATTAAGGATTGCTTTTGCCTGTTGCAGGTTGGTGAAAGTGGTTATGCTCTTTTTTCTTCCATCTGCCTTTCCAACCTTCAAATGAATATATCCTTGCTCGTCTTTGAATTGATAGAGGGCATAGGAGAAAATGGTTTTGGAAAGGGCCTTATTGAATTTCGGTTTGTTTCGTTTTATTTCTTCATTCTCTTTAAGCAGCGCATTGAGTTCATTTCCCGTGGCTTCATAGCTAATAGAGATAACTTCTTTTTGTATCTCAACAGATTTCCGGTTCTCACTGGTAAAATGTTGATTCACCCGTTTTCTTATGTTCCTGCTCTTCCCAATGTAAATGATCTCACCTTCAGTGTTGTGCAGGTAGTAAACCCCTGTGATAGACGGCAGGTTCTCCAGTAACTGCACGAGTTTTGTGTCCATTTGGATCCTTGGAGAATTGCGGACAGAGCTTTTGAGGATCTCTTTTTCACTATCCTTTGCCAGTAGCATTTTGAACAACTTTACGGTTGCCTGTGCGTCACCGCTGGCACGATGCCGGTCACTTAAGGGAATACCTAAAGCCCGCACCAGTTTACCTAAACTATAACTTTGTTGCCCGGGAATCAGTTTTTTGGAGAGCTCCACCGTACAAAGGCTTTGCCGGTCAAATTCAAAGCCAAGACGCTGGAATTCGGTGCGAAGAATGCGGTAATCAAATTTTGCATTATGGGCTACAAGGATAGTACCTTCAGTGATCTCAACCACTCTTTTGGCCACCTCGTAGAATTTAGGAGCATTGCGCAGCATCTCATTGTTAATCCCCGTTAGGCCCACCACAAAAGGTTGGATAGGTATTTCCGGGTTTACAAGGCTTATGAATTGATCAACCACTTTTTGTCCGTCAAACTTATAGACAGCAATTTCTGTTATTCCCTCTTCATTATACTTCCCGCCGGTAGTTTCTATGTCTAAAATTGCGTACAAAAGTGCTTCTCTCTAATTTTAATTATAATTTCTTTCTCCAAAAATGGAACTTCCAACCCTTATCATATTACTGCCGCATTCTATCGCGATCCTGTAATCCCCGCTCATTCCCATAGAAAGTGTGCTAAGGTTTGGGTGTTCCTTACTTAACTCGTCAAAAGTACTCTTTAAAAAGCTGAATTCCTGACGTATCTGCTGCTCATTATCTGTTAAAGTGGCCATCCCCATTAATCCAACTACTTTAACATGAGTCAATTCCCTGAATTTTTCTGAGTTGAGGATATCTTTAGCCTCAGCAACAGTTATTCCAAATTTAGTGTCTTCTTCAGCAATTTTGATCTGAAGCAGACAATCTATGCTTCGGTCATTTTTGGCAGCCTGTTTATCTATTTCCTTTAAAAGTTTGAGGCTGTCAACCGCATGTATCAGCTTCACAAAGGGAGCCATGTATTTCACCTTGTTTCGTTGTACATGCCCCACCATGTGCCATTCAATATCTTCGGGCAGTTTTTCCCACTTATCGGTCATCTCCTGGATCTTGTTCTCCCCAAATATTCTATGGCCGGCATTATAGGCTTCCAGGATATCTTCTTCAGGTTTGGTCTTGGAAATAGCCACCAGCTTAACTTCCGAAGGTATTTCCTGCTTTATCTTCTTTATATTTTCTGAAATGCTCATTTTCTTAAAAAATTTCTGCGGAAGGTTTAGAATTCATAAATGGTCATTCCGCTGCGGAGTTTTGGTTCTATGAATGTGCTTTTTGGGGGCATAGTTAAACCTTCATCTGCAATTTGCTTCACTTCTTCTATGGTCAACGGAAGCATTCCGAAGCCAACCGCGAAAGCACCTTCATCTACTGCTTTCTTTACTTCAAATGACTCGCTTCTCCCCGGAAGATAAGAAATTCTGAGATCATTTCTGGGGTCCTCGATCCCTAAAAGAGGCCTCAATACCTTTACAAACAGGATGTATGGGTCAAGGGCACTCAGGGAATCTGTGAACTCATAATTCGTCTTCCGAAGATAGAGGGAATAGAATTCTCCATCCAGATACATTGAAAAATGATGTTTTTTGGAGGGTTTATAAAGCTCGGTACCACGGTTCTCGATCCTGAACCATTCATCGAGCTGCATGAGAAATTCCTTTTTACTAAGGCCGTTCAAATCTGTTACCAGCCTGTTGAACTCATATAGCCTCAGGTTACTCTCTGCAATGAGGTAGCTCAGGAAGTAGTTGTACGGTTCTTCCCCGGTATGATCTGGGTTTTGCTCCTTTGATTCTTTGGCCAGAAGCCATGAAGATGCACTCCTGTGATGGCCGTCTGCAATATAGATGGCAGGCATCTTTTCAAACTCTTTCCTGATCTTTTCAGTCAGCAAAGGCTCGTTTACCACCCAAAGATAATGGGTGTCTCTGTTCAGGGAGGAGAATTCATATTCGGGTCTTTGAGATCGTACCTCGTTAGAGATTTCGTTAATGATCTCGCTGTCCGGGTAGGTGAGGAGTACCGGTTCAGTATTGAATCCTACGGTATGCAGGTAGTCCTTGAACAACTGTTCACGGTGCGAAATAGTGTCTTCGTGCCGTTTGATCACATTGTTCTCATAGTCATCTACACAGGTGGCAGCGATGATCCCGCAATAGACCTGGTTTCGGGAAATGGTTTTGTAGATGTAGTAGGAGGGCATTTCATCCTGTATAAAGATCCCCTCTTCCCTGAATTCCAGATACCGGTTCTTCACCAGCTGAAAGCGCTTTGGGCCCGAGATCTCTTTCTGAAATTTATATCCCGGGTTGATGATGTGCAGAAAGGAAAACGGATTATGCTCCAGTTGAAACCGGAGTTCTTCTACCGAATAATCCTGATAGGGCCTGGATGCTACCAGACCAACCTTATCCCGGGAAGGCCGCACCGCCCTGAAAGGAATTATTTTAGCCAAATTATTATTTTACCGGATTAAGATTATTTGGCAGAAAATTGTTTCGATACAATTTCGGCTTTCCTGTTCTCTGAATAGTCATAGAATCCTTCACCCGATTTCGCTCCAAGTTTACCTGCCTGTACCATATTCACCAGTAAAGGACAAGGGGCATACTTCGGATTTTTGAATCCGCTGTACATGACTTCCAGGATGGAAAGACATACATCCAGGCCAATAAAATCTGCCAGTTGTAATGGACCCATAGGGTGGGCCATTCCCAGTTTCATTACCGTGTCAATTTCCTGAACCCCGGCTACGCCGTTGTAAAGCGTTTCAATAGATTCATTGATCATTGGCATAAGGATGCGGTTGGCAACAAAGCCCGGGTAATCATTTACTTCTACAGGTACCTTGTTCAGTTTTTTGGAAAGATCCATGATTGAACGGGTGATCTCATCGCTGGTGTTATAACCCCTGATGATCTCCACCAGTTTCATCACCGGAACTGGGTTCATGAAATGCATTCCTATGACCCGCTCGGGGTTTGACACTACAGCAGCGATCTTTGTAATTGAGATGGAAGAAGTATTCGATGCCAGGATAGTATCTGCCGCACAGAACTCATCCAGTTGCTCAAAAATAGAAAGTTTAAGTTCCACGTTCTCTGTAGCAGCTTCCACAACAAGATCAGTTCCTTTTACACCCTCAGAAAGTTTGGTAAAAGTCGTGATATTGGAAAGGGTGGTTTTTTTGTTCTCTTCAGTGATCTTTTCTTTTGAAACCATGCGATCAAGATTATTTTCGATGGTCTTCATCCCTTTTTCAAGGGATTTTTCTGAAATGTCTATGAGGTGGGTTTTATATCCGAATTGGGCAAAGGTATGGGCTATTCCATTCCCCATGGTTCCTGCTCCAATAACTGCTATGTTTTTCATATGTTGACTGGTTAAAATGAATTAATGATCTGTTTTGCAACGCGCAGGGCTTTTGTTCCCTGTTCAAGACTTACCACCGGGGTTGTATCGTTCTCGATCGCATCAGCGAAAGATTCCAGTTCATCCTTGATCGCGTTGTTCGTGTTTACCTGTGGATTATCGAAGTAAATTTGTTTTTTAATGCCTTCGGCATTTTGAAGGATCATATCAAAATCTCCCGGCTCCTGTGGTGCGTCCTTCATTTTTACCACTTCGCATTTCTTCTCCAGGAAATCTACAGAGATGTATGCATCCCTTTGAAAAAAACGGGTTTTCCGCATATTCTTTAAAGATATCCTGCTGGCGGTGAGATTTGCCACACACCCGTTCTCGAATTCAATTCGGGCGTTGGCAATATCAGGGGTTTCACTTATGACAGATACTCCGCTGGCACTTATATTCTTTACTTCGGAATTTACAACGCTCAAAATGGCATCAATGTCATGGATCATAAGATCAAGCACTACCGGAACATCTGTTCCACGCGGGTTGAATTCCGCCAGGCGATGACATTCAATGAACATAGGGTTATCGATCTTGGACGTCACAGCCATAAAAGCAGGATTGAACCTTTCCACATGGCCAACCTGGCCTTTAACCTTGTGTTCTTTTGCTAAAGCCACAAGGGCTTCGGCTTCCTCTACGGTATTTGTGATGGGTTTTTCAATGAAAAGATGTTTCCCTGCCGTAATGGCTTTTTTTCCTGTGTCATAATGGGAAAGAGTGGGAGTGACAACATCTACTACGTCTACTGCGGCTATTAGCTCATCCAGGTCCTTGAAATATTTGTAGCCAAATTCTTCTTCTACCTTACGGCCGCTACTTTCATCTATATCATAAAAACCTACCAGTTCATATTTTTCAGATTCCTGTAACAGGCGAAGATGGATCTTTCCAAGATGTCCTGCGCCTAATACGCCAGCTTTGAGCATAATTTTCCCATTTTAAACAAAAATAATATTTCTTTACCTAAAGCCAATGCCAATTCAAAACTAATACCCCGAGAGATCCTGTTTTTTCTTTATCATGCGGTAATCTTTATGTAATTTTGACCCTCATTATTGACTACAGTGCGAAAGGATACCATCAAACATCAGGGAAAGAGACTACAGCTGGCAAGACTGGTGGCCGAAAAAGGTATTCAGGACGAGAAAGTTCTGGAGGCCATTCGAACCATTCCGCGCCATTTGTTCATGGACAGCAGTTTTGAAGATCACGCCTACCAGGACAAGGCTTTTCCCATTGCGGCAGATCAAACCATCTCCCAACCTTATACCGTAGCCTTCCAAAGCGAAGTGTTACAGGTTTCCAAAGGTGATCTGGTCCTGGAGATAGGTACAGGAAGCGGTTATCAAACGGCTGTTCTCTGTGAACTGGGAGCAAGGGTATATAGTATAGAAAGACAACAGGAACTTTTTAAAAAGACAAAGCTTTTCCTCTCAAAATTAGGATATCGACCACGCTATCTTGGATTTGGTGATGGCTATAAAGGTCTGCCGGAATATGCTCCTTTTGACCGTATCATCGTTACCGCGGGAGCACCTTTTGTTCCCCGTCCTTTATTGAGCCAGCTGAAGGTTGGCGGCAGAATGGTGATTCCGGTAGGCAAGGATTCCCAGGTGATGACCCTGTTTGAAAGGAAATCTAAAAACGAATTTCAGAAAACTGAATTTGGGGAATTCAGGTTCGTGCCTTTACTGGAGGATAAGAACTAAATCGGTCTCAATAAACAATGCCGGAAGTTGTCTGGAAAAAGAGAAAAAGCACCTTATTGATTATTTATATTCCTTTTTGATACGGTCAAGTCGGCGTTTACTTTCCCGGTCCCTAATGGTTTCCCTCTTATCATAAAGTTTTTTACCCTTTGCCAGTGCGATTTGCATCTTGGCAAGGCCGCGGTCATTGATAAACAAGCGTAGCGGGACAATGGTGTTCCCTGAATTTTTTACTTCCTTTTCAAGCTTCCTGAGCTCTTTTCGGTTGAGAAGAAGTTTGCGGGCATGCTTCGGGTCGTGATTGAAGTATGTAGCATGAGAATACTCCTGTACGGTCATATTGATGACGAACAACTCACTATTTGAGAACTCACAAAAACTTTCAGCAATAGAGGCCTTACCTTCCCTGATGGATTTTATCTCGGTTCCTGCCAGTTTGATCCCGGCGATATAAGTGTCCAGGATCTCATACTCGAATTTCGCTTTTCGGTTCTTAATATTGATATTGCTCTTCATAGAGCACAAAAGTAAAAAGCTTTCTGCAATAAAGTGGGGTTTTAGGGAATTCTTAATGTTCTTCCTCATTTTCAAAGGTGCAGGAAATGTGTATTTTTACGCCGATTAAATCCATACCATGAAAAAATTAAGCCTTTTACTATTGTTTATCCTGATGATCTCCTGCCAGTCAAATGAGGAAGAACTTACTGCAGACCGTATCATTGACAAAGCCATTGCAGAAGCAGGAGGGGAAAAATACAACAGGTCTATCATCGAATTCGACTTTAGAAAGAATCATTATACCAGTAAACGGGAGGACGGTCTTTTCGTATTTACCCGCACCATGAAAGATTCCCTCGGGAAGTTTAAAGATGTTTTGACCAATGATGGTTTTACACGCCACAGGGAAGGTCGCGAAGTGGAACTCTCAGACTCCCTCGCCACAGTGTATTCTGAAAGTGTAAATTCTGTTCACTATTTCGTGCAGTTACCCTATGGACTTGATGGCCCGGCTGTGAATAAGGAGCTTTTAGGTGAAGACGAGATAGACGGTAAACATTATTATGAGATAAGGGTGACCTTTAACCAGGAGGGTGGGGGAACAGATCATGAAGATGTATATATGTACTGGATCGAAAAAGAGAAATTTACCATAGATTATATGGCCTACAGATTTTATGTCAATGACGGCGGAATTCGTTTTCGGGTGGCAACAAACCCGCGGGTCATTGAAGGCTTGAGATTTGTCGATTATGACAATTATAAGACAGATGATCTTGATACCCCCCTTGAAAATCTTGATGAACTGTATGAAGCCGGAAAGCTAACCAAGGTTTCTGAGATCAAAAATGAGAACATTAAGGTAAAGCTTCAATAGGTTCTAGTTGATGTAAAGCAGCTGGCAACTCTTTGTGCCTTCTGGCGCGACCGTTACAATGAACAGGCTGCCGCTTTCTTCTTCTGAAATGTCTGAATACCTGTTTTCTTCCAGTATCTGGTTTACAAATCTGGGATTGGTGTTGCTGTGCCCCACTATAAGGACGGTCTTGCCTCCTGTCTTAGACTGAAAATCCTTATCGAGCATGTTTTTTGGGTCGTAGAAGTTTACCATCTTTTGCTGTGTCTCTGCGATGATTCCGGCCGTTTCCCTGGTCCTTGCAAAATCTGATGAATAGATAAGGTCGAAGTCCACTTCTTTAAAGATCTCTGCCCACTTCGCGGCTCTTTCTTTTCCGGTCTGGGTCAATTGCGGGTCTTTGTTGGAAGGATCACTCTCATCCTTTTCTGCGTGCCGTATGAAATAATAGGTCGTCATTTCAGATTGTTGAATATCGTTTGAGGCTGTCTTTTTTTCTCCTTCTGAATTTTCCAAAGGGAACAGGCATAGAACAAAAATAAGGAAAGCTGTCATTTATTACTTTTTTTGAATGAATTCCATAAGGATCACCTGATTGAGTTGTCTTCCCATGGAATTGAAATTGTTATCTGAAATAAGAAGAATACTGCGGTTACCATTTGGCAGCACCGGGCCAAAAGTTATTCCTTCAATATTGTCAATGATCTCTTCGCTCAGGTATTTTTTGGCCCATTTAAAATCAAAAACCAACTCCTTTTTCGCCGGATTATAAAATGAAACAGTCAGATTATTTCGGTCAAGGGTATTGGTGCCCAGGCTGGCATCAACATCAAAGATTCTCACGGTATTTCCATTGCTGCCATGGCCGGCGGCAAACCCTCTTTCCAGGATCAGGAATTTATTGGGGGCATATTCCAGCAGGTCAGTGACGCCATTTACGGCGAAATACAACCAGGGGATCTTTGCAATGGGCTCCAGGCGGTAAGGGAACTGGTGGGTAGCTTCCTTTTTTTGCAGGTCAAAGTAAGTGATTCTTACCGGTGATTTCGTTCTGATCAACTTAGGTTTGGGTCCGTCGGTTTTGAGAGGTAGTTCCATAGCCATCCAGATGCCTTTTTGGTCAAAAGATCTGGCCAGTCCTTCAAAAGTTCCGTTGTTGCGCGGTTTTCTTTCACTTGCTGCCGCAAAGTTCTCCGGAATGGGAAAAGATTCCAGATGTTCTCCTGATCCGGAAATGGAGAAGATCATGGGGTCCTTATCGTTGTTAATGGAGCCTTCACTGCTCAAAACGAAAGATTGGGTTTCAGGAATGTATATGATCCCTTCGAGGTCCAGGTGCTGCTCCTTTAAAGCTTCATTAGTAATGTTTACCCGTATTTCTTCGGAAATGATCACAGTATCGATTTGTTCTCCTTCCAGTACGATATTAGCTTTGTATAACCGCGGATTTGAAGGCTGGTCACTCACCAGGTAATAGGTGCCGTCGTGATGATCTATCCCCGAAAGACCTCCCACCTTATTTCCGTTTATTTCAAGATCTTCAGCAATGACATGGTCATCAAGAAAACGTAGCTGGACATTAGCAGTTGATCCTATTTTGGAACTTTTGCATCCTACAAGGGTTGCAGCTAATAAAATAGTAGAGAGGAATCTTTTCATGGGGGTAAAAATAACAATTTCTTAAGACCAAAATGGCAGTTTCTTAATATCAAAACGACCCGTTTATGAGTAAATTACCTCTTTAACCAAAAAACCGATAGTTATGAATAATGATCAATTAGAAGGAAAGTGGAAACAAATCAGAGGTGAGTTCAAGCAAAAGTATGGAAAGCTTACCGATGATGATATGACCTACACAGAAGGTAGGTTTGATGAAATGCTGGGGCGTCTACAGGAAAGGACCGGCAAAAGTAAGGAAGAATTAAAAAAAGAAATTGATAAATGGTAGACCATAGTCAATTGATATAAAAAGAAACGGCCGGGATTTTCCCGGCCGTTCTCATTAATCACCACTAATTGAAAACTAACTTTCAGCGATCTCTTCCTGGTTTCTAAAGACCAATTGGTCATTAAAGGCATCCAGGAGAATGATGCTGTCTGTCTTGATATTACCACTAAGTATTTCTTTGGAGAGTTTGTTTAAAACCTCCCGCTGGATAGTTCGCTTTACGGGGCGTGCTCCATATTGAGGATCGAAACCTTTCTCAGCGAGATTGGCAATGGCCTCCTCTGTGGCGTCAAGGGTAATTCCTTGTTTATCCAGCATTTTTTTAACTCCTTTGAGCTGCAGCCCAACAATCTCAATAATATTCTTTCTATTGAGAGGAGCGAACATCACTATATCATCAATACGGTTAATGAACTCAGGCCTCACACTTTGCTTTAACAGAGCCAGCACCTCGGTCTTAGCACCTTCCATGGCAGTATCCAGATCTTTCAGATTCTCGAATTTTTCCTGGATAATGTGAGAACCTATGTTGGAGGTCATGATGATTATCGTATTCCTGAAATCTGCCAGGCGTCCTTTGTTATCGGTAAGTCTTCCTTCGTCAAGGACCTGTAGCAGGATATTAAAGGTGTCGGGATGAGCTTTTTCGATCTCATCAAGAAGTACTACAGAATAAGGTTTCCTCCTCACCGCCTCGGTAAGTTGTCCGCCCTCTTCATATCCTATATACCCCGGAGGTGCTCCCACCAAGCGGCTCACCGCATGACGCTCCTGGTATTCACTCATATCTATTCGGGTCATGGCGCTTTCGTCATCAAACAGATATTCGGCCAGGGCTTTGGCTAATTCTGTTTTACCCACCCCGGTGGTTCCCAGGAAGAGGAAGGAACCAATTGGCTTCTTCTGGTCCTGAAGTCCTGCACGGCTTCTTCTCACCGCATCACTTACGGCCTCAATGGCTTCTTCCTGCCCTACAACTCTTCTGTGAAGTTCGTCTTCCAGTTTCAACAGCTTTTCCCTTTCGCTTTGAAGCATTTTCTTCACCGGAATACCCGTCCATTTTGCCACTACTTCGGCAATGTCTTCATTGGTGACCTCTTCCTTGATCAGGGATTTTCCCTGCTGGTTCTCTTCCAGTTGCTGCTGAAGGACCGCCAGTTTTTCCTGTTCTTCCTTGATCTTTCCGTAGCGCAACTCGGCAACTTTTCCGTAATTACCTTCTCTTTCTGCTCTTTCGGCCTCCAGTTTGAACTCTTCAATATTTGATTTTGAAGTCTGAATATTATCTACTACTTCTTTTTCATTCTTCCACTGAGCGTGAAGCTCATTTCGTTCATCTTTAAGGTTAGCGAGATCTGCATGTAGAGATTTCAGTTTAGCTTCGTCCTTTTCTCGTTTTATGGCCTCCATTTCAATCTCCAGTTGCGTGATCTTTCTGTCAAGAACATCCAGTTCCTCGGGCTTAGAGTTGATCTCCATACGCAACCTTGAAGCAGCCTCATCCATAAGGTCAATGGCTTTATCGGGTAGAAAGCGGTTGGTAATATAACGTTGTGACAGTTCTACAGCCGCAATGATAGCTTCATCCTTGATCCTCACTTTATGGTGGGTCTCATATTTTTCTTTAATACCGCGAAGTATAGAGATCGCACTCTCTGTATCGGGCTCATCTACCATTATCTTCTGGAAACGCCTTTCAAGGGCTTTATCTTTCTCGAAATACTTCTGGTATTCATCAAGGGTTGTTGCCCCAATTGCTCTAAGTTCTCCCCGGGCGAGCGCAGGTTTAAGAATGTTTGCCGCATCCATCGCTCCCTGTCCGCCTCCTGCGCCAACAAGCGTATGTATCTCATCAATGAACAGCACAATATTGCCTTCACTTGAAGTTACTTCTTTGATCACCGCTTTCAGGCGTTCCTCGAATTCTCCTTTATACTTCGCACCGGCTATGAGAGCACCCATATCAAGAGAATAGATTTGTTTATCCCTAAGATTATCAGGGATGTCTCCTGCAATGATACGATGGGCAAGACCTTCAGCAATTGCGGTTTTACCAACCCCGGGTTCTCCCACCAGCATAGGGTTATTTTTGGTTCTTCGGGAGAGGATCTGTAATACCCTCCTTATCTCTTCATCACGACCAATTACAGGATCCAGTTTTCCTTCCTCCGCCAGTTTGTTGAGGTTATTTGCATATTTGTTCAGGGAATTATAAGTTTCCTCAGCACTCTGGGAAGTGACCTTTTCACCTTTCCTAAGTTCTTCGATCGCCGCTTTCAAACCTTTTTCTGTAGCACCCTGATCTTTCAGGATCTGGGCTACTTTACTGGTTGAGGCAAAGATGGCCAGGATTATATGTTCCACCGAAACATATTCGTCAGACATCTTTTTTGCGATAGTTGAAGCTTCGGTTAAAGATCTCGAAGCTTCCCGGGATAACATGATATCACCCCCGCTCACTTTGGGGAAACTCTCCAAAGTCTTATCCAGGATCTGGTTGAAGAGATTCACGTTGATATTAAGCTTTTTCAGCAGGAAAGGAGTGACATTTTCATCCACTAAGGTAATCGCCTTGAAAAGATGCTCATTCTCAATTTGCTGATGACCTAGTTCCTGGGCCAGTTGCTGAGCCTGCTGTATCGCCTCCTGCGATTTTATGGTAAAGTTGTTCAGATTCATAGTCGTTGTTTTTTCTGAAGATAGCAATTCATATACCAGCAGGTTGGGGGAGACAAAATGGCTGGTTTCAGTAAGATTTTACTGACTTTTTGTCTTATAAAGATAGTTCATTTTAAGCGGGCATTAAAATTCTTTTAGTGAAAAATTAGTCTTTAGTACCATGGAATAAGCACAAAGAATAGTAATTTTATAAAAAAGTAAAGATCATGGGATTATTTGATAAAATATTTAAAAGTGAGGACGATATAGCCAAAGAGGAGATCAAAGAGGTGCCATGGCATCCTTTGACTGAAATGGACCAACTGGACAACATCGAAGAAGAATCTACAGGAAAAACGGTAGTGATCTTCAAACATTCTACAAGATGTGGAATTAGTAGAATGGTTCTCAGTAATTTTGAGAGGGAGTTCGGGGAGAAAGAAACCTCAGATCTAAAACTCTATTTCCTGGATCTTCTGGCTAACAGGGATATTTCCGGTGAGGTTGCAAACCGGTTCAACGTGCGTCATGAAAGTCCGCAGATGCTCATAATAAAGGAAAAGACCGTAGTACACCATTCGTCCCATCATTCAGTGAAGGCTTCAACCCTGAAAGAACATATCTAAGGAGACTTTTTGTTAAACCAATTAAATGCTGTTAAATATATTTAAATCAGCTAGTTACAGGTTTTTAAATGGGTATATTTATGACAAGAAAAATAAGTGTAACCAAAAAAATTTGTATTATGGAAAAGCAAAGAGAGCATCAGAGTGAACAGGAAAAGCGTGACCAGGAAAAACGTCACCAGGAAGGAAGCAAAAGGCCTGCACAGGAAGCTGCAGGAGACAGAGATAAGCAAAAACAGGAAGACGCGAATAGGGATAAGGATAAAGAAATGCAGCGTAACCGTGAAGAACAGGGACGAAAAGAAGGTCGTCACTAGTGTTTAGTAATTAGTAAAGGAAAAGAGCCACAAATTGTGGCTCTTTTCTATTTATGGAGTAGAAATATTATTTTTTCTTGGGTTCAAAGACCGGAAGCAATTTAGTACTTACCTCTCCAAAACCAATGCGGTAATTTTCCCTTTTACAGTGCCCGCGCATGATCACGGTGTCATTGTCTTCAATGAATTTCCTTTCTCTGCCGTCATTCAGTTTGACCGGTTTTTCACCCTTCCATGAAAGTTCGAGCATAGAGCCATAGGAATCTGGTGTAGGACCAGAGATGGTTCCGGAGCCCATCATATCTCCGGATATTACGGGACAACCATTTACCGTGTGGTGGGCAAGCTGCTGGCTCATATTCCAGTACATATATTTGAAGTTGGACCTTGAGATCCTTGTTTCTTCACCATTTTCAGGCTTCAGGAAAACTTCCAGCTCAATATCAAAACTCTTTTTTCCTTCAAACTGCAGATAGGGAAGTAATTTCTTTTCAGGTTTCGGGCTTTCGATCCTGAAAGGTTCAAGAGCGTCAAGGGTAACTATCCAGGGAGAAATGGAAGAGGCGAAATTCTTGGCCAGAAAAGGTCCTAAAGGAACATATTCCCAGGTTTGAATATCACGGGCACTCCAGTCATTGAACAATACCAGCCCAAAAATGTATTCTTCTGCTTCATTAATGGGAATAGGTTCCCCAAGATGGTTGGCATCTGTTGTGATGAAAGCCATTTCCAGCTCAAAGTCCACTCTTTTGGAAGGTCCGAAAACGGGCTCTTCTGCTCCCGGAGGCAAAGTTTGTCCTTGAGGCCTGTGGATGGGAATCCCGCTGGGAATTATAGAGGAACTCCTTCCGTGGTAACCCACCGGAATGTGAAGCCAGTTGGGCAATAAAGCGTTTTCGGGATCCCTGAACATGGTTCCCACGTTGGTAGCATGTTCTTTGCTTGAGTAAAAATCTGTATAGTCTCCTACCTGTACAGGTAGCTGCATTTCAATTTCATCAAGACCAAAAAGTACTACTTTTCGGTGCTCTTCATTGTCCCGAAGTTTAGAATTCCCCTGGTCAAAGATATCGGCAATTCGGTTCCTTACCAGACGCCAGGTTTTCTTTCCGTCAGAAATAAAATCATTCAATGTATCCTGGAGAAATATATCGTCTGTCAGTGGAATTCCATCAAAATATCCCAGTTGATGAAGTGCACCCAGATCAATGGCAGTATCTCCTATACGGGTTCCAATAGTGATCACATCATCCCTGGTCAAAAAGACCCCGAAAGGAATATTCTGAATAGGGAAATCAGAATCCTGGGAAACTTCCAGCCATGTTTTTCTTTTGGGATCGTTAGCTGTAATAGACATAATAAATGTTGGTATTTTGTTAAAATCAATTCGAACCAAATATATTATTTTCTTACTAAGAACCGAATGTATTTGCTATTTTTGAGTATTATTTAACGTAAAAAAATCATATGCAAAGGGATACGGAAATATTCGATTTAATTGATGCTGAAAAGGAAAGACAACTTAACGGACTGGAGCTAATTGCGAGTGAGAATTTTGTTAGTGATCAGGTACTCGAAGCCGCAGGCTCTGTACTTACCAATAAATATGCTGAAGGATATCCCGGGAAAAGATATTATGGAGGTTGCGAAGTGGTTGACGAGGTGGAAAACCTTGCCATTGAGCGCCTAAAAGAATTGTTCAATGCAGAATACGCGAACGTGCAGCCCCATTCGGGCTCGCAGGCGAATACTGCAGTGTTTCACGCATGCATGAACCCAGGCGATAAATTCCTGGGATTCGATCTTTCTCATGGGGGCCACCTTACTCATGGCTCACCCGTTAATTTCTCCGGAAAGCTTTATCAACCTGTATTTTACGGGGTGAACAAGGAAACCGGGCTTATAGATTACGATGAAGTCGCCAGGATAGCCAAAGAGGAAAAACCGAAAATGATCATCGCGGGAGCCAGTGCCTATTCCAGGGAAATAGATTATAAAAAATTCAGGGAGATAGCAGACAGCGTTGGAGCTATTTTGTTTGCTGACATTGCGCATCCTGCCGGTCTTATTGCAAAAGGATTATTAAGCGATCCACTACCGCACTGTCATGTGGTTTCTTCAACCACTCATAAAACCCTGCGCGGGCCTCGCGGCGGGATCATCATGATGGGCAAGGATTTTGACAATCCATTTGGAGAGAAACTTAAGAATGGCAATCTCAAGAAGATGTCCACTTTGCTCAACAGTGCCGTTTTTCCGGGAAACCAGGGAGGACCCCTGGAGCACATCATTGCAGCCAAGGCAGTAGCTTTTGGTGAAGCCCTTACAGATGAGTTCCTTCATTATATGGTGCAGGTGAAAAAGAATGCCAGAGCCCTGGCCGAAGCATTTATGGCTAAGGATTATCAAGTGATCTCTGGCGGTACAGATAACCACATGATGTTGATCGACCTTCGTAACAAGAACATTTCAGGAAAAGATGCTGAAGAAGCTCTTGTGAAAGCAGATATAACGGTGAATAAAAATATGGTGCCCTTTGATGACAAATCCCCGTTCGTAACCTCGGGGATCAGGATTGGTACTCCTGCGGTTACCACCCGTGGTCTGGTCGAAGAGGATATGGCAACCATCGTTGATTTTATAGACCGGGTCATTAACAATTACCAGGACGAGGAAGAACTGGAAAAGATTGGAAATGAAGTGATCGATATGATGAAGGGGAAGCCTCTTTTTAAAGATTAAGTCCAACAGATATTTAGAAATCAGGGTGCCGGAAATATGATATTCCTGCACCCTTTTTTTATTCCTGGTTTTCTTCAGGAGCAACCCATTCGTAGGCACCTATGTCCGGTGCGCCGGTTCGGGAAATGTTGAGTAGATCTTCGGGAACCTGGGTGGCAGTGGCCGGATCTCCCTTATCTATGGCCGGTGACCCTGCCTGCAGCCTTAGATCATTCTTCAGTGGGTTCCGGAAAGTGGGATCTTCATTCAGGATCAGGTTAGGGTAGATGCTTTCATTGCTGAAATCATACAAAGGATCTTCAGAAAAAATATTTCCCTCATCCTTGAACTTAATGAGACTATTAAGGAATACTGCGGAAATATTGCTGTTGTCTCTGAGGTCGAACAGAAGTTCGCGATTTTCATTTCCGTAGATGATTGAGTTAGATATTCTAAGCCTGAAATAGTCTCCTGCATTTGCACTTCCGGAGATATCCTCAATGAAAATTGATGGGAATTCCCGAAATGACCCGCTCCAGTAATTAACAAATGTGCAGTGCCTGAATTCATAATTTCCACCCGAAGAAAGGTGCAGGGAAGCTTGTCCGCTGTTATTGACCACCAGATTCTCACCCAGGATTTTTGCATTTTCAGCCCTCAGTCCGGTGATGGATGAGTTATAGATCTGCGTGTTTTTTACATGGAGGGTAGGGGAGAGTGCCCCTGGATTGCCTTCAACCAATACTCCTATTCCTGCATTTTTAATAGTGGTGAAGTTCATGATATTATCTGTACTGCCACTTCTAAACCAAATAGTTCCCCACTGGCCAGGGGTATCCTGCCGTTCTGCTTCAAGAAGGTCTCCCTGGAAGATCACTTCATTTTCCAACTTCTCCCTGTCATTGCTGAAGGTTCCTTTCACCTGGAGCGTAGCATTTTCTGAAATTATTAATCCGCTGTTGCTGTGAAAATAGATTCGGGCACCCGGTTCTATGGTCAGATTCTTTCCTGAAGGTACAGCTGCATAACCGTAGATCACATAGGCTTTTTCGTTGGTGAAGGTTAGTTGATCATCACTCAGCCAAAAGCCCTGTACCTGCAGGTCTTCTCCATTCTCATCCTTCCCAGTGGGTATGGTCCCGATATTTCCTTCGGAATCTTTTGTGGGGAAGAGGAAAACGGCATCTTTCACGAGCGTCACTACCGGTACCTCCTGAATATGGGCGCTGGACCTGAATTCGAGAACATCTGTATACAGAAAAGTATTCTCTTGCTGGTCCTGAAGGTCTACCGTAGCTTCGATAAAAATATAAATACTGTCCCTGGCCTGGATCTCAATATCATTAAAGGAAGATCCGGCAAGACCGTCAACATTAAGACGGTACCGGGAATCTTCTCCCTTACCGAGTGCAACATTTGGGATATGGATATCCTCATTGCTGCGGTTGTAAACTTTGAGACTGTAGGTGGCAGAACTTATATTGCTGAAGATGGTATCTAAATATACCGTATCTCTCGAAAATTCCAGTTTTCCGGTGCTTTCTACCGACTCAAAATCAGATCTGCAGGAGCTCCAGAGCACCAGGATCAGCATAAGAAAAACGGTGTAGAGGAATCTCATTTTTTATGGAAAACGCTTCGCAGGTCTTCAGTGATCTTTGTGGGACGTTTTGAAGCTGCATCCAGTAAGCACCACATAGATTTTGCGGCCACCAGCACTTCCCCTGTTTTGGCATTCTTAATATTTACAAACCGCTCTGAAGTGACAAAGGTGGTTTCCCCAACATAAGTTTCTATGAGGATCTCATCACCCAGAAATGCCTGTTTCTTATAATCAATCTCATGACGGATCACTACCCAGATAAATTCCTTTTTCAGCTGCTCTGTTGCCCTTACCTCCCAGTGTTCTTTGGCAATATCCTGTATCCATTGCACGTAAATAACGTTATTCACGTGGTTGAGATCGTCCAGGTCATCTTTGGTGACCTTTCGGTGATGGGTATAGATCTCAGCAGGAACTACCATAGCTAGTTTTCTTTTATTTCTACTTCAAACAAGGTATCCCAGTCCTTCCCGGTCACATATAGTTTTTTAGTATTGGGATTATAGGCGATGCCGTTCAACACATCGTTTATAGGGTCGAGGTCTTCGGTGTTGCCAAGTTGCTCCCGTAGCCCCTGGAAGTTGATCACGCCTTCTATAGCGCCGTTTTCAGGATTAATGATTGCTACCCCGTCTTTTTGATAGGTATTGGCATATATCTTTCCTTCCACCCATTCAAGTTCATTCAATTGGGTGGAAATGGTTCGATGGGTAAGGGTTTGAATATAACTTTCTTCGGCCAGGCTGTCTTTGTTCAGGATCCATATCTTTTCAGAGCCGTCACTTTTGTAGAGTTTTTCTCCGTCGTTGGTGAGACCCCAGCCTTGTTCACTCTCCTGGTAGGTAAATTCATCGATTTTTTCAAAAGTGTTGACATTGTAGATAAAGATCACATCCTCTTTCCAGGTAAGCTGGTAGATCTTGTCATTAAGTATGGTTATTCCTTCGGCAAAATAAGTATCAGGAATATCTATCTTTCTTAACACCTCCCCGGTTTTAAGATCGACCTTCCGCAGGGAAGACTGGCCATAACGCCCGGTACTTTCATAAAGTTCGTCCTTATAGAACTCGAGCCCCTGTGTATAAGCATCTGTTGCGTGAGGGTAAGCGTTGATTACCTCATAGGTGTAAGCCACAGGAGCCTTGTCATTGAAGAGGGTGATCTCTTTGGAAGCTTCCTGGTAATTACTTCCCGTATAGATGCGGGCTGAAAAATCCCATTTTCCAAGCTTTTCATTTCTGAAGGTATGCAAAAGGTTTTCCGTTCCCGAAGTTTTTTGGAGCCTTTCCTCCTGAAAGAAATAAACAACAGAGTCGATCTGTTTACCTGAAGTGCCGTTTACCTGCGCAGAAATGGTCTCTCCCAGTTTATATTCGGTCTTATTATCCCCAAAATTCAGGGAAAAATCAGAAGGAGTTTCTTCGGGGTCATTTCCGCAGGAAAAAGTTGAAACGCTTAAAAGTAACAGGAACAGATAGTTAAATGATCTCATTCTTTTCATAGATTTTAAAGCAAGTTAAATTAATTAATTCAGTTTAGAAAATACTTGCAAAAAGTATGAAAGGTCGTATATTTGCACCGGCAAGTCCCACACAACCAGCTCCTGCTGAATCCCCCAGGGCGGGAACGCAGCAAGGGTAAGCGGTCGTAGCGGTGTGATGTGGGTCGCTTGCCATTTTTTGTTTCTGCTAGTGAAATTTTGTTGCATCTTTGCGACATGAAAGACAGTAACTCTCCAAAAGTCGTTCTTATTACCGGTGCCTCTTCAGGAATTGGAAAAGCCATCGCAGAATTTCTTCAATCCAAAGACTTTATCGTTTACGGTACCAGCCGAAACCCGGAAGGACGTAAAACGTCTTTTCCTCTGGTTGCTCTTGACGTTACCCGTCCTGAGTCTGTAAGATCTGCTGTTCAGCATGTGATCGAGGAGGCGGGGAAAATTGATGTGCTTGTCAATAACGCTGGAATTGGAATAACAGGGCCTCTGGAAGAAACTCCTGACGAGGAGATCAAAAAAGCATTTGATACCAATTATTTTGGACCGGTCAGCGTCATTAAGGAGGTGCTCCCCGGGATGCGCAGGAACAAAGGCGGACTTATTATTAATATTACCTCCATTGCCGGATATATGGGGCTGCCTTACCGCGGAATTTATTCCGCCTCAAAAGGAGCACTGGAACTTACCACTGAGGCTTTCAGGATGGAACTGAAGCCTTTCAACATTAAAATGACCAACATCGCCCCTGGCGATTTTGCTACCAATATTGCGGCCGGAAGGTACCATGCACCTGTGGTGAAAGGTTCACCTTATGAACAAGCCTATGGGAATACCTTGAAATTAATGGATAAGCATGTTGACGAGGGGAAAAACCCACATGTTATGGCAGAGGCTGTCTACAAGGTGATCAACACCCCTAATCCCAAGGTCCATTATAAGGTGGGAGAGCCCCTGCAGAAGTTCTCTGTGGCATTAAAGCGCATCCTGCCCGATAAACTTTATGAGAGATTACTGCTAAAACATTATAAATTGTAGTTTTGCAGTATTCTGAAAAAAAAGCATTTTCAGTATTTTTTAATCCTTTATACAACACACTATGAAATTTTTTATTGATACCGCCAACCTTGATCAGATAAGGGAAGCCCAGGAATTGGGAGTTCTTGACGGAGTAACCACCAACCCATCTTTAATGGCGAAAGAGGGCATCACCGGGAAAGACAATATTTTCAAACATTACAAGAAAATTTGTGAGATCGTTGACGGTGATGTGAGTGCAGAGGTGATCGCGACAGATCTTGAAGGGATCATTAGAGAGGGTGAAGAGCTTGCAGAACTACATGAGCAGATCATTGTAAAAGTTCCTATGATCAAAGAAGGAATTAAAGCCATCAAATACTTTAGTGATAAGGGTATCAAAACCAACTGTACTCTGGTATTTTCCCCGGGACAGGCTCTTTTGGCCGCAAAAGCAGGGGCAACGTATGTGTCCCCATTTATAGGAAGGCTTGATGATATTTCAACAGATGGGTTGAACCTTATTTCGGAGATCAGGTTGATCTATGATAACTACGGTTTTGAAACCGAGATCCTGGCTGCTTCTGTACGTCACACCATGCATGTGATAGATTGTGCAAAGATTGGGGCAGATGTTATGACCGGTCCTCTTTCTTCGATCACCGGACTTTTGAACCACCCGTTAACAGATATTGGATTGGAGAAATTCCTTGCAGATCACAACAAAGGAAACTAAAGATCAAAGAAAAGAAGTTCAAGGCCTTTATCTTTCGGGATGAAGGCCTTTTTTATTTAGCGGTTGAGGAATTCAAGGATACGGCTTTCGAACTCGGGCGAATTTTGGAAGGTATCTCCTATGACCACTTCGCCTGAAGAATCAAGGAAGAGCAATTTGTTGAGGTAAAACTGCAGGAAACGATTTTCAACACTGGAAGAAGCTAATTGAAATTCATTATTACGGTCATAGCCGTATTTCTGCACTGCCATTCTCCAATTTGAAGTTTCTCCCACATCAAGGTTAATTCCTATAAAATCGATCTCAGGATATTTTTCCCTTAATTCCTCCATCATTTTGTGTTCTTCCTGGTGGTCATGAGAATAGATAGACCACAGGAAAATTATTGCCGGTCTTGAGATGATCTTTCCAATAGGCTTTTGATCTCCTGTTAGAGTTATCATGGGAACATCTGAGAGAATAGTTCCCGGAAGAAAAGCCAATTGAATTGTTCCCAGCTTCTTCATATCCTGAATTGCATTTTCAGATAAGCCTTTTTTCTCAAGTAAAGCAATGATGTCCAGGATATCTTCCCTGCTTTCTGCCAGAATAATTCCCAGGGATCCCAGTTTAGTAAGAAAATGTTCCCGTAATGAGGGCACATTAAGCAGGTTTCCTGCCATTTTGATCCTTGCCTTGATATTTTCCTGGTTTGAGAGATCAAAACAGTCTTCTTCAACCATATTTTGTTTCTCGCACCACAGGAAAGACCTGTTGATCAAATAATTCCCAATGAACCTTTTGTATGCCGGGCTGCATTGAAGGGTTTTTTCATTAAAACGAACATCTTTTCGGTAGTCATGGAAATTGGAAGATATCTGGGCAGCATACTCATCGTAATATTTATTTACCAGGTAGGTATATCGTTCCTTAAGGTCATAAGATTCATAATCTATCGTCTTTCTGGCAAGATCAAGAAAGCTTTCAGAAAATTTATGTTTTTCATGGATTCGCTCCAGGCTACTTAGTCGCTCAGCCCTGATCGAGTCTGTTTTCTCAATAAACCTGGCGGGATCTGTTTTATAGTATGAAACCAATAGATCAGAATTGTTTTCATCCAACAGAAACATCTCGGCCATGAAATTGTTCCTGGTATCCCCGGTTCCGCTAAAGTGTAAGGATTCATCAAAAGCAAGAGTATTTGCCCGCAGGAGAAGACTGTCTCCGGCTTCCAGGTAGACATTCTGGAATTCCGGTCTATGTTCGATAACATACAGACCGCTCCCGACACTGTCAATTTTAAGGCTGAACCTATTGCGGTCGTCGAGATAGGCGGTGTCCAGAACTTTTCCGTTTTTTTTGATCACCAGATACTCTGATGTTGGATTGATGATCTCACCACCCAGGTAAGCGTAGTTAACATCGCTCCTGTCTAAATCATTGCAAGAAGTAAAAACAAGGAAAAAAGCCAGTAAGAAACTTAAAGGCAGGGCAGGGGGAAGGGTATTTAGTCTATTTTTTTTCAAAAGTTTCGGAGGGCCAAAATTATGGGAAACCAAAAGTAGGTGGAGAACGCTGTTTCCGCTGTTAACTCAAAGTTAAATGAAGGATTAAAAAAGTTAATATTTCCGGGAATGAGCTTAATTGGCTACTTTTGCAAAAATTTCAGAATTTAATCTATGTTATCAGTTTCAAATCTTTCCGTACAGTTCGGAAAAAGAGTTTTGTTTGATGAGGTGAATACTACCTTCACCCAGGGAAATTGCTATGGAGTGATTGGTGCCAACGGGGCGGGAAAATCTACTTTTCTAAAGATCCTTAGCGGCAAGTCAGACCCTACTTCCGGCCATGTTCATTTAGAGCCGGGGAAGAGGATGTCTGTCCTTGAACAAGACCACAACCTTTATGATGAATATCCTGTTCTTGAGACGGTGATCATGGGGAATAAACCTCTGTATAAGATCAAGAAGGAGATGGATGAGATCTACGCCAAAGAAGATTTTAGTGATGCAGACGGCGAACGTGTAGGGGTATTGCAGGTTGAATTCGAAGAAATGAATGGGTGGAATGCAGACAGTGAAGCTGCTACTTTACTTTCAAACCTTGGGATAAAAGAGGATAGCCATTATACTTTAATGGGTGATCTTGATAATAAACTTAAGGTGAGGGTGCTCCTTGCACAGGCGCTTTTTGGGAATCCCGATGTTTTGATCATGGATGAGCCTACCAACGACCTGGATTATGAGACCATCACCTGGCTGGAGAATTTCCTGGCCAATTATGAGAATACAGTGATCGTGGTTTCTCACGACCGTCACTTTCTTGATTCGGTTTGTACCCATATTTCTGATATTGACTTCGGAAAAATCAATCATTACAGCGGGAATTACACTTTTTGGTATGAATCCTCGCAGCTTGCAGCCCGTCAAAGATCTCAGCAGAACAAGAAAGCTGAAGATAAGAAGAAAGAACTGGAGGAGTTTATTAGACGATTTAGTGCAAACGTAGCGAAGTCTAAACAGGCAACTTCCCGTAAAAAAATGATTGCGAAGTTGAATATTGATGATATCAAACCTTCCAGCCGTAGGTATCCTGCCATTATTTTTGAAAGGGAACGGGAAGCGGGAGACCAGATATTGAATGTTGAAAACCTTGCCGCATCTATTGAGGGAGAGGTGTTGTTCAAAAATGTAAACATCAATCTTGCAAAAGGCGATAAAGTGGTGGTTTATTCAAAAGATTCCAGAGCGACCACAGCTTTTTATGAGATCCTGAACGAAAAACAAAAACCACTGGAAGGAAAGTTCAGCTGGGGGATCACTACGAACCAGTCCTACCTGCCACTTGACAATTCAGAATACTTTAATAATGATCTTACCCTTGTAGATTGGCTCCGTCAATGGGCTAAGACAGAAGAGGAAAGAGAAGAGGTCCATATTCGTGGTTTCCTTGGGAAGATGATCTTTAGCGGGGAGGAGGCTTTAAAGACTTCACGGGTACTTTCGGGAGGTGAAAAAGTGCGTTGCATGCTCAGCAGAATGATGATGATGCGTGCGAATGTGCTAATGCTTGATGAACCTACCAACCACCTGGACCTGGAATCTATTACTGCCTTCAATAATTCCCTTAAGAATTTTAAGGGAACCGTATTATTCACCACTCATGATCATGAATTTGCCCAAACAGTGGCAAACCGGGTAATTGAACTTACTCCGGGTGGTGCTATTGACCGTTATCTGAGCTTTGATGAATATATGAATGATAAGAAAATAAGGGAACAGCGGGAGCAGATGTATGCTGTTAAGGTGTAAACCCTGTGATTTATAAAATAAATATAAAATAAAAAGGTATCCCTGGGATACCTTTTTTATTTCCTGATCTTCCCTATTTGGGGATTGGAAATTAAAAGTTAAATTTTGTTGATTCAGGAAGATCTTCAGATGAAAAAAATTATTTTTTCAGGCGCGGTTTAAAGAAAAAATAAAGGTCCCACAGCCCAAAAAGAACAAAGGTCACCGCCACAATAAGGCGAAAGGTCTCATATTGATTTCCGGTTATATAAGTATAGAGCCGCCATGAGCCATACCCTAGAAAGGCAATTCCAAGAACTAGGTTCAGGTAATTTCTGCTGCGGGTTTCAGCCATATACATTATTTATGTTCTGGAAAAGTAGCTTCAACAATTTTAAGCGCTTCGTCCAGGTGGGAGGATATTACGAACAGCTGTACCTGCCCCGGAAGACCACCTCCAAAACCGGCTCTCAACCCCGAATCAAAATCGTTGCGAACGCGGTTGCTAATCCCCTCTTTCTCCAAAAGTTCCTGGAGGTATTGTACATTCACTTCAGAACCGGTATAAACTCTTTCGTATTGATCTTCTGAACTCATAATGATTGGTTTTTGGAACTAAATTTATGAATAGGTTTTGAACCCTCCGGAGGTTTTAGTCAGAGTTTAACAATTAATCAGGCATTATAGAATTTACTGTTCCAGTTTCCGGAGCTAAAGTTCTTGCCCAGGCTTATTCCGTAGAAAAAAGTAAGCGCGATAACAGATTTAAATGTGTACATAAAAAGAATGAGGAATTGAGAGGTCTCCTGATAAGTTGAAAAAAACACTTCCCTTATCCCGAAAGTGAGGAAGAAACTTAAAAAGAAACTAAAGACAATGAGGTTTTCCAGGTTCCTTAGAGGCCACATCTTAATTTTCCTCAGGGGATGGATGTCCTTTCCCCATTTGTGAATCAGGTAAAAGTAGCCGTTACCGATAGGGGCAAAAAGAATAGGATCATCTGCATTCTCCAACCTGAAATATTTTGCCGGCGCAATGAGTCGGAAGCCGCGAAGGGTGGATTTGTGGATTCGCTCCAGGTCTTTTATAGCTATGATCGCCTCTCCCGGCAGCTCTCCTTTGAAATACCGGGTATTCAAAAATCTTAACCGGTAATCAACACACAATTTCTTGATCTGGGATATATGAAAGATCCTGTTACTTTCCAGCAGGTCAATGTTCAATTCATTCCCATCAATATCATCAGGATCCCCGTTTTGCAATCGCTCCAGGATCTCTTCCTCCTTCTTTTCTTCCGCCTCAAAGATCTTACGGACCTCGGCCAACAGTGATTCTTCCGGAATTTCCTTGTTCCTTAAGCTCTCAAGCCTGTCGCGGAGATTTACTCTTTCTAACAGCATCTTCTTTTTCTTTAGTCTAAATTAAGGAATATCATCTCAACATGCAAAAAGGTAAATTTATGCGAATTATAAGCTTATTTTAATGTTAATTTTAAGGAGTGGAGGTTAAATTATTTTTAAACCTTTTGAGACTACAACCTGTTTTTCTTTTAATCCCTATCTTCATTCAAAACCCTAAAAACAAAGGACAATGAGAGTTTTAAAATACGTTTTCAGCCTCGGATTTTTACTGAGTATCCTGTTGACCGGTTGCGGTCCTAAAGTAGACAGCGATAAAAAGACGGCCAGGAGTATGAGCTCCTTCAGTAGCTATGCTTTTTTACCCAATCAGGATACTATTATGACCACCAGATATAACAATGCTTATGTAAATGAGATAATCATTGATGAGGTCAATGAGAACATGCAGGACAAAGATTACCGGCTTGACAGAAACCAGCCGGACCTGCTGGTTTATTACCACTTAATGATGGACGAAGATATAGCGGCAAATGCCAACCCGGTTTATACCAACTACAGGTATTACCGTCCCGGGTATTACGTGGGCCCTTATTATCGCAATTATGCCTATAATAATTACTATACCGTACCACGCATTACCGGCTCTAATATTGAGCAGGTACCTTATAAAGAAGGAACCCTGGTCATCGACCTTATTGACCGTAGAACGAATGAGATCGTGTGGAGGGGAATGGCCAGTGATGTTATTACCCCCAATAATCTCGAGGAAGAACTAAGGACTTATGTAAATGCTATTTTCGAAAGCTTACCAAAGTAGGAAGACTTTGATAGAAACAAGAAAGCCATCTGATAATTCAGGTGGCTTTTCTTTATTTGCGGCCAATAATTATCTTAATTCGGCTCCCAGTTGTTTTTCAAAATTCTGCTGAAGTTTATTCATGATCTTGTCGATCTGTTTATCTGTAAGGGTTTTCTTCTCATCCTGAAGAATGAAACTTACAGCATAACTTTTCTTGCCTTCGGGAAGATTATTTCCTTCATAAACATCAAAAAGATTCACATTTTTGAGCAGGTTCTGTTCGGTTTTAAAAGCTATGTGATAGATGTCCTCGAAACTTACCGAGTTGTCCAGCAGCAATGCAAAATCTCTTCGCACGGGCTGGAATTTAGAAATTTCCCGGAATTTCATGCTTTGTTCTTTCGCGATAGCGATAACTTCATCCCAACGGAAATCTGCAAACAGCACTTCCTGCTCAATATCAAAATTCTTTAGGATCTTCTTCTTTATCACTCCAAATTCTACTAGTCTGGTCTTGTTAAAGCTCAGGATCATTCCTTCGGAAAATACATCACTTTTAACCGGTGAAGATTTCAGATCAGAAATTCCAAGTCTTTCAAGAACTGTTGTCAAAACCCCTTTTAAATAGAAAAAATCACTCTTTTTTAATGGATTGTTCCAGCTTTCGGAAGCACGGTTCCCCGAAATGAAAATCGAAAGGTGTTTGTTTTCCAGCTTTCCGGAATCAAACTGGTGATAGGTTTTTCCGAATTCAAAGAACTTAAGATCATTGCGTTTCCTGTTAAGGTTGTAACTCACTGCTTCCAGTCCAGAGAAAAGCAAGGACTGTCTTAGAACCGAAAGGTCCTGGCTTAATGGGTTAAGCATCTTTACCGAATGTTCTTCTTTTAGTTGTTCACTCAGGGCAGCATGCATGGGGGTGGTAAGGGAATTGGCCATGGTTTCAAAAAATCCCTGTCCCGTCAATTGATCGGCAATAAGATTTTGAAGTTTATAATCCTCAAACCTGGTAGAATTCGCCACCGAGGCGTTGATCTTTTCTCCAAATTCGATATTGTTATATCCATAAACCCTTAGGATCTCCTCAATAACATCTGCTTCCCTCTTCACGTCTACCCGGTAGGGAGGTATGGTGAGTCCCATGCCTGTTTCGGTAACATTGTTTACCCTTATCTCGAGAGAGGTAAGGATCGATTTAATGGTCTCCCTGTCCAGGTTCTGCCCCACAAGGGAATTTATTTTGTCATAGGTAAGAAAAACCGGAAAATCTTCGATCTTCTTTGAATAATAATCGTCGATATCACTGGTCACTGTTCCCCCAGCCAGTTCCTGGATGAGCAGGGCGGCACGTTTAATGGCGTAATCTGTGATGTTCGGGTCTATACCCCTTTCATACCTGAAAGAAGCATCTGTATTAAGACCGTGTCTTTTTGCAGTCTTACGTACGGTAACCGGATTAAAATATGCACTTTCAATAAAGAGACTGGTAGTCTCATCAGAAACCCCGCTTCCCGTTCCTCCAAATACTCCCGCGATAGCCAGAGGTTTTTCAGTATCACAGATCATAAGATCTTCCTCATGGAGTTCCCGTTCCACCTCGTCAAGGGTGATGAATTTAGTTCCTGCCGGTAGTGTTTTTACGTGAATTTCATTTCCCGCGATCTTGGCGGCATCAAAGGCATGAAGGGGTTGTCCCAATTCGTGCATTACGTAATTGGTCACATCAACCACATTATTCTTTGGTGTGATCCCTATGGCTTTTAGCCTGTTCTGCAACCATTTTGGAGATTCGGCAATTTTGATGTCTGAAAGGGTAATACCACAATATCTGGGCACCAGGTCTGCATTATGTATCTTAACAGGAATCCTTAGGTTGCGGCTGTCAACATGAAAACTGCTCACAGAAGGGGTGATTAATTCCTGTATATCCCCCTGCTGCTGGAATCCGGCTTTTAGATCCCTTGCCACTCCCCAATGGCTCATGGCATCTGCTCTGTTAGGGGTCAATCCTATCTCAAAAATATGATCATCTTCAATTTCGAACAGTTTGGCTACAGGGGTCCCTGGAACCAGTTCTTTATTCATGATCATAATACCGTCATGGCTCTTTCCAAGCCCCAGTTCATCTTCGGCACAGATCATCCCGTGACTGCTTTCTCCACGTATTTTACTCTTTTTGATCTCCCAGGGAGTCCCTGTTTCATCATACAGAGTAGTTCCAACCGTGGCAACAGGAACTTTTTGTCCGGCTGCGACGTTAGGAGCCCCGCAAACAATCTGTACCGGTTCGCCGTTACCTATATCCACACGGGTGACCTTAAGACGGTCGGCATTTTCATGCTGCTCACAGGTAAGCACTTCTCCAATTACTACTCCTTTTAATCCTCCCTTGACACTTTGGAAGGTATGGATGCCTTCAACTTCCAACCCAAGATCGGTTAACAGTTCTCCGGTTTCCTCGGGGGTACGGTCTATCTTTATGAATTGTTTAAGCCAGTTATATGAGATCTTCATTGAATCAATTTTTCCAGCTGCAAAGATAGTATTACGAATGGTTTTGACATAATTTTAATCTTGTGCAAAAAAAAGTGGAAGGAATTTTTATTCCTTCCACTTAAAATAATCAAAGCCAGTTATTTTTTCATGTTCATGGCATAGACTCTTTGCCAATCATCTTTATCGTTCTTTTCAAATATTACCCAGTTTATTTCATTATCTGAGATCTTCTCGATCTCATGTTTCAAAAACATTTCCTGCCCCTCTCTTTCAGTAAAGGAGTCCATGAATTCAAGTTTATTATTACCCAGGTCTTTCATTTTCATATGGGATACTTCAATTCCTCTTAGACGGTCGTTATTAAAGTAAGCTACATCAAATTCATCATCTATGGCATCATAGGTAATGATCCTTACTCCCATGGATTCATTTTGATCATCAAAATGATGAAGGTAAATTGAATTGGTTGGTTCATCAAATTTGATCTTATCACTTGTTTTCATCTTTTGGGTTTCTTTTCCATCTTCATAGACAATGGCGTCGATCTGCCAGTCCCCGAGAAGGAAATCCATTCGTTTGTCTTTTTTATCCAGTTTTGCCATTTTGCTGGCAGTAATGGGGTATAAAACGTTTTTTTCCCACTCAACTTCAGAATTTTTGGAAATAGCCATCGATTTTTCAAAGTATTCGCGGGCTTCTTTTTCATTACCCTTTTTAACCAGGTAATCTCCATATGAGTCATATGGATTTGCAGCTTGCGGATATTCTTCCATATTAAGCCTGAAGATCTTCCCGGCCGCCTCCATATCCCCATCTTCGTTCATGATGCGGTAACCTGCCGCATTTAACTGTCTGTCATCCCAGGGGTATTGGTCACTCTTTTCAGCCTTCAGATCTTGATACCGGGTGATCGCCATATCAACACCATTATTTGAATATTCTTCATAAATGAGGTAACCCAAAGGAAATTCTTTTTCATCCTGTGCAAAGACAGTACTTATAAAACAAATCAGCAATAAACTCATCACGCACTTAAGGTTGATCTTTGTCTCCATAGCTCTGGTATTTAAATAGTTATCTTTAAATATAATATTTTTCAGAGTGCAGAAACCTGAAAAATTGTGGCGTTAAGGAATTTCCTTACAAAAATATTCTTAAAAAAATAATGTTTTTCGAAAATTGGGGGTTATCACCCATAGTAAGTAGAAAATTAAAAAAGGGCCGAAGCCTTTATGGGTTTGGTTAATTATGAAGAACTAAACTACCTCAATTAAAGACTTGTAAAATACTGGTATTCAAGTATTCGACGAGATTGTAAGAAAAATTGACGTGTGGGAATTAACTGATATAATTCCAGATGTTTTTATTCTTCACTAATTGGGAATAAGTGAAGCGCACTATTTTATTCTTTTCCATTTCCAGATTAGGGTCTTCCTTTAATAACTGTAATGCGTGGTATCGGGCAGTTTTCAAAATGTCATTATCTTTTACGATATCGGCGATCTTTAAGTTAAGCACTCCGCTTTGCTGGGTTCCCATAAGATCTCCGGGTCCTCTTAACTTGAGATCCACTTCGGCGATCTCAAATCCGTCGCCAGTGCTTACCATGGTCTCGAGGCGGGTTTTACTGTCCGCAGAAAGTTTATGGCCGGTCATAAGTATACAGTAACTCTGTTCGGCTCCCCGGCCCACCCGACCCCTTAACTGGTGTAACTGGGATAACCCAAACCGCTCTGCACTTTCAATGATCATAACACTGGCATTGGGTACATTTACGCCTACCTCAATTACAGTAGTAGCTACCATGATCTGGGTTTCACCCCTTACAAAACGATCCATTTCGTAATCCTTGTCGGCCGGTTTCATTTGCCCGTGCACTATAGAGATTTGGTAATTTGGCATTGGAAACTCCCGGGCGATACTTTCATAACCATCCATTAGATCCTTATAATCCATTTTTTCAGATTCCTGAATAAGGGGATAAACAACATAGACCTGCCTACCTTTTTTGATCTCATCCCTAATAAAGGCGAATACCTTTAACCTGTTGCTGTCGTATCTGTGTACTGTTTTTATGTCTTTTCTGCCGGGAGGCAATTCATCAATGACCGAGACATCCAGGTCTCCGTAAAGACTCATGGCAAGAGTTCGGGGGATAGGAGTAGCAGTCATTACCAGCACATGGGGAGGTAATTGGTTTTTCTTCCATAACCTGGCACGTTGGGCCACTCCAAAGCGGTGCTGCTCATCAATAATGGCAAGACCGAGGTTTTGGAATTGCACTTTTTCTTCGAGAAGGGCATGGGTACCAATGAGCAAATGCAATTCCCCGTTCTCGAGGGCTTCGTGGATCTCTTTTCTTTCTGCAGCCCTGGTGGAACCGGTAAGTAGCCTCACCTTGATCCCCAGGCTTTCAACAAGTTCAGAAATACCGTTAAAGTGCTGTATAGCAAGGATCTCTGTAGGAGCCATAAGACAGGCCTGGAAGTTGTTGTCAAGAGCTAACAGGATTGTCATTAAGGCTACTATAGTTTTTCCAGACCCCACATCCCCCTGGAGGAGCCTGTTCATTTGCGCCCCGGTGCCCAGGTCTTTTCGTATTTCCTTGATAACCCTTTTCTGGGCATTGGTAAGTTCGAAAGGGAGGTGCTTCTCGTAGAAATCACTGAAGTTCTGACCCACCTCCTCAAAAAGGTAACCTTTGATTTTCTTTTTGCGAAGCAGATTCTTCATTAGTAACTGAAGCTGAATGTAGAATAACTCCTCGAACTTTAAACGGAACTGAGCTTTTGCCAGCAGCTCCTGGTTACGGGGAAAATGCGCATTGAAAATAGCCTCTGCCTTGGGAAGCAGGTGTAACTCCTCCAGAAGATCCTTCGGCAGCGGATCAAAGATCTTGTTGCCACTTTCCAGGAACAGCTGCTGCATACATTTACTAAAGACCCTGTTGGTGATCCCCGATTTTGACAGTTTTTCGGTAGAGGGATAAACCGGCTGCATGGCCGTTCTCAGGTTCTTTTTATATTCCTCGACCAACTCCATCTCCGGATGTGGCATACTAAAAACGCCATTGAACCAGTTGGTCTTTCCGAAGATCACATATGCGGTGTTGAGTTTAAGATTTTCCCGTATCCATTTATGCCCTCTAAACCAAACGAGTTCCATCTTTCCGGTTTCATCCACAAAATCGGCCACCAGGCGCTTACCTTTTTTCTGTTCCACGGTTCGAAGGTGCATGATCTTTCCCACCACCTGCACTTCGGCAGAGTTCCGCTGTAGCTGGTTTATCTTATAGAAACGGGTCTTGTCTAGGTAACGGTTGGGAAAAAAGTTCAGCAGGTCGCCATAGGTATGAATACCTGCCTCCTTCCGCATGATGTCTGCCCGGTTGGGGCCGATACCTTTAAGGTAGTCAATAGGGGTTTGCAGCAGGTTCGAATTCATGGAAACGAAGATAAAAAAAAAGCCGGTTGCAGTTCCTTAAAATGAAAAAGTACACCCTCCCCGATGGACAGTTCTGTAAAATTGAACCAGGAAATGTATCTTTGATCTTATGAAGCCCGGTTTTTTAATATTACTCTTTTTAACTGCCTTGAAAATTACGGCCCAGGAAAAGAATTCCGTTGATTTCAAACATTTGCAGGCTGAGGTTACCATTATCCCTTCGGAAGCTGCTGTAAAAGGTAAGTTGGTGTACACTTTTGATGTCTTGCAACCTACGGATACCGTTTCGATAGATGCCCGAAAAATGGATTTTGAGAAGGTTCTTTTAAATGGAGAAAAAATTCGGTTTTTTAATGATGAAAAGCAATTGCACCTGCTTTCCTCTTTTGAAGAGTCTGAAGCAAATTCCCTAAGTTTTACCTACACTGCCTTTCCCAAACAAACCATGTACTTCATCAATACCCGGCCTGAAGGTGAACCTGCCGAATACCAGGTATGGACGCAGGGGCAGGGAAAGTATACCTCCCACTGGTTGCCCAGTTTTGACCATACTTCAGAAAAAGTGGAATTTGATCTCACCATATTCTATGAGAATGAAAAACAGGTAGTGGCGAACGGACTCTTACAAAAATCTGAGGCCGTAAATGATACTCTTACCCGCTGGGCATACGATATGGAGCAACCTATGAGCAGCTACCTGGTGGCTGTGGCTGCAGGAGATTTTGAAAGAGTGGAAGAGATTTCAGAAAACGGTATTTTTATGCATCACTATTTCCCCAGGGGTATGGAAGACCTGGTAGAACCTACCTATCGCTATTCTAAAGAGATCATGTTTTTCCTGGAAAAGGAAACAGGAGTGAAATATCCCTGGCAAAATTACAAACAGATACCCGTACGGGATTTTCTCTACGCCGGGATGGAAAATACCGGTGCCACAATATTTTCAGATATTTTTCTTGTAGATTCTACCGGGTTTAACGACCGCAACTATGTTAATGTCAACGCGCATGAAATGGCCCACCAGTGGTTCGGGAATATGGTGACTGCCACCTCAGGGGAGCACCACTGGCTACAGGAAGGGTTTGCAACCTATTATGCCCTGCTTGCCGAAAAAGAGGTTTTTGGAGAGGATTATTTCTACTGGAACTTATACCAAAGCGCAGAAGCACTTAAACAAATGAGTGATTCGGGCAAGGGCGAATCTCTTTTGAACCCAAATGCAAGTTCCCTCACCTTTTACCAAAAAGGTGCCTGGGCCTTGCATATCCTCAGAGAACTTATAGGGAAAGAAGCTTTTAATAAGGCCATGAAAAATTATCTGGAAAAATATTCCTTCGGAATGGTGACCACACAGGATTTTATGGCTGAAGTGGAACAGGTAACAGCAAAGGATCTATCTGCTTTTAGGGATGACTGGCTGCTGCAGTCAGCTTTCCAGGGGACCGCTGCCCTGGAATCCCTCAAAAGATCTGCTTTTATAAGGAGTTATCTTGAAGTAGCAGCCCAAAAACCGCTTCCTATTGAAAGCAAAAGGGAGAAGCTGGCAGAGGCCTTTAGTTTTCCGGTGAAGGATAGGGTGGGTGAGGAGGCAGCTTATCAACTGGCCCTGGAGGATCCTTTAGAAGTGATCGATCTTTACAAAAAAGCATTTGATTCGAACAATCTTTCTGTTCGGCAGGCGATCGCCTTTTCCCTTCAAAGAATTCCGCAGCAGTTAAAAAGCCGCTATGAGAGTTTACTTAAGGACGATTCATATGTCACCAGGGAAGCTGCGCTTTTTAACCTGTGGATGAACTTTCCGCAGGACAGGTTAAGATACCTTCAGGAGACAGATGGGCAACAGGGTTATCTCGACGGGAACCTTCGCACCTTATGGTTGGCCCTGAGCCTGGCCACGCCAGAGATCCCGCAGAACCTAAAGAAAGAATACCTGGAAGAATTATCGGGGTATACCGCTCCTCATCAAAGATTTCAGCTTAGGCAAAACGCCTTTGATTATTTATTCCAGCTTAACGCTTTTAGCAGCCGTAACATTTACGATCTGTTGGATGCAAGCCGACACCATAATTTCCGGTTCAGGGATTTCGCGCGAAAAATGCTGAAGCAGGTCCTGAAAATGGAAAATTTGCTGCCAGAGGATAAAGCACTTCTCGAGCAGCATTTGGGCATTAATAGCCAGGTTCAGAACTAGGGAATTCTTACCAAAGTGCCTTTACTTCACGTTTTATATAGGATAACCCGGTTTCGCTGGGAGGTTGTTGCTCCAGGAGGGTGTTCAGGATATGTTGTCTAAGTTCATCTGCATTTTCCAGGGTTTCCCTTCCTGCGGTTTTCCTGATATTTGCTATAGTTGCATTTTTGGAAGCCCTGATGACATTCCAGCACTCCTCGCTCACATAGATCTGTTGTGCCAGGTTATGTTCAAACTCCTGTTCAATGGTTCTTATGAGTAGATTAGCATAATCTTCTTTGCTGTTCCTGCCGGGTTTCACCCTTACCAGCAGGTTTCCCGGTGCGATGCGTTCCAGGAATAAAGCCATTCTTTCATAGGCCTGCATGCGCAGAGGCAAGGCATGTTTTTGATTCTCCCGGTGCAGCAAAAATTTGCGGCGCTGTTCTTCATTTCGGGTGTGCAGGTTAAAAAAATAAAAAGCGATCACTCCCACTACGACGGCAGGGAGGAGGTAGAACAGCAGCTGTAAAATTGAATCTTCTGTCATAGATTTACTTATTGATCTGAAACGGAGGTTTCTTCAGTCTCAACCTCTTTTACGTCGGTTTCTTGTCCTTTTCTGTATGAGCCGCCTAAGTTAGGACATCCTGCCAAAGTAGCAACAGAATCAAATGGAACTTTAGTTTTATTGTATGTAAAAGTTTCCGCAAGGGATTTAGCGATAAAGCGGTCCCCCAGGTTGATCTCCACATCATCCATGGTAAATTGGCAGGGGTGCTCATACCCGCAGGCATGAGTGATCTCCAGCAGTTCCTTTCTGAAGTTGTTGAAATAATAATTCACCCTGTCTGCTTTGTTTTTAACATTGATGCCTGCCTGCAGCCACCGGTTCTGGGTTGCAATACCTGTAGGACAGGTATTGGTATGGCAGGACTGGGCCTGGATACACCCTATGCTCAACATAGCTTCGCGTGCGACATTGATCACATCTGCACCCATTGCAAAAGCCATGGCTGCCTTTGCAGGAAAACCAAGTTTGGCACTTCCTACAAAGACGATCTGGTTGGTAAGATCATATTTTTGAAAGATCTGGTAAACATCTGTGAATCCATAGATCCAGGGAAGGGCAACATGATCTGCAAAACTTGGTGGTGCCGCACCGGTCCCACCTTCACCACCATCTATGGAAATGAAATCAGGCCCTCTGTTTGTGTCTTTCATTATAGAAGCAAGCTCCCTCCATTCATCCAGTTTTCCAATGGCGGCTTTAATTCCTACCGGCAGGCCGGTGTTTTCAGCGATATCCTCTACAAAGTCAACCAATTCCTGCATATTGCTGAAGGTACTGTGGGAAGGGGGTGAAAGAACGTCTTTACCCATGGGCACGTGACGTATCTTTGAGATCTCGGGTGAGATCTTAGAAGCAGGTAAAACCCCACCTTTGCCCGGTTTGGCTCCCTGGGAAAGCTTTATCTCTATGGCTCTTACCTGCGGATATTTTTCACAAAGCTTTACCAGTTTTTCCATTGAAAAAGAACCATCTTCATTCCTTACCCCAAAGTACCCAGTACCTATTTGAAATACAACATCTGCACCCGCAGCATGGTAGGGGGAAAGTCCACCTTCCCCGGTATTGTGGTAGGCATAGGATTTTTTACAGCCCAGGTTCAGGGATTCGATAGCTTTTGCCGAAAGGGATCCGTAACTCATTGCCGAAACATTGATAACCGAAGCCGGTCTGAACGGCCTTTGGCGATTATGGTGTTCTCCCATTATCTTTGCGCAGGCAACGAAATAGGGATCTTTCTTATTTGGATGGTCTTTCGGCATGGCATAGGGTATAACCGCATTATTGATGAAGATATAATTCACTTCATAGATGTCCTGATCTGTCCCGAAACCTTCGTAATTATTCTCATTTTTGGAAGATGCATAAACCCAGCTGCGTTCAATACGATTGAAAGGAAGCTCTTCCCGGTTACCCGCCACAATATATTGCCGCAATTCGGGCCCAATACTCTCAAGTAAATATCTTAAATGTCCCACCAAAGGGAAATTATGCAGAATGGTGTGTTTTTTGTTTATAAAAATGTCGTGGAGGGCAATGAGTATTAGAACTATCAGGATCCACATCCACCAGGGAATTGAAGCGAGGAAATCCAGCAGGTAATCCATAATTTATTTTTTTAAAAAAAGCAAAAGGTAGCCTCTTTTGCTCCTCTTTCAAAATAAATATCTTTAAAGATATCTAAAAACGGAACCGGCTGCGGCAATTTTGTTTAAAAAAGAATACTCCTCGCTGTACTCTTTTTGTCTCTTTTTGGTTATTTTCACCCCTTTAAAAGAAGAAAGAATTGGAATCTTATTTAGCCGAATTAAATGAAGCGCAAAGAGCTCCTGTCCTGCAAAAGGACGGGGCTATGATAGTGATTGCAGGCGCAGGATCTGGAAAAACCAGGGTGCTTACCTACCGTATTGCTTATCTTATGAGCAAGGGGGTGGATGCCTTTAATATCCTTTCCCTTACTTTTACCAATAAAGCGGCACGGGAGATGAAGACCCGAATTGCAAAGATCGTAGGGAACAGCGAGGCTAAGAACCTATGGATGGGAACCTTTCACTCCATCTTTGCAAAGATGCTCAGATTTGAAGCAGACAAGTTGGGATATCCTTCCAATTTTACCATTTACGACACCCAGGATTCCCAGCGTCTAATTTCAGCCATTATCAAAGAGATGGGGCTGGATAAAGATGTATATAAGTACAAGCAGGTCTATTCCCGTATTTCTTCCTATAAGAATAGTTTGATCACGGTGAAAGCCTATTTTCAAAACCCCGAATTGCAGGAGGCAGATGCCATGTCTAAGAAACCAAGGTTGGGGGAGATATATAAGGAATATGTTGACCGTTGTTTTAAAGCCGGGGCCATGGACTTTGATGACCTGTTGCTTAAAACCAACGAACTTCTTAACCGTTTTCCTGAGGTGCTTCAAAAGTACCAAAACCGCTTCAGGTATATTCTGGTTGATGAGTACCAGGATACCAACCATTCCCAATATCTGATTGTAAAAGCACTTTCTGATAAATTTCAGAATATTTGTGTGGTAGGTGATGACGCTCAAAGTATTTATGCCTTCCGTGGGGCTAATATTAACAACATATTGAACTTCCAGAAGGACTATGACGATGTTAAGATGTACCGCCTTGAGCAGAATTACCGGTCTACAAAGAATATTGTGGAGGCTGCCAACTCTGTCATAGACAAGAATAAGACGAAACTGGATAAGGTGGTGTGGACGGCTAATGATGATGGTTCCAAAATAGTAGTGAACAGGCTGCTGACAGACGGGGAGGAGGGACGATTTGTTGCCGGTTCTATTTTTGAGAACAGAATGGAGCACCAGATGATGAACGGAGACTTCGCTATCCTTTACCGCACCAATGCCCAAAGCAGGGCGATGGAAGACGCGCTCCGTAAAAAAGATATTCCTTACAGAATATACGGAGGTCTGTCATTTTACCAACGTAAGGAGATAAAGGATGTACTTTCTTATCTGCGTTTGCTTATCAATCCCAAAGATGAGGAAGCTCTTAAGCGGGTCATTAATTATCCTGCGAGGGGTATAGGGCAAACTACTATAGACAAGTTGAGTATTGCCGCAAACCATTATAAACGTTCCATTTTTGAGATCATTGAGCACCTGGACAAAATTGACCTCAAGATCAACAGGGGGACAAAAAACAAGCTGGAGAATTTTGTCAATATGATCAAAAGTTTCCAGATCCTTAATCAAACAGAAGATGCTTTTATGGTGGCTGAAACAGTGGCCAAAAAAACCGGACTCCTACAGGAACTGAAAAAAGACGGAACCCCTGAAGGGATTGCCCGTATAGAAAATATTGAGGAGTTGCTTAATGGGATCAGGGATTTTGTTGAAGGACAGAAAGAACTGGCAGATGCTACCGGATCGCTCTCTGAATTCCTTGAAGACGTAGCGCTTGCTACAGATATGGATAAGGATACGGGGGATGAAGACCGGGTAGCCCTTATGACCATTCACCTTGCAAAAGGACTGGAGTTCCCTTTTGTCTATATTGTAGGGATGGAGGAAGATCTCTTCCCCTCTGCCATGAGTATGAATACCAGGACTGAACTGGAAGAGGAGCGGCGGCTTTTCTATGTTGCCTTAACAAGAGCCGAGAAGAAAGCTTATCTCACCTATACTCAATCCCGATACCGCTGGGGGAAACTGGTTGATGCAGAACCCAGCAGGTTCATTGAAGAAATTGACGATAAGTTCCTGGATTATATGATACCGCAGGAGGATTACAGGTACAAACCTCTAATTGATACAGATATATTTGGGGAAGTTGATAAAAGCAAATTCAGGCAAACAAAACCTGTTAACGGGACCCCGCCGCCTTCTCATAAACCTACAGATGAACAATTAAGGAAACTTCGCAAGCTAAGGCCAGCTACTACTCCTGAACCGGTTAAAGACAATGGTCCTTCCATAAAGCTTAAGGCAGGGGATGAGGTAGAGCATATGCGTTTTGGTAAAGGCAAAGTTTTACAGATCGATGGGATAGGACAGGATAAAAAGGCGGAAATTGAGTTCGAAAAAGGTGGAATTAAAAAGCTGCTTCTGAAATTCGCCAAACTTAAGGTCCTTTAAAAGAGCCCTTAAAATTTTAAGGGAAATTCTTTCCAACTTATTATTATATCGACCTCAAATTTTGTAATTTCTATATCTTTTTAAAACCCACGGGAATATGGCTGAAATGATTAGAATTTACGAAGAAAACCCCAATCCAAAACAAATTGAGAGAGTCGTTGAAGTTCTTAGGAACGGCGGACTCGTTATTTATCCCACCGATACTATATACGGGCTTGGGTGTGATATCACCAATACCGCGGCCCTGGAAAAGGTAGCTCACTTAAGAGGGGTGAATCTTGATAAAGCAAATTTCTCATTCATCTGCGAGGATCTTAGTAACCTTTCAGATTATGTGAGGCAAATTGATACCCAAACCTTTAAGATCCTGAAGCGAACTTTACCCGGTCCATACACTTTCATCCTTCCCGGGAACAACAACCTTCCAAAGGTCTTCAAAAAAAAGAAAACGGTAGGTATCAGAGTTCCCGATAACAACATTTGCAGGGCGCTGGTTGCCGGATTAGGAAATCCCATAATATCCACTTCCATCAGGGACGAAGATGAGGTTCTTGAATATACTACAGACCCTGAGCTAATCCTTGAAAAATGGGATCACCACGTAGATATTGTGATAGATGGTGGTTATGGAGATAATCTTCCGTCAACAGTTATAGATCTCACCACCCCGACACCTGAGGTAATTCGTGAAGGAAAGGGAAGTGTGGATATCCTGTAGGTTCAAATGATCCCGGGGATGACCACGTCCATGAAATAATCATGTAAATCCTGGGGTGTCATTATATATCCCTGTTTTTTCATTGAAGCGGCAAGTTCATAACCTGCTCGGGTTGCGGCCATTCGCTGCTCAGGAGTTCCATGGTGAAAATCCAGGTCAAAAGCACAATCCCCCGCCTGGAAGAAAAGGTGATGGAATTGCTCTACTCTTTTCCAGTTGTAGGTGGCCCCTCTTTTATGGGTCATGTAATATCCCGAAATAAAATCGGCTTCCAGTTCAATGTGCCTGGTGCTTTCAGCAATAGTTTCAAAACTTCCCGCGGGATACCATTTGGAAAAGTTCTTTATCTGGATCTGGTGAACCCATTCATGCGAAAGTATCCCGGTCCATACCACCTCAGGGTCCACTCCAGTCTCAATGAACATTTGTACCAGCCCGTCACCAAGGACAATTAACCCATTCACAGTGGAAAATCCATCTGCCGAAAAGAAAGGGGATTCAGGTAAGACAGGGGAAGATTGGTTCCTTTCAATGTACTCATCTGCCAGTTGATAGAGGTATTCGGTATCTTCCCAATCCATTATCAGGAGCTTCAGGAGCTCTACCAGCATTTCCCGGTCATTAAGGGTTTCATTATGTTGCCCGTGCACCTTCACTTCACCTGGCATATCGAAGAAGCGTTCCAGGTCTCTAATAGTCCTTTCCACAAGCCTTGTATATTTCCCGTCAGCACCAAAATAATCCCCACCCAGACCCATCAAAGCTGCATAACGATTAAGGTTATTGTAGTGGTTTAAATAGTTGGTGGCTAAAGAATCACCTGCCAGTTCGGTAAAATATTTCCATTGAACAACAGTAAATTCCGTTCTACTGCATTCAGAAGGGCCGACCGCATTAAGCAAAACGAGATTTTTTAAGTTTTCACCGAAAATATGCTCCTTTTCAAGAGGATTTGTCTCAGCAAAATCATAAGTATCATTTTTTACTATCTGAGAGGCTCTTGTGTTCTCGTAAAAATTAAATGTTCTTTCTTTCTCAACCGGGTCTGGTTGGCAGCCCGGGAGAAAACAGACGGCAAACAGGCAGAGGGCCGGCCTGAAAAAGGTAGTCCATAACATAGCAGATTTTTTTAAGGTAGGGGTGTACTTAAATATAAAAAAAATCTGCGCGGGTGGTATTTAAAGTTTTGATAATTAATGTGTTAAATAAAAAAGACCCGGCATTGCCGGGTCTCCTTAAATCTATTTAGAAAAGATCAGCTTATTTAGCTTCTTTCATTCCTTCTTCAATAAGGTTGTAGAACTGGTCTAGCTTAGGAAGGATCACGATACGTGTTCTTCTGTTCTTAGCTCTTCCTTCTGCAGAGTCATTACTTGCAACAGGAATATAATAACTTCTACCTGCAGCAGTCATTCTTTGTGGCTCAACCCCAAAGTCGTCCTGTAATACACGTACTACAGAAGTAGCTCGTTTTACTGAAAGATCCCAGTTGTCCTGAAGAACTGCATTGCGAATAGGCTTATCATCTGTATGACCTTCTACCATAAATTCAATGTTCGGTTTGTTTTTTACAACAGTCGCTACCTTACCAAGAACTTCTTTAGCACGGTCTGTTACGTTATATTTACCGCTGTCAAATAATAATTTATCTGAAATAGATACGTAAACAACACCTTTTTCAACATTGATCTGGATGTCCTCGTCGTTGATATTTCCAAGAGCTCCTTTTAAGCTTGTTACCAATGCAAGAGTTACAGAGTCCTTCTTGGTAATGGCATCCTGCATACGCTGGATCTTCATATCTTTTTCCTTGATGCTTTCAAGGGAACGTTCAAGGTTTTCTGCTTCTTTTTTAGATAAAGTGGCAAGGTCACCAACGTTGTTCAATAGAGCAGTATTTTGGTTGCTCAATTGGCCAATTTGTTGGCTTAGTCTCTCTTTTTCATCGAGACAGGAATTCAATTTTACCGTAGCGGTGTTCAATTTGTCCTGAGTCTCTTGTTGTTGCGCTTCAAGCTCGGCATATTTCTTCTGAGATACACAGGAAGAAAGTAGGAGGGCAGCGGTGGCCGATAAAAGCATGAATTTTTTCATAGTGCTTAATTGTTGTGATTAAATGTTAAACGTTTCAAAAATACAAAAACTTGGGTCTCCATGAAATTATAATGGAACTTTAATATAAGTTTCATAACTCACCAAATCTTCGTTTGCCTATCAAATAGTAAGCCAACACCACAGATTTACGCCGGTAATAATTGTTTTTTTTGAAAATTTTCTTTCTTTTCTTCAGCATTACTCTTAAATGTGAATAAAAACTAAAATGTGCAGAGAGGATAGCTGCTGTGTGTGAGGGTTTTATCTCTAAAAGGAATTTAAGACCGGCAAAACCATCCAGGATCATTCTCAGAAGAATGAGGAGATATATTTTTATTCCGGGAACGTTTTTTACAAGGGTGAATAGGCTGTTCCTGAAATTGTAAAAAGTCTTTCTGGGATGCATACTGTCGAGGGTCCCCCCTCCCAGGTGGTAGACAGAAGATCCTCCCACTGCTTTCACTTTATATCCAAGGTTGAAGATCCTCCAGCAAAGATCGATCTCTTCCATATGGGCAAAAAAGTCTTCATCAAATCCTTTCGCCTCATAAAACACTTCTCTTCTTATTGCCATACAGGCCCCGCTTGCCCAGAATATTTCGCAGGTATCATCATACTGTCCTTCGTCCTTTTCAAGCGTATCGAATATCCTACCCCTGCAGAAAGGATAACCCAACATGTCAATATAACCTCCCGCCGCACCGGCATATTCAAAATATTCTCTTTTTCTGAAATTTAAGATCTTTGGTTGAACGGCTGCGGTATCCTGAGAATGATCGAATTCTGCAAGAATGGGTGGTAGCCAGCCTGGGCTCACCTCTACATCACTGTTAACGAGGACGAAAATATCCTCTGAAAGCCCTTTCAAGGCATCATTGTACCCTTTGGCAAAACCTCCGTTAACCTTATTGCAGATTAGCTTTACCTGAGGAAAAGCTGTGCGTATGAATTCAACAGAATTATCTTCAGAAGCATTATCGGCGACATAGATCTGCGCTTCGGGGGAAAAATTTACGACTGAAGGCAGGAACTGCTCCAACAGGGCTTTCCCATTCCAGTTAAGGATGACTACGGCTACTTTCACAGCTGCAAATTAAAGGAAAATTCAGTGATTCCCGCAGTTTTACGAATCAGGTCTTACTTCCACCTTGGAAGGTCGGGCAGAAAAAGGTATTTTCCGGCTTCGTAATCCAACTGACAAAAATAATGCTGCAGGCCATTGGTCACCATTAAATAAGTAGCTTTCAAAGCAAGGTTATAACGGGCGATCTGGTCAAAGGTATCCTGGGTAATGGGGACACTTGCAGCTTTACATTCCACTATCAGGTGAATGGAACCGTCGGGATTATAGGCGAGCAGGTCATAACGTTTGATAAGATCATGCACCTTCAGTTGTTTTTCTACATTCAGGAGGTTCTTCGGTAGATTTTTTTCCTGCAGTAAGAACTGCACCACATGTTGCCGCACCCATTCTTCGGGAGTTAAAAGGACAAACTTTTTCCGTAGTACATCAAAAACGGCTACTTTATTTTCGCTATTTTTGAACCTGAATGTATAGTTGGGGAAATTCAATGAATGCATGCCCAAAAATAGAATTTTTTCAGTACAAATGAACCTCTGAAACCTGCTTCAAAAGCAAAATGAATGGATGAAGTAAATAGCATTATTGCCACTATAAAGAAAGGAGACATTAAACCCATATATTTCTTAATGGGCGAAGAACCTTATTTTATTGACACGATCTCAGACTTTATTGAAGACAATGTTTTGCAGGAAGATGAGAAAGGCTTCAACCAAATGGTGCTCTACGGCCGTGATGTAACTGTGGAAGATATTGCAGGCAACGCCAAACGCTATCCCATGATGTCTGAAAGGCAGGTGCTTATTGTCAAGGAGGCGCAGGATCTTTCAAGGACCATAGAAAAACTTTCCGATTACGCAGAAAACCCGCAGCCCACAACTGTGCTGGTTGTTTGTTACAAATACAAAAAACTGGATAAGCGAAAGAAATTGCATAAAGCAATAGCGTCCTCGGGAGTGATATTTGAGAGCAAACGTCTTTATGAAAATCAGGTGGAAGATTGGATCAAAAAGACACTGCAAAAGCGAAATTTCCAGATAGCGCCCAAGGCCGCCCAGATGCTGGTGGAATTTTTAGGAACAGATCTCGGGAAGATCGATAACGAACTACAGAAATTGAAGTTGATCTGCCCGGAGGGTACTAACATCACCCCTGAGATCATAGAAGAGAACATAGGGATAAGCAAGGATTTTAATAATTTTGAACTGCGGAAAGCTATCGGGATGAAAGATGATCTCAAAGCCCACAGGATCATTAATTATTTCTCTCAAAATCCTAAGGACAACCCTATGGTCGTAACCGTATCACTGTTGTTCAGTTTCTTTTCCCAGTTGCAGCAATACCATGCCCTTAATGACAAATCTAAGGGGAACGTGGCCAGGGCCCTTAAAGTCAATCCTTATTTTGTAAGCGATTACACCACGGCGGCAGCAAATTATTCAATGAAAAAAGTAAGCCAGGTGATCTCCTATCTTAGAGAGGCAGATGTAAAGAGTAAGGGAGTGGGGGCAGCCAATGTGCCCCAGGGCGACCTTCTCAAGGAGTTACTGGTAAAAGTAATGCGATAAAAAATGGCAAAAATTGAAACCTGGGTAAGCGCGGCAAGATTAAGAACACTACCACTTTCTATTTCGGGCATCCTGGTGGGTAGCTCAATTGCAGTGGCCCGGGAAGAGTTCCATTCGGTGATATTCAGTCTGGCGCTGGCCACCACTCTTGGTCTGCAGATACTTTCTAATTTCGCTAACGATTACGGCGATTTTGTAAAAGGAACAGACAATGACGAAAGAGTGGGACCGCAGCGTACCCTGCAAAGCGGGTTGATCACCAAAACAGAAATGTTTTGGGGAATGATTGGCACGGCCATCGTGACCTTTTTGTTTGCAATCGCATTGATCTATATTGCTTTTGGTTCAAAAAATATATTCTATGCACTACTATTCCTTATTCTGGGTATTGCTGCCATCGCTGCAGCGGTGAAATATACGATTGGAGATTCGGCTTATGGATACCGTGGCCTGGGAGATGTCTTTGTATTTATTTTTTTTGGAGTGGTTGGAGTCTACGGGTGTTATTTTCTTTATTCCCTTCAGTGGGACTGGGAAGTTATGTTGCCAGCATTCACCATTGGTTTTCTTAGTGCAGGAGTCCTGAACCTGAACAACATGCGTGACCGCGTTGCCGATCAAAGAGCCGGCAAAAATACCCTGGTTGTAAAGATGGGTGCCGAAAAAGCAAAAAATTATCATTACATTCTTATTATTTCGGCGGTTGCTGCTATAGTACTTTATTCTGCGCTGACTTTCGAAGGGATAGACGATCTTCTTTATTTTGTTGCATTCATACCTCTACTGTTTCACCTGAAACGGGTGATGGAGAACGAAAGACCTGAAGAACTGGATCCCGAACTGAAGAAACTTGCTCTTAGTACTTTTTTGCTGGCCGTTCTTTTCGGACTGGGCCAGATCTTGTGATCTACAGGCGAAAGCCTGCCAGTTTTACCCGGAAAATAAAGATGTTTTTTGTAATTTGACCTTAAAAGGAACACCATGAAGATCACTCACTACGGACACAGTACATTTTCAATTGAAATTAAAGGCATACATCTGCTAATTGATCCGTTCATTACGGGAAATGACAAGCTGCAGGGGAAGGTGGATATTGAGCAGTTAAAAGCAGATTATATCCTGCTCACCCATGCGCACCAGGACCACACACTTGATGCGGAAGCCATTGCCAAAAGAACCGGAGCTGTTATTGTGAGTAACTTTGAGATAGCCACTCATTATGAGAATAAGGGAATTGAGGTGCACCCCATGAATCATGGTGGGAACTGGAGCTTTGAATTCGGGAACCTCAAGTATGTCAATGCCATTCATACCAGCTCTTTTCCTGACGGAAGCTATGGGGGTCAACCCGGTGGATTCGTCATTGAAGGGGAGCATAAAAATATTTACATAGCAGGAGATACGGCTTTATCAATGGATATGAAGCTCATCCCTATGCGTACAAAACTTGATCTTGCCATTCTTCCTATAGGTGATAACTTCACCATGGGAATAGAAGATGCGATAATTGCCAGTGATTTTGTGCAGTGCGACAAGATCCTTGGGTGTCATTACGACACCTTTGGGTTCATTGAAATTGACCACGAGGAAGCGAAAAGGAAATTTTATGAGAAAGGCAAAGACCTGATGCTCCTGGAAACGGGGGAAAGTATTGAGCTGTAACTGCTTCCCATGATAAAAGCCTCCTACAAAAAATACATTCTTAATTTTAAACGCCCCAGCGGAACTTCAAGAGGTGTCCTTACCCAAAAGGAAACCTGGTTCCTTCTCCTGGAAAAAAACCAACGTACGGGAATTGGTGAGTGCGGTATTCTTCGCTCACTTAGTTCTGATGACCGTCCTGGTTATGAAGAAAAACTAAAATGGGTTTGTGAAAATATTCATCTCGGCCCGGAAAACCTTTGGGAAGAACTACGGGATTTTCCCAGTATTCAGTTTGGGGTTGAAATGGCTTTCAGATCCTTAAAGGCAGAAGATCCTTTTCTCCTTTTCCCTTCGGAATTTACCCGGGGCAATGATGCCATCCCCATTAACGGATTGGTTTGGATGGGTAATGAAACGGCCATGAAGGAACAGGTCCTTCAAAAGATCACCGAAGGTTTCAGGTGTATAAAACTGAAAATTGGTGCGATAGATTTTGAAACTGAAATAAAACTACTCAAATATATACGGAAGGAATTCACTTCAGATGAAATGGAAGTAAGGGTAGATGCCAATGGAGCTTTTTCTCCTTCCGAAGCACTTGAAAAACTGCACCGCCTCAGTGAGCTTGAACTCCACAGTATTGAACAACCCATTAAACAGGGTCAGCATGAACTAATGGCCCGTCTTTGTGAAGAAACCCCATTACCCATTGCTCTTGATGAAGAATTGATTGGAGTCACTGATGCCGTAAAAAAGCAGGAGCTGATACAAACCATAAAACCACAATACCTCATTTTTAAACCCAGCCTGATTGGAGGATATAAAGGCACCGGGGAGTGGATACAGTTTGCAAAGGAAAATAATATAGATTGGTGGATCACCAGTGCGCTGGAAAGCAATGTGGGTCTTAATGCCATTGCCCAGTACACCTACACCTTAGAAAATACGATGCCACAAGGGTTGGGAACGGGAGCTCTTTATACCAATAATTTTAATTCCCCCCTGGAAGTACAGAAAGGACAATTATGGTATCTTCCACATTTAAAATGGAAATTTAACTTATAGTATAAAACTATGTTTTTAGAACTGGCATATAAAGCAAAGCACGACTGGTGGCGATATCTTATAGGAGCTGTGATCGTATTTTTTGCCTGGCAATTATTGGGTGGCTTACCCTTGCTCGCAGCTGTTTTGATCGAAATGGGACCGGAGATCCTTAGCCTGGCTGAAGAAGAGGACACCATGAAGATGTTACAGGTGCTCGATTCTAACCTGGCGTTCTTTTTACTGTTGTTCATGTTTGCGGTAGGATTGGGTGCCTTGTTCCTGGTCTACAGGTTACTGCACAAACAACCCATTCTGGAAGCAACCACAGCCCGTAAGAAGGTAGACTGGGGCAGGTTTTGGTTCGGGTTTGGGATCATTGCCGCCTTTACCATAGTAGCCACGGTCATTGATTATCAATTGCGCCCTGAAGATTTTATCTGGAACTTCAAGCTCGTTCCTTTCTTAATACTTGCTTTGATCGCGGTTGTCATGGTGCCATTACAAACCAGTTTTGAGGAATACCTGTTTCGCGGTTACTTTATGCAGGGGCTGGGAGTGCTGGCCGGTAATAAATGGTTCCCTTTGATTACGACTTCTGTACTCTTTGGAGCCCTTCATATGTGGAACCCTGAGGTAGAAAAACTGGGATACATCATCATGGTATATTATATAGGAACAGGACTCCTGCTGGGGATTATGACCCTTATGGATGACGGACTCGAGCTTGCGCTCGGATTCCATTTTGGAAATAACCTTATAGGGGCATTACTTATCACGGCAGACTGGACTGCGTTCCAGACCAATTCGATTCTACGGGATGTTTCTGAACCCACGGCCGGCCTGGATATCATTCTGCCGGTGGTGATCGTTTATCCAATCTTTCTCTTTATTATGGCAAAAACCTATAAGTGGGACAATTGGAAAGAGAAACTTTTTGGTAAAGTCAAACCTCCCGAACTCTTAAAGTATTCTGAAGAAATGTAATTTTCAGGGCTATTTTGATAACTTTAAGGAAACGGTAGTTAAAAATTATCTAAAGTTATGCAAAAAAGCTTCAGTCTTCCCCACATACATCCTGACTTTCGGCTTAATAAACTCCATTTCACCAATGAAGAATTATCATCTGTGGCCTACAGTCTGGTGAAGGAGGGAGAACCATATGAAGGACAGGCCGGTAATTTTTTACTGGACTGGCTCAATGAGAAGGATTATATAGAAGTGAAAACTTCCGGTTCCACGGGAGCACCCAAGATGGTAAGGATCAGGAAACAATTCATGATCAATAGTGCGAAGGCTACAGGGAAATTCTTTGATCTTCATGCCGGGACGACAGCTTTACATTGTTTACCGGTTAATTTCATTGCAGGCAAGATGATGCTGGTAAGAGCCATGGTGCTGGGTTGGCATATTGATCTTGTGCCTCCAAAAGCCAATCCTTTAGACCAGGTTTTCAAGATCTACGATTTCTGTGCAATGACCCCTTTTCAATTGGATAATTCTCTTGGCAGGTTGCATTTGATACGGAAACTTATCGTGGGAGGTGGAACTGTTTCTTCCACTCTAAGAGAACATGTACAGGGTTTGGCAACAGAGGTTTATGAAACCTACGGGATGACCGAAACGGTCACCCATATTGCTGCCCGAAGGGTAAACCCCAAAAAGAAAAAAGAGGAGGTATTACCTTTTACCGTACTTCCCAATGTGAGCATTTCTACAGATGAAAGGGACTGCCTGGTGATAACTGCCCCACAAATTGCAGAAGATCCCATAATTACCAATGACGTGGTTGAAATGATATCTTCCAGAAGTTTTATCTGGAAAGGACGGTATGACAATGTGATCAATTCCGGAGGGGTTAAACTGTTCCCTGAAGAGATCGAAGCCAAACTTGCACCCCATATACCCCACAGGTTCTTTGTGACCTCCCTGCCAGATCCTTCCCTGGGAGAGAAGCTGATACTCATGGTGGAAAGTGATTTTTCAGAAACTGCTTTGAATAACCTGGAGCGGGAGATCAGGTCTATTGAAAAACTGGAAAAATATGAGGTTCCCAAAAAGATCTATTTCGTTGAAAAGTTTGAAGAGACCTCGAATGGAAAGATCCACAGGACCAATACCCTTAAAAGCAGGATGGCCTAATACAGATTACCGGCTTGCAAATCTTTTGCTCCTTATTGCTTGACGGGGCTAACTCTCCATTTTAAAGTAGTAATCCAACGAGTGTTTTCCCGAACCGTAGTAGATAAAGAAAGCAGTTACTGCCAAAACTACCACGGCAAGGATAAGGTTACCCCAGTGCATTTCTCCCACAAAATTGATAAGTATTGCACCAATAAGAATTGGCAACTGGGCGATGAGAGCCCATCTTGTCAATAATCCTACCGCAATCAACATTCCTCCCACGAGATGCGCAGGTGCTATATAATGTATAGCAAGCATGACCCCTCCATATCCTTTAAGAGGGGAGATCAACTCAGTCAACATGTGGGTCTGGGAAATAAACTGCAGCCCTTTAATAAAAAAGAAAACCCCCAGAGCCACCCGTAACAGGTCCAGCGGATAATAAGTATGCGCATTCGCCCACTTATTAAGTGATTTAATTGTTATCATAACCCATAGTTTTATCACTATAAGTTACTGAAAATTAGAAAAATAAATAAATTTATCTGAAAATTCTGATCTCATTCCTCAGCTTCAGGTACCGTTTTGATAAGATCCCTTTAATCTACAACAGCAGTGTTCACATAGAATTCGGGTTCGTTTACTCTAATTTCCCTGAGGTTAACGTTCCCCGGGTAGGTTTGCCATTCATCTGTTGCCTGCAACCTTAACTCTTTCCCGCCAATCAACACATCGACAGGCATTTTGAATTCTTCGACATCTGCTTTCCAACGGTAAGAGAAACCATCCTGATCTTTTTTTAACTGAAGTACAGGAATACCGGAAAAACGAAGGTACTGGTCGAAGACCGGTTTAAGGTCTGTAGCAACAGCCTTATCAAAGAATTCTTCCGTCATTTGGGAAGTAATGGTGCAATGTCGGTATGTTTCGGTATAATCCTTCAGGGTTTTCCACCACAGCTCATCATCGTCATAAATACTCCTGATGGTGTTCAGAAGATTGGCGCCTTTAGAATACATGTCTCCCGATCCTTCACTATTCACCCCATAGCTGCCAATAAGAGCAGAAGTATTACCTATGCTCTGACGGATGCCTTGCAAATATTCGAGGGCCTCTTCTTTGCCCCAGCGGCATTCAATGTAAACCGCTTCAGAATAGGTGGTAAAACCTTCATGGATCCACATGTCTGCAATATCTTTTGCGGTGATACTGTTCCCGAACCATTCGTGCCCCGACTCATGAATGATTATAAAATCCCATTTTAAGCCGATCCCGGTACCGCTTAGATCATTTCCTAAATAGCCTTTTTTGTATTCATTACCGTAAGCGACTGCACTCTGGTGCTCCATCCCGAGGTAAGGAGTCTCTACCAGTTTGAAGCCGTCCTTTTCAAAAGGATAAGCTCCGAACTTTTCATAGAAACAGTCCATCATCACCTTGACTTCCTCAAACTGTGTTTTGGCTTTTTCAAGGTTGTAAGGCAGCACATAGTAGTCGAGGTCCAGGTCTTTATAGGTATCGCTAAAGTGAACATAGTTCCCAATGTTGACCACAATATTGTAGTTGTTGATAGGGGAATCCACCTTCCAGTTCCATTGGGTATAACCATCTTTAAGAACTTCCTTTCCTATAAACCTTCCGTTTGAGACGTTCATCAGGTCATTGGGCACGGCAACTTCTATAAGGGCTTCTTCAGGTTCATCACTTTGGTGATCTTTGTTGGGATACCATAAACTTGCACCGGTACCTTGTACCGCGACGGCGATAAAATGGTTTCCTTCTTCATCTTTATCAAAAACGAAACCGCCGTCCCAGGGCGCATTTTTGGCCACTACTGGATTTCCGGAGTAGAAGAACTGAAGGGAATCCACTGTGCTTTGGGATATTTCGGGCAGCATTTCCACGAAGACCGCATCAAACTTTCGATCGTAATCCATTTTTTCACCTCTGTAAAGAATGGAATCCACCTGCATGTTTGCAAAAAGATCTATTTGCATTATGGGCAGATCTTCTTCAGCTTTAAATGTGATGGTATTAAAGCCTGAAATGAATCTTTCTTCAGGCTGCACCTTTACGTTCAAATGATATTTCAAAACATCAAAGTTCCTTTCGGGTCTCAGGGAGCCCCGCAAAGTATCGGCTTCTGTAAAGCTTTGTTTATTGGAGAGCACCTGAGCCATGATGGGTTGCAGGCTAAAGAAGGTTATAAAGAAAACAGCACTAAAATATCGCATTTATGAAGATTTAGAATTTTGACGAACTATGTCTGAATCACTCCCAGGTTAAAATCTTTTTCAATTGGGGCGTGGTTTGCAGCTTCAATTCCCGTGGAGATCCATTTTCTTGTATCCAGGGGATCGATCACGGCATCTGTCCATAAATGGGCAGCCGCGTAATAGGCTGAGGTTTGTTTGTCATACCTGGCTTTGATCTGCTCAAATACTTCTTTCTCCTTTTCAGCATCTACTTTTTCACCTTTCTTCTCCATGGAAGCAGTTTCGATTTGTGCCAAAACTTTTGCGGCCTGTGTACCTCCCATTACGGCCAGCTCGGCACTTGGCCAGGCGAAAATAAGACGCGGATCATATGCTTTTCCACACATGGCATAATTACCTGCCCCGTAAGAATTTCCAAGGATCACCGTGAATTTGGGTACGACCGAATTGCTCACCGCATTTACCATTTTCGCCCCGTCTTTAATGATGCCGCCATGTTCACTTTTACTGCCTACCATAAACCCGGTCACGTCCTGCAGGAATACCAGCGGAATCTTCTTCTGATTACAGTTCGCGATGAAACGCGTGGCTTTATCGGCGGAATCTGAGTAGATCACCCCGCCAAACTGCATTTCTTTTTTGGCATTCTTTACTATCTTACGTTGGTTAGCTACGATCCCCACTGCCCACCCATCAATTCGGGCGTAGGCACAGATGATCGTTTGTCCGTATCCTTCTTTGTACTCCTGGAATTCTGAATCGTCAACCAGGCGGGCAATGATCTCATGCATGTCATACTGCTCATTTCGCAGCTTCGGAAGGATTCCGTAGATATCCTTCGGATCTTTGGCCGGTTTCTTTGGAGCTTTCCGGTTATACCCTGCTTTGTCATAATCCCCGATCTTATCCATGAGTCCGCGGATGGTATCCAGCGCATCTTTGTCATCTTTGGCTTTATAATCGGTCACCCCGCTAATTTCGCTGTGGGTGGTGGCGCCACCAAGGGTTTCATTGTCTATAGATTCCCCGATAGCTGCTTTCACAAGGTAACTTCCTGCAAGAAAAATACTTCCGGTCTTATCCACAATAAGGGCTTCGTCGCTCATAATAGGAAGGTAAGCCCCACCGGCAACGCAGCTGCCCATAACGGCCGAGATCTGGGTGATTCCCATGCTGCTCATTACCGCGTTGTTCCTGAAGATCCTTCCGAAGTGTTCTTTATCAGGGAAGATCTCATCCTGCATGGGCAGATAAACCCCTGCAGAATCAACCAGATATATAATAGGAAGTTTGTTCTCAATGGATATTTCCTGCGCCCTAAGGTTCTTTTTGGCGGTGATGGGAAACCAGGCTCCGGCCTTTACAGTGGCGTCATTGGCCACTACGATGCATTGTTTGTCGGCTACTTTTCCAATCTTCACAACAACTCCCCCGCTGGGGCATCCGCCGTGCTCTTCATACATTCCGTCTCCCGCAAAAGCACCTATTTCAATAGCTTCGTCCGCATCGTCCAGGAGGTAATCAATGCGTTCCCTGGCGGTCATTTTACCTTTGGAATGGTGTTTTTTAATTCTTTTTTCACCACCTCCCAGCTTCACCTCGTTGAGTCTTTTCTTCAGGTCTGAAACCAGTAATTTATTGTGATCTTCGTTCTTATTAAATTGGATATCCATTGGGTTGATTATGACTTTTTTCTGAAAAGAGCCCCTAAAAACGCTCTTTCAGGAATTATTTTTTTGAATGGTTGCTAAAATACAAAAACCGTCGTTACTATCAATCCTTTCAAAAATGATTAAAAAACCTGATATTTGTTAGGTATACCCAGAGTGTACTTAGATATTTTTACATCCGGAATAAACGCAAAGACTGCTCCACGGTTTTTCGTAACTTATAATCAAATAACAACGACCAAAATGGGAATGAATAAAAATGGAATTTTTGCCTGGGCATCGTTTTTTACACTTTTAATAGGTATTGCCCTTGTATTGTTGGGGGTCCTTAAATATCAGGATTACGCGATAGGATTTTCTACCGTTGGGATAGGTTTCTTTGTGATGTCCTGGGCCTTTAACGCGCTAAAGGGAAGGGTTTAAAGTCCGGTTACTTGGAAGTATACCTCATTAAAAAGGGATAAGATCAGGTGTCTTTATCCCTTTTTTCAGTTTTGAAAATGCCGGGTTTACTTAAAAAGCAAAACCGAAACCTATGTTCACCATTAATCCTTTAAAGAGGATATCGGCAGATGCTAATTCTTCGCTAAAGTCATAGGTTTCTGTTTCGGTGGTGCCATCTTCATAGCGGGCCTGGTATTCAATCGTTTTTGGAAGATGTGAAAAAGAGTAACCAATTTCGGGACGAAAGTAGAACAGGCCTCCCAGCCTGGCCCCTAACTTTATATTAAATGAATTGTGGTTGTAGTCAATATTCCCTTTTCCTTCACGACCATTGCTTTCTACGTTTGTCTCTCCTTTAAAATTCATTTGGTTGTAACTTAACCCTCCATACAATCCTTTGCCCGCTTTAAAAAAGTAATAATTAAATCCACCTTCCAGATAGGAAAAATCGAGATTTGTCGTTTCGGTACCATCAGTCTCTTCATCGGCCATGAACCAGTCTGAATTAATAGTTGAATAATCAAGATTCACCGCAAGCCTGTCATTTAGTAAAGGGGTCACATATTCCAGATTCCCGCCAACCAGATTGGGGAAGCCCAGTTTAAGACCTAACCTTATGGGTCTTACCTTATAATCCCTTTCCTGTTGGGATTCTGTCTGCGCGTTGACAGAGTAGGAGAACGTAAGCGCAGCGATCATAATAAGAGTGCAGATTGAAGTGATTTTAATTTTTCCCATAAATATGTTTAGGTTGGATAGTTAATAAGGGGTTAAATGTATTTTATTAAGTATTAGGTCACAATACCCAGAAATGAGTAATTTTGGGGAAGAATCAGCTTAATAATGAGAACTTTAAAGGAACAACTGGTAAGGCACCTTAAGGGCGGTGAAGCTTTTATGCCGATTGAAGAAATATTGAGAAAAATACCTTTTTCCGATCTTGGGAAGAGGCCGGCAGAACTGCCATATTCATTTTATGAAATTTTCTGTCATATAAGGTTTACTCAAAAAGACATTTTGGACTACTGCACCAGGACAGACTATTCCGCTCATAACTGGCCCGATGATTACTGGCCAAAGGAAAGAGCTCCTGAAAATGAAGCTGCATGGGAGACGGTGAAGAAAGCCTATTTTGCGGAAAGGGAAGAGCTGGTAAAGCTTATCTTGTCTCACGAAAAAAAGCTTTCAGACATCGTTCCTTCGGGCAGTGAACATACTTTGTTCAGGGAGATCCTGCTAGTGATCGAACACACTTCCTATCACAGCGGACAACTTTTGATCTTGCTGAGGCACCTGGGATTGCACTCCTCTTAAATTTTCGACTTCCGAAGCAAATATGAGTTTGAAAATTATGATATTTGCCTTTATCAAAATTCCGTGAAAAACATGTATAATTTCATGACTTTCAGGATAAATACCTTTTAAAAATACAATTTATGGCAGACGATAAGAAAGTGATATTCTCCATGTCAGGTTTGACAAAGACCTACCAGGGAGCGAATACTCCGGTTCTCAAGAACATTTATTTAAGTTTTTTCTACGGGGCGAAGATCGGGATCCTTGGATTGAACGGTTCGGGTAAATCCACCCTTTTAAGGATCATTGCAGGCCAGGAAAAGAATTACCAGGGAGACGTGGTTTTTGCCCCGGGTTATTCTGTGGGATATCTTGAACAGGAACCCATACTGGATGATGAAAAGACGGTTCTTGAAGTAGTGAAGGAAGGTGCTGCGGAAACGGTTGCTATTCTTGATGAATATAATAAGATCAATGACATGTTCGGTTTACCGGAAGTCTATGAAGATCCAGACAAAATGCAAAAGCTTATGGATAAGCAGGCAGAACTTCAGGATAAGATAGACGCCAGCAATGCATGGGAACTGGATACAAAACTGGAGATCGCAATGGATGCCCTGCGTACGCCTGAACCCGACAAGAAGATCGGGATACTTTCAGGTGGGGAAAGAAGAAGGGTCGCCTTATGCCGACTGTTACTTCAGGAGCCCGATGTATTGTTGCTCGATGAACCTACCAACCACCTGGATGCAGAATCTGTGCTGTGGCTTGAACATCACCTTCAGCAGTATAAGGGAACGGTGATCGCCGTAACTCACGACCGGTACTTTCTTGACAATGTTGCGGGGTGGATCCTGGAACTGGACAGGGGGGAAGGTATTCCCTGGAAAGGAAACTATTCTTCCTGGCTGGATCAAAAGTCAAAACGAATGGCACAGGAACAAAAACAAGCCAGTAAACATCAAAAAACGCTGGAACGCGAGCTGGAATGGTCACGAATGGCACCTAAAGGAAGACAGGCTAAACAAAAGGCCCGACTGAATAACTATGACAAATTGATGAGCCAGGACCAGAAGAAAATGGATGAACAGCTGGAGATCTATATTCCGAACGGTCCGCGTTTGGGAACGAATGTCATCGAGGCCAAAGGCGTGAGCAAGGCTTTTGGGGATAAACTATTATACGACGATCTTAACTTTAAGCTGCCGCAAGCGGGTATCGTAGGGATCATTGGTCCTAACGGCGCCGGTAAGACCACCATTTTCAAAATGATCATGGGGCAGGAAAAACCAGATAAAGGAACTTTTGAAGTAGGAGAGACCGTGAAGATCGCCTATGTAGATCAAAGTCATTCCAATATAGATCCTGAAAAAACGATATGGCAAAACTTTAGTGATGAGCAGGAGCTTATCATGATGGGAGGCCGACAGGTGAACTCAAGAGCTTATTTAAGCCGTTTCAACTTCAGCGGAAGTGAGCAGAACAAAAAAGTAAGCAAACTTTCAGGAGGGGAAAGAAACCGACTGCATCTTGCCATGACATTAAAGGAAGAAGGAAACGTATTGCTTCTGGATGAGCCTACCAACGATCTTGATGTGAACACCCTGCGTGCCCTTGAAGAAGGTCTGGAGAACTTTGCCGGTTGTGCGGTGATCATTTCACACGACCGTTGGTTCATGGACAGGGTATGTACGCATATCCTTGCTTTCGAAGGAAACTCTGAAGTGTACTTCTTTGAAGGCAGCTTCTCTGAATACGAAGAGAACAAGAAGAAGAGACTGGGCGGAGATATTACGCCAAAGAGGATCAAATACAAGAAGCTGGTTAGATAATTTATCTGACTTAGCTGCCAAGATAGTACTGCCCGGAAAATATAATTTTCGGGCAGTTTTATTTTTCTCAATTCAGGTTTAGCTTCTTTGCAATTCGGGTAAGGACTTCCAGGTCTGTTCTGTTGTCCAGGACAGCCTCAGCATCCTCCAGCATTCTTTCGGCCTCCCGGTCAAGGACTTTAAAAAAATCTTCGCTTTTGGCTTCCTGTGATTTCAGAAAATAGAACATGGTGCCCAGCTTTTGTACTACTATGATATCCTGTTTGCAGTAGGTGCGAATGGCAGCCATGACATTATAAAGCAGTTCATCGAACTTGACGCTTCTTACCTTAATGTAGTTGATGTTGTCGTCAGAAATAAAAGTCTCATCGGCTTTAAGCATTCTTAACTGGAGCAATTTTGTTAAATAATCAATAGCATTGAGGGCAGTTCCGGGATCATTGATGCCCGGCGACATGGCTTTTACGATCACTTCGGTGATCTGCTTAAAAGCCAGCACATAATTCTCGGAAACCAACTCTGCACGGGAAAAATGGAACCTGGCCAGTATATCCTTTACTTCATCTTCTGTGAGTTCTTTACTGCATTTAAAAACGGGGATTCCCTGGAGAACAAACATCCCCTTTACCGGAAGGATCTGCATCATCACCTCCTTTTCCTTGCAGAAACTCAAAAGATAATCGGTTGAAAAATCCTGAAAATAGCCGGTTTTATCAGTGCAGTATTCAAACCATTTCTCGATCTCGGGAAAGCTGCTTCGTACTTCGCCTTCGTGCTCCAATAATTTATTGAGTGTATATTTGGCCGAAAGAAAGGTCTTATCAAGGATATATGTAATCTGGATACTCTCTGATATGTTGTGAATAAAGTAAATAAATGCATAGATGCAGCCTACTGTAAAGAGAATTCCCAATAATACCGAAAACCCCGGGATCTGGTACTTATCCCCGGTTGGCTGTATAGAGAAAAGGATGAAAATACAATAGAGAATACTGTAGAGGTAGATGCCCAGAATTATCTGATGATTTCTGTCCGATATCAGCCCCGGTAAGAGCCTTGGGGAATAATTGGAGGAAGCCTGACTCAAAAGAACCATAACCATAGAAAAACTGAACACCATCATAGAGATAAGCCCGGTAATACAAGCACTTAAGATCGTTAGGGCGGTATCCCCGTTATTCACTACCAGGATAGGAACGTTGTCTATCAAGTAGCGGGAAATGCCTCTGTTTTCCAGATACATCATTAAGAAGGCGAATAGAACACCAGATATTGAGAAAACCGAGGGGTAAAAGATGATCTTATCCTTTATTTTTCTGTAATACGTATAGATCGGGGTGTAGGAAAATTTCATTTGCTATGGTTACTTACTTAAAGTTAAGGAAAGTTTACTTACAAATTAAAAAACCCGCTGAAGACAGCGGGCATGAAATCTTTATAAGGAATATTATTCTTCGGTCCCTTCGGGATACCAGTTGGCCAGCACCACCTCAATTTCTTTGTTGCCTTCATTCACCAGTCGCTTGAACTCATCTACATCCAGCTTTCCGTCCTTTCCGCGGAAGTGATAGGGGTACACCTTTTTAGGGGCAAATTCCAATACAGCATCTGCAGCTTTTTCAACGGTCATAGTATACGGAAGGTTCATTGGAATCAAAGCGATATCAATATCTTTCAGGTTTCTCATTTCGGGGATATCTTCTGTGTCTCCGGCAATATACAGGCGCTGCCCTTCCTTTTCCAGGACATAACCATTACCGCGACCTTTGGGATGGTATTGTTTGGCTTCCTCCCTTAAATTATACATGGGAATGGCTTCAATCGAAAAGCCGTTTTGGTCAATCATTTGTCCGTTGCTCATTACCACAAGATTACTGTCAAGGGAATCGGGTAATTCTTCTTTCACCGCCTGCGGGACAATTATTTTGGTTTCCCCCAGCTCTAGGGCGCCAAGGGTTTGAGCGTCCATGTGGTCGCCGTGGATATCAGTGATCAAAACCAGGTCGGCTTTTTCCATTCCATCGAAAACCTTTGCTCCGCCAACCGGATCAAGATAAATGGTAATATCCCCCCAGTTGATCACTGCAGTGGAATGAGAAACAGGCTGAATACTTATTTCTTCCTGAGAAAAATCTTCCTCCTGTCTTATTTCAGGATTTTCTTCCCGGGCGATCTGTTCTTTTTCTTTGTTTTCAGATTTGCAGCTAATCAATAAAATACTGCAGCTTAAAAGGGTGAAAAATGATCTCATTTTATGTGGTTTTCCTTAAAACTACTCATAAAGTAGCCTTATTGCCACGACTTTAATAGAAATTTAGGAAAGAAGCAGTTCCATTTTTATATCTCCCCGGGCATAAGGATTGTTCCCTTCTATGGGAATTTCCTTAAAACCGAATTTCCTGTAGATATAAATGGCATTTTCCAGTTTGCGGTTGGAATAGATAATTAGTTTCTGCCAGCCCTGGTCTTTAGCGTAAGTCAGCGTGTGGGTCATCAATTCCTGGCCAATGTTCCTTCCCTGGTATGCAGGGGTGACTGACATTTTTGTGAGTTCAAAGATCCCGTCTTCGATCTTCATCAGGGCCACTGTGCCAATGATCCTTTCGGCATCCTGTACCAAAAAGATGGTGCCTCCGGGATCAATGATATATTTTTGGGGATTTCCCAGTACCTCCTCGTCGTGGGGTTCAACCCAAAAGTACTTTTCAAGCCATGCGATGTTAAGATCCCTGAAATCTTGCGCATAACGGGGTTCAAAAGGAATTATTCTCATTTATTAATCTCCGATTTCTCTTTTCTGCCAGGGCCATTTCCCTTCCAGTTCTACCTGCAAAGATAAACTCAAAAAAGTCCTTATTACCACAATAATTCCCAAAACCAATACCTGGTCCATATTAGGATCCAGGGTTACGGTGGCAATGATATCTCCCGCTACCAGGAACTCCAGCCCAAGGAGGATGGCTTTTCCCAGGTCATGTCTAAAAGTGCGGTAAGTGCTGCCTTCTTCATGCTGATGGGTGAAATACCTGTAAACTGCCAAAAGAGATCCAAAAACCATGGTAAGGATCCCGGCTACTTCGATTGCCAGGGATACATATCCTATATAGTGGTGGACGATATCATTCATGAGTATTTATTTTTTAAGAAATCGGTGACTATAAAAGAGAGGGCTTTTCCCGTGGGAAAGTCTCCTTTAGCAATGGCTTCGCAAACATGAAGATAACAACAATTATTTTCCCGGGCCGCTATCCGTACAAATTCGCGCACCTCGTTAAGGGAAAACCCTGTGGGGGTAAGTGCGCTGCTGGGAAACCAGGCTATTACGTCACAGTCCAGTTCGAGCCCGAATTTCCCATCTTTCACAAAATCCAGGTTCTCCTGGAAATGAAAACTGAGGTCACCTTTTTGCAGGTTTTCAAAAAGGCTGTAGTGTATTTCTCCGGCTTTATCCATTTCCTCAAAAATATATTCCGGAGTGTAATTCTGATGCAATCCAAAAACAGAATACCGGTTCAAAAATCCGTTTTTCAGGGCATAGCTGAACCCGTTTCCGCTGTGTCGGTAATCTGTTGTTCTAAGATCTGTGTGCGCATCAATATTCAGAACATTAACCGGATTTTCAAAAGCTTCCGAAGCGCCCTTCAGATTTCCGTAAGCATTATTGTGGCCGCCGCCAATGATCACCGGGATCTTTCCTGCGGAAATGATCTCTTTAACAACCGCACTTACCTTTTCATCTACTCTTTCAGTGAGATCACCCAGCTTTTGATGGTAATTCGGATCAGAATCATCGATATAGGAAGCTTTTTCCATCTCTTCGGAGGTATCGATCTCTCCCAGGAGGAGAATTTTTCCGGAGTCGAGGAAGCGATTGTGCTGCACATTTAAAAATGCGTTCAGGAAAGCTTCCCAGGCATTGGAAGTCCCGGGTTTACCATAGTTTGCCCGCACCCCGATATCCTCAGGGATCCCAAAAATGACAAAATTCGCATCGGTCTTAGCAAGCCCTTCTGCAGCCGCTAAAAACTTCACTTTTTCACCCAGCTTAATTTCCCCTTTTCGTGGGGAAAGGTAACGGGAAAGGTGTTTTTCAGAGTAAATCTTTACGTGCTGCATTTAGATCTTTTTTCCGTTAATGTACACTGAATCTATATGATTGGCTCCAAAAGAGTAGGGCAGGAATCCGTAGGACGGTATCTTCCCGGTAAGGATGAAATTCGCGGCCTTTCCCCGGGTAATACTTCCATGTGTCTCGCTGAGGCCCATGGCATATGCAGCGTTCACGGTAGCGGCATTGATCGCTTCTTCAGGATTCATTTTCATCTTGATGCAGGCCAGGGAAACAACGAGGTTCATATTTCCGCTTGGCGTGCTTCCCGGATTGTAGTCTGTTGCCAGGGCAAGGGGTAAGCCGGCGTCAATGATCTCCCGTGCCGGGGTGTATGGTATGCTTAAGAACAGGGAGCAGGAGGGAAGCGCCACCGGCATGGTCTTGCTGCCTTTAAGAGCTTCAATATCTTCAGGTGTCATCACCTCGAGGTGATCTACGGAAAGGGCGTCGTGCTCAACCCCGGCTTGTATCCCGCCAATAGAATTGAACTGGTTCACGTGGATCTTGGGAATGAGGTTGTACTTTTTTCCTGCTGTAAGGATCTTGTGGGTATCTTCTACCGTAAAATAACCTTTTTCACAGAAGATATCCACGTATTCGGCCAGTTGTTCTTGGGCGATCTTCGGCATCATTTCATTCACCAGCAGGTCGAGATAAGCCTCTTTGTTTTCTTTGAATTCCTTAGGAACGGCATGAGCACCAAGAAAAGTGGCTTTAATAGCGATGGGATAATTCTCTTTTAACCTTTTGATCACCCGCAGCATCTTGAGTTCGGCTTCAGTAGTGAGTCCGTAACCCGACTTGATCTCGATGGCCGTAGTTCCCATTTTCATGACCTCTTCAAGACGTCGGGCAGATTGTACATAAAGTTCCTCTTCTGAAGTTTCCTGAAGCTTTTTAGCCGAATTCAGGATCCCGCCGCCTTTGTTGGCGATTTCTTCATAGGTAAGTCCATTGATACGGTCTACGAACTCCTGTTCCCTGTTTCCGGCATAGACCAGATGGGTGTGGGAGTCGACCCAGCCGGGCAGCAGGATCTTTCCGGAGGCATCAACCGTTTCCACCTCTTCAAAAGTGGGAATTTCTTCCATTTTTCCGAAGTCGGTTATTTTACCATTCTCCACCAGGAGCCATGCGTTATCTATGGTGGGTAATTCTTTCATCTGGCTGCCCTTGAGGGAAGTAATTCCCTTCTCCCTTACCTGGAGCAGCTGCTTAATATTTCTGAATAATAATTTCATATCGTAAAGATAAAAAAGTGGGCGGAAAATGAGGTTTTTCGCAGCAGAAAGCTTTCCGAAGCAATAATAATTGAGAAGCCTCAAAAAGACCGCCTTTCATTATTTCTTTTTAAATTAGTGAAAATATCAATCCTAATATTTTCAATGACCATGATCAAAAAAGAACAGGGAATCAACACCCTTTGTACGCATGCCGGTGAGTTGAAAGACCAGCAATTTAAAGGAGCGGTATCGCCGTTGTACATGTCGACCTCCTACGCCTTTGAAGATGTGGAGGTAAAGCGTTACCCGCGCTATTTCAACACGCCAAACCAACAGGCCCTGGCCCTCAAAATGGCGGCTTTGGAACACGGGGAAGCAGCCCTTATCTTTGGTAGTGGTATGGCGGCAGTGAGTACGTCCCTGATGGCTTTTTTGCATAAAGGCGATCACGTGGTGTTACAAAAAACCTTGTATGGCGGGACCAGTAACCTGGTGGTAGAGGAATTCAAGAAGTTTGGGATAGAATTCAGTTTTGCAAAAGATCTTTCTGCGGAAGCCTTTGAAAAAGAGATCAGGAAGAACACTAAGGTGATCTATATCGAAACCCCTTCCAATCCTTTGCTGACCATAACCGATATGGAAGCAGTGGCAGGCCTGGCCAAAAAACACGGGCTGGTGAGCATGATAGACAATACCTTTGCTTCACCGGTGAACCAGAATCCTGTTGACTTTGGGATAGATGTGGTGATACACTCGGCTACCAAATACATGGGCGGACACAGTGATATCCTTGCGGGTACCGTAATTTCTTCGGAAGAAAAGATCGATACGATCTTTCAAATGGCCAAGAATTTCGGCGGAAGCCTTAGCGATTTCACGGTGTGGCTTCTGGAAAGGAGTATTAAGACCATGGGGATAAGGGTGAAAACCCAGAATGAGAATGCACAAAGAATGGCCGAATTTCTCGAGCAGCATGAGTTTGTGGCGAAGGTGTATTATCCCGGACTAAAATCCCACCCAGATCACGAACTTGCCAAACGCCAAATGAAAGGTTTTGGGGGAATGCTCTCTTTTGAATTGAAGGGACTTGATGCCGCAGTGTTTATGAAGTACCTGAAGCTCATCAAGCCTTCCATGAGCCTTGCAGGAGTTGAATCTACTATTCTATCCCCAACCAAAACCTCGCATGCCCTGCTCACGCCTGAAGAACGGGAGGAACAAGGGATAAGTGATGGTTTAATGCGTTTTTCGGTAGGAATAGAAGAACCTGAAGATCTGATAGCCGATATTGAGCAGGCTCTGGAAGAGACCCGTAAGGATATGCTGGACGTAAGGATCTAAAATCGTATTTTTGCCTTGCAATAAAAATGACAAACCAATCATGAAATTAGATATACTGGCCATAGGGGCACACCCCGATGATGTGGAATTGAGTTGCTCGGCAACAATTGCCAAGGAAATTGAAAAAGGAAGGAAAGTAGGGATCCTGGATCTTACCAGGGGAGAGCTGGGTACCCGTGGTACAGCAGAGATCAGGGATAAAGAAGCGAAAGCAGCCGCAGGGATACTGGGAGTGTCTGTTAGGGAGAACCTCGAGTTCAGTGACGGGTTCTTTGTCAATAATGTTGCACACCAGTTGGAGATCATTAAGGTTCTGAGAAAATATAAACCTGAAATTGTATTGTGCAACGCGGTAGATGACCGGCATATAGATCATGGCAAAGGAGCCCAATTGGTAGCTGATGCCTGCTTTTTAAGCGGACTACGGAAGATCGAGACCATTTATAACGGGAATTCCCAGGAGGCCTGGCGTCCAAAGAACGTGTTCCACTATATTCAATGGAAGAATTTAACCCCGGATGTGGTGGTGGATGTCACCGGATTTATGGATAAGAAATTAGCCTCGGTAAAGGCTTACAGTTCCCAGATCTTTGATGAGAACAGTGAAGAACCTGAGACGCCAATTTCGAGCAGTAATTTTTTAGATAGTATTACTTACAGGGCCAAAGACTTAGGCCGTCTTATTGGAGCTGAGTATGGCGAAGGATATACCGTGAGCCGTTATGTGGCGGTGGATTCTTTATTTGACCTGAAGTAAAAAAACAGAAATTTTTCTTTTGTAAAAGAAAGGATTTATACTACATTTGCATCCGATTAAAATGGTGGTTGTAGCTCAGCTGGTTAGAGCGCTGGATTGTGGTTCCAGAGGTCGCCGGTTCGAACCCGGTCTTCCACCCAGAAAGCTTCTCAGAAATGAGGAGCTTTTTTTGTTTTTAATGGCTCCCCGGCACGGATCACAGATCCGCGTCATCCTGCAGGAAATAGATGGTGAGTTCAGGTTTTCCGACATGGATCACAGATCTGTGCCAGCGAAATGGATAGCCACGCCATCGAATGAATGGCCACCGCCTTCAGGTGGTGGCCATTGTAGATCTGTAGCTCAGGGCTTTAGCCCTACCCCATAAAAAAACCTCCCGATAAATAATACCGGGAGGTTTGGTGTGAATTAAAAGTTGATTTAACTACTCAGAAGCAGTAGGGGTGAGGGTAGGTTTGTCAACAAAAGGACGCTCCTCCCTGTTAGCCACTTCCCATGCAGTCAGGAATACCAGCTGTGCCCTTTTGGCCAGCAGATCGTATTCTATCTTATCTGCCGTGTCTGTAGGCTTGTGATAATCTTCGTGGACCCCGTTAAAATAAAAGATGATAGGAATATCATTTTTAGCAAAGTTATAGTGGTCGCTTCGGTAGTAAAAACGATTGGGATCATTCTCTTCATTGTAGGTATAGTCAAGCTCCAGGTTAAGGTGCCTGGCGTTAACTTCCTCACTTAAGTTATGAAGTTCTGTACTTAACTTATCGCTTCCAATAAGATAAACATAGTCTCCGGAATTCTCTTTTCCTTCCCCAATTCTACCTATCATGTCAATATTGAGGTTCGCAACCGTATTGGCCAGTGGGAAAACAGGATTATCTGTGTAGAACTTGGAACCTACCAGGCCTTTTTCTTCCCCTGTTACATTCAGGAAGAGGATGGATCTCTTTGGAGAGAAACCCTCCTCCTGGGCTTTCTTGAAGGCTTCAGCGATCTCAAGGATGGCAACGGTACCAGAACCGTCATCATCAGCCCCGTTAAAAATATTTCCTTCTTCATCAATGCCCACGTGATCATAGTGAGACGAGATCACCAGGATCTCTTCAGGCAGCTCGCTTCCCTGGATGAAAGCAAGTACATTTTCAGAATCTTTTACTTCTGCCCGGGTGAACACGCTGGAGGGAACCTCCTGGAAATAGTCATCCCCTCCCAAAGGAGACGGGATATCGAGTTTTTTATATTCGGTTTTCAGGTATTCTGCTGCCAGTTTTTGCCCCGGTTCCCCTGTATCTCTTCCTTCAAATTCATCACTGGCAAAGATGTATAAATGTTCTTTTAATTCTTCTGCCGTGATGGTTTTGGCGTAATCCATCACATTGGCTTCTTCAATACTCTTTGGCTGCTGGGCTTTACATCCCATAAGGCTTATGGCCAAAGAAAATAACAATACTTTTTTCATATAATGATGTGCTTTTTTATAAGAACGGCAAGATAATGGTTTTTAATATAATGCAAGGTAACATCAGATACTATGAGTTATTTTTCTACCGATTTTAGCAAATACCTAACCTTTAAAATCGTATCTTGATTCATACATTCCAGCTGACTTTTAATACCTAACATTATGAGAAAGAATGCTCCCGTTTCGGCTATCATGACCAGGAACATTATAAAATTGAGTCTTGCAGATGAACTTTCAACCGCGGAAACCCTGTTCAAGAAAAACCACATTCGGCATCTTCCGGTGGTGGATAAAGGACATATAGTTGGAATGCTGAGCTATACAGATCTGCTGCGTATATCCTTTGCCGATGCTCTTGATGAAGACGGGGAGGGGATCGAAACCACCGTTTATGATATGTTTTCCATTGAGCAGGTAATGACCAAGAAAGTGGTAAGTATTACTTCTCAAACCACGATTGAGGAAGTAGGACAGCTTTTTCTGGGTCACGATTTTCATGCTCTTCCCGTAGTTGATGATGATTCCCTTGTGGGAATAGTTACCACTACAGACCTTATACGATTTTTCCTGGAAGAGGAATAGCACCTCCAGGAATTGTATTTTATCTTCTGAAATTGAGCGCCCTAGTTCATTTTTAGAAAGGTTTAACGGTTTCGACTGTTACAGCTGCTCCTGTTTTTTTCTAACTTGTAGTATGAAAAAGCTGTTTTTACCCTTACTGTTGTTCATAATTGCCTGCAATTTCCCGAAGGATCCTGAAGATTCCTATTCAGAAGCCAGGGAAGATAAACTGCTGGTCGGGGTGGTTGACAACCCTCCTTTTTGCGAGGTTTCCGGAGAAAATTTCTCGGGCTCAGAGGTAGAGTTGCTGCGGAAGTTTGCCGGGGAGAAAGACCTGGAGATAGAATTCCACAAAGGCTCTGAAACCGAATTGATAAAAAAGCTGGAGAAGTTTGAGCTACATCTGGTGGCCGGTGGATTCGAAAAGAAAACCGTCTGGAAGAAAAAAGCAGGAAGGACTACCCCGTACGACAATAAACATGTCTTCCTGATCCCAAAAGGTGAGAATGAGCTCCTGAAGCACCTTGAGTCCTTTATTTTTCAGCAAAAAAAGAAGTCATGAGATCAATTCACGATTTTGAGCTGCCACCACGGCTTGGGAAGAAATTGAAAAAAGCTGTTAAGCTGGAGTGGATCACCGTTTTCTACCTCATCACGGTTACGATCATCATGTATCTTTCCCTGGGCTCATCACAGGCAATGAAGACGGCCTGGCTGGAAGACGTTCTAAGCCTTGTACCGTCTATCGCCTTTTTAATTTCAACAAGGATCAACAGCAAGGCCCCCAATAAAAAATTCCCGTATGGCTACCACCGGGTGTTTTCCATTTCATTTTTAACCGGAGCAGTAGCCTTGCTGGCCATGGGGCTTTTCCTGGTCTATGATTCCTCAATGGCTCTTATAAAGGCAGAACATCCAACCATAGGCTCTAAAATGTTCTTTGGTCATGAAGTATGGATGGGTTGGATAATGATCCTGGCCCTGCTTTACAGTGCTATCCCTTCCATGATCCTTGGCGCTAAAAAGATCCCTCTTGCAGAAAAACTGCACAACAAGGTATTATATACAGATGCCACGGCGCAGAAAGCAGATTACATGACCGCTCTCGCAGCGATTATCGGAATTCTTCTGGTGGGCGCGGGAATATGGTGGGCAGATGCTGCAGCCGCTATTTTCATTTCTGTATCTGTTTTAAAGGATGGTTTTCAGCATGTAAAGACGGCTTCGATGGACCTGATGGACTCCTATCCACAGCGGCTCAAAACCCGGGATGAAGATGAGATCATCGAGAAAGTAAAAGAAGTGGTGCAGGCCTGGCCCTGGGTGGCAGATGCGAAGGTAAGGTTCAGGGAAGCGGGGCAAGTGTATTTTGGGCAAATTGCCGTGGTGCCAAAAGGAGAGGTGAATTTAAATGAGATCTCGCAGGGTTATGAGGATTTGCGCAATTTGCACTGGAAGCTCCATGATTTTACCATTGATCCGGTGAAGGAGCTGCCGCCGTGGTAAAATAAAGAAGTGAGAAGAGTGTAGTAGGGGAAAACTCTTCTCACTATGAGCCTCAATCGGCAAATTTCGTCATACAAGGTAAACGTATTTATATCTTCTACCCTACCTGCAGAGCAGGTTTTAACCAGTTTTTAACATATTGAGGGGCGTATTTTTTGATTTTGAAAAAGAAGTGTGCCTTTTGGAAAATGAAAAAAACCGCTAATATTCCCTTTGCTTGTTTTCCATTGTGGAGATAGGAGTTATACATTTGTCATTTAATTGTAGTTTTAAGCATGATAAAAGCAATAATTATTGACGATGAAATAAATGCTCAAAATTTATTGGAGAAAACTCTGGATAAGTGTTTCCCTAATAAATTTAATGTCGTAGAAAAATGCAATTCTGTAGATTTGGGGGTGGTCTCTATCAAGAAACACGAACCCGACCTGGTTTTTTTAGACATTCAAATGCCTGAGAAGAATGGTTTTGAATTGTTTAAATATTTTGAGGTTATCAAATTTGAAGTCATATTTACCACTGCCTACAATCAATTTGCCATTAAAGCCATTAAACGCAGTGCGCTGGATTATTTATTAAAACCAATAAATAATCAGGATTTATCTGACGCTGTAAAAAAATTTGAGAATAAAACCAAAGGGAGTTTCGCCCAGAAAAAATTAACCCTACTGCTTGAAAACCTTAATGTTAATAATCAACACGTAAGTAAAATTGCTTTTCCGACGGTTGAAGGTTTTGAACTCATCCATTCCAATCAAATTCTGTATTGCAAGGCTGAAAGTAATTATTGTTGTATAAAAAAGATTGACGGCCAAACCAATATGGCCACCAAAACTTTAAAATATGTGGAAGAAATACTTCCAGACAATTCCTTTAAAAGAATTCATAAAAGCTACGTCATTAATTTAAATTATGTGGTCAGGTACAATAAGATCAATAAAGAAGTTGAATTAACCAATGGAGAGAAACTTCCTGTTTCTTTTCGAAAAGAAGAAGAGTTTATCAATGTAATTCTAACAAGCCATTAAACTTTCCCTCTTCGTTTTTTTATGCTTCAATTTAGCATTTTCCCAAAATTATCCCGGTAAAAATTATACTGCAGCTAGCGAGTTGCCCAATAATGCCGTTAGATCATTACTGGTTGACAGTAACAATATTCTATGGATTGGTACTGAGAATGGCGTGGTTAAAAAGGAAAATGATGAATTTAAATACTTTTTTGAAGAGGATGGATTAGCATTAAACAGCTGTTGGGCTATTGCGGAAGATAAAAATAAAAATATATGGTTCGGTAGTTACGGCGAAGGTGTTAGTATTTATGATGGGTTTAAGTTTAAGGTGATTTCAGAAAAAGATGGATTGGTTCATAACGAAATAACCAAGCTGTTTACTTCCGGAGACTATATGTATGTGGGAACCAGTGACGGAGTTTCTATAATTGACATAAATGACCTTCAAATACAGTGTTTATATACTCCTCCTGGCGACGGACTTTTTCGGGTACAAGGGTTTTTTAAATACGGTAAGAATGTCTATGTGGTTGCCTACAACTACGGTGTTTCCGGGGTTTACAAGATTACTCAGCAGGAGGGCCAACCAGGCCTGGTCAGAATGAACAACAAGAAATTCATCTATTCGGTGTATGTAGACAATGACAGCATTTACAGTAGTAGCAAAGGTTACATCACAAAGAGTAAGCTCGGTAATTATTTAAGTAAAGAAGATTCTATTCCATCAGATAAGTTTGGGCATACTATTATCTGGGACTACCTAAAGACCAATGACCAAAGGATCTTTGCTGCAGCCTGGGGCATATTCGAAAATACGGGAGGAATTTATGAAGTAGTAAATGGCCAGTTGATTTCCAGGGCATCAGATTTTAATGTTCCAAGCAAAGAGGTTATTGATTTAGCCTACGATCATAAGTTTGAAAAATTATATGTAGGAACCAAAGATGCCGGATTATTTGAAATCGCTTTAAATCCTCAAATCAAATTCCATGAGACTAGAGGAAAAAATATCATTGGATTCGCAAAAACTAAAAGCACTTCCGCAGTATTATACAACGACTGCATTATCCTAAAAGGAGCTGATCACGAAGAAAAAATTTCTTTGCTCCAGCTCAAAAAATGGCAGGAAAATTATGTTTTAAACACCCATTTGCCGCTTCCGGAACATAAGGACGATTTTTACGAACTGGATTATTCTACAAAGGCTAAGGATATCATTTTTTATGACATAAAAGTATCCGGAGATATATATTGGGTAAACACCAACATCGGACTTTTTGCCATAAAAGCTTCCGGGGAATTGTATCGTTATTTACCCTTGCATTCCGAAGAGATCAATTTTACGCAGAACGGGGATCTTATAGAAACAAATCCTTATGGAGGTGTTAGAATGTATAGCGATCTGGACGCCTTCCATTATGCCTATTTTGAACAGGAAGATCCTCAAACCCCCACCATGGTGGTAAATAGTTTACAAAAGGGAACAAAAACCTATTTTCTATCGATTTTTTCCGGTCTATATGTATGGGAAAACGATGGGTTTAAGTCCTATTTAAAAAATGGAATCTGGAAAGAAAAGAAATTAAAACACATTACGGCTTTAGGGAAGGATATTGCACTCTCAAATGAGTTTGGTGATGTGTTTATTGTAAACGATGAAGCATCATTTAAAGTTTTAAAGAAAATACCACGGGCAAAAATTCAGGGGAATTCCATTTCTTTTTTGAGGCAATACCAGGGAACCTTAATAATTGGAACAGAAAAAGGATTAACGCTTTATAAAAACGAGCGTACCATATTTTTAGATAAGGAGCAGGGGTTGGAACAACCTTTACTGAGTGCAAGAATAGATCATAACAACTTGTCCATTGGAAGCAATAACGGGTATTATAAAATAGATCTTGATGCGGTTAGCGAGAAAAAGGCCCTGGTATATCAAATAAATCTGAAAGAAATTTTTATCAATAATCGAAAGTCTTCTCCGGGACCTGTCAGCAATAAGATGGACCTAAACCTGGCACATAACGAAAATACCATCTTGCTTAATTTCAGCACAAATGCGCATCCTTATCCCCACAAATTAAAATATCAATACAGGTTAAATGATAATGAGAACTGGAGTCCTTCTTCCTCCAAACCGGAAATATTCCTGACTTCTTTACCCACAAAAGATTACGAAGTAGCCGTGAAAGTTTCAGATGAAAGTACCGGATTAAGTTATACCCAGCCCCTGCTAAATTTAGCAATACTTCCGCCTTTTTGGAAAACCTGGTGGTTTGCATTGTTGATAATGAGCACCATCTTAATCATGGTTTATAGTATATATAAATTTCAATTAAAGCAAACCCGACAATTTGAAGAACAAAAAGGACTGATTCAAAAACGTTTTGAAGAAACTAAAATGGAAGCTCTCCTGGCGCAAATGAATCCGCATTTTATTTTTAATGCCATGAATTCCATTCAATACTATATTATGGAAAGTGATATAGACAACGCTACTAAATTTTTAGGTGATTTTGCCAAATTAATCAGGTTAAACCTGGATCACTGTACCAAACCGACTATTTTATTGGTTGAAGAAATTGAATATCTGCAATCATATATTCGGGTTGAGAATACGCGGTTCAATAATTCAGTTAAGGTGAAAATTGACATAGACCCCGTAATTGATGTATATGAAATTGAAATTCCTACGATGTTATTACAGACCTTTGTGGAAAATGTATTCGTTCACGCTTTCCCACCAGGTGTCACCAATCCGACTTTAAAAGTTTCTTTTAAGTTGCTATCAGAAAATATTCTACAATGCAAAATTGAAGACAATGGAATTGGATTTTCGAACAACTCAACCAGCAAATTGCATAAATCCAAAGGGGTTACCCTGGTAAAAGAGCGGTTAGCATTGCTTGGTTATAATGTTGAAAAAGCGATAGAAATAATTTCTGGAAAAAATAAAGGTACTTCCGTGCTACTTAAACTAAAGGTTTAACGATTACTTCTCAAATCCACACGTTTACTAAACGATCCTTCTTCGGTTTAACATAAAATTTAGATTTACAGAAAATTAGAGAAAGTGGCGGCTACATCCTTATAGGAATTGCCCGTAAAACATACTTATAAAGTAGGGGTTATAATTTGTGCCTGGGCAATGGTAGCAGTCACTTCTCTAACTTTTAATAACCACAAGCTTCTGGTAGTGTTTTTTTTGCTTAACGCTGGTACTTCCTTTAAGCTGTAGCAGCGCACTACTTATAGGTGGCAAAATTAATCGTCGGAATAATCTGAAAAAGATACTAAACCGAAGTAAGAAATAATGTAAAATAATTAAAGATGGATACAAACACTATTGAACAAGAAAAAAAACAGGCAAGAGATGAAGCTTACAAGGATGTAAAAATGTACATCGCCAATGATTGGAATTTGAAAGAAGAAACTCCAGGGTATTTTCTTTTAACCAGAAATAACGGCTCTACCTCCGGACATCTCTTAGTGGCTTTTTTCACTTTATGGTGGACTTTCGGAGTTGGGAATTTAATTTATTATTTTGCTAAAAATGAGAAAAAGAAAATATTGAAGTAACCTAAATCTAACTATCTTAAGAAGCGAAAATTTTTACTACTCTAATATTTGTATTTGCCTTAATTATTTCTTGCGGAGAGAGTGAAAAAATAAACAGAATTTAAAAAGATACTGCAAAAATCCTCTTTACAAGAAAAACCACGCCCTGCTGCCGCAGGGCTTTTTTTTGCTTCTTCATTCACTTAGAAAAGCGAGCTTTTCACGTTTCTGAAAAAGCAAAAAACCCGCAACTTTCGTTGCGGGTTTTCCTTTGCGAGAAAGAGGGATTAACTGCGTTGATCCCAGGGGGGAACCTGGCAAAGAAAAACCACGCCCTGCTGCCGCATGGCTTTTTTTGCTTCTTCATTCACTTAGAAAAGCGAGCTTTTCACGTTTCTGAAAAAGCAAAAAACCCGCAACTTTCGTTGCGGGTTTTCCTTTGCGGAGAAAGAGGGATTCGAACCCCCGGAGGTGTGACCCTCAACAGTTTTCAAGACTGCCGCATTCGACCACTCTGCCATTTCTCCTTAGCGGTTGCAAATATATAAAGGTTTTTCAATTTCCGAAGAAGAAAACCTGCCTTTTTTAAATATTTTTCTCTCCACATTGAAAATGAACACTTTCCAAATAAAATCATTTTAATCCTGTATCCTTTCTGGAGTGAGGTGTTTGAGCTGATTGGATATGGCGTCTTTAATCTGACTTACTACAATATTCTGCTAAAGTCGTTCAGGCGGGTTAATTCTGCCGGTACCTATGGGAGACAGTTGCGACCTGTCTAACCGGGACCGGGTTTTCCTTGCGGTAGATGGGATCAAAAAGTTCAGAAAAAGAGGTAATTCAAATATGTTCGTTATTTGAGACCTTTGCACCATTCTTTGTTTTTATCTGTAATTTCGTAACCTGATCCTTTTATTCACAAAAAGGAAGGCTCCAGACTTTCTTTTTATTTTTATTTTCATTTTTTAATATTTAAAATCATGACCAAATACATACGTTCCTTTTTCCTTGTATTAATAGTAGTCATAAGTATATTGATGATCCTGCTCGGCGCTTTGTCTCTAATACATGACGTTCCGTATTGGTTTGTAAAGATCATGGATTTTCCCAGGTTACAATATTTAATTATCTCATTAATCTGTTTGATCACATTATTGTTTATAAAAAGGAAATGGACTATTACCTATGTATTAATTGTACTTGGCCTGTTATTTTCAATCTTGATCCAGTCCCTGAAGATAGGTCCTTACCTGCTGGGAAAAAAAGTAGTTCCCGATGTGCAAATTCAGGAAAAAGAAAGATTCTCTGTCAAAATAATTATCGCTAATGTGCTGATGACCAACCGGAGTTCAGATGAATTCCTGAAACTTATAAATAAAAATGAGCCCCACGTGGTCCTGGCCATGGAAGTGAATGACTGGTGGGTAAAAGAACTCAGTATTCTGGAGGAATCATTTCCTTATAAAATGGAATATCCTTTAGACAATGCCTACGGTTTGCTCCTGTATTCTAAATTACCCTTGACTAATCCTGAGATAAAATTCCTTAAACATTCTGATGTTCCTTCTTTTCATGCCACTATGACTTTACCCGGCGGCGAGGAATTTTCCTTTCATGGAATTCACCCGGTAGCGCCATTTCCCAGTGCGAAATATCCCGATAATGTGGGAGAAGAAGAACTCGCTTTACATAAGGTGGGAGCATTGGTCGCGAAGGAAACGATTCCTTCGGTTGTAGCAGGAGATTTTAATGATGTTTCATGGTCAAAGACTACCAGGTTTTTCGAAGATCAGGGGGATTTGAAAAACGTACGCTTAGGTCGGGGACTTTATAATACATTCAATGCTGAATCCCTGGTTATGCGTTGGCCTCTGGATCATTTCTTTGTGACTGAAGAATTCCGGGTCAAAGAATTTAAGAGACTGGAGAAAATAGGATCAGATCATTTCCCGCTGATGGCCGAATTTGTTTTGCCTTCTTCTGACTAGATGTTTCCGGAACCGGTGATGGAGAACATTTTAGGGTTTCCCTTTGGTGTTAGGAAAAATTATCTTGTCGGGATAATTATTTAGTTCCTTCATAATATGGGTGAACAATAAAGATTTGGTAGGGCCTGAATTTTTTGGTTCAACAAGGAATCTCACTGTTACTTCGATCCACGTATTGACATTCGCGCGAAATATCACCGAAGGTTTCTCTTTTATCTCGAGTTTCTGAACCATGGAATTCGCAAGGATCTTTTTTAGCCCAATTACCCGTTTCATCATAGCTTCCCCTACTTCCTTTTCGGTAATTTCAGTTACCAAACGTGAGATAAGATCAAGGTCACTGGTATAAGAAACATAGAATTTTACTTCAGTCCATATATATGGAAATAGAGGCCAGGAATAATTAACTACATATTCATTAAAGATCCTGGAATTGGAAAATCTGATGATTCTTCCACTGGGATGATCTCCCGATAAATAATCTCCGCCAAACTCCCAGAGAGTTGTGTCAAAGTATCCCACATTCATTACATCCCCATAGACATTTCCAATTTTTATCCTGTCGCCCACTTCATAGGGTTTGCGAATAAGCAGATACACCCATCCAAACACGCTTGTTAATGGGTTTTGGAGAGCCAGACCGAGAATTAATGATACCACCCCAAATGAAACCATGGTCGCATACCAATTGGAGAATATCAGGGAGACGCCAATAAGGAAGATAAGAACGAAACTTAAAAAATTAATAAGGCTTTTGAAGTTATAAGCACTAGCCCTGTCATCTATTTTTCTGGACAGGATCCGTTTTAAAAGTCGGTTCAGGAATAAGACAAAAGCGATCATCATGGCCCCAAAAACCAGTTTTTGACTTAGGGTAACATATTCTTCTGAGATGGGTAACCAGCGGTATTCAAGGGAGTAATACAACAAGCTCCCAATTAAAAGTACAATTACCGTATAGACCACAAGAAGTAGCGTACTCTTATGTTCTGCGGAAGGAGCTTCCTTTGCCAGATCGGTTTCCGTTAGGGCTTTTTTTATCTTGTCTTCACTAAGGATCTTTTTGATCTCCTCTTCTTCCGATTCTTTTTGGGTATCCATTGATGATCTGTGTTATAGCACTACCTGTCTTGTAAAGGTGTTTAATTTTTTGAATCTATGCAATTTGTGTCTCGTATAAAAACGAATAATTTAATACCTAAATCGGAAGAATTCCTAAAAACCCCGTGACCGACATTCTACTCCAGAAATTATTTGAATAATGAATATTGAATAATGAATCCTTCGTTCGGTAAAAAACTTTCTTTCCTGTTAACCAATAACTCAAAAAACATTGGAATAAAGAATTTGATGTTCCTGATGTCCCCTTCCAAAAAGCTAATTTTTGAGTACTTTTAAGAAATGGGGCTCTTTAAAATCGACAAATGTAAACTGTATGTGGCGAAGCAGGTACCTGTACAGATATGGCTTTGGGTAGTTATTTCTGCTGTATGTGCATCACCCCCTGCTATTGCCCAGACAGATTCTACAGCAGCAAAAGAAAATACCGCTAAGCAGGAACCGCTTTTCTCGATTGGGCTGGGCGTACAACATGGCTTTATTTTCGCGCATTCTGAAGAGGTGCAAAATACAAAGGGGGCACGACCAACCGGTATTGAGGCCATACTTAGCTGGCAGCGCAACGATTCCGCTATCTTTGCCCTTTGCCACTGTTATCCCCGTCAGGGCCTGCTGCTGGCATATTACGATTATGACGTTGGTTTATTGGGCAAGAGTGGTACAGCAGCTTATTTTCTGGAACCCACTTACCGGATTGGCAATGGGGTGCTTTTCTCCTTTAAAGGCGCTGGAGGATTTTCGTATCTAAACAACCCTTACGACAGTATAAGCAATCCGGGCAACCAGTCGTACAGCACTCACGTAAGCGCCTATTTGCTTGTTGGTGTGGGCGCCTGGGTGCGGCTATCAGAACAGTGGTGGCTAAACCCCAGTGTTAACTATCAGCACATTTCGAATGGGAGTGCGCGCGAACCCAACAAAGGCATAAACTGGCCCACTGCCGGCATTGCAGTTAGTTACCAGCCTACCTCCCGTCCCTGGTATACCGGCACACGAACCACCGAAAAATACTGGAAAAACTTCTCTACCCGTTACGATGTCACTTTGCTGGGCACACTGCGTAACGGCACCAACGAAGCCGGTGATCGCAAAAGGTATCTGCTGGGCGGACTCGCGTTGCAGGCGGGAAGGCAAGTGGGAAACCTGAGCATGCTCACTTTGGGAGCCGAAGCTTACCAGGATGAGGAGCTGCAGGAAAAGCTTCGCAGAGATGGTCTTAACACCAGTCCCGTGAAAGTGGGGTTACTGCTGGGACATGAGTTTTTGCTGGGCCGGTTTCAGTTCAGCCAGCGCCTGGGAGTGTACTTGTTTGACGAAACACCTTACTACGATCGCATCTTCCACCGCTGGGGTTTACAGTATCGCATAAACCGTCACCTTAGCGCAGGCTTTAACCTGCTGGCTCACCGTCAGGTAGCAGAGTTTATAGACTTCCGGCTAACCTATACAATTCAGAAGCGGTATGAATAGGGTTTGGAAAAATGTATAATGTATATTGAATATTGTATATTTTGTGATCTGGAATTTCTTCCCACTATCCAATCTAGTTTTTGGAATTTGTCGAGTGGAATTTAAATGTTGTTATCAATCCACGAATTATTCCAATCTTAACTGTAAAGTGATCACAGACCACTAATCCTTATTTTTTACTTATAAAAATTAATGCCGTATCTGTTTTTTCGGCCAGGGCAAGTGCCAAGTGGCCAAATGCTTTTTCATGTTTACCGGTTTCACCCAATCCCATTATTACCAAATCATGGCCGGAAGCCTGACTGATAAGCTCAGCTTCTACATCTTCACTTGGGATGATATGCACCACGGTCTTTCCCGGAATTATGCGGCCCGCAAAACGTGAAAGCCTCAAATTGTTCTTTTGAATTGTTTCCCGGGGGGTATTTAATGGCAGGATTTGGATAAATGTAATTTCAGGCTGTGAGGCACGCCACAGGCTGGCAGCCACCCGTGCCCGTAGCGGGTCATGACTTTCAAATCCGGCTACCGGAATAAGGACCTTCCTTGCTGCAGTAATCTTCCAACCACTGAAAGGCTGCCGGAATACTACTACATCTGCCTTTATATGTTTTACCAGTTTTTCAAGATTCTGATTTGTTTGAAAATCGTTCAGGTCACTTAATCCCAACAGCAAACTCCCGCAATTGTGTTCTTTAGCCACCCGTTCCATCTCTGCCCATGGATGCTCAGCTATAGTAGTGAGTGTTTCCGGTCGCAACCCTGCTTCAAAAGAGGCTTTGAGTGCGTACTGTGTAACGTCCCGGCTCGATAAAAGTCGTTTTTCAAGATCATCCTTTTCGGTGCTTGGGATAACGATGGAATGAAGCAGGATCCTTCCTATTACCGGAGGTGCCAGTGCATTCGCCAGAAACACCATGGATTCAGCATTTGCAGGGTTTGAAATTGGGAGCAGTACGAGGGGACTTAATCCTCTTAACCGGATAAGATCAGGATCCAGGGCATGTTCTGACGCTTCAATAGCCCGGGCTTTTTTCACAAAAAAGGATACAAAGAGAACGGCACCCACAACGAGCCATAACAGTGCAATAAAACCGGCAGCCGGCACCACAATAGCCTGAAATATTGCCAGGCCCAAACAAGTGACTATTCCTACGATTGGAAGGCCTGGAAAAAAGGGGGCTCTGAATGTCTTACTCTCTTTATATCCGCGGTTTCGCATTAAAATCATGATAAGATGTGCCAGGGCAAAAGTGATGAGAAAGATCAAACTGGAAGCCGCACCCGCCGCCGCCAGATCTGGAAGGATCAGCACCAGAAATGCAACAATGCCACAGGTAACCAATATCGACGTTACCGGCGTTCCGAATCTCTTATTAATATTTGAAAGGTGATGGTTTAAGGTACGGTCTTTTGCCATGCTCAGTGAGATCCTGGAAGCTGCAAAGAGGTTGGCCTGTAAAGCCGATAACATCGAAAATATACCCGCTACTAATACCAGCCAGAACCCAAAAGCTCCAAGATAGTTTTGCGCAGCAACGGCCAAAACCGTTTCAGGATTTTCCCTGCTCATTTCTGTGATTGACTCCCCCGGGAGTACGCCCACGGTCGACATCAGAAAAATCAGGGGTATGTAAATCGTAAGGCCTACTGCAAGAGTGCCTATCATTGCCTTAGGGATCGTTGTTTCTGGATTTTTAATTTCACCTGCCGCAGAACCTATCAAATCAAATCCCTGGAGGGCGATAAAGGTATAACCCATTGCTGCGATCACTCCGCTGAATCCACCTGAGAAAAACGGGTCGAGGCTTTGTGTGATCTGACTGAATGGCGTTTGCACAAAAACAGCGAGTCCTCCTGCTATAAGTACGGCGAATACCGCGAGTTTACCAATGTTGATAACTACGCCGCCATCACCGCCACCCCTGGTAAGGCTGAAAGCGAAGTAGCCTATGGCACCCAGGGCCAGCAAAACCGGGAGCATACCCAACTCAAGGATTCCGTTGAGTCCCTGAGACGGAATTTGCTGAAGAGCAAATACAGCAAAGGCACCAAATCCAAGAGCATACAGCACTGCGGCTACCAACGAGGCAAACCATACAATCCACCCCACCCCAAAAGCTACCTGAAGCGATAGCGCCTTCTTGGCATAGGTATAGGTGCCGCCCGACTGCGGATTTGCCGAAGCCATCTCAGCAAAACTGAGAGCAGTAATAAAGGCAATCAATCCGTTCAAGGCAAAGGCCAGGATTGCCGAAGGCCCGCTCACTGCAAAAGCCACCCCGGCCAGGGCCAGTATTCCGCCCCCAACCATGGCACCCACCCCAATGCCTAAAGCTCCAAAAAATCCTATTGTGCGTGTCGTTATTGATGAGGATGAGTCTGGATTCATACTGGGTTAAAATTTGGAAAATAAAAGTTGTTAAGGGTTTAAGGTGTGCTAAATTTAGTCATTACTTTTAATAAAGAAACAGGAAATAAAAGACAAGACCTTTTTCTGAGAAACCAGAGTCAGGAATCTGGAGTCTGGAATTGCTTTATTCGAAATTTGATATAGAAAAACCCCATAGGAAAGACCTCACAGGTTTCGGAAACCTGTGAGGTCTGGCTGTAACTTTGGGGCTGCTGCAACACAAAAGCACCACGATCATCTTAAAATTGTTTAAGAATCAACCGGGGATAAGTCTATCTCACTTTCCCATTCTGTAGATATCACCTCATCCTTTTTGATCAGGTTGCCCGAGGTGGTAATTTTATAGTGGTCTTTTTCCGGATTTTTCAGATCCCAAATGATATTTTCTGCTTCAGGAAAATTGGTATTTCCCTTAATTTGCTCTTCAAACAGTCTTTTGACGATGTTCCTGTCAGAAAGGCCATCGTTAAGTAGTCTCACTATCATTTCCCTGGTAAGGGCGGTTTCATTATTTTCCTCTAAAGGGGTAATGGAACACTCAATTATTGTGGCGCTGGAACTTGGAAATTTTCCGTTGTAAGCTTTAAACAACAGTTGATTTATATGGAATAAGGCTGCCTGTAATTCCATTTCAGGATATTCTTCACATACCTTATCGTTCAACATATCATTTGATATCTGGTCAATTTGACCTTCAGATAAGTGTTCTCCCAGTTTGTAACCTAACACTAGCCTGGCTGCTTCTGAAGGTTCGAAATCTGTAATGGCCATAAAAAGTAATTCCCTTAAACTTTCGGTGCCGGAATCTTCCGCATCAGGATAATCAAATTGCCCCAATAATTGAACATAATCGTCATTTGTCCAGTATTCTGTGATCTCATCAACAGTATGAACGTTCTCTACTTTCACTTTGTATTTCATCATTAAATTTTTTTCGGGTGTAATATTTTCCGAAGCATGGAGTATAGTCATTTAAAATCATTAATCTGTTGTATGAACTCACAACTTTAAGAGCATGAAAATTGATGTGGAAGTAAAGGAAAGTGCCAACTATTACCACAAAGATATTATCTTGAAGCCGCAATAGAACTTGTTTGAAAAAGACTGTCAAACTTTAAGATGCAATAGCCTGTCAATGAAAAAAAGATACCTTATCCCTGCTCTTATTTTTATCGTACTGGTGATCACCTATTTTCTGGGTCCTAAACCTCCAGATCCAGAATATGGAACAACCTTCCCTAACCTGCCTGAAAACCTGGAACAACTTGAAAGTTATATTGAAAAAAGAGAGAATCGACTTCCACTCAGGAAGGATAATCATGCGAGGATCCTATGGCAGCAACAGGAGCCGGAGGTGACAGAATATAGTCTCGTCTACCTGCACGGATTTGGCGGCAGTTCACGGGACGGGTACCCTGTTAACGTCCAAATAGCCGATAGTTTGGGAGCAAATCTCTACCTCTCCCGGTGGGCAGGTCACGGAATGGTAGCTGAAGAAGCTCTTGAGGATTTTTCGGCCGAAGCTGCCTGGAGATCGGCAAAGGAAGCACTGGCAATTGGTGAAAAGATTGGTAAAAAAGTGATTCTTATGAGCACTTCCACGGGCGGTACTCTCGCTTTTAAACTGGCTGCTACCTATCCCGATAAAGTACACGGCCTCATCAACCTGTCACCATACATAGAGGATGAGGTTGATGGAGCTTTCCTTTTAAACTCACATTGGGGTTATGAACTGGCGCACCTCGTTTCTTTTGGAGACCATATGAAAATACAACATGAGAAAGAAATAGCTGCACAGTATTTCGATACCATTTATCCCTCTAAAGCACTGGTAGACCTTCAGGTTTTAATAAGTTCGGTCACCACGAAAGAGACTTTTCAGAAGGTGAATTGTCCGGTGCTCACGCTTTATTATTATGAGAATTTCCTGAAAGAGGATGAACATGTAGAGGTAGAGGTTTATCCTGAGGTCTACGAATTACTTGGAACCCCTGATTCTCTCAAAAAGATGGTAAGACTAGTGGAGCCGAAAACCCATTTCCTGGGAAGTGATATAAAATCTGATAATACAGAAGTGGTGGTGAAGGAGATCGTTGAATTTCTGCGGAAAACGATGAATTCAAACATCCAAAGTCTTTAGACGTTAGCTGTTAGCCGGTTTCAAAAGTTTGAAATTCTAATTTCGTACTTTTAAATTCCGAGAGTTGTCCTCTGTCCTCTGCCAGACTTCTAAATTTTTTATATTTTGGATAAAAACAGTAATGAACACTACTAAAGCTCACAATGAGCGTATGGCAAAAATGACCTTTGCCTCTGTCTACCCTCATTATCTCACCAAAGTGGAGAAGAAGGGCAGGACCAGGGAAGAGTTACACAGGGTCATAATGTGGTTAACAGGCTTTGATGAAACGAAGATCCAGAACCTGATAAAAGAAAAGGTGACTTTTGAAACCTTCTTCCAGCGTGCTTCTCTTAATCCAAATGCACACCTTATCACCGGAGTAATTTGTGGGTATCGTGTCGAAGATATTGAGAATCCTTTGACACAGCGGGTTCGTTACCTGGATAAGTTGGTAGATGAGCTGGCGAAGGGAAAGAAGATGGAGAAGATCCTGCGCGGGTCGTAAGTCAGCTGGTTAATTGGATTCGAATATACCCTTTCTAATTATCCTCAAAATGAAATATAGCCTCTATAGGCAATTCAAAAAGTTTTGAAATCCTGAAAGCTGTCGGTAAACTGGGATCAAATTTTTCTTTTTCAATGGCATTGATCGTTTGCCTGGATACGCCAATAATATCAGCCAGATCTTCCTGAGTGTAGTTTTTTTCAGCCCGAAGTACTTTTAACCTGTTTTTCATGAGTATCTTCTTGTATTTACCGTAATGCAAACTAAATATGTCACTCCTATGAATAATACCAGGTTGCTTATTTCTGCATCGTGACTAATAAGATTGGTGGTGTCCAATAAAGAATAGGATAACCCTACAACAACAGCCAGTCCCAATGTTATAGCCATTGATTCTAAATGAATTTTACGTTCCAGCTCATCAAAATCATTAAACAGGTTTCTGTTTGCGATGATCATTAAAATTCCATTGGTGAAGTTGACAACAACTGCGAGGACCGTTAAAACAGTGTGATCATCCCAAATGTACTTCGGGCCAAAAGAGGCAATTGCCATCGTTGCTACCCAACTCCACGTCCATGCAGCAAGTCGATGGAGATTCTTTTTACGTGCTTTTCTCATTTTTAATGTAATTAAAGGTTGACTTAAAGTAAAGTTAACTTTACAAATGTAAACAAATAATTTAAATGTCAAGTCTTATTTACAAAATAAATAAAAAAGGTGTATTGGAAACGGCTCGTTTCAACGTATGGAGGCCGTATTCTTTAGTCTTAAAAAAGCCATTAGCTGTGAGCCGTGTGTTTATCATTCAAGGTCAAAGTCTGGGGTTCAGGTTGTGTCATTTAGACAGAGCGAATTATTCGGTAGAATGAGGTTGTGACCAGGATTCTTTTGATTAAACATTAGCCATTAGCTACTGGTTTTAGACTGGTTTAAAAATTTCCTACTTCTAAATTCCGGAAGCCGTCCTCTTTAAAAAATAAGGAATTTAATGCTTCCTTATCTTGTAAAACTTTAATTAAAACTCCCCTTGGGAAGCCCCGCTGAGTTTTAATCATGTACATTTAGTGCCGGATATTATGTTTTTATTCTTGCCGGTCATAGGGGATTTCATCTATGAAATAGGGAAGTAAATCCCGTTTCGGTTGCGCTGAAACATATTATTAAGTCCCTAAGAAAAAACCATGAAGTTATATATAAAATACATGGTTGGTCTTCCTTGTAGAGAACGGGTGAAAGAAGAACTGGAAAGGTTGAGGATTCCTTTTGGAATAATTGACATTGGAGTGGTTGAACTTCCAGATGATTTAAGTCTGAAACAGCGGGAGAAACTTAAAAACAATCTTTTATCATATGGGCTAAAACTGTACTCGACCAATAAAGGTATTCTGTTCGAAAAAATAAAAGCTGCAATTCTTGAAATGATCAGTTATTCTGATGGGCAGCCGGTAATGAGTTTTTCGATTTACCTCAGTAGTAGGTTAGGTTACGACTACACCTACCTGGCCAATATTTTTTCTGAAGTGAGCGGGATCTCCATTCAACAGTATATAATTCTCAGTAAAATTGAAAGAGCAAAAGAATTGGTTTTAACCGAAGACATAAGTATATCTGAGATCGATTATCAATTGCATTACAGCAGTGTGGCCCATTTATCGGGTCAGTTTAAAAAAGTTACCGGTCTTTCTCCTTCGGGTTTTAAATTGATCAGGCAGCAAGAGGAAAACCTCGTGAAAAACAAAAGAGAAAAAGATTAGAACGGCTTGGGAAAAAGGCTAGGAAATTAATGTATCGAGAACTTTTGGAAGAATTAAATTTAATCCCGTATGAAGTTTTCCTTTTCTCTCGACCATTCATTCACTTCTATTCATATCCTTCCCGCTTAAAAGCAATTATTACCGTTAATCGACAGGTTTCAAATTTTCATTTGGTTTTTTTCCTTCATTTAAAATCTGATTACGACTCTATTAAGGCTCCAACCTCAGCCTTGGCGGCCTGTGTATGCCAATAGTTAAAATATACCCAATAGTGTGAATTGTATAACATCTCCGGCCGGCTTGTCCCTCAAATTTGCACGGGTGAAAATTACTTCACTTTGGCCCCATGCCATTAACCCCTAAACAAGAATATATGCATTTTAAAAAATTACATTTAACCTCTGTCCTGGCTTTTGCTTTCGCAATGGTGTTTTTAGTTGCCGGTTGCGCCAAAGATGATGTCGAGGAGATCATTGGAGTATGCCCGATTATATTATCCACAATCCCCGAGGATGGTGATATCAACGTTCCTCTTGACCAGGTAATATCGGTCACCTTTAATACAGAGTTAGACCCTCAAACGGTCAATTCACAAACATTTAAAGTAAACGGAACATCTGCCTTGGCAGGAACCATTACTTATTCAGAATCAACGGCTTTCTTTACACCCTCTGCAGATCTTCTACCAAACACAACCTACACGGGAACTGTTACTACAGGGATCAAAGATCCTTTAGGTAGTGCCTTGCAGGAAAATTATGTGTGGAGCTTTACAACGGTACCGCAAATAACTGTGACTGCTTCACCAGAGACCAGTGGTACTGTCACAGGATCGGGAACATTTGATAATGGAGCTATAGTCACAGTTGCAGCAACACCTAATGAAGGTTTTGTATTTACAAACTGGACGGTTGGTGATAAGGTTGTTTCAACAAGCTCAAGCTATCAGTTTGAAATGGATGGTAACATCGCAATAGTGGCAAATTTTGCGGAGGTTGCTTCCGGAAATTTTAGAATAAATCTTTCTTCAAGTCCTGTTGCCGGTGGAACAACAAATGGATCGGGACAATTTGATGAAAATTCAGTTGTAACTGTTTCTGCTTTACCAAATCAGGGTTACTTCTTCGTAAACTGGACAGAAGGTGAAACTGTAGCTTCTACCAGTGCCAGTTATCAGTTCACTTTGACAGGAAACAGAACTCTGGTTGCACATTACAGCCAAATACCGGAAGATCAATTTGCAGTTATTCTATCGGCAAGTCCATCAGAAGGTGGGTCTATAAATGGTTCTGGTTCATTTGACGCTGAAACTGACGTGACTGTAACAGCAACTCCTAATTCAGGATATACTTTTGTAAACTGGACAGCAAACGGAGAGGAAGTATCAACAGATTCTGGTTATACCTTTGAATTAACTGAAAACACTAATCTGGTTGCTAATTTTGAGCGTAACACCTACACATTAAATGTAACCGCAGAATACGGCGAGGTTGAAATAAATCCAAATGATCAAAATTACAATCATGGAGATCAGGTTGTCCTTACCGCTAAACCTGCTGATGGATATGAATTTTCATCATGGAGTGATGATGCTTCAGGAAACAATAATCCATTGACTGTGGTCATGGATTCAGATAAGAATATTACCGCTAATTTCACCCAGGTAAATACCGGTAATCTTGAGGGAATAAACCTGCTGTCTGCTGCAGATTTTGTTGTTCTTGCAGGAGCGGGTATCACCAACACTGGTATTAACACTATTCTAAACGGTGACGTGGGTTCTTATCCCACAGCTACTATTACAGGCTTAGACGAGACCAACGTTAACGGTACACTTTATACCACTGCCAATCCTATTGTTGAAGAAGCTAAAATAGATTTGACGGCAGCTTTTAATGATGGCCAGTCGAGATCTTTAAACCCTATCTCGTTACCGGGACAACTTGGAGGTTTAACCCTTGCTCCCGGATTGTATGCAAATTCAACTTCAACGGGAATATCAGGAACAGGACCGCAGGGTATCCTAACACTACATGGGGACGCAAATGCTGTCTGGATTTTCCAGATAGGATCTACGCTCATTACAGATCCGGGTACAAGTATTGTCCTTTCAGGTGGTGCAAAAGCTGAGAATATTTTCTGGGTGGTAGGATCTTCCGCAACTCTTGGAACTACTTCTGTTTTCTTCGGAAATATCCTTGCCAACATATCAATTACTCTAAATACCGGTGCAACTGTAGACGGAAGGGCATTGACCAGAACAGGCTCTGTTAGCCTGGATTCGAATACAGTGACAAAACCGTAATCCTTTTTAGGATCAGGAAAAAACAAAATTTTTATAAACAGGGGCTCTGCATGGCACAGCCCCTTATAACTCAAATATGAAAAAACTACTATTTATTTTTTTAATCGCATTAGTTTTCCAAATGCCTTCTATGGCACAGGAAGCTCAATACGAAAAACCAACCTGGTTATTTGGTGTAGCCGCCGGTGCGAACTTTAATTTCTATCGCGGAACCACTCAGCGCTTAAATTCTGGTTTAACAGTACCTGCTGCTTTCAAAGATGGGGATGGGATCGGACTTTTCGCTGCACCTCTTGTAGAATATCATTTCCCGAATTCTGTTTGGGGAATTATGCTGCAAAGCGGGTATGACAGTCGTCAGGGCGATTGGGATCAGGTGACTTCACCGTGTAACTGTCCTATGGATTTGTCTTCAGATCTCAGTTATATTACCGTTGAACCCAGTTTGCGTATTGCACCTTTTAAGAACGGATTTTATTTGTACGGAGGTCCAAGACTGGCTTTCAATTTAGATAAATCGTTTACCTATGAAAAAGGAATCAATCCTGCATATCCTGAGCAAACAGCAGATCCTGCTGTTAATGAAGATTTTGGTGATGTAGAGAACACAATTATCTCTATGCAGGTAGGAGCGGGGTTTGATATACCTCTGTCGTCAAACAAACAAAAAACTCAATTTGTGCTTTCACCATTTGTAGCCTTCCATCCTTATTTTGGTCAAAATCCACGTGCAACAGAATCATGGAATATTACCACGATAAGAGCCGGTGCTACCCTTAAATTTGGGATGGGACGGAAATCTGTAATTGAAGAAGCTGAAGTTGTAAGACCATCAATTGCATTCACTGTAGATTCTCCAATGAATCTTCAGGGGGAACGCATTATTTCTGAAACTTTTCCTTTAAGTAATTATATCTATATGGATAAAGGATCTACCGCGATCCCAAACAGGTATGTATTACTGGAAAAAGACCAGGTAAAGAATTTTAAAGAAGACCAGGTGGAGGTAAATAATACAACCAACTTATCGGGACGTGCAAAACGTGAAATGGCAGTTTATTACAATGTATTAAATATCCTTGGGGACCGTATGGGAAAAAATCCGGACGCAACCATAACCCTGGTTGGATCAACAGAAACAGGTAAAGAGGACGGAAAAACAATGGCAGGATCTGTAAAGACCTATCTTGTTGAAGTCTTTGGGATCAATGCATCAAGAATTGCTGTTGAAGGAAGAACCGAACCGAAGATCCCGTCAAAAAAACCGGGTGGAACACTTGAGTTGGATCTTTTGCGTGAAGAAGACAGAAGGGTGTCTGTAGAAAGTAATTCTCCTGCCTTGCTTATGGAATTCCAGAGCGGGCCTAATGCACCTCTAAAACCGGTAAGCCTTAAAGGCATTCAGGAAGCACCTGCGGAAAGTTATGTGACCTTCAAGGCCGAAGGAGCAAAAGAGGCATTTACAACCTGGAAACTCGAGCTTACAGACGAAAAAGGGAATGTAAAAAACTACGGTCCTTATACCGAAGAAGAAGTGAGTATTCCCGGAAAAACCATTTTAGGAAGCAGCACCAAAGGAGACTTTAAAGTGAAGATGATAGGTACTGCAAGTGATGGCGAGATCGTGACAAAGGAATCTAAAATAAATGTTGTGCTCTGGGCTCCATCTGAACTGGAGGAAGGGATGAGATTTAGTATTCTTTACCAATTTGATGACGCCAAAGCTATCGCGATGTATGAGAAATATCTTACTGAAGTTGTTGCACCAAAAATCCCTAAAAACGGTAAAGTCATTATCCATGGGCATACAGATGCTATTGGGGAAACCGGGAGCAATCAAATACTGTCTTTGGCTCGTGCCAACGATGTTAAGAAGATCCTGGAAAATGCACTTTTGAAATCAAATAGAAAGGATGTGCAATTTGAGGTTCAGGGTTTTGGTGAAGATACGGCCAAATCCCCGTTTGGAAACAAACTTCCCGAAGAGCGCTCTTACAATCGTACGGTTGTAATTGATCTTCTGCCGGCCAATAGTGCCAGCTAATATTTAAGGTAAAAAATCTTAAGAACAGGATCTGACGTAAAAATCAGGTCCTTTTTTTATTTTAAAAATAGGGTAGCGGTCTTCGCTCTTTCAAAATATGCAATGATCAAGCTCTGAAATTCAAAATAAAGGTTGTTCCAACATTCACTTTACTTTCTAAACTTATATTGCCTCCCAAACTATTCATATAATTATTGACCAGGTATAAGCCTATGCCTTTACTATCGTGATGATCATGAAAACTCTGGTGTAGCCCAAAGATTTTGCCGTCTACCTTTTCCATATCAAACCCAAGTCCGTTATCCGAAAAAATAATACGTATGAAATTATCCACTTTTTTAGAAGTAATATCAATTTTCGGAGTACAACCGGGTCTGGAATATTTTATTGAATTTGAAATTAAATTGAGAAATATGCTGTGCAGATAAAAGGCATTGGATTTTATATCTGCCACCTCCGAAAAATCTATATTAAAAACTGCTTTGGAATCTTCAATTAAAACTTTTAACGGCTCCAGTGTATTGTCCAGGGTGTTCTTAAGATTGACTTTTTCGAGTTTTACATTTAATTTATCTTCTTCATTTAAAATATCAATATGTTTGTTTAAGGTGTCATTCAGCTGAAAAGCCGAGGTTTCCACCATCTCCAAATAAAGCAGGGTATCTTTATCCTGTATGGTCGAGGTATCTATAAGGTTTATAAGTGAGATCAAATTACTCACTGGAGTCCTGAGATCATGGGAAGTGGTATAGGTTAATTGCTTAAATTCTGCATTGACTTTGGTAAGATTGGTAAGCAGGGAATTTCGCTCTTCTTCCAATTTTTTAATATGGGTAATATTTTTAGCGATGGCATAAATTAAATTCAGGGATGGTTCTGGGATTGAGGTCCAGGTGAGCCACACAATTTCCCCTGATTTGGTCAAATACCTGTTTTCGAAATTTAAAAGGGGTACATCCCTTTTTAAATGGTCTCTATAGCTGGATGTAATACTTTTATCTCCCGGGTATATATTATCACTTATTGGCCTGGAAAATAATTCTTCCTGGGTGTATCCCAATAACTTCAGAAAGGCAGGATTTACCCTTCGGAAATATCCGTCATAACCTGCAATGCAAAGAAAATCGGAGGATGACTCGAAAAAAGGTTCAATGTTAAATGGTTCAACATTTATGGGAGGCTTATCAAAAATGGGCATAGTATCGAATTCGTTTTTATTTTATCCTTAGGAGTGTAATAAAAATTTCACCTGAAGGCTTTGCATAAAAAATCTGGTTAAATTGATGGTGGGGCATAAATTTAAAGAGGTTTAATTAAATATTGAGATAAACTAGAGGACTCAAACATACAATTAAAAACCCGTGAAAATCCATAACTTACAAGGAGGTAGTGTATTTCACCGCTTTTTTAAGCTTCTTAAAGTTTTTTGAAGGAGAAATGGAATCCGGTATTTTGGGAAAAGAATCAAGGCTTAACGCCGAAGGTTGGAGGTTTTAACGACAAGCCTTCAGGTTGATTCAGGAAGTAAAACATGATGAAATTTATCCGGATAAAAGGTTTACATTTAATGCCTGTTCCGGAAAATGATGTCTAAAACTTTACAACGCCTCCTCCTTATGATCTTTACAGGCGGTCTGCTAGCCGTCGCGGGGTGGAGCAGCTATCTCGTCTATAAATATTCTTCAGAAGCAGCTGAGATCAAGAAAGACTACAGCGAACTTAACAGCATTACTCACGGAATCCTTTCGGTAAATATTTGGAGGGATCATTTGACCAGTATGGTCCTTAACCGTATTGACGATTTTGAATTCACCCCTGAACAGGAAGATACCCTTGTCCTTCAGGTAGAGAACATTCTTACCGCAGGGATCGATCAGGGGGATAGTTTGATCAACCTCAAACAGAAGTCTATAAAGGGGAAACTCAGGAAATTTGCAGTAAGAGCGCTGGTCCCCGAGGAAAAGATCAGAGCCCTGGTACCTATGTTCGCACAGACCATAGTGGATGAGATCCAAAAACCCGAAAATAAAGAAGCGTTGAAGTATGTCATAAAAAGCAAACTTCAGGAATACAGTGATATGACTCATGCAGATTCTGAAGTTGCTGTTTTACAACTAAATGAGCTTCTTGAGAAGTATGGGGTTGCCGATCTTAAAGGATTCAACCGGAAAACTTCAGAAGATCTCAGGGAACTGGAGACCCAAACCTACTTTCATACCTATATCCTGCTCGGCATAATTGGGATCTTTCTCGTTCTTTGGTGGTTACTCAGAAACCAAAGACCCTTGCATACACCTTTGTTTATAATTTCTGTTCTGGCATCTTTAGCGGTGCTATTCGCAGGACTCACTGCCCCAATGATAGAAATAGATGCACGTTTCCAACAAGTGAATTTTTTACTGATAGGGGAAGAGATATCTTTTAATGACCAGGTGATTTTTTTTCAAAGTAAAAGTATCCTGCAGGTTATCGATATCCTGTTTGACACGGGTAAAGTAGATTCGGTTTTTGTAGGGATCCTTATTCTTGCCTTCAGCATAATTTTTCCTGTTGCTAAACTAATATCCACTCAGATCTACCTGGGCGGAAGTGAAAAGCTTAGGAAAAATAAGATCCTGAAATTCTTTGCCTTTAAGTCGGGGAAGTGGAGCATGGCTGATGTGTATGTGATCGCCATTTTTATGGCATATATAGGCTTCCAGGGAATACTGGACCACCAACTGTTAGCTTTGAATATGGAAACTGAGTCGCTTGTAAGTATCTCGACCAACAAAACCTCTTTGCAGCCCGGGTTTATTATTTTTATTGGCTTTGTTTTATTTAGTCTTATCCTTTCTACCATTCTTAAAAAGATGACGGGATTAGAAAAAAAATCAAGAAACAAGAGTCAGGAGACAAAAGTTTGATAGTCGATATACGGGTAGTCGGGTGTTTTTTGTTTTTCTTCAGTATAACGCCACCAGAGTTACCAGGAACAAGAAGAAGAACTCAGGGAAAAATTTCAGCAGACGAGACCCAGGGAAATTTCTAAAACAGAATGATTAATTTTCCGCGCCGGTATTTCCACTTGTTTCGCTATATTTAAAACCGAACAGACAAGCCACCCCCTGCTCCGAACCTGTTGTCATAGCTGCCAAGTATCGAAAAATTTTTGGAAAGGAAATATTCCGCACCAACCTGGAACACCTCTTCCTTTTCAAAATTGTCACCATCAGGTAATTCATCAACCCAACCAAAATCTGCCTGGAATTCGTACTCGCCAAAAACTGCTATTCTCCGGAACAGCAGTATCTCCCGACTAATGCTTACCTGGGGACGCAATTTATGATCTATACGAAGGTCCAGATTGAACATGAAAGGGGTAAAATATCTTATTCCCGCAATAGCAGAAGTCGAAATTTCATCCATGCTGTCATGTTCTTCATTTTCCAGATTGATTCCGCCAAACACCCTGAACCAGTCATTTAAATATCTTTCATAGGTAAGTTCTGCTTCCAGGTTTTCATTCCAGCCATATTCCCCGCGAAGGCTAAACTGATTCCGGATATTAGAGGAGACCACATTCAATTCAGTCATATGAGATGCCACATCAATCATTCCCCAGGTAAAGTAATGATTGCTTTTGTTGGTAAGAATTTTAAGAGGATGTTCCTTTAATCGTTCATCCCTGGGAGTACCATAAGAATAAACCCGGGCCATCCCCGCGTCCATGTGGTACAGAATATGACAATGAAAAAACCAGTCCCCATACTCGTTAGCATCAAATTCGATAACTACCTTTTGCATGGGAGCAACATTTACGGTATGTTTTAGAGGAGAGTGTTCCCCCTTGTCATTTAAGACCCTGAAAAAGTGCCCGTGTAAATGCATGGGGTGATGCATCATGGTGAGGTTGTTAAGGGTAATTCGGGTTACCTCCCCTTGTTTTATTTTTATTTTATCGCCTTCAGACAATGGCACCCCGTTCATACTCCAGATATAACGCTGCATATTCCCGGTTAAATTCAACAGGATTTCTCTCACCGGTTGATCAGAAGGGAACTGGGTGTTCTCCTGCGACTTAAGGTAGTCATAATTGAATACTGCGAACATGTTCATGTCCTTCATTTCTTCCTCTGGATCCATTCCCTCCATCGGCATTTGGCTATCCCCGTTTTTGGTCGTCACTTTTGCATCCTGGTGATCTTCATGATCCATTTCCCCTGGATCCATGTCTTTGTTCTTAATGGTGTCTGTTTCATCTTGGGTTTGGTTCGTCTCCCCGTGATCCATCTTTCCATGATCCATTTCATCCATGTTCATACCGTATTTTGCCATCATTTTTTCCGGTTCTTCCTTTCCGGGACGAAATTTCATCGCGGGAGCGCCCATCTTCATATCCATGGCTGCCATTTCTTTCATCATTTTAACGAGGTCAGGTTTGGGCAGGTCGTCCGGTGCACTTATGTTTTCACCTTTACCAAGAAATGCAGAGGTTTGCCCTGTGCCATCTTGTGCTGTCGCTCTTACTTCCAGCTGCCCGCTCTGTGGAATAGTAACAATGAAATCATAGGTTTCTGCTACTGCAATGAAGGTTTTTTCGTGCTCTACGGGTACCACATCAAGCCCGTCTGCAGCTACTAATAAAGGATCGTTTTCTCCTCCAAAGGTTAACCAGAATTGAGTGGATGCCGCAGCATTTATGAAACGGAGCCTTACTCTTTGCCCCGGTTGAAATTCGGGATACCTCATGGAAGTAGCTCCGTTGGTTAGAAAAGCGGGATAATAGACATCAGATATGTCCACCCCTTCCATCCTTTGCCTCCAGAAGTTAAGCTGAGCGCCTAAAGCACCTTTTGAAATAGCTTCACTGAGAGGAACGACTGTATTCTTTTTAATTCCATACCATTCCAGCCCACGTTTTAGAGTTCTTAAAACTTCAGTAGGTTTCTCAAAAGTCCAGTCGGCCAGGACCAGGACCAGATCTGTATCGTAATCCAGATCCTCTTCAGGGTCTTCTATAACAATTGAACCATAAACACCATCCTGCTCCTGTAAGCCGGTATGGGAATGGTACCAATAAGTCCCCGACTGCTTCAACTCAAATTCATAGGTAAAGGTTTCACCCGCTTTTATGGGCGGGGTGGACAGGTAGGGCACCCCGTCAAAAAAGTTTGGAAGCAGGAGACCATGCCAGTGTACAGAGGTCTCGACATCCATATCGTTTTTGACATGAATTACTGCATACTCCCCTTCGGTAAACCTTAAGGTAGGTCCGGGGATACTTCCGTTAATGGTCATCCCGGGTTTTTCCTTACCCCCAATATCAACTACCTCCTGGTCAATGGTTATTGTGTATTCCCTAATGGGCAGGTCATTTACATTTCCCTCTACTGATGGAGGTTTTTGAGCAAGCGCAAAATTCACATTGACAACTATCAGTAATGCGGCAATCAAATATATTTTCATTCCTTTTTCAGTTAAATAAAATATTACCGGTTAATCAAATAGCCTTCTTTTTGGTTAGAATGTTATTTAATGGTTTTTGACAGAGTAGCTTTTCAATCTTTTTAAGGTAAACTCCATCGGGACTCGTTTCCGGAATTCTTTTTTACTTTCTATTTTCGGTATTGCTTAAAGCTACCTAATCGCAGATTTGAGACAAAATAAGGAACGTTAACATTTGGATAAATTTTCATAATTGAATAAGCATTAGCTTACTTCACAGTTTTACAATCAATTCCTCTTTCTTCCTTAAAAAGCACATCGCAAGTTGCAGCTTTTGCTTTTTTGTAGTTTTGCAAAAGTCCCAAACAGCCACCCGGGAAGGTTCTTGCTCATGGGATAAGAAACTCTTTTATATAAACGATAAAAGGGATGGAGCCTAAGTCACCTTTTTTAAATTACTCATGTACTCCATTTTTAAAATAAAATGGGAGAAGAATATTGTGTTCTTATTTGCAGTTCAGCCGAATAGAAACAGGAATTGTTCATAAGCTGTAAATAAAAAAAAAGAGGAAACTAATGTTAAAAATGTTGATCGCATTAGCATTTTATTATATTTGGCATTCATGAAAAAAGTTTCCCTACATACTTTTTCGTTCATGATGGCCATTCTGGTCCTCTTTTCCACCATGTCTTTCACGGTGGAAAAGCATTTCTGTGGTAAGAGTTTAGTAGGGCACGCGGTATTTTCTTCTGTGGAAAAGTGCAAAACTGAGACACATTCCTGTGGAGTGGAAGGGATGATGAGCCACATGAAGATGGGTAAAGATTCCTGCTGCTCAGACACAACTGAACGTATTCTGGGTCAGGATGAATTGAATGTTCATTCGGTTTCTTTCGATATTGTACCTCAGACCTTCATCGTACCTATTTCTTTTATTTTTATAGACCTCCTTCCGGAGTTATCTCCAGAGGTCATATCTTATCCTCCTTATGAACCTCCTCAACTGGTATATGACATTCAGGTCCTGTGCCAGGTATTCACCATTTGATTTTACAGTTGTATCAATTTTGTTGATACTTATGGAGAATTAGTCATGCTTTTATAGTGTATGCTGATATCTCCCCGGCATTCTTATTTTCAAATTATCCAATTTTAAAACACCTACTTTATGAAAAGTAAATTTTTATTGATGCTGACCCTTTGTGTAGGGTTAGTAGGGCAGCTTACTTTTGCCCAGGAAAAAACAGTTACCGGAACTGTAACCGACGAGAACGGTATGCCTATTCCGGGAGTGAATGTGGTGGTCAAGAATACAACCAACGGAACGCAAACCAATTTCGACGGGGAGTATACTATTACTGCACAGATTGGCGATGTTCTTAACTTCAGCTATATCGGAAAAAAGGTCGTTAATAGAACCGTGGGTTCCTCTACGGTTATTAACGTGGAGATGGAGAAGAGCGCACAAGCCCTTGATGAGGTCATGGTCGTGGCCTATGGATCAGCCAATAAACGAAGTTTTACAGGAGCGGCCGAAACAGTCACCAATGAAGCCGTGACCCGTGGGGCAACCGCCAGTTTTGAAACGGCTTTACAGGGAAAAATTTCCGGGGTGAATATTTCTACTTCTGGTCAACCAGGAGGTCAATCTAATGTGCAGATTCGCGGGATTGGCTCCATTAGCGGTTCAACTCAGCCTCTGTACGTGCTCGATGGAGTGGTGATCAATACTGATTCGAATCTGAGGGCAGGGGATTATATGACGGGAAGTACCGGATACAATCCGTTATCTACGATCAATTCCGAAGATATAAAGAGTATAACAGTCCTGAAGGATGCTGCTGCTTCCTCTTTATATGGATCCAGGGCCGCAAACGGGGTGGTGATCATTACCACCAAAAAAGGAAAAAGGGGAGAGACTGAAATTTCCCTTGGAGTAGAGACCGGCTGGAGTGAGAACCTCACTGAAGAAAAACTGATCAACAATGAACAGTTCAAAGATCTTTGGATTGAGGGACAAATAAATCAATATATCCAAAACGGTGAAAATGCCGAATTCAGGAGAGTATATGGAGATAATTCTCTATACAGTACCTACCAGAATCAGGCCATTACAGATTATGAAGGTATTTATGGTAATACCAATGCCAACGCAGACTGGATGGATGCTATTTACCAAACCGGAACCCTCAGAAAATACAATCTTTCTGCAAGAGGTGGGAATGAAAGTATTTCCTTTTTTGTATCAGGTAACTACCTGGATCAGGCAGGAACCGTTATCGAAACCGGAATGAAAAGATATTCCGGAAGGCTTAACCTGGAAAATCAGGCCAAGGACTGGATAAAGCTAGGTGTCAACCTTTCTGTTGCAAAATCTGAAAGGGATGCGGCCAATATTGACGGAGCCTATGCCGGGGGGTTAAACCCATTATACATGGCGCGTGTCTTGCCTCCAGCCGCTCCAATCTATGATCCTGAAGGATACGGTGGATTTGCAAACCTTCCGAATGATATCGAAAAGAATGCGAACCCTATTGGAGTCCTCAAAGTTGGGGAATATGAAAATACTGAATTCCGTGTTAGGGGAGATGCTTTTGCCGAATTCCAGATCCTGGAGCCCCTTAGTTTTAAAACAACCTTTGGTGTAGACCAGCAGGCAATAGATGAAACTCTCTATGACAATAAAGAGTTTGGTGCAGGGGGAGGAATCTGGAACGGGGTTCTAAACCGTGTAAAAAGTGAAGTTCTCCAATACACGGTGTCCAATATCCTCAATTATAACGACAATTTTGGGAAACACGGTTTTGATGTGCTTTTAGGACATGAACTGCAGGTCTCGAAGATGAATTCCATCAATGTATATGGCTACGATGTTCTTGATAGTGAATTGCTTTCGGCTAGTAGCATAGGGTCACTATGGTCACATACGGGATATGCAGAGAATTATTCCCTTCTTTCATACTTCTCGCAAGTGGCCTATAATTTTGATCAGAAGTATTACCTGTCGTCAAGTATCAGGAGAGACGGTTCCTCAAGATTTGGGAAAGCCGCTCGCTGGGGTACCTTCTGGTCTGTTTCAGGAGCCTGGGTTGCCACAGATGAAGATTTCATAGATGTAGACGGGCTGGATTATCTTAAATTTAGAGGTAGTTACGGTACCAACGGAAACCTGCCTCCGCAATATTATGCAGCATTGGCATTTTTTGAAACTGATGGAAAAGGTTATGGAGGAGAATCTGGTTTGTCTTATGGACAACTGCAAAATCCCGATCTTTCCTGGGAGCAAAGTAAAAACTTCAATTTTGGAATAGATTTGAACCTTTTCAGAGAAGTTGACCTTTCTGTGAATTATTTCCATAAAAAAACACAAGATCTATTGCTGAATGTGCCGGTTTCACCTACAACAGGTTTCCTTACCCAGCTACAGAATTACGGGGAAATGGTGAACAAAGGATGGGAATTTGAAGTTGGGTACAGTCCTTTATCAAATGATAATTTCTCCTGGAGTACCAGTGCGAACCTGACGATACTTGATAATGAGATCACGAAGTTGAAAAATACCATTGTCTCTACCTACAGTGCGAGATATGGCCAGGATCCTTTGATCATTAAAGAAGGGGAGAGCATTTATTCTTTCTACCTCAGGGATTACGCAGGCGTAGACCCCGAAACAGGCCTGGCCCAATATAATGTTCTGGAAAACGGGGAAAGAACCGGGGAAGTTACAACAGATGCACAGAGTGCCGGTTTCGGAATTTTCGGGAATGCCCTGCAGGATTTACAGGGAGGCTTCTTTAATGAATTCCATTATAAGAACTTTTCATTTGATTTTCTATTCACTTTTGGAATGGGAGGAAAAGTTTACGACCGTACTGCCTTTAAGCGGGATGATGATGGATATGCCCCTCAATTCACTAATACAGAGGCTCAGTTAAATCCATGGAACCCTAATAACACAAATGCTACTGTACCAATCAGGATCAATGGAAATCCTACTTTTTCGAATGATGTTTCCACCAGGCATCTGTATGATTCAGATTACCTGAAACTAAAGAACGTGAAACTGAGTTATAAACTACCTTCCATGTGGAATACGGTAAAAGGTGGGTCTGTTTATGTTCAGGGGGACAACCTTTTACTGTTAACCGAACTTGATGGGTATGATCCCGAAGCAGTCGCCGATGGGGTGAATTTCTTCCAGGTACCCACTGCAAGGACTTTAATGCTGGGACTTCAATTACAATTTTAGACTTAAAAAGCAAAAAAATGAAAATATTAAAAAATACATTAGTGATCTTAGGTTTGCTTTCCCTCCAGGGATGTAGCGAAGATGTGCTGACACAGACACCAGACCATGTAATTTCTGAAAATCTGGTACTCAATTCCGTAGAAAAACTGGATAAACTACTCGTTGGTACATACAATGAAGTTTCCCGAAACACCTATCTCGGAAGGGTCTTATACAAAAGGGCGGCTGTTAAAGGAACAGATTTCAGGTTTGTGAAAACCACCTTTAATCCAAGGGAGTATGAATCTATCGCCTATAAATATGAGGAAAGCGCGAACAATAGCGGAAGCTGTGAAGCGCTGTGGCGACAGTCTTTTAAAGCCATCAACAACCTGAACCTTATCATCAATAACATTGATGCAGCAGAAGGTAGTGCCACAGCAAAGCAGGAGATCCTGGGGGAAGCTCTTGGACTTAGAGGAATGGTATATTTTGATTTAGCCCGAACTTTTGCCTATCCATGGATAAAGTCCGGAGCCTCTTCTCAAGGTCTGCCGCTAAAACTTTCTTCGGAAGAAGTTGTGGTAGAAAGAAGCTCTTTGGGACAAACTTATGACCAGATCCTTCTGGATCTGCAGACGGCTCATGATCTTCTGGGAGAAAATACCTGGGAGCAGGGTAGTACGCAATACCTCACCAAGACAGGCATCAAGGCTTTAATGGCCAGGGTATACCTTTATAAACAAGACTGGGATAATGCTCTGAAATATGCTGAAGAAGTAATTTCAGCCAGAGGGGAATCGAACCTTATGGGAGTAGATTCCTATGTCTTTGATGACTATAATTCCGAATCCCTTTTTGAATTGAGTATCACCAGCCAGAATTCTTTAGGAAGTAATGGTCTTGGAGCACAGTTTGACGTGAAAGACGGGGGGCAGGGAGATGTGATCGCCACGCAGACCTTTGTTGACCTTTTGGGTGCCTATGAGAATGATCCCCGTGCTGCGCTCCTTGAGGAGGATAAAGAAGGAACACAGCAGGCTTTCGTTAAATACACCAATAGAAGTGACGGAGGAGGACTTAGTGCTCATAATATTCCTGTACTTAGGTTGTCTGAAATGTACCTGATCGCGGCAGAAGCAACTGCTCATGGAGCCGGAGGAGGAGACACTGAGGCGTTGAATTATTTGAATACTCTTATTGAAAACAGGACTACCAACTTTGCATCCCACAAGGCAACCGAAACCGGAGAAGCCCTTAAAGATAGGATCGCCGATGAGAGGAGAAGGGAACTTGCCCTTGAAGGCCATGGTGTATACGACTACATTCGCAGGGGAAAAGATATACTACGTCCCGTAGATGAACATGTGAATACCGGGGTGGATGCAGCGAACCTTGATATTCAGGCTACAGATAACAGGACGATCTGCCCTATCCCGGCAAGTGAGGTAGAAGCTTCGGGAATGCAGCAAACAGAAGGATATTAAAAAGAGAAAACTAAAAATCAGGGAGATCAGATCATTCAAAAAATGAGATGACTGGTCTCCTTAAATAAAATAAAAATGGTAAAAAGAAAAACAGCCTTAAAATTAAGGCAAACCCACAGGTATCTTGGATTATTCCTGGGAATTCAATTCATCATGTGGACCGTGAGCGGACTCTATTTCAGCTGGACCGATATTGATGAGATCCACGGAGATCACTACCGGAATGCCGAAATGGTGCACACGAATTTTTCAGGACTTCAGAGTCCTTCAGATATGAATCCTGATACTGAGATTCACGCAGTAGAACTTAAAGAAATTGCAGGGGAACCTTATTATTGGATCAACCATGGAATTCTTCAGAATGCGAAGACAGGAGAGATCAAACAGGAAATTTCACAGGAGGAAGCCCTCGCGGTAGCCGACAAACATATGATGGAGGGGTTGAAAATTGAGAATGTAGAAAAAATAACTTCTACAGGGAAACATCACGAATATCGTTCGGGACCACTTCCGGCATATGTGATCTCCTACGACACTCCCGAAAATATCAGGGCCTATGTACATGCAACAACCGGGAGTTTCCAATCCCTTAGACACCGGGACTGGCGTTGGTTTGATTTTCTTTGGATGACCCATACAATGGACTACGAAGGCAGGGATGATTTTAACAACATTATACTTAGAGCATTCTCTTTACTGGGATTGATCACGGTATTAAGTGGTTTTGTACTGTGGTACATTTCTTCCCCAACTGTTCGGAAAGTTATTAATCCGAAAAAGAAGAAGAAAAAGAAAACCCGTGTTTAAAAATTATTAACCTCCGGATCCCGGCAACGGGATCCTTTACGGCTCTTTTAAGATAGAACTCAATTAGTCAAAAAAGGCTGTCAAAAGACAGCCTTTTTTATTAACTGAAGCGTGGGCAAGAAAATAGCCCGCCGGGGTTTTATCTTTAGAGGAGGCGTCTTTGAAAAAATTAATCAATGTCCATTCATTATATATCGACAGATTTTCTCGATCTCGAGCAGATCAGGGAGATCATTCAGAAAGAAAAAAAACTTGGGTTAAGCGAAAGCTCCAAAAGCTTGATAACCGCATCCAGGGAATACCTTGAACACCGTATAAAAAGAAATCAGGAACCTGTTTATGGTATCAATACCGGTTTTGGCTCTTTGTGCAATGTTACCATTTCTTCGACCCAGCTGGAACAATTACAGGAAAACCTGGTCAAGTCCCATGCCTGTGGTACAGGAGAACCGGTTGCGAAACCAATCGTAAAACTGATGCTGTTCCTAAAGGTTCAATCCCTTAGTTACGGCCATTCCGGAGTTAGACTTGAGACGGTGGAGCGGCTAATTGAGATGTACAACAATGATGTGCTTCCCGTGATTTATGAACAGGGATCTCTGGGAGCCTCGGGAGACCTGGCGCCTTTAGCTCACCTTTCCCTTCCTTTACTAGGCGAGGGAGAGGTTTACTACAAAGGGTGCAGGAGAAGGGCAGGAGAAGTGCTTGAAGAATTGGGCTGGCATATCCTTGGCCTGCAAGCCAAAGAGGGATTGGCTCTTCTCAATGGAACCCAGTTTATGGCGGCACATGGAATTCATGCCTTGTTGGAGTCCCATAGATTATGCTTTTTAGCAGACGTCATTGGGGCCACCTCAGTGGATGCTTTTTACTGTAATATGTCACCTTATGATCCGCTGGTACACGAGATACGACCACATGCCGGCCAAATTCGAACTGCAAAAAGAATAAGGAACATTTTGAAAGGGAGTGAGATCTCGGTTAAAAAGAAAGTAAGTGTACAGGATCCTTATTCCTTCAGGTGTATTCCACAGGTGCACGGGGCAAGTAAAGATACCCTGGCCTTTGTGGAAAAAGTAATTCTTACCGAAGTGAACTCGGTGACCGATAATCCAAATATATTCATCAAGGAAGATAAGATCATCTCGGGAGGTAATTTTCATGGACAACCCCTGGCCCTGGCTTTAGATTATCTTGCAATAGCCATGGCTGAATTGGGGAATATTTCTGAACGCAGAACCTATCAGTTGATATCAGGCACCCGGGAGCTTCCGGCTTTTTTAGTGAAAGATCCCGGGCTTAACAGCGGATTCATGATCACGCAGTATTCTGCGGCAAGCCTGGTAAGCCAGAATAAACAATATGCTACGCCCGCTAGTGTAGATTCTATAGTTTCTTCCAATGGGCAGGAAGATCATGTAAGTATGGGAGCAAATGCTGCAACAAAACTTTTAAAGGTAACTACCAATGTTTTGAGCATTATGGCAATAGAACTTTTTAATGCTTCGCAGGCCCTTCACTTCAGGGAGCCGGAAAAAACTTCTCCTGTTTTGGAAACCTTTTTAGATGGATTCAGGTCCCGGGTACCCATTTTGGAAAAAGACGAAATCATGTATGAACATATTGCTTCGGCCAGAAAGTACCTTTCTGAGGTGCAACTGGAAACAATGAGAGAACAAATCAACTAAAAAATAACTTTTTTAAAGATGAATTTTAAAAATCAAATTTTAGAAGGAATCCCCGATACGCTGCCTGCAGCAAAGAATTATGATCCTAATGCTAATCATGCTCCAAAACGCAAGGAGATCTTAAATCCTGAAGAAAAAAAA
>NZ_JBHULT010000005.1:0-629619 GCF_042684505.1 Salinimicrobium flavum
TTTTTTTTCTTCAGGATTTAAGATCTCCTTGCGTTTTGGAGCATGATTAGCATTAGGATCATAATTCTTTGCTGCAGGCAGCGTATCGGGGATTCCTTCTAAAATCGCCTTTTTGAAGTCCATAGGTCAGTCTTTATTCTGTTGGTTGGTCTTTTTGTTGTAGCCGTAAGGGCAGTGGCGGCAGCCGCTTTCGCAGCAATAGCCGCGTTTGAGGTGATACTGTTCGGTAAAACAACGGTAGCCTTCAGGAGTGAGATAAAAATCACCTTCTTCTAAAGGAATTTTTTTCTTGAAAAAACTCATATCACAAAAATAGCATTTTCTTATCTTGCCCTAATGTTCGTGGTAGTAAATAAATTTTTTCTCGCAAAGCACTTTGATGGTGTTGTGCTGTGGCCATTTGTGGTCGTGAGAAGAAAAGAGCTTAAAAATGACCCCGTGTTCATGAACCACGAACGAATTCACCTCAGGCAGCAAATGGAGCTGCTTGTTATCTTTTTCTTCCTCTGGTATTTTTTTGAATATTTCATAAAGCTCATAAAATATCGTGATTCATATAAGGCCTACAGCAGGATTTGTTTTGAACGGGAAGCTTACGCCAATGAAAAACAACTGGCTTACCTTTCCAGAAGGAAGATGTGGAGCTTTTTTAAGTATATGTAGCTACTTTTTGAAATAAGTGGCTCGTTTTTATGACCTTTGTGGCCATTATGGCTGTAGTCTTTAAAGAGGAACCGGGAATTCCCAACCAGTTTATTACCAGTATCAACGAAGTTCACCTGTACCTGAAACGGGAAGACCTCCTGCATGCCGAGATCTCGGGCAACAAATTCCGGAAACTAAAATACAATGTTCAAAGAGCAATTTCTGAAAACCGGGACAGGCTCCTGACCTTTGGAGGGGCTTTTTCCAACCATATTTCGGCCACCGCTGCAGCCGGAAAGAATTTTAACCTTAAAACCGTTGGGGTGATACGGGGAGAGGAGTTGGGGGAGGACCTTAAGAAAACGCTTCGGGAGAACCCCACTTTAGCGTATGCCGCTGCCTGCGGAATGGAGTTTAATTTTGTACCCCGAAGTGATTACCGGGAAAAGACTTCAGAAGATTTCATCAGGGAACTCCGGAAGAAATACGGGGATTTTTACCTGGTCCCGGAAGGAGGCACAAATTCAGAAGCTATTCGCGGTTGTGAGGAGATCCTTTCCGAAGAAGATAAGGAATTTGAGGTGGTTTGTTGTGCCGTGGGTACGGGAGGAACAATATCCGGGATCATTAATTCTTCCGCAGACAAACAGAAAATATTGGGTTTTCCAGCTCTGAAAGGAGATTTTTTATTAGCCGATATCGATAAGTTCAGCAGAAAAAACAACCGGGAACTTATAACAAAATATCATTTTGGAGGTTATGCTAAAATAGATAAGGCATTGGTTGATTTTATCAATGAATTTAAAACTGCCTATGGCGTGGCTCTTGATCCTGTTTATACCGGCAAGATGTTATATGGCATCTTTGAACTCATGAGGAGCGGATATTTTTCCCAAAATACTCGTATTTTAGCCATTCATACCGGAGGCCTTCAGGGCATTGCAGGTATGAATATGAAGTTGAAGAAGAAAGGTTTACCCCAAATAGATGTTTGAAATGAGATTAAGCTACAAGTTTTTCACCCTTTTACTGGTGTTGTTCGCTTTTTCCTGCGGAAGCAAAAAAAAGGTCGCAGAACGTAAAAAAGCAGGGGGAAACACTGAAGTTGTTCAGAAAAAAGAAACGATTTCAACCCGCGATAAAACACCAAATTCGGCACCCGTAACCTATGTTGACAAGGTTGCCGCCTATATCGCAGAATTTGCACCAATTGCACAGGAGGAGATGGCTCTTTATAAGATCCCGGCCAGCATCACGCTTGCACAGGGGATCCTGGAATCGGGGGCGGGAGAAGGGGAATTGACCAGGAGGGCCAACAACCACTTCGGGATCAAATGCCACGGTTGGAAAGGCGGTACTGTCTATCACGATGATGACCGGTCACAGGAGTGTTTCAGAAAATACAATGACCCAAAATATTCCTACCGCGACCACTCCCTGTTCCTTACAGAACGTAAGAGGTATGCCGCTCTTTTTGAGCTCGATATCAATGACTACAAGGGTTGGGCCAGGGGTCTCAGGGCTGCTGGATACGCCACAGATAGAAAATACCCAGATAAGCTCATCAGCCTGATAGAGCGATACCATTTATACCGGTATGATGGTGAAGTGACGGGAACAGAACCGGTGGCCTATAATGAAAACAGAACTACTACCAGGCAACATGTGGTACAGCAAGGGGATACCCTGTACTCTATCGCAAAAAGGTACAAGCTAACGGTAGAGCAGTTAAAAGAATTCAATAATCTAAGCGGGAACAATATAGGTATAGGGCAAACCCTGTACATAACCCCCTAAAGAAATAAAATTATGATCTATAAAAGAAGCAGTGAATTGTTCGCTGCCGCTAAGAAAGTTATTCCGGGAGGAGTGAATTCACCCGTTCGTGCGTTCAATGCAGTGGGAGGTGAACCTGTATTCATTAAAGAAGCAAAAGGAGCCTATTTATACGATGAAGACGGGAACAAATATATTGACTACATCAATTCCTGGGGGCCGTTGATCCTTGGCCATGCCTTTGAACCGGTGGTGAATGCGGTGGTGGAAAAGGCAAAAAAAGGAACCTCTTTCGGTACCCCTACAGAGATCGAAACTGCCATTGCAGAACTGGCTGTTTCCATGGTACCGAATATTGACAAGATTCGTTTTGTAAACTCGGGTACAGAAGCCTGTATGAGTGCGGTACGGCTGGCCCGCGGCTTTAAAAACAGGGAAAAGATCATCAAATTTGCAGGTTGTTACCACGGTCACAGCGATTCCTTTCTTATCCAGGCAGGCAGCGGGGCGGTTACCTTTGGAACCCCAAACAGCCCTGGAGTGACAGAAGGAACTGCAAAAGATACCCTGTTGGCCGATTATAATAACCTTAAAAGTGTTGAAAATCTTCTGAAAGCCAATCAGGGAGAGATTGCCTGCATCATCCTGGAACCTATTGCAGGGAATATGGGATGTATCCCCCCGAAAAATGGATTTTTGGAAGGCCTTCGAAAGCTGTGCGATGAATATGATGTGCTGCTCATTTTTGATGAGGTGATGACCGGATTCCGACTTGCAAAGGGAGGAGCCCAGGAATTGACAGGTGTGAATGCAGATATCGTTTGTTTTGGTAAGGTGATAGGTGGGGGACTGCCCGTTGGCGCTTTTGCCGCCCGGCATGAGATCATGGATCATCTTGCACCCACGGGACCGGTATATCAGGCTGGAACCCTAAGCGGGAATCCACTGGCGATGGCTGCAGGACTGGCCATGCTTACCGAGTTGGACAACCGTCCCGGGATCTTTAAAAGTCTTAAAGAGAAAACTGAATACCTGCACAAAGGTATTGCCGGCGTTCTTGAAAAGAACGGGGTTACCCACACCATTAACCGAATAGGCTCCATGATCTCTGTGCATTTTTCTGAAGAACCGGTGGTTGATTTTTCAACGGCTGCGAATGCAAATAATGAAACCTTTAAAAAGTTCTTCCACGGCTTATTGGAAAACGGAATATATATCGCCCCCAGCGCATTTGAGACCTGGTTCCTTACCGATGCTTTGACCTACAAGGATCTTGATGCTACCATTGCTGCGGTAGATAAGGTGACGAAGGAGTTTTAAGAAATTTCCAACCCTTTCAGGGTTTGAAACCCTGAAAGGGTTAAATTTTATCTTTTCTAAAAACCTCACAGGTTTTCAAAACCTGTGAGGTTTTTTATATATGATGCCGCACCTCCAGCGCCTGGGTTGAGGTTATAATTTCAGGTTTTTTTGTGGAAATTTTTGAATCTGCGCTTAAAAATTGGATTGTACCTCGAATTGGAACGTCTATTTCTCAATTCTCAATACTGAATACTCAAATCTAAACATTCATTTCCAGCAACTCTTCCACATATTGACGTTGATTGGAGAGTCTCGGTATTTTGTGTTGCCCCCCCAGTTTATTTTTTTTCTTAAGCCAGTCATAAAACAGTCTTTCCCTGGCCTGGTGGACTTTTGGAAGATTGAGCGTCATATTATTGAAGCGCTTGGCTTCATAGTCGCTGTTCACACATTGCAGGTGTTGATCAAAACAATAAACAAAGTGGTCCATGTTGCGGGGCGGGGTCTTAAATTCTATGATCCACTCATGAGCACCTTTTTCCCTGTCATACATAAATATTGGGGCTGCTGTGTAATCTACGATCGCACAGCCTGTTTCCTGAGAAGCTTTTTTAAGGGCTTCCTCTGCATTCTCAATAATGAGTTCTTCCCCAAATACGTTGATGTGGTGTTTGGTGCGCCCGGTGATCTTGATCCGGTAAGGATGAAGACAGGTAAACCTCACGGTGTCACCTATTTTATACCGCCATAGCCCGGCATTCGTAGTGATCAAAACCGCATAATTTATGTCTTTTTCTACCTCCGCAAGAGGGATCACCTTCTCTTCCTTGGTTCCGTAGGAATTCATAGGGATGAACTCATAGAACACCCCGTAATCCAACATTAGCAGTAATTCCTTTGAATGATTGCTGTCTTGTATGGCGAAGAAACCTTCGGAAGCATTATAGATCTCAAAATACCTGAAGTCGTTGCAAGGAAGGATTTTTTCGTACTGCTCTGCATATGGCATAAAGTTCACCCCGCCGTGAAAATACGCTTCCAGGTTGGGCCAGATCTCGAAGAGATTCTCCTTCCCCGAAGCTTCCAGCGCATTGTTAAGGAGAACAAGCATCCACGAAGGTACTCCCGCAAGACTGGTCACATTCTCCCGAATGGTCTCGTTGACTATGGCCGGCATTTTCTCTTCCCAGTTACTCATAAGAGAGACCTCGTTGCTGGGGGTGCTGCTGTATTCTGCCCAAAAAGGCATATTATCAATAAGTATCGCAGAAAGATCACCAAACTGGGTGCCATTGCGCTTATATAATTCTTTGCTTCCGCCAAGCCTCAGGCTCTTACCGTTAAAAAGCTGAGACCCCGGATTGTTGTTGAGATACATACACAACATATCCTTGCCGGCGGCATAATGGCATTTTTCGAGGGACTCTTCACTTACCGGAATAAATTTGCTCTTCGCATTGGTGGTGCCGCTGGACTTGGCAAACCACTTGATAGGGGTGGGCCAGAAGATGTTGTTTTCACCCCTGCGACTTCGTTCAATATCAGGTTCAAAATCTTCGTACTGTTGCAGCGGAACTCTGGAAGCAAAGGTGTCGTAACTATCTATTCCGGCAAAATCATACTTCCTGCCTACTTCAGTGTTTTTGGCCTTTTGAAGCAGTTTTTTAAGGAGTTCAAACTGAACTTCATGGGGGTATTTGATGAACAATTCCATCTGGTGGATACGCTTCTTGAGAAACCAGGAAGCAACGGAATGGACTAATGGAATTGGCATTTTTTCTTTATATCTTTGACCTCTCTTTTTAGCAGGCTCCCTGCCGGTTGAAGGCAGGTTAAAATTAAAACTATTCTGATAGCTTACAAATACTACCGATAAAATTCCTATTTTTTTATGACTTACGAAGGTGTTCTTACCAAGATGCAGACAGAGTTGAACGATGTTGTTCAATATTATCTGGTCTTTGAGCAGGATTTTCTCAATTTGAATCAGGTTCTGGATAAGAAGCTTTCGATCAATTTTTTGAAGTACCGCTGTCTTAAGTGTGAAAAGGAGAAAAAGGTTTTTGCCAACGGCGTGTGTTACCAGTGTTTTAGTACCTCGCCAGATATGGGGCAGTGGGTAATACGGCCTGAGTTAAGCACGGCCCATCTGGGACAGGAAGACCGGGATCTTGATTATGAGCAGCAGGCACAGTTGCAACCGCATATTGTCTATCTCGCAAATTCCAGCAACGTAAAGATCGGGGTGACCAGAAAAAGCCAGATCCCAACCCGTTGGATAGACCAGGGCGCCCATGAGGCAATTGAGGTAGTAGAGGTGCCAAACCGCTATCTGGCGGGAATAACCGAAGTTGCTTTAAAAGAACATGTTTCAGACAAGACCAACTGGAGACAAATGCTCACCAATAATCTGAAAGATCTTGATCTGGTCGCGATTAAAGAGGAGTTAAGGCCCTATCTGCCGGAGGAGGTTAAGGAGTATTACCTCCCGAATGCACAGGAACTTGAGATCAAATTCCCGGTGCTTACCTACCCTTCGGCGATCAAAACCTTAAACCTCGGGAAAACACCTTTTTACGAAGGTATTCTGAAAGGTATAAAAGGACAATACCTTATTTTCCACGATGGTATGGTCTTCAACGTTAGAAAACACGAAGGCTTCGGGGTATCCCTTGATATTTCCTGATCACTGATTTGTAGTATCTTTTGCTTTCTTTTTACCACCCAATATTCCGCCTAAAATATCCCGGGCCGCATCTTTCACCACATCCTCCTGGGTCTTGACCGAATCCTTTTTTGTTGTTTGTCCGGCCGCACTAGTGTCTTTCTTTGTTTTTCCGGTTAGAATATCGGTTAAAATACCTTTTCCTTTTTCCTGAAGTTTTTCTGTTTGACTGGCAATGATCTTTTGGGTAAGGTTGTTCACGGCCTGTTCCATATTTAGGTTAATCCTGGGATTATTGAATGACCCCGTGATATCTACAGGTAAAGCTACGGTCATGGAATCCTGTTCCGTAGCACTGAGTTTAGAAAGGGTAGCCCCCAATTCATTTCCAAGGAATTTCGCAGGGATCTGCATGGCGAGATTGTAATGCATATTCATATCAAAACCATGGCTTCCCGACGCGGTGGCCTTGATCCCTTTGATATTAAAATCGAACGGTTGCACCTCTACCTGCCCGTTATTGAACGTCAATTTGGTCTTAAGGTCCTTTAGGTTGAGGTTGTTGAGGTCGATAAAATTAAGGTTTTGATCCAGCTGTGCCAATAAAGGGGTCTGGGCCGGATTGACTTTGGCCCCCAGGATCTCTGCAAGAGCATTACCCGCCAGCGTCTGGAGTTTTGGTGTAAGGTCATCGTTAAGGTTTCCACGAAGGTCTATGTTGGTAGTGAGGCTCCCCTGCAATGCCTGTGCGATGGGTGCAAGGTTGCGGAGCAGTTCCATGTCCCTGAAAGCCTGTGCGATGTCAATGGAATTAAGATCGAGCTTCATCCCGAAGTTAGGAACGGCCTGGCCTGTGGAAACATTTCCGTTTAGATTTATGTTTCCGTTGAAGATATTGGCCGTAACATTCTGGAGGCTGGCGGTTTCATTATTGATGGCCAACTTTCCTTTAGTATTCTTCAATACGAGATTGTCATACAACACCTGCTCTGCCACAAAATCTAACTCCACATCTAGAAAAGAAGGGATCTTGATGGCCTCTTTGGCTGTCGAGGCAGTCTCTGTACGGGTACCTTCTTTTGCTTCGGAAGGTATTTCCTTCACCATGAAATCATTTACCGAAAATGATTTGGAGCGTGCTGTAAAATTGCCCTTTAATTTTTGGTCGGTAAACAGGTAGCCCATAAAATTCCGGATGGTTCCGTTGATCGCCAGATCGGTGTTTCCGGTGGTGGCGAGAAAATTCTCCAGGGCAGCATTACCCGAATTGAATTTCATGGTGGCGGTGGCCAGTTTTATCTCATTGGGGATCTCGGGAGAGGTATAGCTGAAATCCCTGATAGTGGCAATCCCGTTACTCTTTACGTTCTGGTACTGCTCCTTTTCAATAGATTCCATATCGAAACTGGTGGTCATATCAGCAGTCACCATTCCGTTAAGATCCTGCTCCAATTCCAGCGGATAGGCTTTTTCCAGGTTTGCCAGGTTGATAGTACCTTTTACAGCCATGTCCACCAGCATATTCCCCGTAAGGTTCCTCAGTTTTCCTTTTGCCCTGAAAGCATCCTGGTCTATTCTGAAGTTGAGGGTGTCAATGTTAACATAGGTTTCATCGGCTAACCCTGATTCATTCATGACTTTGGCTGAAATGTTAATATCTTCTACTTTCTTCGGAAGGTCGGGGTACTGGAAAGAGGCATTATTGGAATTAATATTAATTTCCATTTTTGGAATGTAAGTCTCATCTACAATTCCCCGAATGAAGCCGTTGACCACAAAGTCACCGTTGGTTTGTACTTCTTCAATGTTCTTCGAATATTCTTCGGGAATGACGGCCAGAAAATTCTTAAAGGAAGAAGAAGGGGTTTTGAAGCTGATGTCCACCTCGTTGTTGTCCTCATTCACCTGCACATAACCGTCAAAAGTGAGTGGCAGTTGATTGATAAGGGCTTCATTTTCGAGGAAAGAATACTTTTGATTTTCCAGGTCCATCATGAAATCGGCTTCCAACTGCACTTTATTGCGATTAAGATAGTTTGTCTCATCTACCACCAGGCTCACCAATGCAGAAGAAAAAGTGCTAAGGGTGGAGGTTTTGGCAGATAGGTCACCGTTTCCTTCGTGGTTAAGATCTTCCACCAGAATTTTGATGTTCGCACCCTCATCCAGGTAGTTTACGCGGGAATCGTTTATTTCGTAATGCTTCATATCAAATCTGAAGCCCCCGGTGGTGTCGGCAGGAGTGGTGTCTTTAAGGGCAATATCATAGTTATTATTTCCCAGGGAATCCACATGAATATTGAGCAGGGTACGGTTCAGTTTTAGGGCATCTATTTTTAAAGGTTCTTCGCTGCCTTTAAAAAGTTCCATGACCGACATTTGCAGGATGACTTCTTCACTAAAAGCGAGGGTGTCCCCTTCAAAAGGTGCATTATTCACTACACTCAGGTCTTCGATAGCTAGGGTGGCATTCGGGAAATTCCTGAAAAGGCTGAGATCGATATCTGCAAAAGCAACCTGTGCGTCGAGGTTGTCATTGACAGTCTTTTGCACGAGGTCCTTCAGTTGTTTTTCAAAAATGAACGGAGCCAGGAACAGGAGCAGCAGTATCACTCCTACTACAATTGCGGTAATCTTTACAAATTTTTTCATGGAAGAACATTTAAAGATTTCGGGGCAGGAAAAATAACTTTCTAAATCAAAGTTCAGAAAGTTGTTAAACCTGAAAAAACCCGAAAGTCTTTCCTACAAAGTTAAGAGTATGTTATTTTGTTTTATTTAATTTGCTGTGAAATTACGTCTTTGGTCTTACTAAACTTTTCTTAAAATCCTTTGAATCCCCCTAAATCCGTCTATATCGCCCTTGGAAGTAATGAGGGGAACCGGCTTTTGAACCTTCAAAAGGCAATTGAGGAGATACATCGCAGGGTGGGGGAAGTAAGGCAGATCTCCTCGGTTTACGAAACCCCTGCCTGGGGCTTTGAAGGAAATTCTTTCCTGAATGCTTGTGTGGCGGTGAGCAGCAGGCTTGTACCCGAAGAAATTCTCGATCATTTATTGAAGATCGAAACATCTCTGGGGCGGGAGAGAACAGAAGGCAGCGGCTATCAAAACAGGACCCTTGACCTGGATATCATTCTTTTTGAAGAGGAAACGCATGATTCAGAAAGTCTGCAGATCCCACATCCCGGCCTTCCAGACCGTAAATTTGTACTGATCCCTCTTGTTGAGATCGCTGCAGATGTGAAACATCCGGTGAGGAAGGTGAAGATACGGGAACTGCTTCAAACCACCAGTGATACTTCCGAGATACGTCCAATTCCGGAAAAACTTGAGAAGCCGGAAGGCTTTCAGTTTTCACGATATAATTACATCGCCGTGGAGGGAAATATTGGTGCCGGAAAAACCAGTTTTTCAACCATGGTTTCCCAGGATTTCAATGCCAAGCTTATCCTGGAAAGATTCAAGGACAACCCATTTCTTCCGAAGTTCTATGAAGACCAGCCGCGTTATGCTTTTCCCCTGGAAATGTCTTTTTTGGCTGACCGTTACCAGCAACTTTCAGACGACCTGGCTCAATATGACCTGTTCAAGGATTTCGTGATCTCAGATTACGATGTTTTCAAATCCCTCATCTTTGCTAAGATCACCCTGCATGAAGATGAATATATGCTGTACCAGAAGCTTTTTCATTTAATGTACAAAGAGCTGGTGAAACCCGATCTTTATGTTTACCTGTACCAGAACACAGAAAGGCTGCTCGAAAATATTAAAAAGAGAGGCCGCGATTATGAGCAGAACATCCAGCATGATTACCTGGCCAATATCAACAAAAGCTATCTTTCTTTTATTAAATCACAGCCGGGGCTGAATGTGAAGATCATTGATATCTCAGAACTGGATTTTGTGAACAATCGCCAGGATTACCTGCAATTGCTCCATGAGATCATTTGAAGGTCAAAGGTTAAGGTTCCACCTGCTAATGGCATGGAAAAAGGGCTAATGGTCAAAAGCAAAATTTTACGCGTGTTCAAGAGTTACGGGATTATTTTAAAGTGCTTTTTGCATTTTAGAAAACACGTCCCATAAAACCACCCCCGCACTTACAGAAATATTAAGGGAATGCTTGCTGCCCAGCTGCGGGATCTCCAATACCCCGTCACTCACCGAGACCACTTTTTGCTGCACGCCTTTTACCTCATTCCCAAAAACAAAGGCGTATTTCTGGCCTTTTTGAGAGGAGAAATCATTCAGCATGATAGCATTTTCGGCTTGTTCAACTGCATAAACCTTAACCTGGGTTTTTTGAAGCTTTTCCACCACTTCCAGAACATTCTCCCTATACTCCCAGTCCACTGTTTCTGTAGCACCCAATGCAGTTTTTTGGATGTCTTTATGTGGGGGAGTGGCGGTAATTCCGCAGAGGTATATTTTCTCGATAAGGAAAGCATCAGCAGTACGAAATACAGAACCAATATTGTTGAGACTCCTCACATTGTCTAAAATGACAATGATCGGGGTCTTTTTCGCAGCCTTGAATTCCTCCTGACTTTTGCGGTCCAGTTCACTGTTCTTAAGCTTTCTGTTTTCCATGGTCGCAAAAATAGAAATTAAAAAGAAGATTTCCGGTCTGTTCTGATCTGTCCTACCGAAGGAGAAAATTTCAGAAAATATATTATTTTTTTTGGTAAATTGTTGGTTGTGAGCAGGTCAGGTGGCCTTGCAGGATCTTTACGGTTATAAGTAATAACCTGTTTCCCCCGATGCGTTATAATTTTACGGGTAGTATATGTACAGATTTTTCCGAAAGATCAGGCAGCGGCTTCTTTCCCGGAACCGCCTGGGCAATTATCTCTTATATGCCATAGGGGAGATATTTCTTGTGGTCATAGGGATCCTTATTGCGATCCAGATCAATAATTGGAATGAGGGCAGGAAGGCAGTAGCAAAAGAGAGAATATATCTCGAAGGTTTATCTAAAGACCTTTCCCGTTCAAAAAAGGACCTGGAACGTGTGATCGAAAAAACCGACCGGGTTTTTAAGAATAGTGATACCTTGATTGACCTGTTGAGAAGATCGGATGAAAATTTTCCTGTTGCCGCCATCGATTCCATTCTTATGATTTCCACCGGTTACACCGTTTTTATGCCCAGTGAAGGGGTAGTACAGGATATTTTGAGTTCAGGCCAGCTTTCACTCCTCACGAACAGAACCCTTAGGGAACAGGTTGCGGCCTGGGAGGCCAATCACAGTATGATAAGGGAATGGGAAAGCCTGTCAAAAAGGTATTCAACAGAATATTTTGAAGACTGTGAGGCGTATATTGATCTCTCTAACTCACGGTCTCAACAAAATATCTTTCTTTCTGAACGACAGGAGGAACTTAGAAAGGATATCAACATCAGGAACAAACTGGAACGAACCATGCAAGCCTCATTCATTCTTAATGCCCTGTACAGGGATCAACAGGCATTTTATGATACACTACTCGTAGTCATAGAGGAGGAACTGGAGTGAAAGAGATAAAGGGAATTTGTTGTTTTCCCCCGGCTCCCGGATTCTCGATTGTGAAGAAAAAATGATAAATCAGGAAGGGTAGATTTACATTAAATCAATAGATTATTTACTTTAGCAAACAGCAAAATCCGGGAAAAGTGTCAGCAAGTTCAGATAAGAAAATTACGCCTTTAATGCAGCAATACAACAGCATCAAGAAGAAATATCCTGATGCCTTACTGCTTTTCAGGGTGGGGGATTTTTATGAGACCTTTGGGGAAGATGCCGTTAAGGCCGCCCGTATTCTCAATATTGTCCTTACCAACCGCAACAACGGCGGGGAACGTACAGAACTGGCGGGTTTTCCGCACCATTCCCTCAATACTTACCTGCCCAAACTGGTGAAAGCCGGGGAAAGGGTGGCCATTTGTGACCAACTGGAGGATCCCAAATTGACCAAGAAGATCGTCAAACGTGGGGTGACCGAGTTGGTTACCCCAGGAGTTTCCATGAATGATGAGGTGCTGCAAAGCAAGTCAAATAATTTCCTCTGTGCTGTTCACTTCGGAAAAAGGGATCTGGGAGTGTCATTTCTCGATGTCTCCACGGGGGAATTTTTGACCGCCCAGGGTTCTTCGGAATATATAGATAAGTTACTTCAGAATTTCAGCCCAAGTGAGGTGCTGGTCCCTAAGAATAAAAAGAAGGAATTCCTGAAGGCTTTTGGGGATAATCACCATACTTTCTATCTTGAAGATTGGGTCTTTAAACAGGATTATGCCTACGAAACCCTAAATTCCCATTTCAACACCAAGTCCCTTAAAGGGTTTGGGATCGAACATCTTGAGGAAGGCATTGTTGCCGGGGGTGCTGTACTGTACTACCTTGGGGAAACCCGGCATCACCGGTTACAGCATATTTCAGGAATTACCAGAATTGCTGAAGAGGAATATGTATGGATGGACCGTTTCACCATCCGCAATCTTGAGTTGTACAACTCCCAGGCCCAGAACGCTGTTACACTTCTTGACGTGATAGACAAGACCATATCCCCCATGGGGGGCAGGATGCTGAAGCGCTGGTTGGCACTGCCGTTAAAGAATGCGGTTAAGATCAGGAAGCGGCATGAGATCGTTCAGTATTTAATATCCCATCCTGTGATCCTGCAGAAGGTGCAGCATCATATCAAGCAGATAAGCGATCTTGAAAGGCTCATTTCAAAAGTGGCTGCCGGTAAGGTGAATCCGCGGGAGATCATTCAGCTGAAGAATTCCCTTGAGGCGGTGGTGCCGGTAAAATCTATTGCCGCTAATTCTGAAGATGAAGCTTTAAAAGTGATGGGCGAGAACCTGCAGAGCTGTGATCTCCTCAGGGAAAAAATAAAAGAAACTTTGTTTGAAGATGCTCCGGTCAACATCCTGAAGGGGAGTAGTATTGCCGAGGGTTTTTCCGAAGATCTGGACGAGCTGCGAAAAATAGCATTTTCGGGCAAAGATTACCTCGATAATATGCTGGAGCGGGAGGTAAGGGCCACCGGAATAACCTCCCTGAAGATCGCCAGTAACAATGTATTTGGTTATTATATTGAAGTAAGGAATTCTCATAAAGATAAAGTCCCTGAAAACTGGATAAGGAAGCAGACCCTTGTGAACGCTGAGCGTTATATTACCCAGGAACTAAAGGAATATGAAGCAAAGATCCTTGGAGCCGAAGAGAAGATCCTGCAACTGGAACAGGAGATCTTTCAAAAATTAATTATCTGGATTGCTGACTACATACAGCCGGTACAGCAAAATGCCCACCTTATTGGGCAGCTGGATTGTCTTTGTTCATTTGCTCAACAGGCAATTGCTGAGAATTACTGCAAACCGGAAATTGACGATACCCATGAACTGGAGATCACCAATGGGCGCCACCCGGTGATCGAGAAGCAGCTGCCGCTTTCAGAAACCTATGTTGCAAATGATGTGTACCTCGACAGGGAGGAACAGCAAATCATCATGATCACCGGGCCTAACATGAGTGGTAAGTCGGCCATCCTGCGCCAAACCGCCTTGATCGTGCTCATGGCTCAAATGGGCAGTTTTGTGCCGGCAGAACAGGTGAGGGTGGGACTGGTAGATAAGATCTTTACAAGGGTTGGGGCCAGCGACAACATTTCCATGGGTGAATCTACTTTCATGGTAGAAATGAACGAGACCGCCAGCATATTAAACAACCTCTCAGACCGCAGCCTGGTGCTGCTGGATGAGATTGGCCGTGGGACCAGCACTTATGACGGGATCTCCATTGCCTGGGCCATTACCGAATACCTTCATGAACACCCGGCAAAGGTGAAGACTTTGTTCGCTACCCATTATCACGAACTGAATGATATGGGGGAGACCTTTGGGCGCATCAAGAATTACAATGTTTCAGTTAAGGAATTAAAGGATAATGTGCTGTTCCTTCGAAAGCTGGTTCCTGGTGGCAGTGAACACAGTTTCGGGATACACGTGGCCAGGATGGCCGGGATGCCTCAACAAGTGTTGCACAGGGCCAACAAGATCCTGAAGAAACTGGAGAAGTCCCATGGCATGCAGGAGAATGGCAACATCCTTAAAAAATCGGCTGAGGAGGAAATGCAGCTGAGTTTCTTCAATCTTGACGATCCCATCCTGGAGGAGCTAAAGGAGGAGATCCTTCATATTGATATTGACACGCTTACCCCGGTGGAAGCCTTGATGAAACTGAATGAAATAAAACGAATGCTGGGAGTCAAAAATCAGGCGAAGGTTTGAAAATGAATAATGTGACTAAATAATGTATACTGTAATTGAAGCTTGAATCGTGTAAATCGTTGAAAACTTCACACTTGAATATAGCAGATTTATAAGAGAGATGGTATGGATTATTGAGGGTCTTATTTCTTTAAAAAAATCTTTGCTATTATTAGAATTGTATTAAATTTGCATCCGCTACAAGCCCTGCAGGCTGTGGCAAAGTTCTTTAAAATGCGAAAATAGCTCAGTTGGTAGAGCGCCACCTTGCCAAGGTGGAGGTCGCGGGTTCGAATCCCGTTTTTCGCTCAAAAGGAGGGAAAAACTTTTCTCTGAGGTCGCGGGTTCCCCCGACGCTTCGGGGTCGTTTTTCGCTCAAACTTCAATCCACGCTCGGATGGTGGAATTGGTAGACACGTTGGACTTAAAATCCAATGATCAGCAACGGTCGTGCGGGTTCAAGTCCCGCTCCGAGTACTTAAAGCCTTGTTAATCGACTGATTTTCAAGGCTTTTTGATTTTACACCTCTTTTTTGTACGCTCTTCTGTACGCAATTCCAATTATAGCAGTTTATTATACCACAACTCGAATAAAATGAGTTCAAATCTTTTTTATGAAAAGATTTCTTTTTTCAACCCCTCCCCTTAAATTAGAATCGTTTTCCTTTTGAGGTGTTGGGGGTAACATGGTAGTAGGAAACCTAATGAGAGGAAGAGAGTGAAGTTTTATATTTGATGAAGAAAAGAGAAACTATTTTAGGCCTTTATTTAAATCTTCAACTCTTTTGCGGTACAAGTTTAAACCTTGTTGTTCTAATGGCGATCGTTCCTCTATAGTTTTTAATTTTAAAATAAACTTTTCAGGAAGTTTCAAATGGTTATTCATTGGATGTAATCCAGTGATATTTGGATTTCTGGAGTAGGTTGTTTTCCTATGATTGATCCTATGCCTCATTCTAACCTTTTCAAGAATAAGTGGGACCTTATCCTTAAAATCATTTGGCGAGGAGAATGTAATATCATCTACAAACGTAGTGAAGGTAAGACCATTTTCATCAGCAAAAATATCCAGGACTTCACCTGTTGATTGGAATACAAGATTAGCAATTGAAGATGAAGTAGGAGCGCCCTGGGGAACATTCCCTTTAAATGTAGTTAAGCGAGTTAATATCCTAGATACAGTTGGGGAAAAGTTATGTCGACGAAACATCTCGAAGACATCTTTATTTGTTATAAAGGGAAAGAAATCCTTTAAATCAGTGCTTAATTTGTATTTTTTACCTTGATGTTTTTTGGCATTAAGAATATTATCTTTTCCTTTTACTGCACCATAAGCGTAATCGGGTAATCTTAAATTAAATAAAATGTTCTTGTTAATTCTTTTCTGAAGAACCTTTAAACGCTTTTGACTCGGTCTGATAGTTCGATAAATTATCGTGCCGTCTGAAGTCCGCTTTTTTTCAATCTTTTTTTCTTTGTAAAACTTTTCAATGTTTCTACAAATGAAATTTATTTCCTTTTTATTAAATTTTACTGTATATGCTAAATGGCTTACAGTATTTATCATTTTCTATAAAGAAAATTGAGTGACTAACCCTTTAAGAGAGGGTTCAATCTGCTTAAACATTTCAACTTTTTCATCTTGTACATCAGAAATATCCATTGATAAGAAGACTAAAAAAGGTAATGGAATGCCAAGGTGGGTAGCAATAGTCTTTAAAACAGACAAGTTTGGTTCTCGCTGATTATTTTCAATCTGAGATAAATAAGCTTGCGCAATTCCACACTCAGAAGCAAATTCTTTTTGTTTGAGGTTTTTCTTAACTCTCAAACTTTTGATTGTATTACCTAAATTCATATTAACTGTTTTTAAAAGAAAGTTTTAAGGTGTCAGTTAGAAAAAGTTATCTGAGTTGTCCAAAAAGAATCTTAATAAAAGTTCAAAAACTTTAGCCGTTGTGGCTAGATCCAGACTTTTTTCAGGATCTTTAGATTTCTCAAGATAACTGATCGTTTGAGATAATAATTTCTCATCTTCAACCGATAACGAACAACGGTTCTTCGAAAGGATTTCTTTAATACCACGTATTAATTCATCCCGGTTAGGTTCAATGTTTTCCATTGGATTAGAATTTAAATTAAGGAATTATTTCCTGCCAATTTTAATTCCTACAATTCAATCCGTATGCGTTGTTCGTTTTTGCACCTTAAAACCATTCTGCCATTATAAAAAGCTATTAATAGCTTATAGCATTATTGACATTTGCTAAAAACATATCGCTTTCAACATATCCTATTCTAGCAAAGCTTGATTGAGCCCGTTTTAAGCTTCAACCGATCGCCATTTCCAGGAGTCGCCAATAGAACCAAAACTGGTTATGTAACTAAATACATTTTAAAAAACTAAACTGAATTGCAGTTTATCCAAACCTTTTCAAAGAACTATGGTACAAATATATAAAAATAATATAGCTGACAGCTATATTTTGAATTTTATTTTATGATTTATTTACAACGGTATAGTTATCAGTATTTTACTCTTATTTATCTACTGGTTATCACAATAGCTTTAGGTAGTTCATCGGCTTTTAAGAGTCTTATCTTTATTATTTTTTTCAGCAGAAGAATCCCCGATCTAATTTTATTTTGATATATTTAACACCTTCCTGTTAAGTAAAAGCAAAAGATTCCCTACCTCTCATTGCACAAACTTGATTAACTCTTTATACAAGAAAACAATGAAGTTAGAGAAAATCTTGGATCGCCTAGGTTCAATAGAAAAAAACTCGTTTATAAAAGTTATAGATAATATTATCTCCAGTAATCCTGAAAATTCCAAGGAAATTGAAAAAATCTTAAGTTCTGCAGATAAAGGCTTAAAATCCGCTGACAGCCGAAATATCTCCCGAGTCTTTTCATTAATTAAAGATGAGTTTTATGATTATTTGTGGTGTGAATTTCAGGACACCGCTTCTCAGCTTGATATTTTGACAGACATTATTGTTCAGGACGGAAATTGTATCATGAAGCAGGACTGGTTTTCAAGATTATATGAGGCCGAGATTAGAAACTTGAAATCAAAAACCAAGAAACTTGAGTCAGAACTCAAAAATGATAAATCGGAAATTTCCGAGGAGCGCAAAAGAGATTACAAAATATATTCAGCCTGTTTAAGAACGGCCTATCAAAACGATATAAGCAATAATAGAGATGCTAAAATAACTTCTGACGAGCTATCTATCATTCTTACGTTATCTCAAGAATTAGAGCTATCTCAAGAAGAAATAAAGCTTATTAATTATTCCATTCTTCCCATTAGAAAGATGGAAGTGCTAGATGTCATTAATAACCTAAAGAACATTGGGGTCATATTTTTTTCCAAAAAAGAAAATACTATTTATGTTGCAGACGAAATGGTGCGAGTACTAAGAAGAGTCAGGGAAAAAGAAGTAGCCGATAAATTTCTCCGTAGAACCTTGAGAATACTTAGAGAGCCTATAGTTAACCAGATTGCCAGAAAACATAATATTAATAAGGACATCAGTTTTTCTGCAAAAATTGAAGAGATAATTAAGGAAGGAATTTCTTTTACAGGATTGTTGAAAAATGACATTCATAAAAAAGGCGCGACTTTAACCGAAAAAAAGAATGAACTGAACAAACTATGTGAGAAAAGCCTAGGAATAGATAATCTCCGAGGAAGTACAATTGAAGACAAAATTCAAAGTTTGGTTGAATATTTTGAAAATGTAGAGAACGATGAAAGAATAAATATTGCTCTTGACGGTTATGAAAAAATGTTAGCTGACCTTAATATTTCTTTGCCGAAGCTAAACAAACAAATTCAGAATCAATTTATTTTACAGGAGGAATTCGTGTTACGTGCTGAGTTTCTTCTTGATTATAACATAAAGCCGCGGGATATTCTTGATCTAATAGCAAAGGATGATCTGAAGCTATTCATCTCCGAGAATGGAATTAAGCAGCGTGGTGATGATATTCTCAACATCCTGGAGCACTATAAAGATGCAGAAAATCTATTCCTAGAGAATTATGAGAAGGTTGCTTATAGAGATCTTAATGCTCTAAAGAGCAATGGAATTTCTACAAAAGAAAGTGAACTAGGTTTGAAGTTTGAAGAGCTAACTAGAAAAATCTTTACAGAGCTAGGATTTAACGTGGATGAGGACTTGAAAAAGCGCTTAAATACCAATAAAGATATGGTCGATATTCTATTGCACATAGAAAATGGAGATGTGATTATCGTAGAATGCAAGACAAGTAAGGAAAAAGGCTATAACAAATTTAGTACTGTCTCGAGACAACTGAAGGCCTATAAGAGATTAGTAGAAAAAAATGATAGGCGCGTGGTCAAAATTCTACTTCTTGCTCCTGAATTTAGTGATGATTTCATAACGGACTGTGAGATGAATACTGAATTAAATCTTTCATTAATTACAGCTTCCTCCTTGTTGCAAATTCATGATTCCTTCAAATCCTCTAGTTATAAACAGTTTCCCCACGTGCTCTTCAGAGATGTATTAATAAATGAAGATAGGATAGTAAAGGCGCTGAGTAAATAGCTTTATATGGAAGAATATCTCAAATAAACCATGCTTAACCAGTCTCAAATTGATGCTCCAATGTTTGCTTGGAACGCGCAGTTGGGCACGGTTACTTCCATCATTAGTGACCCTGAGATTTGCCTGCCGTTATCCGCCAATAGATTTACCGTATGTTCGTTACTTTCACTGTACCGTTACATACACCTGTTACCAGTTGATACAATATTAAACCAATCTAAACATCAGTATAAAAATAAGGGCAAGTTTTCTAAACGTGCCCCTTTTAAATTTGGTTATTTGATTAGAGTTGTCTTGAGTTGCTGTGAACTTCCAGTCAATACGAGAGGATATAGCCCTTGTTCCCAGGAATCATGATTAAAGCTCCAGAACAAATCTCCACCTCCACTTGGCACCTGAAAATACTTCTCGATAAGTTTCTGTCCATTTAAAGTGTATATTGCTGCGTGAATGGTCTGATCTCCAACCTCAGGAGGGAAGCTAATCCAAAATCCATTATCTGCAATGGGATTAGGATAAACCATCCCTTCTATTTCACCTGATAAGGATTGAGACTCTATAAAAGCACCTGTAGACGTACAGTCGGTTCCCCTGGAAACAAGATTACTTTTTTTCTCTCTACCATTTTTATCATTCCAGTAGATGATCAACATGGTTCTGTTATTGTCAGTCAGCGGTGTGTTGAACTGAGTATCTCCCGGGTTTGCCACTAAGGAGCCGGATAAGGTTGTATTTTTAATTTCCCACCTTACTTGTACAGTACAAGTACTTGGATTGCTGATTACCCAGGTTTCGACAGTGGAATTTTCAGGACATACCTGTGTAACATCCAATCTGTCTGTTCCTATGCAGTCCAAGGGTTCATCTATACCATCGCAGTCCTGATCAATACCATCTCCGCGAATATCAAAAGCACCAGGATAGATCGTCAAGTCATTGTCATTACAATCTCCAGCTACAGTGGCATATCCGGATTCTGGTTCTATGCAAGACTCAATATTTGTTTGAGGATCATCAACACCATAACCGTCACCATCACCATCTACATAATAGGTGGTGGTGGTTCCTCCTTCAAGTGAAGCAGTAAAAGTAGTAAAGGAGAAATTCTGAGCATCGTCTGTTACTGTCAACGTCACAATTGTTTCAGTGCTGATGACTGTTCCGGAAACGGGATCCTGGATTATCGTTAGGTCTGCATCGCAGTTATCTGAAACTGTAACCAAAGAAGAATAATCACCTAAAGTTGCCTCACAATTGTCATCTGCAATTAAAGTTTGATCTTGAACAGAAGTAATTGTAGGATCTGTATCATCCCTCAGAGTAAGATTAAAGGATATACTGCTGCTGTTCCCATTTCCGTCATTTGCTGTAATCAGGATCTCCTGAATGGTTCCGTGCCCTGAGAGTTCAGTGCCTGCCTCTGGTGACTGAACCACAGAGGGAGTGGAACAATTATCTGTAGCCGATGCTTCGGAACGATAATCCGGAACTACAAACTTACAATTTGCATCCAGGATACCTTCTTTGGTGGCAACGGGAGAAACCACCGGTTTTGTATTATCCTTAAGAGTAATCAAAAAGCTTGTGGAATTGCTGTTTCCATTGCCATCATCAGCTGTCAAGGTTATTAATTGAGTAGTATTATGGCCTGTCAACAGTGTTCCAATAGCAGGTGATTGAGTAACAACAGGATCGCTACAATTGTCTGTTGCTGTTGTTTCACCAGTATAATCTGGAACTGCGAATTGGCAATTTTCATCTACACTAACTTCCTTGTCTAACACTGCAGTTAGTTCAGGAAGAATTTTATCCTGGACGGTTACTGTCGTAGTACAGGTGACAGTGACATTATTAATGTCTGTTACAGATAACGTCACAACCTGATCTCCTATGTCTTCACAGGTAAATTCGGTTTTGTCTATAGTCATTGATTGGAACCCACAGCTTGTAGTGCTTCCGTTATCCACCGCTTCAACTGTTAGACTTGCTGTTCCATCAGGACCCAGTTCTAGAGTAAAAGGATCTTTGCAAACCGCAACCGGCCCAGAACAGGTGCCTGTAACTTCTACAGAAGCACTGAATTCAGAAGTGTTTCCCCCTGCATCTGTGGCAGTGGATAAGATAAAGTCTCCTACAACAAAGCCACTTCCCGTAGGTAAAGGGACAGATATTTCTTTTGGAATTCCTGCATTATAGTCAGCTTCTGTAAATGTATCATAGAAGAGATATTCTTTAGCCTGCCTGTTTCCTGCGTCGATGAAAAACTCTACTTGAATAGGATAGGTGGAATTACCAGGAGCAGAATCAACAAAATAACTCAACTTAATATTTCCGCTTTCCAGGGCTGCATTGTTTTCCAGAACAGGGAAATTTTGCAGGCGGTTGTGGCCGGCATCAGCATCACCTGGATCATTAGAATTGAGTCCGAAAGGTAAAATATCGATACCCATCAAGCTATTACCATATATGCTATTTCCTGATACTTTAGCCTGCATGGCATATCCGCCAAAGTCCCAGGTGTTCTCGATAATCACTCCATAATTTCCTCCTCGAATGATATTTGACATTCCAGCTTCAATACCGCCTAAAACAATATCTGTACCCGAATCTAGCTTTATTACTCCTCCTCTATTAATAGAGTTCTCAAACCCAATAATATTATTAAATATTCGCCAATTATTGGTGAACTCTAGATCCAGAACTGCATAATCATCTCCAGCAATAATGTTTCCTTCTCCCTCATTTACACCTCCGATTAGAATCGATTCACCACCAAAGCTAAATATTCCTGGAGCATTCGGTGCCAAGGGAGCCTCACCGGACGCATCAGTACCAATTAAATTTCCTTGAATTTTTCCGTATTTACCAACGGCCTCGACTTGTCCAAGCCCACCATTGCTAGATATAATATTACCCTCTCCAGGATTAGGGCCTCCCAAAATATAATATTCTCCTCCCATTTCTATTCCACCTGAAACATTTGGGATAGGAATGTTTCCTGTAATATCTGTACCAATCCGATTGCCAAAGACTATCGTTCCACTTCCATATTCATAAGCACCTTGTTCATTACCTGAAATTATGTTTCCCTCTCCTGGATTGGCACCTCCTATAAGGTTGCCAGTGGGAAGAGGATCTTCATAAAATTCACGACCGCGAATGTTAATGCCCACTCCTGAGACTACGTTGTCATTTAAGTTACCATTGGGAACTGGAGAACCATCTGTTCCAATACCTATGTGATTTCCAAATATTTTATTCTGATGACCAGCTATTGATATCCCTTGATCGAGATTTCCAGATATAATATTTATTTCAAATTCACTAGCTCCTCCTATTATGTTATTGTTTGCATTTCTAAAGTAAATTCCAATATTGTTGCTTACGCTAGCCAAACCCAAAGAATTGGTGCCTATAAAATTTCCTGTTATTTTGTTCCGTTCAGAGATGAGGCTGTAGTTTGCTCCTCCGTCTATCACAATTCCTCTAAAATTTCCAGATATTATATTACGGTCTATTGCTTGGATTCCCCCTATTGTATTATCTGAACTGTTGACCAATAGAATGCCATTTCGATTATACAGTTTGGTACTTCCGTCAGCTTCAATTCCAATAAAATTTCCTGCGATTGTATGGGATCCAGTATTATTAGCAATTACCCCTGCTGGAGTACTATTTGAAGGGTTAACCGAATCGAAAAATCCCCCAATCACAAATCCTTTTATAGTACTTCCTGAAGAATTTCCTATAAGGTTGAAGCCGCTAAATACGACTCCATTGCCATCCACTATGATTTGGGGACTTTCCCAGGAGTATCCCGGCTGAGAAGTCCCATCAAGTTGAATCGGTTCAATTATATCCGGCAGGACCGAAAGAAGAGTGATTCTGTGCGGACCCTCCCCTGGAATATCAAAGAGGATATTGTCTTTAGCAGGATCAGAGTTTGCTAAAGTAATTGCTTCTCGTAAACTTCCTGAGCCTGAATCGGAGTTATTTGTTACTATATAATCAGTTTGCGCTTGGATCTGCAATCCTAAGAAAATTATAATTGTTCGAATTACGAATTGGCATACCGATCCCTGGAAAAAACAGTAGTTGTTTTTCATTATTTATAGTTTTTAGGTTACTACTTTATAAAAATGAAGGGGGGTATGTAGGGAATTACATTACTTAATCCGATGTAGGGAAATAAGATCAGAAAGATATATTCTTAAAAATATATAAAATATTGAAAAGCAATAAGTTGGGAGTTCATAAATTTATGTTAAACTCAATAATTCAGTTTTCCTTACTTCAGAAAATGAGGCTTGGAAGGATTAATTTTTGCAACTGCATTATGATCATAACTGAAAGCTCTTTTCCGTATAAACAGTGCTTAATGGAATGGTCTGGCAAGACTATAAAAAAGAGAGCCGCGGCATCTTGTGACGATATTCCTGGATTAAGGTCAAGATGATACTTTTATTTAAGGAAATCCCTTCTCCGTATTTTTACCGGAAAGACCCTGTAAAGAGAGATAAGAATACCGGAATTTGCGTAATTTTGAGGTTCAGATAAAGCGTATGGAGAGGAAGAAAAAATGGAAACGGCATCCCGTTTTCAGGGAGCTGTGGATCAGTAATGATGGGAAAGGTTTCAGGCTTAATGAAAAACCTTTAAAAATTAAAGATCACCGGCTAAAACCGGGAAAGATCCTTAAGGTGGTGAGTGTTAATCGTGCCTATTATTCTGCTCCCAAACTTATCCTGGAAACCTGGGGTGCGGCTAAACCTGAAGACGGTCGTCGCTATTATGCCCTGTACCGGGATGGCAACAAAGAAAATCTGCATCCCGAAAATCTCTACTGGGGCAATAATTTAATGAGTCGCAATGAACTCTTCGAAAAGAACCTTAGGCAAAGTAAACTTTCCAAAGATCAGACCTACGAGGCTTATCACCGTAATAAATTCAAAGGGGAATCTATTGCTTCTATTGCAAAGGATATGAAGGTATCTGACATGAGTATTCACAGAGCCATAAAAAGGCTGAGCAGAAAAATTGAAGAGACGCGTAAGAATAACAGTTAAAAAAAACCGCCGGAACGGATCCGGCGGTAGCCATCTCGAAGGCCTGTCGTTTCAATTATGAAAGGCCAAATGTATGAACCCAAGAATTTTCTTACGGTTAAAAAGCTCACAAAATCTGCCGGTATTTTCTTAAAATGTCAGTCAGACAGCGGCTTCGCAAGCTAACTATCTCTATACCAGTCGGTCTATGGGATGACCTTTCTCAATCTTTTCATCGGTCCATTGCTGTTCTTCCTCGTTCGGAGCTTCCGGTTTCTCCTGTGCCGGCTCGGCACGCGGTTCATAATTGAGCTTTACGAAAATTGGAAAATGGTCTGAGCCTATGTTACGAAGGCGTTTAAGTTCCACAAGGGTGAAATCCCCGGAATGAAAAATATGGTCCAGCGGCCACCTTAAGATGAATATCTTGGTATGGAAAGTGTTGAAAAAACCCCTTCCTATCCTTGGGTCGAGCAATCCGCTGATTTGCTGGAAAAGCCGGGTAGTCCTGGACCAGGCTACATCATTGAGATCACCAAATACCAGGATAGGTTCTTTTTTGGGATCTAGACTTTTACCTACCATCAGCAGTTCGGCGTCCCTATTGGTAGAAGTGCTGTCTTCGGTAGGGCTGGGGGGTTTGGGGTGCAGGCAATGTATCTTTACCCGTTTCCCGTTTCGTAGTCTCACATATCCATGAATAGAGGGTATTTCTTCAGAAATAAGGTACTTTATCTCTACTCCCTCCAGTTTTAACCTTGAATAGAGGTGCATTCCGTAGAGATTGTCCTGAGGGATCTTTACGGTATAAGGGTATTCACTTTCCAGTACAGCCAACTCCTTTTCCCATTTCAAATCGGTTTCAAGGGTTAGAATTATATCTGGATCTTTATCTTCAATTCTTTTAAGCAGCCTGTGATATTTGGTGTTGGTGGTAAGTACGTTACTTACCAGTACAGAGATACAGTTTTCCCTATTGTTCTCCACAAATTTGAAAACCTGCTTTTTGGCAAGAATGGTATAGGGGTAGATTTTTAATCCCTGATAAATAAAGCTGCCCGCCAGGAGAAAGATCACTAAAAAGTGCCACGTGGACGAGAAGTCGTAGATAAAAAAGCAGGCTATTAATGCCAGGAGGACAAGAAAACTTATCTGTAGTCTTGGAAAATCGAAACCGCGAACCCACCATTGGTCAAATTTGGTTAGGGAGGCCAGGGTTGGAATGAGGGTAATTGCACTGAAAATTGTGGCAATCAATTCGGGGCTGTTCATGTTCTTACTATCGAAATTTCTCCCCGAATTTACATATTATTAAAAAAATCACCTAAACACCTTTGATGATTATTTTAAAAAAGGAGATTATGTAGTGGGGGGAATTTCGGATTATAACTTTAAATTGTATTTTAGAGATTTTATCCCGGGATTTCCGAAATAGTAAAAATCATATGGTAAAAACCTCAGGTGAACATACCGCATTTGGCGGGGCATCAATTGATCTGGATAATTTTGCGCACGCTGTGGTGAGAACTGTGTGGGAGCCCGTTTTGGTGGTGACTGCAGGGTTAAAAATCGTAGCGGCAAGTGAAGAGTTCTACTCCACCTTTGGGCTTCATTCAAAAGAGATCAAAGGCCTTCTTCTGCAGGATCTTGATGAAAAGTATTGGGATCTTAAGGGATTACATAATCTACTTACTACGGTAAAAAAAGGAAATAGTCTCAGGGATCATGAGTTCTTGATAGATCTTAAAAACTTTGGGGAAAAAGCATTTTTGATCAATGCTGAAAGTGTAGATTACCTTTCGAATCAAGGGTTGATATTAATATCTTTTAAGCCGAAAGCAGACACCAGGCACCAAAGGAGCAAGGATATTTATTATCTCAAGACCGTACGCGATATTCTTAGTAATGCCCCGGCTATGATATGCAGATTAAAAGGTCCGGAGCATATTTTTGAATTGGCCAATGAGCAGTATTTTGATCTTATTGGAAAAAGAGATATCCTGGGAAAAACAGTTAGAGAAGCCTTACCCGAAGTTGAGAATCAAGGGTTCATTGAGTTGCTCGATATTGTATATAAAAGTGGAAAACCTTTCATTGGAAACGAGATATCCATTAAACTGAAACAACCCGGAAAACCAGATAAAAATGCTTTTCTGGATTTCGTCTATCAGCCTATTTTTGAACCCAATGGGGAGGTGAGCGGCATATTTGTTCATGCTGTTGACGTCACCGAGAAGGTGAGTGTACGTAAAAAGGTAGAGCAAAGTGAGCAGGAATTAAGAAATATGCTGGAAACCCTACCGGCGATAATTTGGCTCACAGATTCAGAAGGGACCACCAAATATATGAACAAGAACTGGTATGAATATACCGGGCAAACATCAGGGGAAGCAGAAGAATCTAATTGGGTGGACGCTGTGCACCCTGAGGAGCGGGAAAAGACGAATAGACAGTTCGGGAAAGCCTTCAGGGAGAGAAAACCCTATCACGCTATTTTCCGCCTTCGGTCCCGAAAAGGGGATTATCGCTGGGTCATAGGAAGAGGAAGCCCCAAATTCACCATTGAAGGGGAGTTTCAGGGCATGATTGGAACAGTGGTCGATATTCACGAAGAAAAATTGAAAGAACAGCTTATAAGGGACAAGGAAAACCGAATCAGAGCTATTGTACAGGAAGCCACTGTGGCTACTGCCGTTTATACAGGTGAAGAAATGAAGATTGAAATGGCCAATGATGCTATGGTCAACCTATGGGGTAAAGACCGGTCAGTGATTGGAAAGTCATTGCGGGAAGCCCTACCCGAACTGGAAGGTCAGCCATTTTTCGATCTGCTTCAAAAAGTGTATAATACTGGGGAAACCTATTGGGGGAAAGAAGATAAAGTTGACCTGTTGATCAACGGCCGTATGCAGACAGGTTATTTTAATTTCACTTATAAACCCTTAAGGAACGAAAAAAATGAAATTTACGGGATCCTGAACATGGCTCAGGATATTTCAGAAATGGTCAATTCCAGGGAACTTCTAAAGCAAAGTGAATCCCATTTCAGGCAAATGGCTAACCTTATGCCCGAAAAAGTCACCAATACAGATGCTGAGGGTAATTTGATCTACTTTAATCAAAATTGGCTTGATTATACGGGTATTGAAAGAGAGGAACTGGTCTTGAGAGGGTGGAGCCACTTGATACACGAGGATGATTTCCGGAAATTTGAGAAGAAATGGCGAAAATCCTTAAAGACGGGTAAAAATTTTGAAATGGAGATCAGGATCCTCGGCAGGGAAGGAAAATATAAATGGCATCTTAGTCGTGCAGAAGCAGTGAAGGACGATGACGGCAGGATTAAGATGTGGATAAGTACCAATACAGAGATACACAGGTTAAAAGAAGAGGAAAAAAGAAAAGAGGATTTCCTGAAGATGGTAAGTCACGAATTAAAAACCCCGGTTACATCTATTAAAGGTTATGTGCAGTTACTCCTAACCCTTTTACGGCGTTCAAATGGCGCAGATCACTCTAAATTGCCCCTGCAACCTTCCCTGGAACGTATAGACCACCAGATCGTGAGGTTGACCAGGTTGATCTCTGAAATGCTCGATCTTTCCAGGCTGGAAGAAAATAAAATGGTGTTGCAAAAGGAAGTTTTCAATATAAATGACCTGGTGACTCAAACCGTCCAGGACATCTCCTATACAAATACCCAGCATAGGATCGATATAAATCATGAATACCGATGTTCTGTATTTGGAGATAAGGACAGGCTGGGGCAGGTGCTTATAAACTTCATTACCAATGCCATTAAATATTCACCAGAAAGTCAAAACATAAAGATCCAGGTAAAGAAATTGAAAGAGGATAAGGTAGCGGTATGTGTGATCGATGAAGGAATAGGTATTGACAAGGAAGATCAAAAGAAAATCTTTAAAAGGTTTTACAGAATTGGGGGCGAGAGCGAAGAAACATATGCCGGTTTTGGAATAGGTTTGTATCTTGCTAACGAAATTATTCAAAGACATAACGGAGTCATCGAGGTGGACAGCCAGAAAGGGAAAGGATCAGAATTCAGGTTCATTCTCTCAGTTGCTTCCGAAGATGAGATGATAACAAAAGAATTATGAGTCAAAATATTCGAATTTTAGTAGTAGACGATGATTCCGGAATAGGTGAAATGCTGAAGACCTTGCTGGAATTTTATGATTTTAAGGTCGTGGTAACTGAAAAACCTGAAGAAACCGAGGAGTTGGTCGTTAAACAGAATATTGATCTGGTAATGCTCGATATGCTAATTTCAGGTGTTAATGGCACCGATGTTTGTGCTCGGTTGCGAAAGAACGAGGAAACGGCTGAGGTGCCGGTTTTAATGATGTCTGCCCTGCATGATGCCGGAAAAAAATGTCGTGAGGCCGGTGCAAACGATTTTATTGCAAAACCTTTCGAAATGGAGGAATTGATAAAGAAGATCCATGGAATGCTGCAGCAATAAAGAATGTGATCACCTGTTGAGCTCCTGCAGCACTTTTTCAGGATAATCTGTGATAATCCCGTCTACCCCCAGTTTTATCATCCTTTTTATATGTTTCCTCTTGTTCACCGTCCAGGGAATGATCTTCATATTTTTTGCCTTAATCTCGTCTACCTGTTCCTTTAAGAGCACAATCTTATACCGGGGACTGTAAATATCAGGGAGAAAATCCAGCCGTGACAGGTTCTTCTCAATATCCCTGCTCGTAACCAGGAAAGAAAGTTTCACCCGGGGGCGATCCTTGTTCAGAACGTTTAGAAGAATGGGGTCGAAGGATTGAAGGATAACCCGGTCTTCAATTCCCTTTTCCCTGATCACTTTCAAAACGAGTTCGCTAAATTCTTCAGGGTACGGTTGAAAATCTCCATACCTGCCCGGATCAGATTTTAATTCAATATTGTATACCACTGCACGAAGATTATTTTGAGAAGTGGAGTTTTCAATGCTGTCAATGACCTCTTCAAGAAGGGGTTTGTAGGTCTTCATCTTTTTCTGCTTCGGAAAAAGCCGGTTGAATTTAGAACCTCCGTCAAATTCTTTTATGCTGGCATAAGACATCTGGTACAAATTATAGGATTCCTCATCTCGTTTGGAAATCTTTTTGCCATGCGGGGTCATCATATAGCCTGCCGCCATATAAGGATCATGGGAGACCACAACTTTTTTATCGCCCGAGATGACCACGTCCATTTCAATGGCATCAACTCCTTTCTCAACCGCACTTAAAAAAGCCGGGAGGCTGTTCTCGGGATAGTTACCCGCTTCCCCACGGTGTCCATGTACCTGGATAGTAGAAATTTCACCGGTGGTAGATCTGCTGCAGGAAAGATTTATCGCCATAACGAGGAGTATTCCAAATGTCCTGAAAAAACCCATGGGTGTAGTTTTGCCACACAATAAGTTAAGAAAAACTGAGGTGTAAAAAAAGCCATTCGCGAGGAATGGCTTTAAATTTATTTTATTGCTGATCTTTTTTCAATAGCAGGATCTGCCGCGTCGTCTGCCCTTTAAACAGGTCCGGTTCACCCCCCGTTTCCCCTGTTGATTTCAAGGTTTTGGGTTTTAACAGAAAAAGCTGCTTCATCAGCAGCTTTTTCTTTCGGAAAATCATTTCCTATAGGTCATTCTCCTGGTGCATATTATCATCGGTCTCGTGGATCTCCTCATCGATTTCTCTTTCAATTTCCTCAGCGCCTTCCTCAATTTCTTCGGCAGCGCGGCGGGTATTGTCTTCAATGTCCTCTCCAATTGATTCAATGGCTTCCTCTGTTTTCTCTTCGGTGGTTTCGCGACAGGAATAGGTGGAGACCATGATTCCTGTTAAAAACAGACTTAAAAATAGTTTCTTCATAATATAAGGGTTTAAGATGAAAAAAGCCATAAGAAGACTTATGGCTTAAAAAATTTAATGAAGGATGTGATTATTGGATATCATCAGTTTCATTAACTTCTTCTTCAATTTCCTGCTCAGTTTCTTCAGCAGCTTGTTCTATGTCATCACCTGCTTCTTCAAGACCGTCTTCCAGGTCGTCTCCTGCCTCTTCGAGATCAGTTTCTACTTCTTCAATGTTTGTTTCAACATTTTCTTCAGTAGTTTCTCTACAAGAGTAGATGGATAAAGTGAATGCAGCTACAAGTAAACCTAAAAATAATTTTTTCATGTTAGTATGTTTAATTAGTTAAGACAAATTTAAACTAATTTTTAAATATCCAAAGAAGACGGTGCAGAAACTGCAGCAGCTCTAAGTGACTTTAGAATAATGAGTTAACAAATAATCGATTATTTTATTGGTGGCACCGGTATTACTGTTTATGTAATGTTCTGCGATCATACCCGTTTGCCTGCGGAAGTTTTCGTTACTGAGCAGCCGGTTAAAGACTTCTTCCAGTTCCTTTTCATCTCTTACAGAGAACAGACCTGCCAGTTGCTGCAAACGGATAGCTTCAGGAAAACGGCTGAAATTCTTTCCTATCACCACCGGTGCTCCAAAAGTTGCCGGTTCAAGAATATTGTGAAGCCCCGTGTTACCGGCAGCACCGCCCACATAAGCAATGTCTGCGTAACTGTAAATTTTCGTAAGTAATCCTACGGTGTCAATTATGAGCACCTGGAATTTTCCAAGATCTTCACCTTCCATTTCAGTATAGAGCACGGAGGCCTTTTCCAACTGCTGCTGCATCCTGTCAATTCTTGCCGGCCTAATGGCGTGAGGGGCAATAATGAATTTTACATTTTGAGGAGCCTTGTTGATAAATGGAATCAGGAGATCTTCATCTTCCGGCCAGGTACTTCCGGCCACTACACAAAGATGATCTTTACTGAACCGGTCAACGAAATCAAGGTGGTTGTCCCGCTGTAATTGCAGGGAAACCCTGTCAAACCTGGTGTCTCCACTAATAGTTACATTAACGAAGCCTATCGAATTCAGCAGTTGTTCAGAAGGTTCATTCTGCACGAAAAAATGGTCGAAAGTTTTCAGGTAAGCTCTCATAAAACCGCCGTAAGATCTGAAGAAAAGCTGTTCTTTTCTGAATGCTCCTGAAATAAGTAAGGTGGGTATGTTTTGGTCATTCAGCTGCTTCAGAAAATTGGGCCAGAACTCATATTTTATAAACAGAGCCAGGTCAGGGTGCACTTTTTGAAGGAATTTTTTTGCATTTTTAGAAGTGTCCAGCGGGAGGTAGGTCACGACATCGGCAAGAGCGGAATTCTTCTTCACTTCATAACCTGAAGGGGAGAAAAAAGTAATGACGATCTTATGCTTCGGCATCACCTTCCTGATCGCCTCTATCACCGGAACCGCCTGCTCATATTCCCCCAACGAAGCGGCGTGAATCCATACGGTTCTGTCTTTCGAGCCAATTTTCTCCTCCAGTTGGGTGAAAACCTGTTTTCTGCCTTCAGTAAAAAGTTTCATCTTCTCACTAAAAAGTCCGCTTACGGGCAGAACTTTTTCCGCAGTATTGACCACTAAATTGTAAAGAATTCTCAAGCTCCCTGGTTTGGGTGCTAAATTAAGAAATTAGCATTGGGGAAAGAGGCATTCTTTGTATTTTCGTTACTCTTCAAATTTAAGTTATGAGAAAAATCCAAATGGTTGATCTTAAGGGTCAATACGATAAAATCAAAGATCAGGTAAACTCCTCAATCCTGGAAGTGTTAGATACCACCGCATTTATTAATGGTCCTGAAGTTCATGCGTTCCAGAAGGAACTGGAGGAATATCTGGAGGTTAAACATGTCATCCCATGTGCGAACGGGACTGATGCTCTCCAAATCGCAATGATGGGACTGGGATTGAAACCGGGTGACGAAGTCATCACTGCCGATTTTACCTTCGCTGCTACCGTCGAGGTGATTGCCCTGCTGCAGCTTACGCCGGTTTTGGTAGATGTAGAACCCGATACTTTCAATATAGACCCTGAAGCCATAAAAAAAGCCATTACTCCAAAAACAAAAGCCATTGTTCCGGTGCACCTTTTCGGGCAAACCGCGAATATGGATGCCATTATGGAAATTGCTGAAGAACACGATCTTTTTGTTATCGAGGACAATGCCCAGGCTATAGGCGCGAATTATAATTTTAAGAATGGCAGTACGAAAAAAGCCGGAGCAATAGGCCATGCGGCTTCCACATCGTTCTTTCCTTCAAAAAACCTCGGATGTTATGGGGATGGGGGAGCCATCTTCACCAATGATGATGATCTGGCCCACACCATTCGTGGAGTTGTGAACCACGGAATGTATGAACGCTACCACCACGATGTCGTGGGTGTGAATTCACGACTGGACAGTGTGCAGGCGGCAGTTTTGCGTACCAAACTTCCTAAACTAGATGATTATAACAAGGCACGACAGGAGGCTGCAAAAAAATATTCCGAAGCTTTTAAAGACCAGGAAAATATTGTGGTGCCCTATACCCACGGATCAAAAGATACCCATGTCTACCACCAGTACACTCTTAAGATACTTAACGGCAAAAGGGATGGTCTTGTGAAGCACCTGAATGAAAAAGGAATTCCCTGCGGAATCTATTACCCTATCCCGTTACACAGCCAGAAGGCTTATAAAGATAGCCGGTACAGGGAAGAAGATTTTCCTGTGACCAATCAACTGGTGAAGGAAGTCATCTCCCTTCCCATGCACACAGAGCTGGATGACGAACAGATAGCATTTATAACAGACACTGTACTTAACTTTGTTAACCAATAAAAACAGAATGAAAAAATTACTGCTTCTCCTGCTGGGGATCCTGTTTACGGGCTCCCTTTCCGCCCAAACAACCTATCTGCATGCCGGAAATATCCTGGACGTAAGATCGGGGAAAATGTTAAAGCAAAAAACCATCATCATCAATGGGAAAACGATCGAAAAGATCTCAGACGGATTTATCACCCCTCCGGATTCTGTTGAAGTGGTTGATCTTAGGAACCTTACCCTGCTGCCGGGGCTGACCGATATGCATGTACACCTGGAAAATGAATCAAATCCCCAGGCTTACCTTCATGCCTTCACCTTTAATGATGCAGACAACGCTTTTAATTCAGTCGGTTTCGCGAAAAAAACCCTGTTGGCAGGCTTCACCTCGGTAAGGGATCTTGGAGGAACGGGGGTGAATATCTCCCTTCGGGATGCCATTAACCAGGGGAAAATTGACGGACCGCGAATTTTTACTTCCGGAAAATCCCTTGCTACAACAGGAGGCCATGCAGATCCTACAAACGGCAGAAGTAAGGCTCTTATGGGAGATCCCGGGCCTAAAGAAGGAGTGGTGAACAATGAAGATGATGCGGCAAAGGCAGTGCGCCAACGGTACAAGAATGGAGCCGATCTTATAAAGATCACCGCTACCGGCGGAGTTCTGAGTGTGGCAAAAAGCAGTTCCAACCCTCAGTTCACCCTGGAGGAAATCAGGGCGATCACTAAAACCGCCGCAGATTATGGGTTCCATGTTGCCGCCCATGCACATGGGGATGAAGGGATGCAACGGGCTATAAAAGGGGGTGTAAAGACCATCGAGCATGGAACGCTAATGAGCGATGAGACCATGGAACTCATGAAAGAATATGATACCTATCTGGTCCCTACCATAACAGCCGGTAAAGAAGTGAGCCTTAATGCCGAGATAGAGGACTATTATCCTGCCATGGTTGTTTCAAAAGCCATTGAAATTGGCCCTAAGATCCAGGGCACCTTCGGGAAAGCATACAAAAAAGGAGTAGGGATCGCATTTGGAACAGATGCAGGGGTTTTTAAACATGGGGAGAATGCGAGGGAGTTCGGATATATGGTTGAAGCCGGAATGCCTCCCTTAGAGGCCATTCAAAGTGCAACCCTTACACCCGCTAAGATCCTTCATCTGGAAGACCAGATGGGACAGGTGGCCACCGGTTTTGATGCAAACATTATTGCTGTGGCCGGAGATCCGCTTCAAAACATTAAAACGCTTGAAGAGGTGAAATTCGTTATGAAAGAAGGAAAGATTTACAAGAACGAAAAATAAAAAATCCGGAGGGTTTTTAAATAACCTTCCGGATTCTCAATTTTTTTAGTCGGAAATCTAAATAATGGAGAACCCGGTTCTCCATTTTCTTTTACAATTGGGCAGAATGGGCTTCCATGTTTCGGTCTATCTTTTTGACCAGCCCCTGTAACACTTTTCCCGGACCGACTTCTATAAATTCAGTAGCCCCGTCCTTGATCATATTCTGTACGCTCTGCGTCCATTTAACCGGAGCGGTAAGTTGGAAGATCAGGTTCTTTTTGATCTCAGCCGGATCTGTCACAGCGAAAGTGGTAACGTTTTGATAGATGGGACAAACCGGATTGCTGAATTTTGTTTCTTCAATGGCAGCAGCAAGTTCTTCTCTTGCAGGTTCCATTAATGGGGAGTGAAAAGCACCTCCCACAGGAAGGATCATAGCCCTGCGGGCACCTCTTTCCTTAAGTTCTTCACAGGCCTTCTCAACAGCCAGCTGTTCTCCGGAGATCACTAGTTGCCCCGGGCAGTTGTAATTGGCAGCTACCACGATACCTTTAGTGTCGGCACATATCGCTTCTACCATTTCATCTTCCAGTCCCAAAACTGCTGCCATGGTTGATTCTTCAAGTTCACAGGCATGCTGCATGGCAAGAGCCCTTTTGGATACCAGTCTTAAGGCATCCTCAAAGTTGAGGGTTTTATTTGCGACCAATGCAGAAAATTCTCCGAGGGAGTGCCCGGCCACCATATCAGGTTGAAAGGAGTTACCCATCACCTTGCTCATGATCACCGAGTGTAGGAAAATTGCCGGTTGGGTGACCTTGGTCTTCTTCAGGTCATCTGCTGTCCCTTCGAACATGATCCGGGTAATTTCAAACCCCAGGATCTCATTGGCTTTTTCAAAAAGTTCTTTTGCAAGGGGAGAACTGTCGTAAAGGTCCTGTCCCATTCCTGTAAATTGTGCGCCCTGACCGGGGAAAATATATGCCTTCATGTTTTTAAATTTTGGATCGCTAAATTACGAAAATAAAAAAACCCTGATGCCGCCGCCTCAAAGGCCGGGTCTATCATATATTAAGTCTTCCTTTTTCCCCTATATCCTGTTTGTTTCCTGAAATGGCTCCTACCCCCAGTTTAAGTAATGTGATGTATTTATTTGATTTTGTGTCCCAGTAATAAGCCTCTTCAGGACGAACTTTGATGGCAGTAATATTTGGATCTGTTTTGCCTCCTTCAAACCAGTTGTCATCAATACTTGAATATAGATCCTCAATCGTTACCCTGTCTGTGGTGATCTCAGCTTCTCCAAACACGCTGAGATATTCCATTCCTTTAGGGTCGCTGTACAGTAATTGTACATCCTTGTTCTTAAGGAGCTCCTGGTTGTGTTCGCTGGTACGGAGGCTTAAGAACCAGATGTTACCATCCTTGTCCACCTGCTTGGTGGTCATGGGAATAGCGTTTATGGGCTTTTTATTAAAACCTGTAACCATCATGGCAACTTTGATATCGTCTACCAGGTCTTTCAATTTTTCTCTTGACTCTTCTTTATTCATTTTTTCTGTGCTCATAACTTTTATCTTTTTTAACTATTTAAATATAAGATAATTGAGCTGCCAAATGCTGTAAAGAACTGCTAAAAGAGGAGGCTGGCTTGTTAAGGTTATGAAAAGCGGGTAAGGATCTTCTTAACAGATGGCAGGTAACTGCTCCCAAAAATATTTAGGTGCACCAAAAGGTAATACAATTGCCAAATGGGTACCCTGTCTTCAAATCCCGGTTCCAGTGGAAAGAAAGACTGGTATTCGGAAAACACCCTTTCCGGGAAACCTCCAAAAAGTTTCATCATGGCCAGATCCATTTCACGAGGTCCATAACTCACTGCGGGATCAATAAGACAAGGTAGCCCCTGCTCATTGACCAGATAGTTGCCGCTCCACAGATCGCCATGTATGAGGGACGCCGGTTCTTGTGGTATGACGCGGGAAATATTAGTAAAAAAAACCTCAGGGTTATCAAATGAAAAACCCTTTTCCCGGGCCATTTTTAATTGAGGTTCCAGTCGCTGTTCTATATAAAATTCGGCAGCAGACAGTCTTTCCTCATTGTATTGCGGAAGGCTCCCAATGTAATTTTGAGAGGGGAATCCGAAAGCAGGGGAGGTGGTTTTATGCAGGGCGGCAAGATCTTCGGCAAAACGGTTCCAGAAATGAGGTTTTTGAGGGCCTTCTTTTATATATTCCATCAGGAGGTAGGCGGTTCCCAATGTTTCCCCTACTGAAAATGCCTCGGGAACATTGACGGTCCCGCTTGTTCTCAGTTCATCAAGGCCTTCCTTTTCGGCTTCAAACAATCCCGGAAAGGAAGAGGCGCTATTCAGCTTAAGTACCCGTTTTCCTTCCGAAGTATCCACCAGCAGCACCCGGTTAATGCTGCCTCCTGAAAGGGCAGATGCAGCGTTTATCTTAAAACCCTCCAGCTCTGCAATCCGGGTAATTATCTTATCCTCATTGTGCACGCGTGTAGGTAAGGTATGTGAAAGAGTAATTATGGGATTCATCTTTGGGATGGAACTCTGAAGCGGTGAGTTCCCAGTTGTCCTCATCGATTTCGGGAAAAAATGCGTCAGCCTCAAAACTTCCATGTACCCTCGTTAGTTCTATTTTATCGGCCATTGATAAAGCCTGGTGATAGATCTCACCCCCTCCAATAATAAAAGGTTGGGAGTCTTCTTTTGCCCTGTCAAGGGCCTCCTTTAGGGAGTGTACTACCACTGCCCCCTCTTTTTTGTAATCCTTTTTGCGGGTGATCACAATGTGGGTACGGTTGGGCAAAGGTTTAGGGAAGCTTTCAAAGGTCTTTCTTCCCATAATTATATGGTGCCCGCTGGTTAGCTTTTTGAACCTTTTAAAATCATCGGGCAGATGCCAAACCAGGTCATTGTCTTTACCCAGGGCATTATTCTCTGCGGCTGCAGCGATCATAGTAACTACACCCATACTTTAAGAATTTATGGTAGAATCGGGATCAATAGGTCTTTCTGTGGTTGGAGGAATGAAAGGCTCATGTTTTCGTGGCAGAGGATGATCGCGCTCTACCTTGCCTCTTAGTTCTTCAATGCGGCGCTGTTGTTTGGTGACCAGCCTTTCCACCTGTTCATTTTCCCACTCCTTTCCCAGGAATTTGTTGGTGACAAAGACATTGAAAATATGCGCTATGAAAAGGAGCGCCCAGAAGAGGATTGCCCATACAAACCAGTCCAGGCCGAAAGGCTGTATATCCCGACCTATCTCAAAAATAACATTCAACAGGATCAGGACCACAGATCCTATGAGGAATACGATAAAATGTTGATATAATCTCCTTTTCTGGCGTGCCCGTTCCTGGGCCCGTTCAATAAGCTCCCGTTGTTCGGGATCTATTTTTGAAGAAGTTTTCTTTTCTGTTGACATATTATTGAAGTATTTTAGAGATATACTCAAATTTATTGATTTTACTTCGGAAAACTCATTCCCTATGAAGAATTTTAAAAAACAGTTTCCCATTCTTGGTCAGTATACTTATTTAAATACGGCTGCTTCCGGATTATTGCCGGAAGCCGTGCTGGAATTCAGACAGGATCATGACCTTGATTTTCTCATCTCCGGAAGCATTCTGAAAGAAAAGCAGGGAGAGGTGCTTACAGGAGTGCGGGAAGCTGTAGGACGGTTCTTTCACTGCGCTCCCAATCGCGTTGCCCTTACTCCAAATTTCTCCTATGGCTTCAATGTCCTTATGGAAGGGGTGGAAAAGGGAAAAAAGGTACTGTTATTAAAGAACGATTATCCATCGGTGAACTGGGCGGTGGAATCAAGAGATTTCGAAACCTGTTATGCTGCGATAGATGAAAATCTGGAACAGAATATTTCCGAAGTCATTGAGAAGGAACGCCCCGATATATTTGCGTTCAGCCTGGTGCAGTGGATCAATGGGATCAGGATCGACCTTAATTTTCTAAAGGAGCTCAAGCAAAAAAATCCCGACCTCTTACTTTTTGGAGACGGCACCCAGTTTTGCGGCACCGAAGATTTTGATTTTGAAGACTCTGCCCTTGACGTACTTGGTGCCAGCACTTATAAATGGATGAATGCGGGGTACGGGAATGCTTTTTTCCTGTTCAAGGAGCATATGGAAGAAAAGATCTTTCCAAAATCGCTTGGATTCAATTCCCTGCAGGGGAAATACAAAGCGCAGGAGGGAAGTCTGATAGGTAAATTCGAACCCGGGCATCTGGATACCCTTAACTTCGGAAGTCTTCAGGCAGCCTTAGAACTTATTGAAAAAACAGGAATGGCCGAAATAGAACAGCGGGTGAAGGAGCTAACCTCCGAAGCAAAAGATGCCTTTAAAAAGGAAGGTCTCCTGGAAGAAGCTATCGTTAAAAGGGAATTCCACTCCCCGATATTTAACATCAGGGGAGATGAAAAGTTGTTTCAAAAACTGCGAAGCAATAATATCATTTGCTCCCAAAGAGGGGAAGGGATAAGGGTTAGTTTTCATTATTTCAATACCACTGAAGACCTTGAAAAGCTAATGAAAACCATCAGGGCTAAAAAGTAAGGCTGCTCCAAAATCATGTTTTAAACAGCAGCCTTTAGTTTACAAAAGAAATATTCCGTTCTCTTCACATTCTTTTCTCATTTGTTCCGGCCATATTCCGGCCTGGACTTCCCCGATATGTTGCTTTTTCAAAAGGAACATGCACAATCTGGACTGGCCAATACCTCCGCCAATGGTTTGAGGTAATTCTCCCTTCAATAATTGTTGGTGATAGAAGAGTGGAGCCCGTGCTTCAGCTTTACACATCTTAAGCTGGCTCTTCAGGGTCGCGGGATCTACACGAATTCCCATGGAAGAGATCTCAAATGCCTGCTCAAGTACCGGGTTCCAGAATAGGATATCTCCGTTGAGACCTTTGGTTTGGGATGAGGTGGGAGTTGACCAGTCGTCATAGTCAGGAGCTCTGCCGTCATGAGCTTCCCCGTGGGAGAGTTTCCCGCCGATCCCTATCAGGAAAACAGCACCAAATTCTTTGGTTGCCCTGTTCTCCCTTTCTTTTGCAGGAAGGTGAGGATATCTTTCCAGAAGTTCCTCAGCATGGAGAAAGGTGAGCGCTGCCGGGAGGTACGGTTTTAAACCCTTATACTTTTTGGAAAGCAGAATCTCAGTTTCCTTGATGGCCTTATAGATCTTTTCCACCTGGAGTTTCAGAAAAGCCAGGTGACGATCCTCCGCCTGCAAGACCATTTCCCAGTCCCATTGATCCACAAAAATGGAATGAAGTTTACCCAGGTCCTCATCGGGCCGCAGGGCCTTCATATCTGTATAGATACCGGTGCCGGGGGAAAGACCGTATTCCCTGAGGCGCAATCTTTTCCATTTGGCGAGGGACTGAACCACTTCGGCGGGTTGATCCTGCATTGATTTTATGGGAAAGGCTACGGGTCTTTCAACTCCGTTGAGGTCATCGTTGATACCGGTTCCCTGCAGCACAACGGCCGGTGCCGAAACTTTGGTGAGCGGCAGGTGTGTTTTAAGCTGTTGTTCAAAGCACATTTTTGTGAAGTGAACGGCTTCTTCTGTCTGTAATCTTTTTGACAGGGTGGCGGAAATTGTTTCTGTTACGATCATAATAGGAAGTTTAATGGATTAAAATTAAAAAGCCTGCCCTATGAAAAAGGCAGGCTTTACAGCACAGGAACCTTCTCCCTCGGGTGGCGGACGATTATTATTTATATTGGTAGTTGTTTTGTATTTCATTTTGTTCAAAAAAAAAGCCTTTCCGGGCTGGAAAGGCTATGAATTGTTCGATTTTTTTATCTGTTATTCCATAATAGCCTTCCGCAGCCTAAAATTATTCAGGTTGTTATTAGAGAAGTTATTATTGGTTGTAAAAGTCACGATGTCTTGTAATTATGTGGGGGTAAAACTAATTCTTTTATTTTTAAGGTGCAATTATTCTTTTATTTCGATCTCTTTTAGAAAGGTGACATGATTCTTAATTTCAGAAGAATTCGCGTCTGGATTAGGATAGAAAAGGGCAGCATCTGCCTTTCTGTGATCCCCAACCTGCACGTCGAAATAGGAGGCTTTTCCAAAAGGGGATTGGGAATGTGTGTCGCTCAATAAAAAATATTCAGAATTAATAGAATCGGGAGGGAAATAATGTTTGTCTTCCACAATTTTGGTCTTGTCGCTTTCAGCGAGAATCACATTATGCCATATAGCTTTCATGTATCAGGATCTTTTAAAGAGGTAGTTTTTAAAATAATTTTGTTCGTCACTAAAGCTTCCGCTAATTTCAAGTCCGGCTTCTTTTGCAAGCCAGGCCACTGAGGTGTCATCGTATTTCTGAGAGATCTCGGTATGTATGCTTTCCCACTCCCTGAAAGTCACTTCTAAATTTAATGAATTTATCTGGACCGTCTGTTCTTTTGTACTCACTAAAAAGCTCTTTGCAGTACCGGCTTCAGGATCATAGACCGGCCAGTGAAGGAAAGCGTCGGGATCAAAATTGGCCTGCAATTCCCGGTTGATCCTGGTTAACAAGTTCTTGTTGAAAGCAGCCGTCACTCCCCGGGAGTCATTGTATGCATCGAGGACCGTTTGCGGATCTTTTTTCTGATCTACCCCCATAAAGAACAGGTCTTCGGAAGACATTGAACTGCTTATTTTTTTAAGGAAATTCACCGCCTCTTCCTGAGAGAGGTTGCCAATATTGGATCCCAGGAACAAGATCACCTTTTTGCGGGTTTGATAACCAGCCAGGTCCTCAAGCACCTTTTTATACATGCCCTGCTTGGGTACTACCTCAATCCCGGGAATTTCCGTACGAAGACTTTTGGTTAATTGATCCAGCACATTTTTACTTATGTCTACCGGTAAATATTTGAAATTGAATTCATTTTCCACGAAATGCCTAAGCAGGATCTTGGTCTTCTTTCCATCACCAGCCCCAAGTTCTATGAGGTCAAAGCCTTCCGCAGAAGTAAAGGCAGCAGCTATCTCTTCCCTGTGCTTTTCGAGTATCCCATATTCCTTTCCGGTGAGATAATATTCGGGAAGATCCATGATCTGCTGGAACAACTCATCCCCCTTTTTATCATAAAAATATTTTGAACTTAAGGTTTTAGGATAGGTAGTAAGGCCATGAAATATATCGGCTGCAAATTGGGTCTCAAATTGAGGAGGTTTTGTGTCATTCATCATTTAGGTCTTATTTAGCCAGTCTCAGGCCGGTGAACTGCCAGCGAAGGTGCGGATGAAAAAAATTACGGTAGGTATATCTCGTATGGTTGCGGGCGGTGGCGACAGAACCTCCGCGCAGTACTTTCTGATTTACCATGAATTTACCGTTGTATTCCCCAAGAGCTCCGGGCTCCTTGGTGTAGAAGGGATAAGGAGAGTAAGCACTCTCTGTCCATTCCCAGCGGCTGCCCCATTCAAAATTCTTTTGGGCAACTTCCCATTCAAATTCTGTGGGTAACCTCATTCCCTTCCATTGAGCATAGGCGAAAGCTTCATAATAGGAGAGGTGGGTTACCGGCGCGTCAGGATTTAAAGGTTTTAAGCCTTTTAAGGTATATTGTTGCCATTCCCCTTCTACCTTATGCCAATAGAACGGAGATCTTATTTCATGCAGGTTTATCCAGTCCCAGGCTTCTGCATGCCAAAGCAGTACCTGGAGGTACCCCCCGTCTGCCATGAACTCAAGATATTCCTTGTTAGTCACCAGTTTATTGGAAATCTGGTAGCTATGGAGGTAGATTTTATGAAATCCCAGTTCATTGTCGTAGCAAAAATCTTTGGATTTATTATGTCCAATTTCATATACTCCTTCTTTCACCTCAAGCCATTCCTGTGGAAAATCCTGGATGGGATTTTCCTCGAAATCTTCACTGTAAACCGGATGCAGCGGATTGTTACCGAAGATATATTTGATATCTGTAAGCAGCAGTTCCTGATGCTGTTTCTCATGATGGCAACCCAGTTCGATCACCTCCAGTATTTTTTCTGAAGGATTTTCTTTTTTAAGATACTTTAAAAGGGCATCGGTAACATGCTTTCTATAACTATAAACATCAGAAACAGTGGGCCGGGAAAGGTTTCCGCGGTCAGATCGTACTACCTTGTCTCCCGCGCTTTCATAATAGCTGTTGAAAACATAGGCATAACGCTCGTCATAGATCTGATAGTCGGGAGCATTGTTTTTTAAGACGAATTCCTCAAAGAACCAGGTTGTGTGTCCAAGGTGCCATTTTGGGGGTGAGACATCTACCACCGGTTGTACCACATAATCTTCTGTTTCAAGAAAGGAACAGATATGTTCTGTATGGGTTCGGGTGTCGTTAAACAGCTGTATAAGTTCTCGGGAGGTCATCATAAAAAAAGGAAACCTTAGGGTTTCCTTCAAATTTATAATTTTATCACTCTCTTTTAGTTAAAGGAATACTAACTCTACTCCATGAAAACTAAAAATGAAAAGGCGTTAACTTCCTTAAAAAGTAAACGGCACCTTGTATTTTATGGCTGTAGGTTTTCCTGCCAATTCACCCGGGGTCATCCTGGGAATGGCAAGGATGATCCTTTTGGCTTCCTCATTAAGTTCCTTTTTAGGACCCTCCACTTTGGTAATCACCGGGTTTCCTTCTTCGTTAATGATAAAAGATACTACAGATCTCCCTCTAATGATATTTCCATCAGCATCTTTTGGGAAACGGTAATGCTCTTTTAAATGTTCGGTAAGTTTTTCGTGGAAACAGGCTTTCGAAGTTTTTGTGGTCTCTTCACAACCAGGCCATACCGGCGGCAGCTCCTTTGTGGTTACGGTGTTCTTAGAGAAATTTACACCCTCCTGGGAATAACCTGCTGCGGCCAATAATAAGAAAGCAAAAATCAGTACATTTTTCATGATCATAGTTTTTATACCGCAACAGCTCCCTTAATGTGAGGATGCGGATCATAGTTCTCCAGCGAGAAGTCTTCAAATTTGAAGCCAAAAATATCTTTGACCTCAGGATTGATATTCATAACAGGCAATTCTCTCAGGTCTCTTGATAATTGCAGGTTCACCTGCTCCAGGTGGTTGTTGTATATATGGGCATCACCGAAGGTATGGATGAAATCCCCGGGTTTATAACCACATACCTGCGCGATCATCATGGTAAGCAAGGCATAGGATGCGATATTAAAAGGTACTCCCAAAAAGATATCTGCACTGCGCTGATAAAGCTGGCAGGAAAGTTTACCGTCTGCTACATAGAACTGGAAAAAAGCATGGCAGGGAGGCAATGCTGCTTTCCCGTTGGCCACATTCTCAGCAAATGACTTAGAGGTGTCCGGTAGCACAGAAGGGTTCCAGGCCGTTACCAGCATCCTGCGGCTGTTTGGATTCTTTTTGAGGGTTTCCACCACCTCCTTTATCTGGTCGATGTCTTCGCTGTTCCAGTTACGCCACTGGTGCCCGTAAACGGGACCAAGGTCGCCATTTTCATCTGCCCATTCGTTCCAGATGCGCACCCCGTTATCCTGCAGATATTTTATGTTTGTGTCACCGTTAAGGAACCAAAGCAATTCATAGACAATGGACTTAAGATGGAGTTTTTTGGTGGTAACCATGGGAAAGCCTTCGCTAAGGTCAAACCGCATCTGGTAACCAAAAACGCTTTTGGTGCCGGTGCCGGTGCGGTCTCCCTTCTCATTTCCGTTTTCAAGAACGTGTTTTACCAGGTCGTGATACTGCTTCATATTATATTTTTATTAGGTAGACCTGCGAGGTCTTTTTTAGACCTTACAGGTCTCGGAAACTTAGGGTTTGAATTCTATAACAAAATCCCGGTTCTGCTCTACAAGGTTCCAAAACCTTGTGGGTCAGAGTCAAAAATGACAAATCCCGGATGTTCTTCAGCTAAAATAGAAAACTACCCCGAATTAAAAAGTTAATTGAGAACAGGATTGTAAAGGACTTATTAACCAATGATCATCCCGGCGATGGTTGCCGAAAGTAAAGAGGCAATGGTACCGCCAATAAGAGCCTTCATCCCGAATTCAGACAAGGTTTTTCGTTGCCCCGGGGCCAGGGAGCCAATTCCACCTATCTGGATCCCGATGGAAGCGAAATTTGCAAAACCGCATAACATATAGGTGGCCATGATGATCGATTTCTCATAGGTAAGGCTCAGTGCGTTTACCGGATTCTTTAGGTCTGCCAGCTGGATGTAGCCCACAAATTCACTTGCCGCAAGTTTGATCCCCAGTAATTGCCCCATAAGCATCATATCTTCTGTAGCCACTCCAATCAACCACATCAAAGGCGCGAAGACCATTCCCAGCAAAGATTCCAGGGATAATCTCGCGTAAGGAGTGTTTGCAGCCATTATGCTGTTAAGGGTGGTCCAATCTCCAATTTTCCCTAATCCGTAATTGATCATGGCAATGAAGGCGATAAACACCAATAACATTGCAGCCACATTGGCTGCAAGTTTTAAACCTTCGGTTGTACCGTTGGCAATGGCGTCAAGTATATTTGATCCAATTTTTTCCGAAGATACCTCTACATCAGTATTTATTTTTTGCTGCTGCGGATACAGGATCTTAGAAACCACAATTGCTCCGGGAGCTGCCATTACAGAGGCGGCTAAAAGGTGCTTGGCGAATTCAAGCCGTAGTACGGGGTCATCACCGCCCAGGAATCCTATGTATGCCGCTAGTACTCCACCGGCTACAGTCGCCATTCCTCCAATCATCACCAGCAGGATCTCAGAGCGGGTCATTCTTTCCAGGTAAGCTTTGATCATTAACGGTGCTTCGGTTTGTCCAAGGAAAATATTCCCTGCCACACTAAGACTTTCAGGACCTGAAATGCCCATTAATTTGGTCAATACCCAGGCCATTCCTTTTACCACTATCTGTATCACTCCCAGGTAGAAAAGTACCGAGGTGAGTGCAGAAAAGAAAATAATAGTGGGTAATACCTGGAAAAGGAAGATAAAGCCAAAGCTCTCCACATCCATCATGCCGCCCAGCAGAAATTCACTTCCTGCCGCCGTAAAGTCCAGAATGAGAACGAAAATCTTGCCCACCATTTCAAAAAGGCTCTGAACGAAGCCTATTTTTAATACCCCAATGGCCAGAAGTAATTGTGCACTTAACCCGGCTCCAATGGTTTTCCAGTTAATGGCCCTACGGTTGGAGCTAAAAAGGAAAGCAATAATCAAAAGCGAGATCATTCCCACCACCCCGCGCCAGAAGCTCGTAAAGGTGAAGCCCTGATTGGGGATTATTGTTTTTGCTGTTTTAACCGGCAGTACATCCTGCACCTCCAACGGCTTTTCTTTCAGGGAATAATGCACATTTCTGCCAGAAAGGATAAGGGTGGAGTCTGTGAGGCTGTTGACCCGCAGGTTCTGGATGCTGTCTGCCGGGGAGTCGTAAAAGAGAATGAGCACGTCATTCTGGTAGACATAACTCCCTGAGGCTTTGCGTATTTTCTCTCCGGAAAGGGAGAATTCAAAACTTCCGTTATCAAACTTAAGGTAATCTGTGCCGGGATCAACTTCAAAAAGAGCATTTTCGGTGCTGTCTTCTACAGCTTCAAAATTCCAGGTTTTAGATAGGTTTTGGGCAAAAGAGGAGGATATTCCGAAGAAAATCAGGAACAGACAACACCAGAATTTATTCATAAAATGGGGGGGTTATTTTCGTTTGGAGATCTCATCTCTAATACGGGCCGCCTTTTCATAGTCTTCATTCTTTACGGCCTGATCCAGCAGGTTATTAAGTTCGTTAAGGGATAGTTTTTTATAATCGGGGTCGTTGGATTTTATCTCCACCTCGTTCGAGAAAAGCTCGTCTACAATGATATCTTCCTTTTCCCGTTCTTCTTCCTCTTCTGCCTTCTGGCTGTCGCCCTTCAGGTAGATCCCAGCTTTATCGAGAATATTCTTATAAGTGAAAATAGGAGCCTGGAAGCGCAATGCCAAAGCAATGGCATCACTGGTACGGGCATCAATGATCTCTTCGATCTTGTCCCTTTCACAAATAAGGCTTGAATAGAAGACCCCGTCCACCAGTTTATGTATGATCACCTGTTTGACCACGATCTCAAAGCGATCTGCAAAATTCTTAAAAAGGTCGTGGGTAAGAGGGCGGGGAGGCTTGATCTCCTTTTCCAGGGCTATAGCAATAGATTGTGCTTCAAAAGCCCCAATTACAATAGGAAGTTTGCGCTCTCCTTCTACCTCACTCAGGATCAGGGCGTAGGCCCCGTTCTGTGTTTGGCTGTAAGATATTCCTTTAATGTTAAGGCGCACTAAACTCATACTGTAAAAATACAAAAAAAGCTGTCTAAATAGGGCATTGAACCAGATTTAGACAGCCCTTTAAATCGGCACGCAATTTATAAAAATTATGCGTTACTAGCCTTGAATTCTTTTAATTTTTCGGTAAGCTTCGGTACTATTTCGAAGGCATCTCCTACAACTCCGTAGTCTGCCGCCTTAAAGAATGGTGCCTCGGGATCATTGTTGATCACCACTTTTGTCTTCGAAGCACTTACTCCCGCAAGGTGTTGAATGGCCCCAGAAATACCTACTGCGATGTACAGATTGGCGGCAACGGGTTTCCCGGTTTGGCCCACGTGCTCACTGTGTGGTCTCCAGCCCATATCACTCACGGGTTTGGAACAGGCGGTTGCTGCACCAAGAGTATCGGCAAGCTCTTCAAGCATTCCCCAGTTCTCAGGTCCTTTCATTCCACGTCCTCCGGAAACTACGATTTCTGCATCTGCGATGGTAACCTTATTTGCTGCCTTGTCAACAGAAACCACATTTACAGAGAAATCTTCATCACTTAAAGAAGGGGAAAAGTCCTCTTCTGAAACTTCGGTGTTGCTCTCCTTTAATCCGAGAGCATTTTTCGAAAGTCCAATGATCTTCACGTCTGTAGCGATCTTTGTAAAATTGAAGGCTTTGTTGGTGAATGCGGTTCTTTTAACCTGAAGTGGATCTGTTCCCTCGGGAAGAGCAACCACGTTGGAGGCATATCCGGCATTAAGGTGTACAGCCAATAGAGGAGCCAAATATTTCGCATTGGCACTTTGGCTAACAACGATCACCCTGGAACCTTCTTTCTCAGCTGCTTGTTTGAGGGCATCGGCATATGCTTCGGCATTGAACTTTTCAAGTTTGTCACTGGTGATCTTTAACACCTTACTTACCCCGTATTTTCCTAATTCCGAAGTGTCGCCGGCGTTGAAGGTAACGGCGGTAACCTCTGTATTCATCATATCGGCAACCCCTTTTGCGTAGGAAGCTACCTCTAATGCTGTTTTCTTAAATTTTCCTTCTTCTGATTCTGTATATACTAAAACTGACATATCTGTTTTAATTGAATATTTTATATTGATTATTTTATTTTGATCTCAAATTCCAAATTCCAATTTTGAGTTTTAAATCCTAGATCACTTTCGCTTCGTTGTGAAGCAGTTGGATCAATTCATCCAGGTTATCAGGGTCTATCAACTTGATATCACCTTTAGGTTCCGGTTTCTCGAATTTTACAGCTTCAGTATCAGCATCGGTTTCCACCGGTTCAACCACGTTAAGAGGTTTTTTACGGGCTTGCATGATCCCTCTCATATTTGGAATACGAAGGTCGCTTTCTTCCACGATCCCTTTTTGACCGCCAATCACTAAAGGAAGACTGGCCTTAAGGGTTTCTTTTCCTCCGTCGATCTCCCGAATGGCTGTAGCCTCATTTCCTTCAACCTCCAGGCTAATACAGGTGTTGACGAAATTGGAATCGGTAAGGGCTGCAAGCATCCCGGGTACCATTCCTCCGTTATAATCAATAGATTCCCGGCCTGCGATTACAAGATCATAGCCCCCGTCTTTTACGACTTTGGCAAGTTGTTTTGCAACATAGATCCCGTCTTTAGCAGGAGTGTTTACCCTAATGGCGCTGTCAGCTCCAATGGCAAGGGCCTTTCGCAGGGTAGGTTCAGTCTCGGGACCTCCAACGTTCACAACGTCTACGGTAGCTCCCTGCTTTTCCTTGAACCACATGGCACGGGTGAGCCCAAATTCATCGTTTGGATTGATCACGAACTGGACTCCGTTCGTATCAAATTTTGTATCCCCTTCAGTAAAATTAATTTTTGAAGTAGTGTCTGGTACGTGACTAATGCACACTAATATTTTCATATATCTCAATAATTTTGATAAAACATAAATAATGGGTTACGAAGATACATAATTTACAAGGAAATTTCCTATGCATGCATAGGAAATTTTTTGTCCTTCAGAAGTCGTTTATCGTTTTTTGAATTACTATTTTTGTGGCTCGAAAATTTTTAAAATATCAACTCATAATGAAGACTATCCAATTCAGGGAAGCAATTGCAGAGGCCATGAGCGAGGAAATGCGTCGTGATGACACCATTTACCTAATGGGAGAAGAGGTTGCTGAATATAACGGAGCTTATAAGGCGTCAAAAGGAATGTTGGATGAATTTGGCCCTGACAGGGTAATCGATACACCAATTTCCGAATTAGGTTTTTCAGGGATTGGCGTTGGAAGTGCCATGAACGGGAACCGTCCCATTATTGAATTCATGACTTTCAACTTTTCCCTGGTGGGAATTGATCAGATCATAAATAATGCAGCCAAAATGCGTCAAATGAGCGGGGGGCAGTTCAATATCCCTATTGTTTTTCGTGGACCTACAGCTTCCGCTGGCCAATTAGGGGCAACCCACTCGCAGGCATTTGAAAGCTGGTATGCAAATACTCCGGGTTTAAAGGTGATCGTGCCTTCAAATCCTTATGATGCAAAAGGACTTCTTAAAGCGGCAATTCGCGACGACGATCCGGTTATCTTCATGGAAAGTGAGCAAATGTACGGGGATAAAGGCGAGGTGCCTGAAGAAGAGTACGTACTTCCAATTGGTGTTGCCGATATTAAGCGTGAAGGAAAAGATGTTACTATTGTTTCCTTCGGAAAGATCATCAAGTTGGCGTACAAAGCTGCTGAAGAACTTGAAAAAGAAGATATCTCCTGTGAGATCATCGACCTGCGTACCATTCGCCCGATGGATCACGAAACCATTCTGAAATCGGTCAAAAAGACCAACAGGCTTGTGATCCTTGAGGAAGCATGGCCATTTGGCAACGTTGCTACAGAGATCACTTACCAGGTACAATCACAGGCTTTTGATTACCTTGACGCTCCTATTGTTAAGATCAACACTGCCGATACTCCTGCGCCATATTCTCCTGTACTCCTTGAAGAGTGGTTGCCAAATCACAATGATGTGATCAAAGCGGTGAAGAAAGTAATGTATAAGGACTAATGCTTTTTGAAAATAGCATTTTGAAGCCTCCTTTTAAGGAGGTTTTTTTTATGCTTCGGATTTAAAATTCCAGGCACCCGGCAGGAAATTCCAAGATTGTGTCTCTGCGGATACTTAAAAATTTTGTTGCTAAGGGAATTTGCTCTCTTTTGTGAAGAAAACCTTAAACTTTTTATCAGGAACCATTTCTCAAGATACTAAGACTGTTTAAAACCGAATGAAGTAGTATATTTGCCGCCCCTAAAAGAAAAAAAGAATTAAACATATTATAATGAGTAAAACATTTGACGTTCTTATCGAGATCCCCAAAGGAAGCAGAAACAAGTATGAATACGATTTTAAACTAAAAAAGGTGAGGTATGACAGGATGATCTTTTCATCTATGATGTACCCGGCAGATTATGGGTTCATTCCCGAGACACTTGCTCTTGACGGTGATCCGCTTGATGTGCTGGTACTGGTGACAGAACCTACTTTCCCTGGGTGTGTTATGGAGGTTAAGCCTATTGGCGTTTTCCACATGGCCGATGAAAAAGGACCTGATGAAAAAGTGATCTGTGTTCCAATGTCAGACCCCATTTGGAACAAGCATAATGACCTGAGCGATGTGAATGCCCATCTTATTAAAGAGATTGAGCATTTCTTCCAGGTTTATAAGGATCTTGAACAAAAGAAAGTAGATGTTGAAGGTTGGGGTGATGTGAATGTAGCAAAGCAGATCATTGAAGATTGTATTAAAAGATACAAAGACAGTAACGGCGAAAAGGGAAATTTCGGGATCGAATAACATCCTCCTGTTCCTTACTAAATAAAAGCAATAACCTTACAGTTATTGCTTTTTTCTTTTATAACGTTTCGTTAACTTTAGCCCGCTAATAATTAACAAAAAATTATGGAATCATTGATGATTTGGTTGCCGGCCATTCTGGCAATCATAGGGCTCATTTTTATGTGGGCGAAACGCGCCTGGGTTTTGAAGCAAGACGCGGGAGATGGAAAAATGAAAGATATTTCCTCTCATATTTACGAAGGAGCTCTGGCCTTCCTTAACGCCGAGTATAAGATCCTTACCATTTTCGTTATCGTGGCCAGTATTCTGCTGGCAGGAATTTCCTTTATAGTTCCTACCACACATATTCTAATTGTTGTAGCCTTTATATTCGGGGCTATTTTTTCGGCTTTCGCCGGAAATATCGGGATGCGTATCGCAACCCAGACTAATGTTCGTACCACTCAGGCCGCAAGGACCAGCCTGCCTCAGGCGCTAAAAGTATCTTTTGGTGGTGGTACTGTGATGGGTCTTGGTGTTGCCGGACTTGCCGTACTAGGTTTGACCACCTTCTTTATCATCTTTTTCCATTATTTCATGGGCGGGGAGTGGACAGATGTTCACCAGATGACCATCGTTCTCGAAACCCTTGCCGGATTCTCCCTTGGGGCTGAATCTATTGCTTTGTTCGCCCGTGTGGGTGGTGGTATTTACACCAAAGCTGCCGATGTTGGTGCTGATCTTGTGGGTAAGGTGGAAGCCGGAATTCCTGAGGATGATCCGCGTAACCCTGCTACCATTGCAGATAACGTAGGTGACAACGTGGGTGATGTTGCCGGGATGGGAGCTGACCTCTTCGGAAGTTATGTGGCTACCGTTCTTGCCGCAATGGTACTCGGTAACTATGTGATCAAAGACATGGGCGGGGATATTATTTCTGAAGGTTTCGGCGGAATAGGGCCAATCCTGCTGCCAATGGCTATCGCCGGTTTCGGAATCATCTTCTCTATCCTGGGAACTATGCTGGTAAAGATCAGCAGCAATTCAGCTAAGGAGGCTCAGGTACAATCGGCGCTTAACCGTGGAAACTGGGTATCCATCGTACTTGTGGCTATTTCCTCTTTCTTCCTGGTGACCTGGATGCTGCCGGAAACCATGCAAATGGAATTCTTCGGGGAAGGTCCACAACAGATCTCTTCCATGAGAGTATTCTATGCCACTTTAGTAGGACTTGTGGTAGGAGGAGTGATCTCTGCTGTTACCGAATATTATACCGGACTTGGTAAAAAGCCGGTACTTTCTATCGTACAAAATTCCAGCACCGGTGCCGGAACCAACGTTATTGCCGGTCTTGCTACCGGAATGATGTCCACTTTCTATTCTGTACTTCTTTTCGCCATCGCGATCTGGGCTTCTTATGCTTTTGCCGGATTCTACGGGGTAGCACTTGCAGCTTCAGCCATGATGGCAACCACTGCCATGCAGCTGGCTATTGATGCTTTTGGACCTATCGCCGATAACGCGGGAGGGATTGCTGAAATGAGCGAACTTCCTTCAGAAGTAAGGGAAAGAACAGATATTCTTGATTCCGTAGGAAACACAACTGCCGCGACCGGAAAAGGATTTGCGATCGCTTCGGCAGCGCTAACCTCTCTTGCCCTGTTTGCTGCCTATGTAACTTTTACAGGAATTGACGGGATCAATATTTTCAAAGCACCCGTTCTGGCCATGCTATTCGTGGGAGGAATGATCCCTGTTGTTTTCTCTGCCCTTGCAATACAGTCGGTAGGAAAAGCAGCTATGGAAATGGTGAATGAAGTAAGACGCCAGTTCCGCGAAATTCCCGGAATCATGGAAGGAACAGGAAAACCACAATACGACAAATGTGTCGAGATCTCTACCAAAGCGGCGCTTCGCGAAATGCTTTTACCGGGATTACTAACCATTGGTTTCCCTATCCTTATTGTACTAATCCCAATGGGTCTTGGATATGAAAATCGTCTTATCGCCGAAATGCTTGGTGGATATATGGCCGGGGTGACCGTAAGTGGTGTGCTTTGGGCTATTTTCCAGAACAATGCCGGTGGAGCCTGGGATAACGCCAAGAAATCTTTTGAAGCCGGGGTAATGATCAATGGTGAAATGACCTATAAGGGATCTGAAGCTCATAAAGCTGCCGTAACCGGTGATACCGTGGGGGATCCTTTTAAAGATACTTCAGGACCGTCAATGAACATCCTTATCAAGCTTACCTGTTTGATCGGACTTGTGATCGCACCAATTTTGGGAGAGGATATGGCAGTAGCCATTACACCGGAAATTGATGAGGTAACTCATACTATAAACATAGAAGAGCCTGCAGAGGTTTCTGAAACTGTAGATGATGCCCTTATTACTGCGGAAAAGATAGCAGAAGCGGCAGCAGCATCCGGAATGACAACAGAAACAACGCCGGAAGCAGGAACAGCTCCTGAAAGCGAACAATAACAGGTATTTTACTAAAATATATTTAAATCCCCTGCAAGTGCAGGGGATTTTTCATTTTATAATGTAACTTCATGCAATGTGAGATGCTTATAAATAGCATGTTAACCAACTGTTCATGAAGAGAATTTTAGGCAAACTCAAGAACCATTTAACAGCAAAACCCGAAGTCAAGCTTGCCGCCTACCGCAGTTATGGAACCCATACCCACCTCTATTTGTTGGGAAGGGCTCTTGATGATGATAAGCTCAAGATGTACGAAGACCAGTCGGTCTTCAGGACCCTACTCAATACCTATAAACAGTTTGACAGTCACAAGATAAAAGGAGCCGGGGTAGCTCTGCAACTCCCTAACGGTACCGTGCTCACCACAAAGACCAATAATCAGGGTTATTACCTGTTTGATAAGACCATTTCCCTTAACCTTAAGGAATTTGCAGATGAAGAAGGCTGGGTACCGTTGAAAGTCGCGTTTGTAAATCAGGTTGGTGACAGTATCATTTCCCACAATAATGAGTTTGACACCGAACTTCTTATACTGCCGGTTAAAGCCAGCTTTGGGGTCATAAGTGATATTGACGATACCATTTTAAGGACCGGGGTGACCTCTTTTCTGAAGTGGAGGGTGCTCAAAAATTCCCTTTTTAAACATGCTCACAGCAGGATCTCGTTTGAAGGTTCCCCCAAATTCTACCGGGGCCTTCATGAAGGAAAGAAAGGGAATGAACAGAATCCTGTATTCTATCTTAGTAACAGCCCCTGGAATCTGTATGAATACCTCAAACTTTTCCTGGAGATCAATGATTTTCCAAAGGGTCCTATTTTATTGCGGGATTTCCGGACTCCTTTTGACCGGTCCCTAAAGCCTGAAAAACCTCATAAACAAAAGGAGATCATCAACATTCTGAAGACCTATCCACACCTTAAATTCATCTTGATAGGAGACAGCGGGGAGCACGATCCCGCTATTTATACAGATATGGCTGCTCAGTACCCTGACCGTATCCTGGCCATCTACCTGCGCAGCGTCAAACACCGCAAAAGAATGGAGCGGGTGAAAAGTATTGTCGATAATTTTGAAACAGTACCGGTCCTCATGGTTAAAACCTCCAGAGAAGCAGAGGAGCACGCGAGGGAACAGGGGTTTATTCAATGAATAAGGATTAGGAAATAAGGTTTAATAGTTAAGAGTTATGGGTTCAGTTACCGGGGTATTCTTTGGAATTTAGTGCCTGGAATCTTTTTAAGTTACGAGTAACGAGTTCGCGTATAGTGTCTAGAGTGGAAACTGTTGGGTAGGGGGCAGAAAGGCGACTACAGCCTGCCATCAGACAAGCTCCCCTGGATATTTACCCTTTTTTCCCGTTGATCCTACGGCTTTCCTCAGATCTCTTTGTGTCTTCATTTTCCTCCGTGTGGTATGTGGAAAATATTTTATTCCTATCTCCTTCTAAGTTTACCACGGCCTATTAGTCACGTCTTTGCGAGGGAGCCAGGAGCGACCGCGGCAATCTCCCTGTCTGAAGGGTAAATTTTCTTATTTATCTTCTCCCCAACTCTCTCCAAAGGAGATGGAGTTAAAAAAGATGATCTGCTCCAGCTCCTCTCCCTTGGGGAGAGGCGGGTGTCTGGGATGAAAACAAATGCCACTGTCAATTGAGAACTCAAACTGCGCACTGCCTACTAATCGGAATACTAATCAATACGTCATTGCAAGGGAGCCAACCGGCGACCACGGCAATCTACCTCTTATGAAAACAACTCTTTCTGTTAACCTAAACCCATCATCAATCACTCACTAATCCTTGATCGCTACTTCCGGTTGAAAATCGGGATGGCCTGATTGCCACAGGCTAAAGGAGAACATGTTGGCGAAATTCTCAAATGCTTTTGACTTTTGATCGCCAATGCCATGTCCCGTGCTAAAATCTGTATGCAACAGGATGGGGTTATCTGAGGCATTTGCTACCTGCATGCGGGCAGCAAATTTTGCAGGTTGCCAGGCGATGACCCGTGGATCGTTTATTCCGGCGGTAACGAGGGTAGCGGGATAATTTGTGCCATCTTCAAGCTGGTGATAGGAGTCCATCTCCAGTAGGCCTCTGAATTCATCAGGATCTTTGACGGTTCCAAATTCGGGAGCATTCACGGGACCGTTGGGAGTTTCCTCTGCTCTTACGGGATTCATTACTCCCACCTGAGGAATGGCGGCCGCGAAAAGATCAGGTCTTTCAGTGATAGCTCTTCCCACAAAAATACCTCCGGCACTTCCTCCTGCAATGCTAAGTTTATCGGGATTGGTATAGCCTTCTTTTATAAGATATTCCGCGGTGGCGATAGCATCTTTCCAGGTATTGGGTTTATTCAGTTTTTGACCTGCACGATGCCAGGCATCACCCAATTCACCCCCTCCTCTTACATGGGGAACAACGAATACACCGCCGTAAGTGGTATAAAGCATAAGGAGCGGACTGAAAAACGGCCCGGTGGACATTCCATAGGAACCATATCCATACATAAAAACGGGATTTTGACCATCCAGCTTAATATCCTTATGATGTATGAGGGACACCGGCACTTTTACGCCGTCGTGGGAAGTCACTGTAATTTCCTTAGCCACAAGGTTTTCAAGTTCAGGATATTCAGCAGGCGAAGATAACATTTCCAGTTCAAAAGTATCTGTGGCCAGATCATATTTGTAACGTTTGGGAGGAGAAGTCCAGCCGGAAATTCCCACCCAGATATCACTGAACTCCGGGCCTTTGGAATTCATTCCCAGATAACCTGCAGTGAAAGGAAGTTCAATTTCCCGGGATGAAGATTTCCCGTGAGGCAGGAAAAACAATTTTGACTGTACCCCATTGGATTTAATTGAATAGAATAATCCGTCTTTGGTGATCGCCATATTTTGAATAGGACCGGCTTCAGGTTCTTTTATAAGCACCTTTCCTTTTGAAAATTCCGGCTCCTCCAGGCTGCTTTTCACAATCTTAAAATTGGGAGCATCTTTAAAGCTTAAGTAATAAACGGCATCTTTTGAGGTTACAAAATCTGTAACCTTGTCCTCCTGTGTGCTTAGCTGCTTCCAGGAGTCTGGATTTGGAAGATCTCCTTCGGCCATGTAAGCTTTCCTTGCATTATCTACCGTAACAACGGCTCCAATAGCTTTATCTATGTGCCTGTCATATATTACAATAGGAATTTCGGCAGGCTCCATTGGTATCTCCGGATTATTTTCTGCGGAAAAGACCACTTTATCCTGAGAAACGGGTGTCCCCAATTCGTGCCAGTAAACCTTCAGGTTCAATTGCCTGTTTACATCTGCAATTTCTTCGGAATTCAATTTGGTATAGGTCAGATGCTCGTTGCTCACCCAATCAAAAACTTCTACCAGTTCCAGGGTTTCTCCCACCTGCTTTCCTGTTTGATCCAGGACGACCAGCTCCCCGTTTTCTGAACCATCTGCTGCCAGTCTCACCGCAACCAGATCACCTTTTTCGTTTGGTTTCAGGCTCAGGATAGAATACATTCTTTCAGGATCTTCCCCATACTTGCGGGGATCGAGAAGTAATTTTTCTTCACCCTTAAAACCTTTCCGGTAAAAAAGTTTCCCTGTCTCATCATCAGGAGTGGTTTTCAGGTAATAATAAACATCATCATCTGTGATGGAGACATTGGATATCCGGGATTCTCTACGACTGTCCAGCTCTCTGATCTTCTCCAGCATAGTCTCCCTCCCGGGAATGCTGTGCAGAATTGCTTCGGAATAAGCGGTATTGGTTTTTAACCAGTTCAATACTTCCGGATCTTCAAGGTTTTCCATGTATTGGTAAGGATCTTCCAGGGTAACCCCGTGATATTCATTGGTGACCACCTTTGGCGGGGCTTTTGGTGGTTCTACCGGGACCTGTGCCCACAGGAATGATCCAATAAGTAAAAAGCTGACGGTTATTGAACTTCTCATAATATATAGATATTGATTTATAACCAAAACAGAAGGAAAGTCAAAATTCGCGGAGTTGGAATGAGCACTTTCCCGGGGGGAGAGTCTGTAAGTTAATAATTATTTAAATACTGTGTATGAGGTATTTAAAAATTAAAAATTCATGAAAATTAATGAACTCCCCCAACCGCTGACAACCGAGGGCTCAAAATCGGCATATTCTAAACATCGCAACAGGAAACAGAATGATAAATAGGCCTGCAAAGAAACGACTTCGACCTGTCCTCCCTCCGCTCGGGCTCAGTCTGACAATCGGCTTCAAGTAATAATGACCATTAACGGTATCTAAAACCCTCTTTTGACAGAACAAGCAACCCACAGCAGAGAACTCGCAACCGTCTAATCAATATATCCTTTCTTTCGCTCTACCGGTGCCTTTCTTGGCATCGTCCCAAAAACATGATCCCACAGGGGAGAGGAGACCCCAAAAGCCCTGTCGGGTTCCCGGTAGTGATGAATGCTGTGATGATGCCACAAGATCTTCAGAAAGTTATTAGGCACTCTGAATGCATGTACCGAATAATGAATAGCGAGATAAGCGGAGTATCCCACTAAAAATCCAGCCAGGAATCCAAACACCAAATCTCCCAGTACCGCCCGGTAAATGATAAAGAGTACGGTAGCGATAAGGAGAGTGAGCACCGGTGGCATGGCCAGCCGGGATTTGTCCTTAGGAAAATCATGGTGCACCCCGTGCATGGTGTAGGCAAGATTTTTCTTTCTTTCAGAGGTTGCTGGAATATGGTACAGGTAGCGGTGCATCAGGTATTCGACGAAGGTGAAGAAGAACATCCCGGCCAGGAACAGCATCAGCATAAAAGGAACTTCAAATCCTTTTTCCACCATTCCGTAGTAAATAAGCACAAAAGCAATGGCTCCAAAGATGATGAGTGGTGCTGAAATATGCGTATGCGTTAACTTTTCCAGAAAAGGGTTTTTGAACAGCCTGGGGGAACCTTTGTGGCGAGGTCTCTTCAGTCTTTGAGATTCCATATTTCGTTAGCGGGATATAGACGGTTGATCCCTACTAAGTTAATATATGGGGAAGTGAAAATCAAGAGAAATTTTATCAGTTAGCGGTTAGTGGTCGAGGAAAGTATTTGGCGGTAAAACCCTTTAAACCGTCTTTTTGATCCATAAACCATAGACAATAAACAAGTCTATCGTCTAACTTCTCAATACTAATTACTCAATACTCAGTACTACGACTACTGAAAAAGTCCGTGGAGTTCCCCGTTAATTCGGGTAATGATATTCCCCAGATCCTCAGGGTTATCCACGAAATTAATGTTGTCTACATCAATGATGAGAAGGTTTCCTTTATTGTAATGGTGCACCCAGGCTTCATAACGCTCGTTAAGGCGGCTCAGGTAGTCAATGGAAATGGAGTTCTCGTAATCCCTGCCGCGCTTGTGGATCTGCGAGACCAGGTTTGGGATACTGCTGCGCAGGTAGATCAAGAGATCGGGTCCTTTCACCACGCTCTCCATCAGGTCGAACAGGGATTTATAGTTTTCGAAGTCGCGGTTGGTCATGAGGCCCATCGCGTGCAGGTTAGGCGCAAAAATATGGGCATCCTCATAGATGGTTCGGTCCTGGATGATCGCTTTTCCACTCTCCCTGAGTTCCAGGATCTGCCTGAATCTGCTATTCAGAAAGTAGATCTGAAGGTTGAAGGACCAGCGCTCCATTTTGTTGTAAAAATCCTCGAGATAAGGGTTTTCAAGTACATCTTCATATTGGGCTTCCCAGCCGAAATGTTTTGACAATAGTTTTGTGAGGGTAGTTTTCCCCGCACCGATGTTTCCCGCAATGGCTACGTGCATGTTCAGATAGATTTTGGTCCTTGGATTTGGTGAAAAACTTCACCGAGGTAAATATAATAGAATTCAGGTATGAATTAAAAGGGTTTCCCGTTATTTTGAGGAATAGGGTGGAGATAGTTATGGTCTTTTCTTCGGAAGGATCTGTGAAAACACTCTTTCTGAAGCTCCTGCAGGTGTCAGCATAATTTCCACGGAAAGATCCACTGGTTTTCCGGTTTGATCAAAAAGAATTGAATACAGCCGAAAGTTTGCAGTCGGCACATTTTGCATACATCCAGAAGCAATCAATACTGTCTGTGATCATGTGAAAGGCCAGACCAATAGCCACGAGTTTCAGAACAGATCTGCGGAGGAATATTGCTCCCAAAAAATAGAACGGGATCACGTATTCCGAATGCAGGGGATGAAAACCTATGCCGCAGCGATCTGCCATGAACATGGGATCAGCCACAATATGATCTACATCCACCAGCATGGTAGCCAGTAAAATGAGCCAGCCTTTCTTCCAGTTCTTCCTGTCATACCAGTAAGCGATGACACCAATGAAGATGAAGTGAAGGAAGTAGTGGACTACCGTTTGGAGCATTTGAGATTCAAGATTCAATATTCAATATTCAAAAATGGATCCAAAGGTACATTTTTCAGGAGTTTGGGCTAAAGCCCTTCTTTCCTATCTTATTTTTATCCTCCGGCTGAAGCCGGAGGCGATTCAATGTTCAGCCAACAATTTCCCTATTTAGGCTAAAACAAAATTGGTTTATTAAGCTTCAGGCTTAAGCCCGAGGAATTTCAATGATCTTGTGAATTGCCCCAAGTCTGAATTTCTCCTGCCTAAATTGCCCCCGCCTTCAGGCGGGGGGTGAGATTAAAAAAACAAACAGGGCTTTAGCCCAAAGAAAAAGCCGAAATCCTCCAGGATTTCGGCTTTACTCAATCTCAATAATGCATAGCCTCCAGACTCTAATTTCCAGTCTACTCCCGCGTCTGAGTAAGCAAATTATACATTATACATTATACAATATACCTTTCTAATGAGCCATACACCCTCCATGAGTCTGTCCTTCCAAATGCCAGTCAAAAGAAGAATTGTACTTATTGTTCTCCCAATAAAACTCCCCTCTTTCTTTTGGATCATTTCCAACCTCATTCATGGTCTGGGCGTCGTAAAGTCGGCCATTGATCATGGTGTATTGGATTGTTTCGGAATTGCGGATGTCCTCCAAAGGATTCTCCTCCAACACCAAAAGATCGGCGAGTTTTCCTTCTTCCAGGGAACCGATCTCGGTTTCCATTCCGAGGTATCCTGCAGGGTTGATGGTAGCTGCTTTTAGAGCTTCCATGTTGGTCATGCCGCCCATTTGAAGCAACCAAAGCTCCCAGTGGGCACCAAGCCCCTGAAGTTGTCCATGGGCACCCAGGTTCACCTTTACCCCGATGTCTGATAATTCTTTCGCGGTTTCTGAAACCAGTACAGGTCCGTGTTCGTATTCCTCTTCCGGTAGCATGGTGCGGTGCCTGGAACGGGAATCAACTACGCCCCGCGGAGTGAAATTCAGCAGGCGTTCGTTTTCCCAAACCTTGTCATTCTGATAGAAATAATATTCTCCGTTAATTCCGCCGTAGTTCACGATAAGGGTAGGGGTGTAGCCGGTGTTGCTGTTTCCCCACAGGGTCTTGATATCTTTATAAACCGGTGCTACCGGAATGTTGTGTTCGATCCCGGTATGCCCGTCCACGATCATGTTCATGTTGTGGAAGAAAGTACTTCCACCTTCTGGCACCACATTCATGTCCAGCTCCTTCGCGGCCTGCATCACCTGCTGACGCTGCTCACGGCGCGGCTGATTGTAACTCTTAACCGAATTCGCTCCAAAAGCTTTGGTTCTTCTCAAAGCAGATCTAGCGTCATCAAGGCTGTTGATCTCGGCTTTGAAATCCCCATCGGCGCCGTAAAGAATGATCCCGGTGGAGAACAATCTTGGTCCTACCATTTCACCGCTTTTGAAAAGTTCAGCCATTCCGAAGACAGTTTCACTCAAAGCCGACGGGTCATGCGCGGTAGTCACTCCAAAAGCAAGGTTGGCATAAGCCGGCCAGTGCTTCTGCGGAGTAAGGCCATACCTGAATGCTCCAATATGCGCGTGCGCGTCAACGATTCCCGGCATGATAGTCTTCCCGGTAGCGTCGATCACTTTTGCCTTTTTTGGCACCTCAACTTCCGAAGCATTTCCAATAGAAATGATCCTGTTGCCTTCCACGACAATGGTTCCGTTTTCGATCACCTTATCGCCGTTCATGGTAATGATGCGGGCGTTGGTGAAAGCGATCTGCCCTTCGGGAACATCAGTTTTTACCTTCAGGCCAACCTTGATCCCGGTTTCGGTGATAGGTGAAATGGAATCCAAAGAGTTCTCTAAAAAGGTGAATTTTTCAGCAATTTTATTGGTGAAATATTCGTCTCCCAGCGTCCAGTGTACGTTCTTGCTGTCATTAGACCAGTGCAGGTTGATCCCGGCATCTTTGGTGATTTGCGTCACGGGCACCGTCTTGGTTTTGTTGTCGAGGTCAATGGGTTTCCCGGTCATCACGAAAGGCGCGACATAGGCCTTGTGAAGATTAGTGAAAACCACCCATTCGTTGTCGGGACTCGGCACAATGTGGTTCGCGTATTTTGAATTGATATGCGTGCGCTCGTCCTGCCCGTTGAGGTCCACACTCTTGAGGCTCTTGGTAAGGCTTCCAAAGAAAGTTCCCCCGGTTTGGAACAGGATGCGGTCATTATTTTTGCTGAAGGTTGGGTTGTCCCCACTCTTCGTAAGTTTTTCCAGGTTGCTGCCATCGGCATTGATGAGATAGATCCCCGGCTCCTTGGAGAAGCTCTGTCCCATGTCTGAATTCCCTGATTCCTTCACAAACACGATCTTCTTCCCGTCATGTGACCAGGAAGGGTTGCGAAAAATACCTTTTTCGGTGGTTAGACTTTTAGGGTTTCGGCCGTTCAAGCCTACTCTTCTCAGTTTGCCCATCCCTTCATCGGTCCAGCTCACGTATGCGATTTCCTTTCCGTCGGGAGAAAATGCGGGTTCAAATTCGAAATTGTCGTCTTTGGTGATCCTTTCAGGTTTTCCGTTTGGCAGGTCTTTCTTCCACAGGTAACCCACGGCGTTGAACACCAGGGTCTTTCCGTCGGGAGAAGTAACCGCGTGACGAATCACTTTTGGGTTGAATTCTTTGGAAAATACATCGGTCTTAGCCTTATGCGTTTCCGCGATCTGGATCGTATTTTCTACGGAAAAAGGAATTTCTGAAACCTCCAGGTTTTCGGAATTGATCTTTTTGATCTTGCCTTCGCTCCAGATGACGATGTCTTTGTTGTTTGGCATCCAGCTGAAACCGGGATACACACCAAAGATCGCCCATGCCTCCTGTTGATCTTTGCTCAGCTCATCATACACCGGCCATTCTTCGCCTGTGTTTAGATCGTGCAGGTAAAGCACAGATTTTGTGCGCACACGCTTCACGAAAGCCAGTTTATCGCCTTCCGGAGAGATCTGCGGCCTTGCAGCCCCGCCGGGACCACCGGTTACGGTGATGGTTTCACCCGTTTGCAGATCGTAACGTTTGATCACGTAGATCTGCTTGTTGGGATCTTTGTTATACTGAAAAGCTCCCCCCGGGTACATGTCTTCGCTGTAATATAAATAGCGGCCATCAGGCGAAATGGTGGGCTCGTTAACGTCCTGCTGATCATTCTTTCTCTCGGTGAGCTGCAGCCCGGCTTTTCCTGCCAGGTGGTACTGCCACATTTCACCGGCTCCAAGGGACCGGCCCGAAGTGAAGTGTTTACGGGCGATGATGGAATTTCCATCTGGAGTCCATTCTGCATTGTTAAGCAGCCTGAATTTCTCTTCGGTGATCTGTTTGGCATCGCTGCCGTCCAGATCCATCACCCAAATGTTGTCTCCTCCGCCGGCGTCGCTGGTGAAGGCGATCCTTTTCCCGTCGGGGCTAAAGCGCGGCTGTACGTCGTATGCCATTCCGTTGGTAAGCGAAGTGGCTTTCCCGCCGCTTACGGACATGATATAGATATCTCCCAGCAGGTCGAAAACGATCTGTTTCCCGTCGGGGCTTACGTCCAGGTTCATCCAGGTACCTTCGGTGGTGTTAAGGGGCACCTCCTTGATGTTCCAGTCAGCAGTATAGGGATCATTAACATCCCACTTTTTTTCTTCTTCTTTCTTTTCTTTTTCTTCCTCCTGTGCGAACAGAACGGGGGCAGTCATTAGCAGCACTAATGCCAACAGGTTTTTATAGGCCATAAATTCAATTGAGTTAAAATTTTAAGAGCGCTAAATATAAGGGATTTTTCGGGGAATAGGATAGGGCTTCCGAAGGGATGGATCTGGTAAATTTATGAATGAATGGGGGTAACCTATTTCCGCAGCAATTTACAGGAGAAATTTTTTACGATGGTGCCTCATTTTTTTCTCAAATTTTAAGAAAATTTTATAATTTAGTTTCTACGCTGCACATCCCTTTATACCCTACAAAAAATCGGTTGAGCTGCTAAGTAACAACCGTTTCTTCGATGATTTTAATAGTTGCGCCTGTCGGTGTTTTCAATCCTGGTTGAATCAACTTCGGGATTAAAAAACTGCGGTTCTGTTTTTTCAGAATATACAGGGAACCTGCACTATTACAATTGCCGAATACCTTAAAATAACGATCAATTAAATATGAAAAAAGACCAATCAAAAAAAGGAACCTTAGTCGGATTCGGGGTGGGAGCAATATTCTTTGCTCTATTCTTTTTCGGAGCCCAACAATTTTTTAAACCAGACCTGGAATCAGAACTAAAGGAAGTTGCATTGGAATTAAACAAACAAACCCCTATGCAGATCGACCAGTATATAAGACTGGATAGTGCTGCCTCAAAAGGAAAAACGAACCTTATTTACTACTACACCTTATTTGACATGGAAAGATCTGAAGTGAATTTGGATACCGTCAACAAGTACATAAGACCGGCTGTGGTCGAAAATGTCAAAAACAGTCCTGACCTCAAAATCTTTCGGGATAACAATATTACGCTGGACTATAAATACTACGATAAGTACAGCGAGTTTGTCACGGAAATTTCTGTAACGCCCGAATTATATAAATGAAGTCAAATATCAACAACAAAGTTCACATTGAATTTTCCCCATTATGAAAAGGACACTTACATTAATTTTGATCTTTTTAGGCTCAGTCGGGGTTCAGGCCCAGAATAAAGAAAAAGCCATCGATGTTTCAATAGGTTTCGGGCTAAGTGCACCTTATGAAGAAGTAGATTATTACGGCAGGGGATTTTATGCACAGGGAGAATACGTGCTAAGCCTGAACAAGTGGATCGACCTTCGACCATATGCAGGTGTGGTCCTTACCAGGATGAGTGAAAGGGATCCTTTGATCAACCCTGAAAACCATACATCAACTGCAAATGCCTTTCTCTTTGGAGGAAAAACACGGCTTACTGCGCCTATTCCCTGGGTAGCACCCTACCTGGAAGTGGGAGTCGGAGGGTCTGCCGGATCTTTTGAAACCGTTACCCTATATACAGATATAAAAGACAGCGGACTTTTTGTACATATCCCTTTTTCCCTGGGAATAGAACTGGGACCCAGTCACAATGTTAATTTGGAGTTTACCTACTATTATCACAACAGTGTTGAACAATTCGCCGGTGCAGCTGCAGTGGGACTTTCCTTTCCTGTTGGAATAAATTGACCGTAAAAAAAACTAAAAATGAAGAGAATCTTTTTCCTGTTAATGATCTTGTTTTTATCGGGTTGTGCAGGAACAGTTCAAACCGCCCGATATCAAAGTCCGGCGAATCCCGAATTCAGGAAAGCTTATATCATTTCCACAGAGAATTCTCAATACATACATTTCAAATTCGGAAAAATCACTCCTTTTGGATACCTCCCGCCTGAAGATGATCCCGCTGAAGAGAGCGAAGTGATTGGCAATACAGATGAAGTGATCAAGCAGGAACTGGAAAAACACGGGATCCGGTCGGTAATTGGAAAAAAGGGAGATGTACCCGAAGGTTTTGATTTCATAGTACAATACAGTGATACCTGGAGATGGGATTTCAAGAAGATCCTGGACAAGCTGGAAATTGCCTTCATATCTCCCGATGGGGAGAATTTGATAGCGAAATCCACCTTCAACATTTATAAGAATAAGGAACTGCATAATTTCCCCTCTCCGGAAAAAGAAGTTCCAAAGATGATCAGGGAATTGTTGAATAAATAAGCCTTTTTTTTTCTACTATACACAATTTTCAATTACGGGCAGCCCTTGATTTTTTTATACTGCGGAAAGGGTTTGTTCTTGTTAATTTTCCTGAAGTAATTAAAAAAATAAGAAAATTTCATATTTTCGGGCTATAGTTGCTCCATCTCCCCTTCCCCCAAAAGCCTGTGAGCTGCTGAAATAATCGTTTTCACCATCATGAAAAATACTCTCCTGATATTACTTGCCATTTTTGGTTTAACCCGGGTGCAGGCACAATTCATTTCAGAAGAAGCTATCGATGTTTCTATAGGTTATGGATTGAGTGTACCCTATGAGGAAGTGGGTTTCTACGGCTCAGGATTTTATGCGCAGGGTGAATATGTACTTGGTATTAATGAATGGGTCGATCTTAGACCATACGCGGGGTATATAGGGACAAAGATGAATGAAAATTTTGGCGGATCTATTAAACCGGAGGATAAAGCAACTGTTAACGCCTTTCTTTTTGGTGGTAAAGCCAGGTTTACTCTTCCTGTTCCCTGGATTGCACCTTACCTGGAATTAGGAATAGGGGGTTCCTTTGGATCCTTTGAAACTGTAACTGATAATATGAAGTTTGAAGAGAGCGGGGCTTTTCTACACATTCCTTTCTCTATAGGGCTGGCACTGGGCCGTAGCCACAATGTGAGCATTGAGTTAACCTGGTATTTTCATACCAGCCCGGAACAATACGCGGGAGTTGCGGCAATTGGAATTGCATTTCCTGTAGGTTATTATTAATTGATTTCTGGTTGATTAATCAAGTGAATACAATTCTCTTTCCAGTTTTTAAATAGAACAGCAGAAGAAGTTAACATAGGAATTATAATAAATTAGGTTCTTCTTCAAGAAAACCGCTATTCACCTTGTAACCATAAAAATTTTTTGTAAACAAACCTTCGTTGTAGGAAATTTATGTTATTTTTAACAAATCCCTACCTTTTAATTATTTTCTGGAGTTTTGAACTTTTAATGATCAAGCTAGAAAATTGGGCGCAATAAATAAATTCCAGCTTTTGGATTACCATCAGATTCAAACTTCATTGATTATGAACGACTGGAGGAGATCATGGAAACTATATCAACGGAAACTGGAGCCCCATCAGCAATGAATCGTATAATCTCACCGAACGCTATATTTCTCAACAGATGAACAAACAGGAGGTAAAGAAGCTGTACTATGCTTCTATGAAACGACAGCAGGAAAAATAGCACTGGCCGAAATTTATGCCGTTCCCAGAATCAGGGAAAAATTCATTCGGATTCTGAAGATCTTGATGGAGCGGAAGAAAAGAATAGTTTTTTTAAACACAATTAATGAAAGGAGCACTCCTATAGTATTAGGAATTAATTCATAATCTATGAAAGAAAGAATATTATCGAACCATGAAATTGCCAAGCTTGCAAACAGGGATGAGAGCCATTTTTATGATAACAAAGCATTTAAATTAAAAGGAGATAAGATTCAAAAAATAGCGGTAGCCTTTGCGAACGCAGACGGTGGGGAATTTATTATTGGAATTAAAGATAAAAAAGAGGAGAAAGACCCTATAAAGCGATGGCAAGGGATTGAAGACATAGAGGCTTTTAATCACGTGTTCCAAAATCTGACACAACTAACTCCGACAATTCCGCATAGTTATGAGTTTTTAAAAGATCAACTTGGAAAATATGCCCTTAGAATTACTATAGAAAAGAGTGAAGCCGTGCATAAAACAGCGAACAATACGGTTTATATAAGGAAATCAGCTCAATCTCTTCCAATAAAGGATCCAACTCAAATCCAAGCCTTGTCATACGCAAAGGGAGAATCATCTTACGAGGACACGATTGTCAACTCTGCATTTGCTGAGGATATTTTTGAATCTCAAGAGATCATCAAATTTCTCGATGACTATTCACCACAATCTGATCCTATTGGCTTCACCGTAAACCAAAATTTGGTCGATAGAAAATCTTATGATCCTCGAACAGCAGGGATTTTGTTATTTAGCGATAATCCTATACCCCTATTACCAAAGAGATGTGGTATTAAAATAAACAGATATGAAACATCGGAAGAAATTCCTGAGCGTGAACATCTTAAAGATCAGTATTCGATCGAAGGGTGTTTAAATGAACAAATCAAGAAATCATCTGAAATTATTACTAGGATAATGGAATCAGTTCAAATAATGGGGGCGAAAGGTTTGGAGAAAGTTAAATATCCTCCAGAGACAATTTGGGAAATTTTGGTTAATGCTGTAATCCACAGAGACTATTCAATATCGGATGACATACAAGTCTTAATATTTAACAACAGAATTGAGATCAAAAGTCCGGGCAAATTACCAGGCTACGTAACTATTGATAATATTTTGGACGCTCGATTTTCGCGCAATTCTAAACTTGTCCGTGTTTTGAATAAGTATAAAAATCCGGCTAATAAAGATATGGGGGAAGGTTTGAATACTGCTTTTCAAAGAATGGAAGAATTTCGTTTGGAACCACCAAAAATTGTGGAGGATGGAAATTATATAAAGGTAATTATCGCTCATACATCTTTAGCATCACCTGAAGAGAGAATAATGGAATTTTTACAGATAAATGAAAAAATAAAAAACAGACAAGCAAGGGAAATAACAGGAGTAAAATCAGAAAATGTAATGAAAAGACATTTTTATGATCTTAGAGACAAGGGTCTAATAGAACCAGTAATGAGTAAAACGGGAAACAAAATTGTTGCTTGGAAAAAGAAAATATAGACAGGTATTTCGAAAACTATTCTTTTTTCTAACATATAACAATCGGTTTAAAAGCATTAGCAATTCATGAAAAATTTCGGGAAAACAATTAAGATCTTTTTGGTAGACGGGGAACCTAATGGTAGAATGACGTGCGAATTATCCAACTGGACCGGGAAAGCATTAAAGATCCCAAGAAAGAAGATAAAAGAGTCCTCAGATCGACCGGAGTTGGAAAATACTGGAATCTATATTTTATTTGGAAAATCTGACAAATCAGAAAATAAAGAGCTGGCCTACATAGGCGAAGCAGAAGGAATTTACAGAAGACTTAATGAACATTTATCGAAAAAAGACTTCTGGAATGAGGCCTTAATCTTTGTGAGCAAGGATGAAAACCTTAACAAAGCGCACATTAAATATTTAGAAAGTAGACTACACGAGATTGCCGTAAAAGTTAATCGGTATGATTTGGAAAATGGCAATGTGCCCCCGCGATCTACCATTTCAGAATCTGACAAGGCAGAGATGGAAGAGTATCTGGAAAATATTAAACTGTTGGTGAATGCTCTGGGTTATAAAATATTTGAAGAGCTCAGAAAGCACCAAACCTTTGAAGAGGAGGTAAGAAATACTTTTTACATTAATGCAGCAAGAGGTGCCAACTCCAAAGGTCAATTGACTAACGAAGGATTTGTGGTTCTAAAAGATTCAGAAATAGCCAATTCTCTGACAAACTCCTTCCCGGAGAATTGGATCAAAATGAGACAAAGTTTGATTGACGACCGAATAATAGTTGAGGTTAATGGGAAATTAGTATTCAGGGAAGATTATTTATTTTCTAGTCCGTCGGCAGCAGCGGCTATTGTAATGGGAAGAAGTGCCAATGGATTGACAGAATGGAAACATAAGGATGGTAGAATCCTTAAAACCGTAGAATCAAACAATTAATATAATTCCTTCTAAATATGACACCGGACTCCGCAAAGTCTCCTGACTTTGTGCCTGCTTCTGTCAAAACGTTTAAAAAACAACTCCTTTCTAAAAATGAAAAAAATCTTATCCTTTCTGTGTTTATGCCTGCTTTGCATTAGCTGCGTTGATGAAATTCAACGGCCCATTGCTTCGGGAACACCTGAAGAGAACAACAGCGAAAACCTTTTGATTGCCAATCTTCCGGTACATATTGACAGTACCAATTACCTCATTCACCCGGTGGGGCAAATTGAGGTAAGGGAACGAGGGTACTTCGGTTCAAGTAGCGGTAGTTCGGGTAGCACGTCTGTGGGAGATGAGATCTACGGGAATTTCACCAACCTGAGATTCCAGGAGCTTAATTCAGAAGAATTCACCGGGCTTACAGATCAGGACGTGAGGATCCTGTCGGTTGAATTCCTTCGGGAGATCTTCGACAATACCGGCAAGCAGTTGCTTCTTTACAAAATTGTTGACATAGACACGAATGCAGACGGGAAGTTGAATTCCAATGATCATACAGCCCTGTACATAAGCGGGATCAATGGTAGTGACCTTAGAAAGATTAGTCCGGCAGACCAGGTGCTGCAGGAATACAATGTACTTCAGGCAATGAACCGCCTGTACTTTAGAAGCACAGAGGATAGAAATGCTAATGACAGGTTCGATCCCGGTGGAAAGCCATACTACTTTTATGTCGACCTTGCTTCCGAAGCATTAAAGGTCACAGAATACTTTCCGTTAGAAAACCGGAAGAAATAAGCTAATGTGAATCTACTCCATGGGGAGGTCCTGCCTGGATGGTTTGATATAGTTTATGGATATAGACAATGTACTTAACATAGTTATCCACCCACTCCCGGCCCGCGGCAATATTCTCTTCCTTATTTCCTGCTGCAGCTCTTGTCTTTTCAAACCAGTTCAAACTTTCCTTCTCCAGGGCACTGCACAGCAGCTCTTTTACCGGCTCAAAATCACCTGTTTCCAGCGCTTTTTCTGCCGCTTCTATGTCGGGAGGATTGGGACTGGCGGGCTTCAGCCCATCAAAAGGCATTCCTTCTGCAGCACGGTGCAGTCGTACCGCCGTTTCCATAAAGTACCTTTGGGCCAGCTCAGCAGAATTTCCGCCGTTCTTGTAAACTTCCAGGCTTTGCTGATATTTTTCCCGAAGCTCCTGCTCCTGTTCTTCGCCCACCCAGATAAGGATCTTATCCATATTTCCGGTTTTTAAAGCCTCTTTTGCAGCCATTGCCACCGGCCCGTTTTCCCTGTCGCAGTGAGCCAGGGCATCTGAACTCCACAACAACAGAAAAATTATCAATAAACGGGAAACATTTCCTACTTGTAAAAAATGATTTTTTCTCAATTTTTTGACAGCGCTCATCACAGTAATTTTTTAAAGGTTAACTGAAATATTATATCCAAAAATTACTCATTCAGTAGATTTAAAACGATGAGAAATGTCAGGTCATGAAAAAAGATCGGTAAAAGGATTGTGCTCTTTGACTTTTAAAATCCTCCTTGTAATGGACTTTCCTGTAGGAAAATTATAGTACTTTTATTACTCCTACCCTGAGGCCTGGAAACTGCCGGTGAAGTTGTAGAAAATGCCATTGTTCATGTTTGCTAACCTCAGTTAAAACCAGAGAACCAAATTTATTCTTTTAGGCAAAACTACTATGGCCAATTATCAATCTCTCACCACTTATTTTAGCTTTTCCCTTTTCTTCCTTTTTTTCCTGAATTCCTGTATGCACAGGCAGAATAGCGACATTGAAGGGACCTCTGTTTTTATGAAGGACAGTCGGCACACCGCCTACTACCATTCATCGTCGGTCAAAAATAAGCCGGAAATTCTGTGGAAAGTCAAAACGGGCGCCCAGGTGATTTCTTCCCCGGTACTGGTAGATGATGTGGTATATATAGGAAGTGAAGATCACTTTCTTTATGCAATAGATGCTGCCAATGGGGCGGTGAAGTGGAAGTACCAAACAAAGGGGCCTGTAAATTCCACTCCTGCCGTAGCACAGGGCAAGGTGATGTTCCTCAGCTATGATGGCAATTTCTACGCATTGGATCAAACCGATGGAAAAGTGGTATGGACATTCAAAACAGGCGGAGAATCAAAATTTAAAGTAAAAGATTACTTCAATGGCTCCTTTCAACCCGATTTTTGGGATTTCTATTTGTCCTCTGCCAACGTTCTTGATAACAAGGTCTATTTTGGCTCGAGTGATTCCCACGTTTATGCACTCGATATAGAAACGGGTGACCTGGTGTGGAGTTACAAAACAGGGGCAAGTGTTCATTCCTCTCCTGCAATTTGGGAAAATTCTGTGGTAGTAGGTTCCTGGGACAGTAAGGTCTACTCGCTCGATGCCCACACCGGCAAGGAGAATTGGTCTTATACCACCGGAAGGGATACGGCACAATACATCTGGCACGGTGTTCAGGCTTCTCCTTCAGTTGAAGATGGCATAGCGTATGTTGGCTCAAGGGACGCAAAGTTCTATGCCTTTGATGTGGTTTCCGGAGATACTCTCTGGACCAATAACAATTTTGACAGATCCTGGATGCCAGGTTCGGCTTCTATAGGGGATAAGAAAATCTACACCGGTTCTTCCGACTCCTTTAGTTTTTTCTCCCTTGACAAGGAGACGGGAAAAATAGATTATGCCACGAAAACAAAGTCATATACTTTTTCCAGTCCGGCAATTGACCGTGAAATGGCATATATAGGTTCAGCAAATGGACGATTGTATGGTATTGAAAAAAAGGATGGGAATATTAAATGGGAATTCCAAACCCTGGGCTCGCGAAATGACACCTTAAAAGTCTTTACTGAAACGGGGGAAAGAGATATTGAAAAACTAAAATCATTAGAGGCAGGTATTACAGACATGCCCGGACTTTCCGCTCTATACAAAGATATTTTCATCACTTCAGGGGCTGTTTTGTCTTCCCCGGTAATATTTGATCAGGTTATATTCTTCGGAAGTTCAGATGGTTTTATTTATGCAATAACCGATAAGCTATAGATGCTGAAGCGTCAAAAATGTCTACTTCTGCCTGAAATAGCCTCACAGATTAATGACCAGGTTCAAAACAAAAGAGCATGAGCAGATCGCCACTTTAAGAAATGAAAATACGGTGGTAGTCACAGATTGTACGTTTTAAATACCCCTTGAAAAATGAAAAGCCACATTATTTTTATGTCGACCTTGCCTCCGAAGCATTAAAGGTCATAGAATACTTTCCGTTAGATAACCGGGGGGAAATAGTAAAATTCTAACTTCTATAATTATTACCTCAAAATGTTATTTTTGACATTTCTGTAGGAAATTACCTCTGTATTACCCTCTGATTATCAAATCACTTCATTTTAAAAGGAAAAATTACTCCTTATTACATAATATTGAATAAAACTAATTGATCAAACAATTTTTTAACTAATTTGGTGAGAGAAGATCGTGCTGCCTTTTAACTTTTCGGCTCTCCCTATCTCTGATCTTCTGCTATAAAAAACTTCTAAAAAAGCATTTATGAGAGCACTAAAAGTACTGCTGTTTGTAACAGCACTGGTCAGCCTTGTTTCCTGTTAAAAAGATGATGATCCACAAGTGGACAAAGACATCATCCTGGGAGAATGGAACCTTACGGAGTTCAGCTATTCGGGTATCAATTCTGTAAAAGATGGCGATGAGACCGCTTCGGTATCTTATTCTGCAGAAGCAAAAGATCTCAATGCGCAGGTAGTTTTTCAGGATGCAGGCAAATACACGACCGCGGGTAGTTACACCCTCACCCTTACTACTACCGTAGACGGTGAGACCAGCGCGCAGGACTTTCCTTATCCCGATATTACCGGTAGTGGCACCTACAGAATTGAGGGAAATAAAATGATCACCACTCCAAATGCAGGCGATGAGTTGATCATTCAGGCTTCCGAAGGGATCATCGAGGAGCTTACACCAAACAGAATGGTGCTTGTTATTGAAGAACGTTCGGTCACCAAAATCGACGAAATGGAGGTGGAGATCAACTTCGACATGATCCAGGTGCTTACCAGGTAAACCGGGGGTAGATATTATTGATCTATGGGAAAGTGTTGAGCAAATCACAGGACACAGAAAAATATGTCTCTGTGAACTCTCTGCATTCTCTGCCTGAAACTTTCGAATTTCCTCTTCAAAATGCCATTTTTCGACTACTTTTCAGAAGCTGAAAGCTCTAGAAACAATAGCCATGAAAATCCTCACAGCCCGATTAAGAATCCGTCCCTTGGTAGTCGAAGACCTTCAGGATTTCCACGTTTACCGTTCTGATCCGGCGATGGCGAAATACCAGGGCTATAAACCCATGAGCGAGGAGCAGGCGGAGGCGTTTATCAGGGAGAATTCGGTAAAGGGATTTGGCAACCCCGGCGAATGGGTGCAGTACGGGATTGAAAACCTGGAAAACGGGAACCTCATTGGCGACTGCGCCATTAAGCTGGACGGCGAGTCCGCAGAAATTGGGATTTCGATCTCCCCTTTACATCAAAAAAACAGATACGCGAAAGAAGTGCTTTCCGGCATCCTTGACCTTCTTTTCAGGGAACACCACATTGACAGGGTAGTGGAAAGGGTCGACGCAGAGAATACTGCTTCCCTCAATCTGCTTAAAAGCGTCGGCTTCCGGGAGGATGGTTACTTTCCTGATGTTTTGTATAAGGGGGTATTGTGTGATGAATTTCAGTTTATCATGTCCAAAATCGAGTGGGAGGGAAGGGAAAGATCTATTGAATAATATCTCATACGCTGTGAAAAATTCTGGAGCAAATAGAGCCGGGAAGTAATCCAACAAAAAGTCCAGTTTTATCTCAGAGATAGGCCTTTGTAAAAGCGAATAATAAATACTGTATGTCAGCAACATTTCAGAATAAATATAAAAATGAATCAACCCGTCTGCAGCAGTGGGATTATGGATGGGATGCTGCATATTTTATAACAATATGTACTAAAAACCGGGAGGATCTTTTTGGAAAAATTGTGGATGGCAAAATGGAATTATCTCAGGCAGGTGTTATCGCAGATGTGTTATGGTATGAAATAAAGCACCATGCGAAAAATGTGGAATTGGGGGAATTTGTTGTGATGCCCAACCATATCCATGGCATTATTATTCTGGAGGGAAATAAACGACCGGGCACAAGAGATGAGAATAATGATAATGTTGTAGTAGTAGGGGCAAGGCATGCCTTGCCCCTACTACAACAACAACAATCCAATAATGAACACCCATCGCCTTGTCACCAAAAATCCATAGGTCAAAAACGGTTTCAGAATCAGGGGAAAAATACCCTTTCCTCTATTGTGGGTTCCTATAAATCAGCCGTGACAAAACATGCCAATAGATTAAATTTAAAATTTGCATGGCAACCTCTTTTTTACGATCACATCATCAGGGATCATCGATCCTTTGAAAATATTTCCAGGTATATCATTCAAAATCCGGGTAAACGGTAAGAAGATCTTCTTCGACATTCAATACAGCGCGAGGTCAGAGACCTCACGCAGCCTTCTCATTTAGGTTTTAAAAGCGCCAGGCTGTGAAGTAAAAAATTCTAATAAGTGAACCTCTCTAAATTAAATATTAAAAAAGGAAGAATAAATAACCCTCCTGGAAAATGCCATTTTTTATTACCTTTAAAATAACTTCAAAACATAACATTAAATAAAACCAATCCATGAAAAAATTCCTTTTGATCTCCTCCATTCTGTTATCGCTTACGGCCTGTAAGGACACAGATCCACAAGAAAAAAAAGCTAACGAACCAATAGCCGAAAAGCAGGAAATCCAGGTAGAATCTCTTTCAGACTACGAAGAGGCGAAAGCTACTCTTGATGAATTGTTCCTGCACGCAGAACGTTTGAAAAAAGGAGAAATATCAAAGGAAAAACACGACGCCATTTCTTACCCCATTGGGCAGAAGCTCGACTCGCAAAAAGCGACTTTGAGTGAGGAAGACAGACAGAAACTAAAAGAATATGGGGATAAACGCTATGACGAAATTTATCCTGAAGAAGACCGGATAGTTAAGTCTAACTAAGCTGGAAATTAATATGCCAGGGAAAACACGGGCATATGTTTTAGTATTTTTATTCTATATCTATACTCCCGGCTTCTGAAAAATACCCAGCTGCGCGCAAAGTCTTCTTCTTTGCGCTTTATTTTTATTAATACATTGATTTTCAGTAACTTTAAAAGTGGTGAACAAGCCATTTAACACTAAAATCCTTGTGCTATGAAAAGGTATAATTTATTACTGGGTTTTCTGGCTATTCTTTTCCTGGGTGGCAATTCAATTCTCGCTCAAAAAGCTTTTCAAACACCGGCTTCCGGTAAATATTCCGGCCCAATCATAGATATGCACATGCACACCGGCCTTCCTCACGAAATCCCTGCCGGAACCCCTTCTCTTTGCCGTCCTGAACCCTGTGAAGGAGATGGTGGGGCGACGGTCGATACAAAAGAGCTCATGGAAAGATCGCTTGAAGCCATGAACCGCTATAATATTAGCACAGCCTTTCTGAGTGGGGTGGATTGGGCAGCCGTTCAGGAATGGAAGAAATTTGCTCCAGACCGTTTTATTGCATCTCCTTTTATTTTAAAACCCAATGATCCCGGTGTTGAGAAACTTAGGGAGGAGTATGAAAGAGGGCGGTTTAAGGGTATGGGTGAAATTGGCACTCAACTTAACGGCATCCCTCCCAACGATCCCTCACTGGACCCGTATTTTAAACTGGCTGAAGAACATGACCTTCCGGTACTCATCCATACCTTAGGCATTGGACCTTATACGCCACATTTCAGATCGGCTGCCGGTAACCCTTTATTACTGGAAGATGTGCTTATGAAATATCCAAACCTCAGATTGTTCGTGGAAAATGCCGGCTATCCCTATCGGGAAGAAATGATCGCGATGATGTATCAGTATCCTCAGCTCTATGTTGATGTCTCCACAATAACATGGGTGATTCCGCGTACAGCCTTCTATGATCATCTGGAAGCATTTGTGCGGGCAGGCCTCGGAAAGAGAATTATGTTTGGGTCTGACCAGATGGTATGGCCGGAAAAGATAGGTGCTGCAGTAGAGGCGATCGAGCAGGCACCCTTTTTAACGAATGAACAAAAACAAGATATCTTTTATAACAATGCAGCACGTTTTCTTCGGCTCAAAGAGGCCAAAGAGTAAAATAGAAAGCTTATGGCTACTGCGACGTTGTAAAAATCCCCCGACTTTGCAACCTTTGGGTTATCGCAGATAAAGATTATCTTAGTTAAACAAACCAACCTGTTCCCCAAGTTGATCGGCCATAACAAGAATAATATTTTCACCTACAGGAGACTGAGGCGCACAATTGGTTACCTGGGCATCGCACTTCCGTTGCTGTTGGTGGGGTTTTCTTTAATTCCCTTTTTCAAGACTGAAGTGCAGCCTTCCATCAGTGATTATTATTACACGAATCTTCGCGACATCTTTACCGGTACTTTAGCCGCTGTTGGTTTGTTTCTGATCTCTTATAAAGGCCACGGAAATGCTTCGCTCTGGAAGAATGACCAGCTACTCACCAATGTCGCCGGAATCATGGCAATAGGGGTGGCACTCATTCCTGTTAGTCCTGAAACCGAGCCTGCAAACCTCTTTTCTCTTATTCCGTATAATTTTCCCTGGTTAGGCTGGCTTCATTACATTTTCGCAGCTCTTCTCTTCGGAATTTTCGCGTTGTTAGCGATCAATGTTTTCACCATTGGTCAGAACCAGTCAGAAGACATTCCCGTCAGCACTTTTAACGAAAATCACATTTACCGGTTTTGCGGTAGTGCAATTATTGTTTTGATCTTGTTAATTCCGGTTTCTGAAATGTTCAGGCTGTTCAACTATTCGACGCTGGTGCTGGAAGCCCTGGCACTGTTTTTCTTCGGAATTGCATGGTTGATCAAAGGTCGGGCGCTGGGCGATGAAGGAAAGATAGGGGAGAAGCTTTACCGGGAACACAATTCAATTACTATTGATTGATGAATAATGATCTGTAAATCCAAAAAGAATCTGACGGATCGGTCTCAACTTAACTTTCGCATTCGTTGTCTGTCTGAGCTATTTTTATGCCCGGGAAGGGCGTGAAAATTTGGTCGAAGCCTGCAGGTTGACGAGGATGGTTCATTAAAAAAATAACCTTAAACAAAAAATTGAAGAAACTTAAAAGAATACGACGAAATCTCCGGTTGATATAAGATACCTTAATCTTCTTGTTTCTCTTTTAGTTCCCTTCGCTTTTGTTCTGTTACCGCATTGTTGTGTTCCACATCTCCTGAACTACCTTCTTTACGCTTTTCCAACGATTGAAGCGTTTCTGTTTTGCCATAGAGAATTATAACGTCCCCTTCTTTAATCTCTGTATCGCCTTTCGGGGCTCCAATATAATTCCCATTCAGGCGCCTTACTCCCAGTACCCGAACCCCTTCAGCATCTAATTCTAACTTTTTCAAGGTTTTATTTGTTAGCCAATCTTCCTTTTTCACTTTGATTTCAGATACCCTATAATTCTCTTCCAGGTGTAGTAAACTGTAGTAATCTTTTACATCAAGATAAGTATAACGACTCAAGGCTTTATCTATCAAAGTAGAAAGTTTTCGATCAATAAATTTGCTGCGTGACAAGGCAATTAGGAGCAACAACCCTGAAAAAAGCACAATGATTTCCGTAGAAAAAAATCCTGATTCTTCTATGGATATAAAACTGAAGATCACTGAAGATATAGTGGTAATTATTCCTGCGTTGCCCAAAAAAATTAAAACAGTGAGAATTTTTCTTCTCACGGGATCATTAACTACCAACTCAGATTCCTTGGTGGTAAATCCTACTCCCAAATAAGCAGATCTTGCCTGGAACTTAGCAGCATCTTTAGAAAGACCGGTATGGATAAAGGCTATTGTTCCAATACGGGTAGCAAGTATGGACAGAGTAATTATTACCAATAAAGAAATTATAGCGGTCATCCGGGCCGTTTTTTCACAGTTTTAAAGGAAACCAGAAATTTTGTAGCATCAAAACCTGCAAGTTTCTTTTGTTTTTTGATTCTAGTATTAAAGTTAAGGGCTTTTGGAAGAATATGGAAAATAGGTAAACTTTAATTGCTGAAAGAAGAAGAAACCTATACTCCTATGAACCCTTATATTTTTTTCCGTAATTTCAGATTACCCGGGGAAATTCCAACAGATCAAGCGGAAGCCTTGAACAGGGCTTATAGAATTTCAATTATACACCAGCCCAGAAAACCAGCAATAAGCCCTGCCAGAAGAGCCGGGGCCATGTTACGGACAAGTACTTCTTTATAGTTCGTAAGGTTGGCTACAGAAGCTGCCGCTATGATATTAAACAGACAAATGGCATTTCCAATTCCTGCACCATTCAATTGCAAGGACAGGATTAGGTTTGGATCCAGGTTAAGAAGCCTGGCTGCTTCAAGCTGCGATGGCCCGAAAACCACATTGGAAATAGTAGTACTTCCTGTAATAAAAGCACCTATTATTCCTAATAAAGGACTTAACAGGGTATACCCGTTACCCAGATTACTCAGGAGATCAGCAATATTATCAACCATAGATGGCTGTTGCACGCCGGAATTGATCATCAATTGTGCTATTGCAACCGAAGGAAAGAGAACTACAAAAACCTTCCATAGCTTAACAGAAGATTCAACTAAATAAAAAGACTTGCTTTTTTTGTACAAAGCCACTCCAATCCCAACAATAATAAAAGGGATGAGAGGCGACTGCAAGGGTCTGATGGATGCATTTAGACCAGATGCGAACATATCCGAAAAAGCTAAATCCCAGCCAATCCATCGGTTTAGAGGATTGAATAATTTCGGCAGAAGGAGTAAAATGGCCAGAATTCCATAAGGTAGCCAGGGTCGTAAATTAATTTTTCCTTCGGCTCCCTTTAAATAAAATATCGATAGAATAAGCATAACAAGTGCGGCCAGCACAGTTGCTAAATCTGGTACCAGCCAGGCAAAAAGGCAAAAGGGAAGCGCAAAAAAAGTAAAAAGGAGCAGAATTTTCCCTTTATGTTGTACTGGATTTTGCATTTGAGCAAACATCCTGAATATGGCAAATAAAATAAAAAACTGCACAATTACACCAATGACAGCAGCGGTAAAACCAATTTGTTGTACCTGGGCTTGCGTTAGCCCAAGGGGCAGCTGTAAGCCTGTAATAATGGGTGTTCCAACAGCACCAAAAATCGCAAACAGTCCATCAAATAACAATACTACAGCTACGGACAAAACGGCATTAAAGCCCATAGCAATTAGCAGCAGAGGAACAATTGCGCCAGGGGTACCAAAACCGGCAACTCCTTCAAAAAATGCGGTAAGACAAATGGCCAGCAGAAAAAATCTTATTTCTTTAGAAGGATGCAGGTTATCTAAGGAATGGCTGATTTGTGAAATTAGTCCTGCGCCCTGCATTATATTGTATAAAAAAAGGGCACCAAACACAATCATCAAAATATTCACCGTAGTGAGAAAAGCTACACCCATGCTTCCAAGGAAATGACTAAAAGAAGCTTCCCAGTAAAAGAACAGGACACTGGTAATGGCAAAACCTACCATAACGGCTTCCTTAACTCCTTTGGTTATTGAAAAAATTATCAGGATAAGAATGGGTAAGAGCGAGAGGAAATAAACCATTGGGATTCAGCTATGGTTTTACCTCGTTCTGTAAAGAAGTGCCTTCCCCAAATTCCCTGACATTTTCCAGGGTTACCCCGGCAATTTTTTCCAGCGCATTGCTGGTGAAAAAGGCCTGATGTCCCGTTATAAGAACATTGTTAAAAGAAAGAAGGCGCATAAAAACATCATCCTGGATGACCTTGCTGGAAAGGTCTTCAAAGAAAAGGTCTGCTTCTTCCTCATACACATCCAGCCCCAGATAACTTATCTTCTCCTGTTTCAGACCTTCTATGACGGCTTTACTATCGATTAAGGCCCCCCGGCTGGTGTTGATGAGCATTATGCCATTTTTCATTTTCCGGATGGATTCTTTATTTATGATGTGGTAGGTATCAGGAGTTAAGGGACAATGCAGTGAAATAATATCGGAATGCCTGTACAAGAAATCAAGATCAGTAAACTCGACCCCAATACTTTCTGCTTTGGCAGAACTGGCTATATCGTAGCCTAACACCCTGCAGCCAAAACCCTTTAATATCCTGGCTGTAGCCAGTCCAATCTTTCCCAGGCCTATAAGCCCGACTGTTTTTCCATGAAGGTCAAACCCCATTAAACCCTGTAATGCAAAATTTCCCTCTTTCACTCTGTTATAGGCGCGGTGTGTTTTGCGGTTAAGCGTAAGGATGAGGGCCATGGTATGTTCGGCAACGGAGTAAGGGGAATAAGCGGGTACTCTCACTACTTTTATGCCCAAAGCCTCAGCGGCTTTTAGATCTACATTATTATAGCCTGCACAGCGCAGGGCAATCAGGCTAACGCCCTGTGCGGAGAGCTCCTGAAGGACTTCCGTATTTACAATATCATTTACAAATACGCAAACTACCTCATGCCCTTTCGCCAGTACCGCTGTGCTTTTGTTCAGCGGTAATTCCATGAACTTCAACTCAAACCCAAATGCCTCATTGGCAGCCGTAAAGAACTGCTGATCATAAATTTTCGTACTAAAAAAAAGAATTTTCATCGTGACAGAATATGGTTTAGAAAAAAGGGGACCTCTATTAAAGATCGGTTTTCTTCTGAAATTACTTAAAAAAGAATTTCAGCTAAAAATATTTTGGAATTCTATCAATACAAAGTTGTCTTGCTACCTTTTCATCTGCTCTGGCTTCTTTTGTTGGTGCTCCAAGGATTCCGATGAGCCCCAACACGGGAAACTTTGGGATGCCACCGGATCCTCCTGCTTGTTTACCCGTGACAGCGGACTTGAAAGTGCCCTGGCATAAGTGTCTTTCAAACAATCAATTTAGGAAAAAAGCGAACTTGGTTTATCTTAAATTCTGTATCTTTTTACACCAGTCCGTTACCATAAAATGAAATCAAAATTGAGCACTTTCTTTTTTACCATATTAGTTCTGTACCTGCTTATTTGCATTTTAGGCTACTTTTTTCAGGAAAAGATGATCTTTTATCCCCAGACATTGAAAAAGGATTTTTGCTTTGAACATTTTCAGAATTTCGAAGAAAGATATGTGGAAATGAAGGACGACAAGAAGCTGCACGCCCTTTTATTCCGAACAGAAGATCCCAGAGGCCTGGTTTTTTATCTGCACGGAAATGCGGGTTCCCTGGCTGGCTGGGGTAGTGTTGCTGAAACATTTACAACCCTTAAATATGATATTTTCATCCCCGATTACCGGGGTTACGGTAAAAGTGAAGGTACTGTACAAAGTGAAGCACAGCTGCATGAGGATATGCAGACCCTCTATGACAGAATAAAAGAGGAGTATCCTGAGAACGAGATCATCGTATTGGGACATTCCATAGGATCGGGAATGGCGGCAAGATTGGCCGCGGTTAACAACCCAAAACTTTTGATTCTGCAGGCCCCGACATACTCCCTGCCCGATCTGGTAAGGAATACTACTCCGCTACAGATCTTTCCTTCATTTCTCCTCAGATACAAACTGGAGACCGGGAAATATGTTTCAGGAGCAAAAATGCCGGTGGTGGTCCTGCATGGAGATCAGGATGAGGTGGTGTATTACGGTTCTTCCTTAAAGCTAAAGGGGCATTTTAAACCGGGGGATACCTTGATTACGCTGGAAGGACTGGGGCACAATAATTTTCTGGATACCATGAAATATAAAAAAGAGATCGGGAAGATCCTAAGCGATCATCAATAACCAATGACCCCTCTTCGGTAAATTCCAAATTCCAAGCTCCAAATTCCAAATTCCAAATTCCAAGCTCCAAATTCCAAATTCGATTTTTCCGCAGTTCTTTTTCCGGCTCCTTTCGGGGGTCAAGTAAACTTGAAAAAGAGATCCTTCGCTCCCTTGCAACTCGCCTTGGACAATAGAAAGTCTTTCAGAAATATACTCCCATAATCAATTAAAATAATTTTATCGCCTGATTTTCAGTAATTTGAAGTAAATTTAAGTTGAAGATCAAATGAGGAGGAGCTATGAAGAGGATGAGATTTTTAATGATGTTGCTGGCGGTTACCGTGTTCTCCTGCAAGAACTCAGAGCCCGCGCCACAGGAAGTAGAAGTGAAGGAGCCTTTGGTAAGTTCGTCTTACGGCTGTGCGCCAAAGACCGTAGATAGTGAGTGGTACGAAGGAGACAACAAAGCACCTATTATAGACGGGCTGGATGTGCTGCATTACCCCATAAGCACGATTGATCCTGAAGTTCAGAAATATTTTGACCAGGGCCTGGTCCTTTCCTACGGTTTTAACCATGCCGAGGCGGCGAGATCGTTCTATTACGCCGCAAAACTCGATCCCGATTGTGCCATGTGCTACTGGGGTTTTGCGCTGGTTCTAGGCCCTAACTACAACGCGGGCATGGAACCCGATAACTATGAACGAGCTTACGAAGCCGTTCAGAAAGCAGTTGAACTTTCCGGAAAGGCCACCGAAAAGGAACAGGCGCTCATCAATGCCCTTACAAGTCGTTACGTAGCCGAACCCGTGGAGGACAGGCGGGACCTGGATGTGGCGTATTCTACTGCCATGAAAGCCGTTTACGAAAAATACCCCGATGACCCCGATATCGCCGCCCTGTATGCCGAATCGGTCATGGACCTGTACCCGTGGAACCTGTACGACAAGGACGGTGAACCCAGGGAATGGACGCCGGGTGTCATCACCCTCCTGGAAAAACTGATGAAAGAGAATCCCGATCATCCCGGCGCACACCATTTTTACATCCATGCCACCGAAGCCTCCAACGCCCCTGAACGGGCTTTAGCCAGTGCGAAAAAATTTGATGACGGACTCGTGCCCGGAGCGGGGCACCTGATGCACATGCCCGCCCACACCTATATTCAGACCGGTGATTATCACAAAGGCAGCCTTGCCAACCTGAGAGCGGTGGAAGTTGACAGCGCCTATGTGACCCTTTGCCATGCCCAGGGAATTTATCCACTGGCTTATTATCCGCACAACTACCATTTCCTGGCAGCTACCGCGACCCTCGAAGGGAACAGCACCTGGGCCTTCATGGGCGCCGAGGAGCTGGCAGAACGCATTCATCCCGATGTAATGAAGGAACCCGGCTGGGGTACGCTGCAACACTATTATATGATTCCTTATTTTGTGGATGTGAAGTTCGGTAAATGGGACAAGATCCTCGCCCGGAAACTTTCTGATTCCCTGCTTTACCCCAAAGCCATTTCTCATTACGCCCGCGGAATGGCTTACCTCGGAAAGAAAGACCTGCCAAAAGCAAAAAAGGAATTGAAAAAACTGGAGGTCCTTGCTAAGGATGAACAGCTAAAGGAAATGAAGCTTTGGGAGATCAATACCATGCATTCTATCGTGGAGATCGCAGAAAAAGTACTGAGAGGAGAGATCCTGGCTTCCGAAGGAAAGTTTGACGAAAGTATTACCCAGCTACGGGAAGCCGTCGTCCTTGAAGATGCCCTCAACTTCCAGGAACCCCCGGACTGGTTCTTCTCAGTTCGTCACAACCTTGGCGCGGTTCAAATAGAAGCCGGAAAATATGATGATGCTGTAAAGACCTATGAAGAGGACCTGGAGATCTATCCAAAGAACGGCTGGGCACAGCATGGTCTCAAACTGGCTTATCAAAAAATGGATAACCAGTCGAAAATGAAAGAAATGGAGGCACTTCTCAAAGACTCCTGGGCTACGGCAGATGTGGTGATAGAGAGCTCCAGGACAAAATGAGAACAATTCTTTCAGTGTTTTCCCTAATGATCTCACCTCAAATCAGAAAATAATATTATTTTTAACGAAACTCCTACTTTATCTGAATTACTATTCTTAATACATAAGACAATGATCTATTTACTTTGGTCACTCTTGAATGTACTTGTGATTTTGTATTTCGTCTTTCTCTTAATTGGCTTTATAGCCATAGGCAGGAAAATTTTTGGACGGAAGTTAAGACTGGTTTCCGTCTCTATTATGGTCCTTGGGCTGGTCAATATTATTGCTGCAGCAGGTCCCGAGGAAAACAATCCTGAAACATTCGTGACCGATGTCTACGGGCAAAACGAAACTGAATACAAAAGAATATTGCTTGAAGACAATCTCTCTCTGGATATTGACCTGACGGTAACATATCTTATAGAAAACGGGGAGTTGATTCCCGTTCAAAAAAGAAGTATTCTCACCGGATTTTTACCGGGATTTGAGTGGGATCTGATCTCTGTTTCCACCAGCGAAATAAAGGAAGATGGACAGGTAGATTATGCAGCGGAAGGCGTACTGAAATGGAATCTGTTCGGAATTAATATTTACAGTCAGGCGAAATGGTTTAGAGGTAGATTGCTTTAAGAGAGGATGTTCAGGTATTTGTAATCCTAAAATTCTGGACGGAGTTATCTTCCGCAGGAAAACTTCAGAAATCACATTAACCGGAAAACTACATTTCCGGGATTAATATCTCTTTGTTCCACGGAACCCTTTGCGCGCTCTGCGTGAAATCTTTACTCTCCACAACTTCGTTATTGCAAACTTCGTACTTCTAACTTCTTTCTTTATCTTGGGAACTTTAAAAATCCCATTTACCCATGATAAAAAAGTTACCGATGTACGGACTGCTTTTGGCGGTTGGCGTGAGTTGCCAGACGCAAAAAGGAGTGCCGGCTGAAAAAAGTGAGGCCACGGCTCAGAAAAAACCCCAGGATGATACTAAACCTTATAAGGAAGTTATCACTGCCGAAGCCAAAAGCGACGAAGGCCTGTTCACTACCCATTTTGTAGGCGATAAGCTTTATTTTGAAATCCCGTTGGAGATGCTGGAGAAAGACATGCTGCTGGTAAGCCGTATCGCCGGAGTACCCGCAGGTTTCGGCGGCGGTTATGTCAATGCCGGTTCCAAGGCCAATGAGCAGGTGGTTCGCTGGTCAAAAAGAGGGAATCATATAGACATGAAGGTAATAAGCTTCGAGAATGAAAGCGAAGAAGGTTCCCCGATCTATCAGTCGGTAGCTGCGAATAATTTCTTCCCTATCCTTTTCAGCTCAAAGATCACAGCTTATAATGACGATAAAACTTCCGCAGTAATTGAAGTGAGTAAGCTTTTCAAGGAAGAGGTTGCTGCCATCAACGGGGTTTCACCGAATCTCAGGAAGCGTTATAAAGTGAAAAAACTTGATAAATCCCGCTCTTATATTACTTCGGCAAATGCTTTTCCCGAAAACATCGAGGTGAAGCACGTGATGACCTATGAGGCCGAGGAGCCGCCCGAAAGAGACCAGGCCGGGACCATTACCATGATGATGAACCAGTCTATGATCCTGCTTCCCGAAGAGAAAATGCAGCCGCGCCTGGCCGATCATCGCGTTGGCTGGTTTACCACCAGAAAATATAACTATAATTCCGACGAGCTAAAAAGTGATGACTACAGGATAATCAACCGCTGGAAGCTCGTACCCAAAGATATTGAAGCCTACAAACGGGGAGAGCTGGTAGAGCCGGTGAAGCCTATTGTATGGTACCTGGATCCTGCCACGCCCGAAAAATGGAGGCCATACTTCCGGCAGGGGATAGAAGACTGGAATGTAGCTTTTGAAGCTGCAGGTTTCAAGAACGCGGTGATCGCCAAAGATCCGCCGAGCAAAGAGGAAGATCCCGATTTCAGCCCTGAAGATGTACGCTATTCTGTAGTGCGTTATGTTGCCAGCACCACAAGAAATGCGATGGGACCCTCGGTAACCGACCCTCGTACCGGGGAGATCATCGAGAGTGATATTATTTGGTATCACAACCACCTGCGTTCATACCGGAACCGTTACATGATCGAGGCCGGGGCGCAATTGGAGTCTGCCCGCACTCTTAATACCCCCGAAGAAGAAATAGGGGAGATGATGCGCATGGTGATCACGCACGAAGTAGGTCACGCTCTTGGCTTGCCGCACAATATGAAGGCCAGCTCTGCTTATGCCACAGATTCGTTGCGTTCTCCTGAATTTACTCAAAAGTATGGTCTTACCCCCTCCATTATGGATTACGCCCGTGTCAATTACATCGCACAGCCCGAAGATAAGGGCGTAAAGTTCATCAGGATGATGGGGCCTTATGATCGTTATGCGATCAATTGGGGTTACAGATATCTTCCGGAAGCTGATAGTCCTGAGGAAGAGAAGCCAATTTTAAGTGAGTGGATCCTGGAAAAAGCGGGAGATCCCTGGTATGAATTCGGAAGTGGTTACGGCGGAATTGATCCGCAGTCACAGAGAGAAAGTCTTGGGGATGACCAGGTGAAAGCCAGCGAATACGGACTGGCCAATCTGAAAAAAGTGGTGCCCAATCTTGTGGAATGGACTTCAAAAGACAACACCGATTATTCGGAACTAACGGAAGTATACCGTGAGCTTACTTATATGTGGAGAGGCTATGTTTCCCATGTAGTAGCCAATGTGGGCGGCGTTTACGAAACCCGTAAAACCGCCGACCAGGAAGGAACGGTTTATACCCACGTACCCGAAGAAAAACAGAAAGCCGCAGTGGCATTTTTGAATGAGCATGCTTTCTCCACGCCAGAGTGGCTGCTGGATCGGGAGCTTTTGGAGCGCATTGAGCCTACAGGTGCTATTGAGCGGGTACAGAATCTGCAGAGTCGGGCATTGAATGATCTTTTAGACGAGGACCGCCTGCAGCGAATGGTCACAAACGAGCAGGTGAACGGCAATAAAGCTTACACCGCTGTTGAAATGATGACTGATTTGAGAAAGGGCATTTTTGAAGAGCTTTACAGGTCTCAGAAAGTAGATGCATACCGGAGGAATATTCAGCGTGCATATGTTGATGCAGCTGCAGAATTTGTTCAGAACCTGAAAAAGGAAAAAACCAGCGATGTTACTTCCACCGATATCATCGCTTTGATGCGCGGAGACCTGGAGCATTTAAGGAGAGACCTTAGAGCCAGGAGAAACAGGACAAACGATCAATTGAGCATTTACCATTGGAATGATTTGCTTGCCAGGATCGATGCTGCGTTGTCAGTTGAAGCCTAAAACGGTTTGACCTTTATTATTTTAGCCCTGCAATTTGCGGGGCTTTTTTATTTCTTATTAGCTTAGTGAGGCTGTACTACGGGCTTGAAGAAAGCCTTCAGAAGGGAGCTCCGCTAAAGCGGAGCTATACTATTCCTCGATTGGTATAGCAAGCAGTGGAATATTTGCCTTTTTCAAAAGCTTTAAAGAAACACTCTCCTGTAGCAGGTTGTGCAAAAAGCTGTGTTTGTGGGTACCCACGATAAGCAGGTCAGATTGTAGCTTTTGAGCTTCTTCAAGCACGGCTTCCACGGTAGATCCCTGAATCAGCAGGGCCTCCTTTTCGATCTCGTCGCTTAAAAAGGTATCACAGTACATTTGCAGATTGCGGTGCTCCTCGCGGAACTCTTCGGCTTTAAAATCCCGGATGTACTGAGGACCGGGTTCGTAGCCAACAAAATCGGGATCGGGTTCGGCAACATGCAGCACCCACACCTTTGCGCCGAATTTTTCGGCAAGGCCTTCGGCGTATCCTAGTAATTCTCCCACGGCATCGTTAAAATCAACGGCTACCAGTATGTTTTTTAGATCGGTCATAATATATGTTTTTAGTTAGTTTCAATATGCTTTCTCCCTCGATACCTTATTTTTGAGATCTTCACCACTTTTCATACGTTGGTAATTGTCCACTACCTGCGGCACCACAGAACGCGGATGGGTGATGCTGGCAATGTGGGGTGTGATCATTATCCTGTCTTCCTTCCGGAAGGGATGGTCTTCAGGCAAAGGCTCTTTCCTGAACACATCTAAACTCGCTCCCGAAAGATGTCCTTTTCCAATCATCTCCAGCAGGTCTTCTTCCACCAGGTGGTGACCACGCGCTACGTTGATCACATAGGCACCTACAGGTAACTGCCCGAAAAGGGGTTTATTAAGGATGTCCTCGGTTTCCGGGGTCAGCGGCAGTAAACATACCAGCACGTCAGAACCAATGAGAAACTCCTGCAGTTGGTCCTCCCCGTGAAAAGTGGTGACTTCAGGGATCTCCTTTTTTGAACGGGACCAGCCGGTGACGTTGAAGTTATTCCGGATGAGTTTTTCGGCCACGCCTGTTCCCAGAACGCCCAATCCCATGATACCCACCTGCACCTCCCTGGGTCGTTTATAATGCTGCGGATCCCAGTCTATGCTGCAGTGGTGAACCGAAAGATTCCTGAGGTGGTTGAGGATTAGGGAAAGCACAAACACAGCCATATCTTCCGTAAGTTGCTCATCGATCACCCGGGTGATCTCAATATGTTCCGGGATATCGGGATCTTCTATGATATGATCTATTCCCGCCCCCATGGAAGCGATGACCTTCAAATTTGGGAACTTATTGAAAATACCATGCGGGTGCCTCCAGGAAAGGACGAATTCCACCTTCTCCCTGTCTTTTACATCAGGGTATACCTCCACATCCATATGGGGCGCATAGGCTTGTATCGCCTCTACCCAGGCCTTGGGATCTCTTTGCGGACAGATAATGAGAAAGGACATTTTTTTCACTGTTATGGTTAGGTGACTAGATACTAGAGAATGGAATCCAGACTTGCTTGATTAATATATTAATGACTGGTTTAATTATTCTCTCATCCTCATCCCCGGCTCTCCGAAGGAGAGGAGCTTTAATTAATTCATTTTCAATGCCTATTGCCTACTGGTCTCTGCCATCTATCCTCTGTTCTCTGTCCACTTTCAACTTAAACAAACTGCCTGCTTAGAACTGCGCACTGCCTAATGGTTCAGCCTCTAGCTTACAAACGCACTATAACCCGTGATCGCCCTTCCCACTATTAGAGAGTTGATCTCTTTAGTTCCTTCATAGCTGTAAATAGCTTCGGCATCGGCGACGAAACGGGCTACGTCATATTCCAGCAGGATCCCATTGCCACCCATCACTTCGCGGGCGCGGCTCACCACATCCCGCATGCGCATGCTACAGAAAACCTTTGCCAGCGAAGCGTGTTCATCTTTTAACAGGCCTTGGTCCTGCAATTCAGAAAGTCTGAAACAAAGGGTTTGCATCGCAGTTAAATTAGAGATCATTTCTACCAGGTGATCCTGGATCAATTGGTAGGAAGCGATAGGCCTCCCAAACTGTTCTCTTTTCTTGGTGTACTTCAAAGCACTTTCATAGGCACCCCGGGCACAGCCCACAGCCTGCCAGGCGACTCCCGCCCGGGTCATTCTCAAAACATTCGCAGTATCCTTAAAGGAATCGGCTTTTTTGAGCCGGTCACTTTCGGGAACTTTACAATCAGTAAGGGTGATGAGGGCGTTCTGCACTATTCTGAGTGCCATCTTATCTTCCATTTTTTCGGCCTTGAAGCCCGGGTTCTCTTTGCGTACCAAAAAGCCCTTCACATCGTTAGTTGCTTCATCTCTCGCCCAGATCACGATCACATCGGCAAAAGTGGCGTTCCCTATCCATTTTTTCTGCCCGTTGAGCACCCAGTTCTCTCCATCAAAACTACAGGTAGTTTCGAGTCCGCCGGCCACCCCGCTTCCCACATTGGGTTCGGTGAGTCCAAAGGCCCCGATTTTTTCCAGTTTCTGCATCTGCGGCAGCCATTCTTCTTTTTGGGCTTCACTTCCGCAGAGATAAATGGAACCCATGGCCAGCCCGCTGTGCACACCGAAAAAAGTGGAGATGGAAACATCCACCCTGGCGATCTCCTGCGCAATGATACCCTCCATAAGAAAAGGCAGGTTGGGACAACCATAACCTTCATAGGGAATTCCGGCAATATTCAGTTTTTTGAACATTTCGATCACCTCAAAAGGAAATTTTGCCCTGTTCCAGTGATCATTGATCAAGGGTCGCACCTCGTCCTCCATAAGAGTACGTACTTTAAGCTGCAAATCGCGCTGCTCAGGCGTGAGTTTGAGATCAAGGTTGTAGAAATCCCCGTCAATGGGAGGGAGGTCGTGCTGACCTTTACGACGCTTGGTCTTGAGCATTTTCATCAAACCTTTTAACTGATTTTCATCCAGATTTCCGAGGGTTTTCATGGCTTCAGCGAGATCAATCTGCTTATTGATCTTTGCGAGTTGGTCCAGGTCTATATTCTTTAAAAGGTTGATCGTATTCTTAACTTTTCCGAAGAAGGCCATATTTCAAGGGTTTTCCTAAAAATAAGGATTAAAGGAAAGGCAGGTTGTTAAAGCTTTCTCAAAGCATGGCAGGTTAAATACAGAGACCGCCGGAAGGGGCGGTTCTACCTTTCAGAAGTGGTAAAAGGTTAATCCATCACCGCAACAGGAACCTCTTCGGGAAAAATATTTTCTTCGGGCTCCACATCTTTCTTTCGGGTCCTGGTAAAGGTCTCTTCTACTCTTGTTGAGTAAAGAAGGTAAGGAATGAAGATCACGCAGCGAATTCCCATCTTTGAAAGCTCAAAATAAATGTCCTGTCTCTCGGGACCAGCAAAAGCTTCAGGATGTAAAGCGAAAGACGCAAAGGAAATAAGGGCTGAGAAGACAAAACTGCTTCCATAAAGAATGATCATCATCCTTGGCGCGATGGTTCGGCGTTTGAGAAAGAGCACCAGAACGAGTAGAGAAAAAACAAGAAGCACAGAATGAAGGGCCAATTCGGCACCGAGCAATAATCCCATAGTAATCGTGTCTGAAGAGGAGAAGAGGGATAACCATATAGAACTTGAAAAGTAATTTCCGCTCAACAGCTGACTAATAAAAACAAAAGGGGTAAAGAACAGTCCTATTCCTAAAAGGATCAGCCATCCTCCAATCTTGCGCTCATGCTTTGCCTTTACTTTGGTGGGAAGATCATAATTCTTGTAAATGATATAACTTAGGATACCAACACCAGCCATCAATAACAACATGAAAAGGACTGCCGTCCAGCTGGTAGAATTGGCCTCAGCCGCTCCCGCTACTCTTGAATTGTAGGTTAGAAAATAATGCAGATCTTCCTGCAGTTTGGTATGATCTGCAAGGAATTGTTTCACATCCTCGGCGGCCACATGATCTTTTAAAGCCTTATAGCGGTGGGTGATCTCCAGGGTTGCGTTTTTATATCTAATATCGAGATCCCAGTTGAAGTAGTCATTCTTTACACTCCTTTTTTCGTTATTTATATTCCAGGCCTTAGGAACATAAACCACCGTCTTATGAACAAAGTCCAGGCTATTATTCAGAAAGTAGGGCATTTTTCGGTCTGCAGCTTTCTCCGGGTAAAGAAAATCTTCCATGCTAAGGGGGTAGAACTGTGCCTGGATCACATCCCGGTTGCCCGCTGTTTTGGTCCAGAGGCTGTCAATGCGGTATTTCTCGAAAACCTTAAATTCATTCCTCTCCCTGTTGTCTTGAAAGCTCATTTGTCCCTCTGCCTTGATGCCCGGGTACAGCGAACTGTAAAAGGAGGTGAAATCTTTTTGTATGGACTGCAGACTTGTCCCCATGAAAGCTATTCTTCTGCTGTCTGCAGCGTCACCCCGATATATGGTTTCCACGATAAGATCTGCGCCTCCCCCAATGTCATCAAGCTCAAAAGTTTCGGTAATAGTTGAACTGGTAGTTTCATATTCAGGAAGAGGGGTTAGTCCTGTGGTTCCCGGTTTTAATACCAATCCATATTTGTAATCGGGGAAACTGATGTCTTCAAGCTCTCCACCTTGCTCACTGATTGTAGGGTCGATATATTTTACGCCTTTACTCCCCATGTCGATCTGCACTACACAATGATCAAAAGCATTTGGGGAAGGAAAACGCATAGTTAAATTTGGACCATTATAAGAATGTACCAACATAGGATAAGCATTGATCCCCTGGCTTTGCAAAATTTCACTCAGCAGAAAAGATTTGTCTTTGCAGTCACCGTATCGTCTTTGTAATACTTCGGAAGGCCCGCTTGGAATATGAGAATTGACCCCGCTCTCGAAGCCCAGGTAACGAACTTCATCCTGAACGAAACGGATGGCATTTTCGATGAACTCCTTATCGTTTTCTGAATTGGGGAGCAACTTTTTTACTTCATTTCCCAATTGATGCCGCTCTATTTCCCGGAGGGTAAAGGTGTTCACAAAAAGATCATTGACTTCCTCCCACGAATCAAACTGGGTAATCTCTACTGCCGGAGAATCTTCGTACCAGGACGGGGTATTATTCTCAAATTGTTTTGCCTTCAGCTCAAAGTCTTCCCAGGTGAATCGGGTAAATTCCGGGGTTTTATCTATTTCAGGATCTTTTGCGCCATATAATTGTTGGTAACGGAACTTTTCACCCTCAGGAACGGTGATAGACGTTCTGTGTTGATAAGCGTCAATATTGAACTCAAGCGTAAAATATTCCTGATAATTCCCGTGGTAAACAGGATTTGATCCTGCCAGGGTATAGGAATAGTCGATGATATCGTCTGCCCTGATGTCGGTGAGGTTTACAATGATCGTTAACCGACCATCATAGAGCTTACGCTCCATGTTTGTTTCCCTCTGCACAACCTGAATTTTCCCGGGATCGAACTTGTCAATGATCTTGCCCCCGCGAATGATATTAATATTGTGGATGTCAACTTTCTGATAAGCCGGATCGAAATTGATGGAAAGATCACTCATGTCCTGTACTCCGGAACTGTTGAGGATCTTATAAGTGAACCTTCGGTAAGATTGATCTGTACCCAGATTCTCCTGTTTGTCGGCAAGGAGGTAGTAAAATCCTGAAGCCTGATCATCGGGCAGAGCAGCATTGAGATTGGGTTGAGCTAACTGCACCCATGCAGGTTCCTGCACGTGTGAAACATTAACATGCTGTGCGGAAACAAACCCGATAAAAAAGAAAAAAAATAAAGTAAGAACAGAACGAAGAAAGAACATGAGGTCAAAACATGGTTGACTTCAAATTAACTTATTTTTAACAAAATATGCAACTTTTTGCTCAAATTAGCATAGACTCTGGTTTTTAATACCAACCGCCGAATTAAAGTACAATCTGATTCCGGAAAATATCCAAGCTGCAGAAACAAAAAACCCGAAGCTTAAACTCCGGGTTTTAATAATCTCAATACTCAATACTCAATACTCAATACTCACTACTAACTCAATCCAAACTCCTTCTTCACTGTATCCACGTAATCAAGTTCTTCCCAGGTAAACAGGTTTACCTGGATAGATTTCTTTCCGTTATATGGGCTTTCAAAGATCTTGGTCTCTGTTCGGGGGTCTTTCCCAAAGTGACCGTAAGCTGAGGTCTCCCTGTAAATAGGATTTCTGAGGCCAAGTCTTTCTTCTATAGCCGAAGGTCTCATGTCAAAGATCTCGAGTACTTTTTTGGCGATCTCACCGTTGCTCATTTCCACCTTTTTGGTGCCGTAGGTTTCAATAAGTAAAGAAGTAGGTTCGACAACACCAATGGCATAAGATACCTGGATCAAAACCTCATCTGCCACCCCGGCAGCTACCAGGTTCTTGGCGATGTGGCGTGCGGCATAGGCTGCAGACCGGTCCACTTTACTGGGATCTTTCCCCGAAAATGCGCCCCCGCCGTGAGCCCCTTTTCCACCGTAAGTGTCAACAATGATCTTTCTTCCGGTTAGGCCGGTATCTCCGTGAGGTCCTCCAATAACAAACTTCCCGGTGGGATTGATATGATATTTTATCTTGTCATTAAAAAGTTTCTGAACATATTCCGGCAGCTGTGCCTTCACTCGCGGAATAAGGATCTCTAAAATGTCTTTTTTTATCTTGCTCAGCATACGGTTATCATCCTCATCAAACTCGTCATGTTGGGTAGAAACCACAATAGAATCTATGCGTTGCGGGATGTTATCATCGCTGTATTCAATAGTTACCTGGCTTTTGGAATCTGGTCGCAGGTAAGGGATCTCGTCCTCTTCGCGACGCAGTTTTGCAAGTTCGATCAGGATCTTGTGAGAGATATCCAGTGCCAGTGGCATGTAATTAGAAGTTTCATTCGTGGCGTAACCAAACATCATTCCCTGGTCACCGGCTCCCTGTTCTTCCTTATTGCCACGGTCCACGCCCTGGTTGATGTCCTGGGATTGTTCGTGAATAAGAGAGATGACCCCACAGGAATCCCCGCTGAATTTGTAGGCGCCTTTGGTGTATCCAATATCGTTGATCACGTCACGGGCAATGGTTTGCACATCAAGATAGGTGTCGCTCTTAACTTCTCCTGCCAATACAACCTGTCCCGTAGTAACCAGCGTTTCGCAGGCTACCTTGGATTCCGGGTCAAAAGCAAGGAAATTATCTAAAAGAGTGTCACTAATCTGGTCGGCAACTTTATCTGGATGGCCTTCAGAAACACTTTCTGAAGTAAATAAATATGGCATGCTTCGTTGTTTTAAAAAATTAATTTCAGAAGAAATTCGACGTGAAGCGCTAGAGGAGTTTTCACTGCTTTAGCATTTTTAAGGGTTGCAATCAGTCAAATTTTTCCCTGGTAAATATTCAGCAGCAAATGTATAAAAAATGATCCAACCTCTGCTTTTTTTGAAGGTTTTTAATTAGTTGGGCGCTCCGTCTTGCCGCCGGCAAGGCGGCAGGCTTTCGCGGCTCGCTTCCCGTGGCTGTAAGGCCAAGGGAGAGCTCAGACAACCGCTCTATCCTTAGCGCAAATTCTGGGATGACAAGAAAGACCCTTTTCAGAATGCCGTTTTCAGAAGCTCCTCACCAGTTCCTGCCGATTTATGTAAATTAGCTGAAAATTTTTACACATGAAGATCCAGCTTAAAAGACTAAATAACGACTATCATTTTGAGACCGTGAACGAGCGCGGTGACGTGGTACATCTCGATAATAAAAGCGAACCCAACCCACAGGGAGCGAGCCCAATGGAATTGTTGCTTATGGGAATAGCCGGCTGCAGCGGGATAGACATCGTCATGATCCTTAAAAAACAACAGCTGGAAATGACAGGTTTTGAGATGGAGGTTGAGGGAGCCCGCGTGGAAGGCGCAATCCCCAATGTTTTCACGGGTATTCACCTCAAAATTTTTATTGACGGTGACATTCCGGCAAATAAAGCCACACGTGCCGTCGACCTTTCTCTTGAAAAATACTGTTCTGTGGCTAAAATGCTGGAGAAAACAGCTACCATCACCTCAGAGGTCATCCTTAACGGGAAGCCGGTAAATAATTAAGTCCCGTTTTAATCCCCCATGAGGAAAATCCTTGTTTGTGCCCTGTTACTTTCCGGGAATTGGCTATTTGGCCAGACCGGGCAAAATTTTTCTGTAGAAGCCAATTATTTCTACGGAAACATCTGGGAGCACAACCCGAATATTTCCCATTTGATAACGGCCCATCCTGAAGGAGTTCTGTTGCACTTCAACCGTAAAACCTACGGACTGCAGGCGTGGGAACGACGGTATAATTATCCGAATGTTGGATTTTCGCTCTCATACCAGGATCTCAAGAATGAGTATTTGGGAGAAAATTTTGGGGCGTATGCGCACCTGGGGTTCTATTTTCTTAAGCGCCACCTTTTGTTAAAGGTAGGGCAGGGGCTGGCCTATACCACCCATCCCTACGACCCTGATGATAACTACCGCAACAATGCCTACGGCTCCCGTATTTTAAGCTCCACCATCTTCACAGGAAACTTCCAGTTTGAGAACATTATTGGCGGACTTGGGTTCCAGACAGGTTTGTCGCTGGTGCATTATTCAAATGCCGATTTTAAATCCCCTAACAGCAGTACGAATACACTGGCATTCTGTGCGGGTTTGAACTATCAGTTCGATCACGACCGGGAGGTGGTTTACGTTCCAAAAGACCCGAAAATATCCTTTTCGGAACCTGTTGGGTTCAACCTCATGCTAAGGAGCGGTGTCAACACCACGGGAGTCATAGGTTCCAAAACCTATCCTTTTTTAACCTTTACCGCTTATGCTGATAAACCGCTTAATCCTAAAAGCACTTTGCAGGCGGGAACTGAATTCTTTTTATCACGTGCCATGGAGGAATATATTTATTATCGTTCAGTAGCCTTCCCACATGGAGAAACCACCGGGGAGGAAGATTCCAAAAGAGCCGGGATATTTTTAGGGCACCAGTTGATCTTCAGGAAATTATCTTTGATCACCCAACTGGGGTATTATATATATTTCCCCTATGAACACTACGCAGATAGAATATATAATCGTCTGGGACTGCAAAGGGAGATCTATAAAGACCTTTTTGGTGCTATCACTGTGAGGTCTCACGGTGCGAATGCCGAAGCGGTTGAATTCTCAATAGGCTATAAATTCTGATCTATGGACAGGGCAAAAACTTTATTCATTCAAACCTGCGGCTTCCTGTTCACGCTGTTGCTGTTTACAGGGTGCGACACAGAAGATGCTCCGGGTTGTTTTAAAGTTGCGGGAGAGATCGTGCAGCAGGAAGTGGAGCTTGATGCCTTTAATGAGATCATTGTTTATGACAGGATCAACCTGTTCATTGAACAAGGGCATGAGCAGAAAGTTATGGTGGAAACAGGACAAAATCTTATGGATGGAATAAGTGCAGACGTGGAGAACGGCCGTCTCAGCCTGAAGAATAAAAACCAGTGCAATCTTTTTCGTGACTATAATATTACCAATGTTTACGTCACCATCCCTGATCTTACCTGGCTTCAAAATGCCGGGAATACCGTTATAGAAAGTGTGGGGGAATTGCATTTTGAGAACATCTGGCTGCGAAGCCTCAACCAGGAAGAGGTGAAGGGGGTCTATACCAACGGTGACTTTAGGCTTCACCTTATTTCAAAATCTGTTAGGGTGACCGGGGATGATTTTTCCAATTTCTTCCTTTCCGGAACTACAGATCATCTAAACCTTTATATCGCTGCGGGAGACGGCAGGGTAGAAGCACATGATCTTGTTGCCGGCACAGTAGAAATTCAGCACCGGGGAACGAACAAGCTCTTTGTGAATCCGTTGCAGGTGTTAAAGGGGGAAATACGAAGTACCGGGGACGTGATCTCTGTAAACCGACCACCGGTGGTAAAGATCGAAACTTTTTACACCGGGAGATTGATCTTTGAATAAACACCGTCCCATAATCCAGCGAAGTCAAACCTAACAGGTTTTTGAAACCTGTTAGGTTTAGTGAACCAGGGCGTTGTTTCAACATCGAGTCCCAGATCATGAACCCTTTAAGATGGCACAGACTTTCAATTCGTGACGAATCGTTGTTGAGTTCTCATTCCATCCCGGTCACTTTTCCATTTAAACCTGCAAGGTCTTTTTTGGACCTTGTAGGTTTTCAATGCATTACTCATCCCACCCCGGTCCTCCGTGAGGGAGGGAGAAATGTCCAGTTGAATTTTGTTTATTCTGATTTTTAGGAAAAAGGAGCACAAACCTAACAGGTTTTCGAAACCTGTTAGGTTTAGTCAAACCCTACATATCCAGAAGGGAATAGTAATTTCGATTTAACCTGCAAGGTTTTGAAAACCTTGCAGGTCTTGGAGAGGAAATCACTTCTCCAGGGTCATCTCCGAAAATAAATTCTCGAGATTTTTATTTTTCCGGTTAAGCTGCAGCGTTTTGAGTCCGTTATCATGGGCGAAATCAAATACTACAGATCTCATATCTTTTTGGGTATCGAAGACTAGTTCATAGACAAATCCGCCCGTATTCTTTATTTCCAGGAGGTGTGGCAGTCTTTTGAGGGCTATTTCCTCAATGCGGTAATCAAATTCCACTTCGAGGATCTGTACCTGCTCATCGCGCAGATCGGCCAGTTTTTTATCGGCTACAATCTTACCTTTGCTGATGATGATCACCCGTTCGCACAGCGCTTCCACCTCCCGCATGATATGGGTAGAGAGAAAAATGGTCTTGGTCTTTCCGGTTTCCCGTATAAGATCACGAATTTCTACCAGTTGATTGGGATCAAGTCCCGTGGTAGGTTCATCGAGAATAAGCACCTCCGGGTCATGTAGCAGGGCATTGGCGAGTCCAACCCGCTGACGGTAACCTTTGGAAAGCTGTTCGATCTTTTTGTTGGCTTCGGGTAATAAACCTGTCTGCAGTATTACCTCTTCGATCCTGCTATTGGGAATCTTGTATATTGAGGAGCTAAAGGCCAGGTATTCCCTGACAAACATATCTGTATAGAGAGGATTGTGTTCGGGAAGATAACCGGTACTTTTTTGAGCCTTCAGCAGATCCTGGTTCAGGGAAAAGCCGTTCACAAAGGCTTCCCCCGAAGAAGGTTCCATATACCCGGTAAGGATCTTCATCAAGGTAGATTTTCCGGCGCCGTTAGGACCCAAAAAACCCACGATCTCTCCTGTTTTAATGGAAAAAGTGATCTCATTAAGGGCTTTTTGCTCCCCGTAATACTTTGAGATCTTATTTACCTGTATGGACATAGCAGCTTTTTTTCAAAAGTAAACCAACTTTTTTAAAAGGAAGAATATTTTGAAGGTATAACTCCGCACCCCGTTAAATAGCGAAATCGATGTCGTTAATTTTTCAGGAAAAAATATCGACTTCTAAAAATATGTGCTACATTAGCCTTTCACAAAAGATGAAAATGAACAATTTATTTATCTGGAACGCCTGGTATTACTTTTATTTCTATAACAGAGATAGGATCGGGAGTGCCGTATAATTAAATCAATATTATAACTGAAATCCCGATGTAAGCATCGGGATTTTTTTTTGCCAAAAAATGGAAGAAAAAATCGCCATACAGGGAATAAAGGGATCCTTCCACCACCAGGTGGCCCGGGAATATTTTGGGAGAGAAGTACCGGTGGATGAATGCCAGTCCTTCAGGGAGGTGGTGGACAGTTTGTTGGCCAGCAGATCAATAAGTGCTGTGATGGCCATTGAAAATTCCACGGCAGGTACCATACTTCCCAATTATGCGCTTATCGATGAGAACAACCTGCAGATCAAAGGAGAGCATTACATTCCCATTTTCATGAACCTTATGGCGCTCCCGGGGCAGAAGATCACAGATATTAAAAAGGTGTATTCTCATCCCATGGCCCTTTTGCAATGCCGGTCATTTTTTAACGACTACCCGCATTTAGAGCTGGTGGAAGATACCGATACTGCTATGGTTGCAAAACGGATAAGGCAACAAAATCTTCCCGGGGTTGCAGCTTTGGCCAGTAAAGCAGCTGCCAGGATTTATGATTTGGAGATCATCAAAGAGGGGATTCAGACCATGAAGAGCAATTCAACCCGGTTTTTAGTGCTTTCCTCAAAAAACGCTACTTCGGTCGTGGCAGGAGCGAACAAAGCTTCCCTAAAGCTGGTGCTGGAAAACAGGAAAGGGAGCCTGGTGAGCGTGCTGAACATCCTACGGGATTTTGATCTTGATATGACCAAGATCCAGAGTGTTCCCGTGGTAAATGTACCCTGGAAATATGCATTTTTCATAGATATTTTGTTCCAGGACGAGGAGGAATTGCGTAAGGTGATTGGAATACTTTCAGAATTGACAGAAGAGTTAAAGGTATTAGGAATTTATAAAAACGGCTTATTATGATCGCACAGGCCAGCAGATTGAACCATGTTGAAGAGTATTACTTTTCAACCAAATTAAAGGAAGTGAAGGCGTTACAGGATTCCGGTAAGCCCATAATTAACCTCGGAGTGGGAAGTCCTGACCTGCCGCCACCGCCACAGGTAATGTTGGCATTGCAACAGGCCCTGCTCAATCCTGATGCGCACCAATATCAGCCCTATCGGGGAACTGCAGATTTCCGAAGAGCTATAGGGGAATTCTATCAAAATTTCTATGAGGTAACACTCAATACCGAAAATGAGATTCTGCCCCTCATGGGGAGTAAAGAAGGGATTACCCATATCTCCATGGCATTTTTAAATGACGGGGACGAGGTGCTTATTCCAAATCCCGGATATCCCACCTACGAGGCTGTGAGTCGTTTGGTGGGAGCTAAATCTGTCATGTATGATCTCAGTGAAGATACCGGCTGGTTGCCCGATTTTGAAGAACTGGAGAAAAAAGACCTGCGCAGGGTAAAGCTCATGTGGGTGAATTATCCCAATATGCCTACCGGTGCTGCTGCAAAAAAGGATCTTTTTGAAAGACTCATCACCTTCGGGAAAAAGCACAGTATCCTTATTGTAAATGATAACCCATACAGTTTTATTCTCAATGAAGAGCCTCAAAGTATCCTGAAGTATTCTGATAATATGGAGGGGGTGATGGAGCTCAACTCCCTGAGTAAAAGCTTTAATATGTCTGGCTGGCGAATAGGCATGCTATGCGGTAGTGAACAACTCATCAATTCGGTTTTAAAAGTAAAAACCAACATGGACAGCGGCATGTTCTTACCTCTGCAGGCAGGAGCTGCAATGGCATTAAGGCTTCCGCAGGAATGGTTCAGCGATCAAAACAAAATCTACTTAAGAAGGAAAGAAGAGGTCCTTAAACTGGCCTCGATCCTGGGATGTAGCTTTTCTGAAGATCAAACCGGCATGTTCCTGTGGTGTCGTGTACCCACCGGGACCACTTCTGAAACTTTTGTAGATCATCTTTTGCAGCAGTATCATATTTTTGCTGCCCCGGGATTTATTTTTGGGAGCCAGGGGGAAGGATACATCAGGTTTTCCCTTTGCGCTACAGAAGAAAATATCAGTAAAGCCTGTAAAAGATTAAAAGCATGAAGGTCCAGATCATAGGTTTAGGTTTAATTGGAGGTTCCTTTGCCCTGGCATTGAGGAAAGCCAGCCCCGGAGTTGAGATCCTGGGAAGCGATGTAAATGAAGATCACCTTCAAAAAGCACAGAACCTGAAGCTCATTGACCGCCCGGCCGGCCTTGACGAAGTGGAGAATGCAGATGTGGTGATCATTGCCGTGCCGGTAGATGTGGCTAAAAAAGTGGCCATTGAGGTACTTGATCATGTGGGTATCAACACCCTTGTTTTTGACGCAGGTTCAACAAAGACCGGTTTGTGTGAAAGTATAGCTGCACATCCTAATAGGCGCAATTTCCTGGCCGCCCACCCAATTGCCGGAACCGAATTTTCGGGTCCTGCAGCAGCGGTAGAGGATCTTTTTTGCAATAAGACGAATATTATCTGTGAAGTAGAAAAGACCGCTTTCAAACTGCAGGAAAGGGCTCTGGAGATCTTTCAGAAGCTGGGGATGCGCATTAGGTATATGGATCCAAAAGCACACGACCGGCACATCGCCTATGTTTCCCACCTTTCACACATAAGCTCATTCATGCTGGGCAAAACGGTCCTGGAGAAAGAAAGGAATGAAAAGGATATTTTTGACCTGGCCGGCAGCGGATTTGCTTCAACCGTAAGGCTCGCGAAAAGTTCACCTGCCATGTGGACCCCTATTTTTCAGCAGAACAAAGACAATATCCTGGAGACTTTGGAGGAATATATTAACAATCTTACTAAATTCAAGAGTCTTATAGAAAATGACAATTTTAATGAGGTTTTTCTGGAAATGGAGAGAACGAACCACATAAAAAAAATATTAAACGGCATAAATTGACATAAATGGAAAATAAAAAAGAACTAGGAACCTGGTTGGATAATTTTGGATTGGACCATCCTCTTGTGATCGCAGGACCCTGCAGTGCTGAAACTGAGGAGCAGGTATTGAAGATCGCGCACCAGTTGAAAGATACAGATGCTACAGTATTGAGAGCCGGGATCTGGAAGCCCAGAACCCGACCCGGGAATTTCGAAGGCGTAGGTGCTTTGGGGCTTAAGTGGCTTCAAAAGGCGAAGGAAGAGACCGGAATGCTGACCACCACTGAAGTTGCCAACCCTAACCATGTGGACCTTGCCCTTAAACATGATATCGATATCCTTTGGATAGGGGCAAGAACCACAGTTTCGCCCTTTATTATTCAGGAGATTGCAGATGCCTTAAAAGGTACCGAGAAGGTGGTCCTGGTAAAAAACCCTGTAAATCCAGATCTTTCATTATGGCTGGGAGCGGTGGAAAGGTTCTACACCAGTGACATCAAAAACCTGGGAGTGATACACCGCGGATTTTCGACCTACGAGAAAACTACCTACAGAAATAATCCCGAATGGCAGATCCCCATCGACCTGCAGACAAGGTTTCCAGACCTGCCTTTGATCCTGGACCCTTCTCACATTGCCGGGAACAGGACCTCTATCTTTGACCTCTGTCAAACGGCACTGGACTTAAATTACGACGGACTCATGGTGGAAACCCATCACGACCCCGATAATGCCTGGAGCGATGCGGCACAGCAAATAACTCCGGCTACCCTGGTGCAGATGATGAAAGACCTTAAGATAAGGAAGGAGATCTCAGAAAGTGAAGAGTTCCAGACGAAATTGCTTAGCCTCAGGGCGATGATAGACATTGCCGACACCCAGCTGCTGGATGTGCTTTCCAGAAGAATGAAGGTCGCAGACGAAATTGGAAAAGCAAAGAAATCTCAGAATGTGGCTATACTTCAAAACCAGAGATGGACAGAAATACTGGAGAAGATGATAAAGGAAGGGGAGCAGAACGGTCTTAGTGAAGAGTTTATCCTGAAGATCTTTAAAGCGATACACCAGGAATCGATAAACCATCAGAAAAAAGTAATTAGCGAATAATTTCGCATTTTTGCAGTATGACAGGAACTGTATATAAATCTACCGGAAGCTGGTACTACGTGAAATCTGATGACGGCCACTTTTACAACTGCCGCATAAAAGGCAAGTTCAGGATAAAGGGCATTAAGAGTACCAATCCGGTAGCAGTGGGTGACAGGGTAGAATTCAAGCTCGAGAAATCTCAGGAAGGGGAGGAAGAAATAGGAGTCATCAGCGAAATCAAACCCCGGGATAATTATATTATCAGAAGGTCTGTTAACCTGTCAAAGCAAACTCATATCATTGCCTCCAATATAGACCAGGCATTTCTTTTGATTACCCTGAATAATCCGCCTACTTTCACCACTTTTATTGACCGTTTTCTGGTAACGGCAGAAGCTTATAGAATCAAGGCAATATTGCTCTTCAATAAAATCGACACCTATAATGAGGATGAACTTTCAGAGGTAAAATACCTGGCTGCCATGTATCGCCAGATAGGTTACCAGTGCATAGGAATCTCTGCCAAGACGGGGAAGAATGTAGAGCAGGTAAGGGAGCTTATGAAAGGAAAAACCAGCATGATCTCGGGGCATAGCGGTACCGGAAAATCCACGCTTGTCAATGTTATTGAACCATCTCTTGATCTCAAGACTACCAAGATCTCTGAGCAGCACAGGCAGGGACAGCATACCACGACCTTTGCTGAAATGTTCGATCTGGAATTCGGGGCACGTATAATAGACACCCCCGGGATCAAAGGTTTTGGGGTAGTAGACATCGAAAAAGAGGAGCTGGGGGATTATTTCCCGGAGTTCTTCGCATTAAAACAACATTGCAAGTTCCATAATTGCCTCCACCTGGATGAACCAAAATGTGCGGTAAAAGATGCGCTTGATGCGGGGAAGATTCCGTGGTCTCGATATAAAAGTTATCTGCAGATCCTTAAAGGGGAAGAAGATCAGCATTACCGAATTGATAATTACGAACAGGAATGAAAGCAGTAGTGCAGCGGGTTTCCCGGGCTTCAGTAACTATTGAGGGAAAAGTGCATTCCGAAATAAGATCGGGCCTTCTCATCCTGTTGGGAATAGAAGAGGAAGATACTCAGGAAGACATTGACTGGTTAAGTGCCAAGATCGCTAAGATGCGCATCTTTAATGATAGCAATGGAGTGATGAATGAATCCCTTATTCAAATTGACGGGGATGCTATCGTGGTGAGCCAGTTCACCCTTCATGCCAGTACCAAAAAAGGAAACCGGCCCAGCTACATCAAAGCTGCCAGGCCTGAGACCGCTATTCCGCTCTATGAAAAGTTCCTGCTGAAACTCGAATCTGAACTGGGAAAAAAAGTGGGAAGCGGAGAATTTGGTGCAGACATGAAAGTTTCCCTCCTCAATGACGGACCAGTCACAATCATAATAGATTCTAAAGAAAGATGTTAAAAGATGTTAAAAATAACTATTAGTTATTATATTAGCGAAATTACCATACCTATTTCGCAATGCAACGATTTTTGCTCCCTCTCCTCCTCTGCTTCCTAAGCACCGGAACTTTCGCCCAGGAAATACAATATCACAGCAGTTTAATCTCCCCCGAATTACAGGAACACGCCAATGCCGTGGTGAGGGAAGAGAACATAAAGATCACCATAGAAAGTGTTGATAAGATGCGCATCATGACCCGTAAAGTGGTCACCATCTTTAACAAACACGGCGACAGGTATGGCTTCGCAGGAGATTACTACAGTGATAACGTAAAAATAAAGAATCAATTTGCCGCAATTTACGATGCCAACGGGAACGAGATCAAAAAGGTAAAGCAAAAGCATTTTAGTGACCGTAGCGCCATAGATTCAGGCACTCTTTACAGCGACACAAGGATAAGTTATTTTGAATATACCCCTCAGGGATACCCGTATACACTGGTGTACGAGAGTGAGATCGAGAAAGAGAATACCATTTTCGTTAATGACTGGAGACCGGTAAGGGGTTATCATGTTAGTGTACAAAACTCCACCTATATTTTAGAGAATCCCGCGGGAATAGGGGTAAGGTTCAAGGAAGAAAATCTGGAAGACCTGCATGTGGAAAAAAATAATAGCGACTTCGCCCTTGAATACCAACTTAAAGATTTCCCTGCCTATAATTATGAAAGCCTGAGCCCTTCTATTGAGAAATTCGCCCCGGGCCTGCAGGTGGCTCTTAACCGTTTTTCGCTGGTAGGAGTAGAGGGCGAGGGAGCCTCCTGGAAAGACTTCGGAAAGTGGCAATATGATAACCTGCTTGCAGGACGTAACCTTTTACCGGAATCAACCATTAGTAAGGTGAGGGAGCTTACCGCAGGTGTCAATACCAATGTTGAGAAAGCCAGGATCATTTATGAATACGTGCAGGAAAATTCACGTTATATAAGTGTGCAGCTTGGAATTGGCGGATGGGAACCAATGGCTGCAGCAGAAGTTGATAAACTTAAATACGGGGATTGTAAAGGTCTTACCAATTACACCAAAGCCCTGTTGGACTCGCAGAAAATACCGTCTTACTATGCCGTGGTCTATGCAGGGGAAGAGAAAAAAGATATTGATGCCGATTTCACCTCTATGCAGGGAAACCACGTGATCTTAAACCTGCCACAGGAAGAGGGGGAAGACGTATGGCTGGAATGCACTAGCCAGACACACCCTTTCAACTACCTTGGGGATTTCACAGACGATCGCAATGTACTACTGGTAAAACCTGAAGGCGGTGAAATAGTGAAGACCAGAAACTATACGGCACAGGAAAACCTCAGGGAAAGTAATATCCTGGTAAACCTGGATGAGAACGGCACTTTTTCGGCCAAGGTGTTACGAAAGAGCCGCGGGATCCCATACGGAGATATTTATCCCATTACTACCGTGCCCGAAAAGAACCAGATGCTTTATTACCAGAAGAGCTGGGGCCATCTGAAGAACCTGAACATTGATGAGATGAAATTCGTAAATGACCGGGAGAAACAGGAATTTACCGAAGAACTGGTGCTTACGGGTAAAAGGTTTTCTTCCAAAGCCGGTGACAGGCTTTTGCTTCCGCTACATTTTTTGAGTCCGCGATATTATACCCTTCCGCGCAGGGAGAGCAGGAAACTTCCGCTCGAAATAAGCAGAGGTCGTACAGACAAAGATACTTTCAGATTCGTACTTCCGCAGGGATTTGAAACCGAATCAATTCCGAAGAGTGGAAAGACAGAAAGTGAATTTGGAAGTTTTGAAGTTCTTTTTTCCCTTAAAGAATCAGATGAACAAACCATTATAGAAGTTGCCCGCACTTATATACTTAACGAAGGAGTATGGCCCGCCGAATCCCATGATGATTTCAGGTCATTTATGAGCAGTATACAAGCCCTGGGTAACCAGAAAGCAGTAATCATTCAATCCCGTTAATTCTCCAAACCAATTAAATATTTCACCCATGCAAAAGATCTTTTTTATCGTGCTCTGCCTGTCGTTTCACTTGGGAGCCGAAGCCCAGGACTTTAAGTTCGGGAAAGTATCCATAGAAGAAGTTGAAGAAAAAGTCCATCCCAAAGACGAAGAGGCAAATGCTGCCGTATTGTTCAGGGAACAAAATGTCTATTACGAATACAGTGAATCTACAGGATTCACCCTTATTACCGATGTACATGAGAGGGTAAAGATCTATAACAAGGATGGATTCGACTGGGCAACTGAAGAGATCATTCTTTCTAAGAATGGGAATGATAAAGAGAAGGTAAGCTCCATTAAAGCTTTTACCTACAATGTAGAGAACGGAAAACTCACCAGTGAAAAACTTAAAAAGAACGGGATCTTTGAAGAAGAGGTAAGTAATTACCGAGATAAGACAAAACTCACCATGCCCGCCGTGACTGAAGGAAGTGTGATAGAATATCAGTACAGCATTCGTTCCCCTTTCCTTACTTCAATTGATGTTACGCCACTGCAATACACTGTACCCATCAACAGGTTGGAAACAGAACTTATCATTCCGGAGTTCTTCGGATTTAAAAAATATTTCAATACAAAATCCCCTATCTCTGTACCTGTACAGGAAACTAAGAAATCCTTTACCCATAGGACCACCCAAAGCAGCCGAAGATTGAGGGGGAGTACCATGAATTCCTCAATGCTTGAATTCCTTCAGAATGTTTATACCATAGCTGCAGATGATATTCCGGCACTTAAAAATGAAGAATATGTGGATTACCTGCATAATTACGCTGCCTTTATCAAATGGGAATTGATGTACACCAAATTTCCCAATTCCACTATAGAGAACTATTCTCAGGACTGGGAAGGAGTAACAAAAAGTATTTATAATGATGTGGGACTTAAAAAGGATGTGACCAGAAAAGGCTTCTTTGAAGATGATGTAGATACCCGGCTGGCTGGAGTGACCTCTCCTCACAAGAAGGCAAAATTGATCTATGCTCTTGTGAAAGAAAAAGTGAAATGGAATGAATATAACGGTTTCACCTCAGAGAATGGTGGCAGGTCTGCCTACAAGAAAGGCGAAGGCAATGTGGGGGACATCAATCTCTTGTTAACTTCTATGCTGAACTATGCAGGACTCAAAGCGAGCCCTGTACTGGTAAGCACCAAAAGCAACGGGATCCCTGTATTTCCAACCAGGAACGGATTCAATTATGTCATCACTGCTATTGAATTTCCCAATGAACTCATTTTACTTGACGCGACAGATAAGAATGCGGCTTTTGGAGAATTACCTGCAAGAGCAAGGAACTGGCAGGGGAGGATCATCAGGGAAGACAACAGTTCAGATTGGGTTAGTCTTATCCCTTCAAAACAGTCTGAAGAGATCAGGACACTTAATTTCAAATTGGGTGACGACCTGGTATTGAGAGGGAAATCCATTAATATTCATCGCGGACTTTTCGCTAAATCATACCGGGAAAAATACTCTGCTCTAAATGAGGAGAGCTACCTGGAGAACCTTGAGAAAGACAAGGGAAATATTAAGATAGATGGGGTGCAGCAGGAAAATCTTTCAAAGGTGGAAGAGGATGTTAGGGTAACCTATGAATTTGAACTGGAGCAGGGAGTAGACCTCATCAATGACAAGGTTTACCTCAGGCCGATGATGTTCAATGCCCTGAAAGAAAACCCTTTTAAAGCCAATGAAAGGTCCTATCCTGTTTTCTTTGATTTCCCAATGATGAAGACCAATACGGTGAACATAATGATCCCTGAAGGTTATGAGGTAGAATCTGCGCCCCAAAGTATGGCAATCACCATCAATGATGGGGAAGGAAACTTCAGGTTCATCGTGACCCAAAACAGGAATTTTTTAAGGATAGAATCTGTATTTGACTTAAAGAACATTGTTTACATTCCCGAACATTATAATGCCCTGAAGGAATTTTACGCACTTATGGTGGAAAAAGAAACAGAAGCCATAGTTTTGCGGAAAATCTAGCACATGGATATTCAAAATGCACAGGCTGCCGTTGATGAGTGGATAAAAGAACATGGGGTTCGTTACTTCAACGAATTGACCAACATGGCCCAGCTTACCGAAGAAGTAGGGGAAGTTGCCCGAATCATTGCCCGCCGCTACGGAGAGCAGAGTGAGAAGGAAAGCGACAAAGTGAAAGATCTTGGGGAGGAACTGGCAGATGTGGTCTTTGTAGTGCTTTGCCTGGCGAATCAAACCGGGATCAACCTGCAGGAGGCATTTGATAAAAAACTAGACCTCAAGACCAAAAGAGATAAGGACAGACACCGGAACAACGAAAAATTAAAGTAATGCGAATTCTCGAAAATTTTAAAAATCCCGATTTTTGGGTGAAAGTTTTACAACTGGCAACCGTCTTTTTTGTGATCTTTGTAGGGATCTCCCTGATCCTGTCACATTTCAGGCAAATATTTGCAGGGGATTTTGCCGCTATCTATGAAGAGGAGTGGGCAGACGGCAAGTGGGTCAATTATTTCTTGATCAAGGCGGCCATTAGTCTGGTCTACGCGATCTATATGACCAGCAGGCGTAAAAATTTTCAGCGACAGTAGAGCATGAACCTTAAAATTTTAGGAGAAACAGGGGTTGTTAAAGGCCATTTAAAGATCACCGGTTCGAAAAGCGAATCTAACCGCCTGCTTATTCTGCAGGCTCTTTTTTCTGAAATAAAGATCCATAACCTTTCCAACAGCGACGATACCCAGGTGCTGCAAAAAGCCCTGGCATCATCAGATGAGGTAATAGATATTCACCATGCCGGGACCGCCATGCGGTTCCTTACCGCATATTTTGCGATCAGGGAAGGCCGGGAAGTGGTATTGACAGGGAGTGAGCGCATGAAGGAAAGACCTATAAGCATTCTGGTAGATGCTTTGCGGCAGTTGGGAGCAGAGATCGACTATGTCAATCAAAAGGGATTTCCTCCCCTTAGGATCAAAGGAAAAAAACTTACCCACAATGAGGTCATGGTAGATTCTAATGTGAGTAGCCAGTATATCTCGGCACTTATGCTCATAGGCAGTTCCCTTCCCGGTGGGCTGCAGATACATCTCCATGGAAAAATAACCTCCACCCCTTATATTGAAATGACCCTGAAGATCATGAAGGAGTGTGGCATCACCGGCACTTTTGAAGGAGACAGGATCATGATCGAGCCTGCCAAGAAAGTGAAACCCGTTACTGTTGAGGTAGAGTCAGACTGGAGTTCAGCTTCCTATTTTTACAGCATGGTGGCCCTTAGCAAGGAGGCAAAGATCAGTCTGTCCAGTTACCGGAAAGAAAGTTACCAGGGAGACAAAGCGGTCGCAGGGATCTATAAACCCCTGGGGGTGCAAACTACTTATGAAGACGGTAAAATTACCCTCTCAAAAACAAATTTCAAGAAACCCAGGCTGCTGGAACTTGACCTCTGTGGTTCACCCGACCTTGCTCAAACCATCGCCGTTACCTGTTTTGGGCTTGGTATCAATTGTGAGCTCACCGGCTTACGCACTTTAAGGATCAAGGAAACTGACCGTCTCCAGGCACTTCAGAACGAAATTGAGAAGCTGGGAGGCAGGGTGGAGATCACTATAGATTCTTTGCGGCTATCTCCGGTATCCAATCCTTATCACGGCATAAAGATCGACACCTATAACGACCATCGCATGGCTCTTGCTTTTGCACCCCTGGCTCTAAAATTTCCATTGGAAATTGCCGATGCAGAAGTAGTTTCCAAGTCCTTTCCCGGATTTTGGAATTCCCTTAGGGATCTTGGTTTTTCAGTAGAAGAATTTTAAAAACGCTGAGGAATTTTTACTAATGCCCTTCTGCAAGCCGCGCGGATTGAGGTTTTCGTTAAATAAACCGCCAATTACTTGACAACGCCTATCCCGGGAGCGTATATTTGCAGCATTTAAAATATATCTTACTTATGGGAATGAAATTATCACACTTCAGTTTTGATCTTCCGCCTGAACTGTTGGCCGAATATCCTTCAGAACACCGCGACGAAGCCCGTCTTATGGTGTTGAACAGGAAAGATCAAACTATTGAGCACAAGCAATTCAAGGATCTTATTGATTACTTTGAACCGCATGATGTCATGGTGTTGAACAATACCAAGGTTTTTCCTGCGCGTCTCTTCGGAAATAAGGAAAAGACAGGTGCTCGTATTGAGGTGTTCTTGTTGAGGGAATTGAATGCCGAAACCCGTCTCTGGGATGTGCTGGTTGATCCTGCCAGAAAGATCAGGATTGGAAACAAGTTGTATTTTGGGGAAGATGAGAGTTTGGTAGCAGAAGTGATAGACAATACCACTTCGAGAGGAAGGACCCTACGTTTTTTATACGACGGTTCTTATGAAGAATTCAGAAATAAACTAACGGAACTGGGAGAAACCCCGCTTCCGAAGTATATCAAAAGAGAGGTGCAGCCTGAAGATCAGGAGAGATACCAGACCATTTATGCCAAGCAGGAAGGTGCCGTTGCGGCTCCTACTGCCGGACTGCATTTTTCCAAGCACCTGTTAAAAAGGCTGGAAATCAAAGGAATCGATTTTGCTGAGGTAACGCTTCACGTGGGCCTGGGGACCTTCAACCCGGTTGAGGTAGAAGACCTTTCAAAGCACAAAATGGATAGCGAGGAAGCATTTATTGAAAAACCTGCTGTTGATACCATTAATAAAGCTATTAAGGAAAAAAGGAAAGTTTGTGCGGTAGGTACAACCGTTATGCGTTCCCTTGAAAGTTCAGTATCCTCGAACAGGAGCCTGAACGAATTCAGCGGATGGACGAACAAGTTCATTTTTCCTCCGTATGATTTCAGTATCGCGAACTGTATGATCACTAACTTCCATACGCCGAAATCTACATTGTTGATGATGGTTTCTGCTTTTGCAGGCCACGACTTCATGAAGAAGGCCTATGCCGAAGCCGTGAAAGAGAAATATAAATTCTATACCTACGGTGATGCTATGCTAATCCTTTAAAAGGCAGTGATCAGTATTCAGTAGGCAGTATGACCAATATGATTCAAACCTCACAGGTCTCCGGGACCTGTGAGGTTTTTTTGTACGTTATGCCCTGAAAAAATCCTGGATCCTGAATTTAAAATCCTGGATCAGGGAATGGCTAACTTATTGATCCTCACAAATGACCTTTGTGGAAGGTATAATAAATCCTAATTACTTTAGTATTTTTGCAGCGTGAAAAACGAAAAGAAAGACATACGGGCATTGACCAAAGAACAGCTTCAGCAATTCTTTGTTTCGCAGGGGGATAAAACCTTCCGCGGAACTCAGGTTTACGAGTGGCTTTGGGGAAAAGGAGCTCACTCTTTTGAAGATATGACCAATATCTCAAAGGAGACTCGTCAAATGCTTGATGACAACTTCGTGATCAACCACATTCGTGTGGACCAGATGCAACGCAGCAGCGATGGAACTATTAAAAATGCCGTGAAGTTGCACGACGACCTTACCGTGGAATCTGTTTTGATCCCTACGGAAAAAAGGACCACTGCCTGTGTTTCTTCACAGGTGGGTTGCAGCCTTGACTGTAAATTCTGCGCTACTGCCAAACTGAAGCGAATGCGTAACCTGAATCCAGATGAGATCTACGACCAGGTGGTGGCAATCGATAACGAGAGCAGACTTTATTTTGATAAACCGCTTTCGAATATCGTGTTCATGGGAATGGGGGAGCCCCTCATGAACTACAACAATGTTCTTAAAGCGATAGAAATGATCACTTCGCCCGAAGGCCTGGGCATGTCCCCAAAACGTATTACCGTTTCTACTTCAGGGGTGCCAAAAATGATAAAAAGAATGGCCGATGAGGAGGTGAAGTTCAAACTTGCCGTTTCCCTGCATTCTGCGATTGATGAGGTACGAACCTCTATCATGCCTTTTAATGCTACGTTTCCTCTGGAAGACCTTAGGGAAGCTTTGGAATACTGGTATGCAAAAACCAAAAGCCGTATCACTTATGAATATGTGGTTTGGAAAGGGATCAACGACCGCAAAAAAGATATAGACGCCCTGGTGAGGTTCTGTAAATATGTGCCTTGCAAGGTCAATCTTATCGAGTACAACCCCATTGGGGATGACCATTTCATGCAGGCCCCGGCCGAGACCACAGATTTGTATGTGCGTGAGCTGGAAAGGAACGGGATCACCGTTACCGTTCGCCGTTCGCGTGGAAAAGATATCGATGCCGCCTGCGGGCAACTGGCCAATAAATCCTAAATTTTAGTATAATTTTTGCCAGGTAGAAAAACGGCTGCAAGACCTTTTTCTGTGGGTAGTTAAAAAATAATCTTTTAACTATCTTAGCTGCCCGTATGAAAATAATTTCCAGAATAAAACTTCCCGTTGAACAGGAGATGGAGCTTTTTGAAAAGAAGTTCACTCAGTCCATGTCCTCACAGGTTGCACTTCTCAATCGCATCACCCATTTTATCGTAAACCGGAAAGGGAAACAAATGCGGCCTATGTTCGTCTTTCTTGTGGCCAAAATGGTATCTGAAGGCAAGGTGAACGAGCGTACCTACCGGGGAGCCTCTGTAATAGAGCTCATTCATACAGCAACCCTCGTACATGATGACGTGGTGGACGATTCCAATCGCCGCCGCGGATTTTTCTCCATCAATGCGCTATGGAAGAACAAGATCGCCGTGTTGGTAGGAGATTATCTTCTCTCAAAAGGATTATTACTTTCTATTGACAACAACGATTTTGACCTCCTGAAGATCATTTCGGTGGCTGTTAGGGAAATGAGCGAAGGGGAATTGTTGCAGATAGAGAAAGCCCGTCGCCTTGACATCACAGAGGAGGTGTACTACGAGATCATTCGGCAGAAGACCGCTACCCTCATCGCTGCCTGTTGTAGCCTGGGAGCTGCCTCTGTACGTCCTGATTCTGAAGAAGTAGAAAAAATGCGGCGATTCGGGGAATTGATAGGGATGGCCTTTCAAATAAAAGATGACCTTTTTGACTATGGCAATGAACGCATAGGAAAACCAACGGGTATAGATATTAAGGAGCAGAAAATGACACTTCCGCTCATTCATGTGCTCAACAAGGTTACAGCAAAAGAAAAAGCCTGGATCATCAACTCGGTCAAAAAGCACAACAAGGACAAAAAGAGGGTGAATGAGGTGATTGCCTTTGTAAAGGAAAAGGGTGGATTGGATTATGCCGTTGCCAAGATGAAAGAATTCCAGCAGCAGGCACTTACCATGCTGGAGGAATATCCCGATTCCCCTTACAAGGATTCCCTTATCCTAATGGTCAACTATGTAATTGAGCGGAAGAAATAGTTCTCTCGATCAACATAAATTCTATTCTAAAACTTTCTTTTCCAATTCTAATTATTTAATGATCCCGGTTCCGGCGGATAATTTTCTGGATCTTCACCTGCGAGTTTTGCGAAGTTCCGATATGCCTGCTCGACTCTTTCAGGAGGGGTTTGAGCAAACTCCTTGTCGGTAACCTTATATACCTTCTGCAAAGAATCAAGCGAGTTGTGAAGATTTTCCTGTACCCCGGCATATGCCGGGTCATTGTAAAGATTTTTCATCTCCTGCGGGTCTTTCTGAAGGTCATACATTTCCCAGGAATCAATGTCGTCATAAAAGTGCATGAGTTTATACCGGTGTGTCCTTACCCCGTAATGTCTCTTAACCATATGAAAGGCAGGAAAGTCGTAATAATGATAATACAGGGCATCCCTGAAATCTTCACCTGTACCCGGCTCTTTCAATAGTGGACGAAGCGATTGTCCCTGCATTTCCTCAGGGATCTCAGCTCCTGCGAAATCCAGAAAGGTGGGTGCGAAATCCAGGTTCTGAGTAAGGGCCCTGATCTCTGAACCAGATTTTATCTCCTTTGGGTACTGGATCAGTAACGGCATGGCCATTGATTCTTCGTACATAAAACGTTTGTCAAAAAAGCCTTTTTCCCCCAGATAGAATCCCTGGTCTGTAGTATAAACCACTATTGTGTTTTCATCCAGTCCTGTTTCCTCAAGGAAATCAAGGATCCTGCCTACACCTTCATCTACGGAAGCGACTGTCGCCAGGTAATCCCTTAGATATCGTTGACCTTTCCACTCAGCAAGTTCTTTCCCTTTCAAATTGGCTTCATGAAAAGCGTCATTTTTCGGTCTGTAGGCGTTGTTCCAAATTTCCCGCTGTTGAGGGGTCATGCGCTCAAAATCGTTTTTCCAGGGGTTATGTCTCAGTGAGTCGCTGCCCTTTTCTACACTCATTTTAAGGTCATGCCCCTCATACATGTCGCGGTAAATAGTTTGTAACTGCTGTTGGGCGGCAAGCTGTCCTTCATGATCTGAGAAGTACGTATCTGGAAGCGGGAAAGTGACAGAATCATAAAGGTTTAGGTGCCGGGGTGCCGGCATCCAGTTTCTGTGCGGAGCTTTATGTTGAACCATAAGTAAGAAGGGCTGGTCATTCCCGGCATTCTCCTTCAGCCACTGCAGACCCATTTCAGTGATGATGTCTGTTGCATAGCCTTCAATGCGGGTGGTATCTTTTCCTTTAATAAAATCGGGATTGTAATAATTCCCCTGGTCTACCAGGATGTTCCATTCATCAAAACCTTCAGGTAATCCGTGCAGGTGCCATTTTCCGAAGAGAGCGGTTTGGTATCCCGCTTTGCCCAGGTATTTAGGTAAGGTGGGCTGTGAACCGTCAAAGACTTCCCCATTCATTCTGAATCCATTGAGATGACTGTGTTTTCCCGTGAGGATCACCGCACGACTTGGACCACAGATAGAGTTTGTGCAGAAATTACTGAAGAACTTGGCCCCGTTGGCTGCTATCCTGTCAATATTAGGAGTCGGCGCCAGCTTACTCACAGGATGACCGTAGGCACTAATAGCTTGTGTGGCATGATCATCTGTCATAATGAACACGATATTTGGAGGTCGGGAGTTTTCTTTTTTATCCTCTTCTGGCTCCTCCTTACAGGAAAACAGGAACAGGAACACAAAGGCCAGGGCGGTTATAGAAATACTAGCAGATTTTCTCATTTTCACGATCATTTTATCCCGCGGCGGGAGAGGTTAATATTCTTATTGGTCATTCCGGTCCCTGGAAAAATTACCTTCATTAAGAGCTTTAGAATGGAAATTAACAATTCCAAAGGACTCATTGTAAGATAATTAAGTAAATTTAAGTACTAATCATGGATTTGGACATAAGGGAGACCCATAATTTGTCACGAAACTATCCGGGACATCCCTTAAGGATTCAATTCAGCAAAAAAAATGGTATGAAAAATTATTTACTTGTAATTTTCGCGTTCCTTATCATTCACCCGGCATTTGCACAGGTAACGAAAACCATCACCGGGCAAATACTGGATCCTCAGGGAATGCCTCTGCCGGGTGCAGAAGTTAAGGTGATAGACAAGAACATTTTTGACATCACCGATTTTGACGGAAATTTCACTCTCGAGGGAGTCGAAGTTGGTGACACTTTTAGGGTTACCTTCCTGGGGTTTGAGCCACAGGAATTCACTATAAGTGACCAAAACGAGTACATCCTCACTTTGCAGCAATCTGCCGCTGAATTAAGTGAAGTTGTGGTGGTAGGGTACGGTACCCAAAGAAAACAAGATTTGACAGGTTCTATAAGCCAAATTACACCTGATGAAATCACTCGTCAACCGGCGACAACAGCCACTCAATCCATTCAGGGAAGAGCGGCAGGTGTTCAAATTACCCCCTCTGGAGCTCCAGGTTCTTCACCAGACGTCTTCATCCGGGGTCTTGGGACAGCCTTTGGAGGACAAAATCCTTTGTATGTAGTGGATGGAATCCTTACAGACAATATTGATAACATCAATCCAAATGATATTGTTTCTATGGATATTCTCAAGGATGCGTCTTCACTCGCTATATATGGAAACAGAGGCGCAAATGGTGTAATCATCGTTAATACCAGGAAAGGAAAATCTGGAGTAATGGAAATTAAGATAGATACCTACTATGGTATAAAGAGTGAAATGGAGAAAGTCGACATGGCAGACTCACGTTCTTTCGCTATTTATTCAAACGAAGCACTTGGTGTTACAGATAGGTTCTCCGAAAATCAACAATACAACACTGACTGGTTTGAAGAAATTACCAGAACAGGTACTGTAAATAGTACCAATTTATCATTAAGTGCCGGTGGTGATAATGTGAGAACTTTTTTTAGTAGCGGTTATTTTGAAGAGGAGGGGTTGCTTAAAGGAAATGATTTTAATAGACTCACTTTGAGAAGCAATACAGATTTTGAACTTTCAGAAAAAATAGGATTAAGTTATCAAGCAAGTGCCTCTTTGACAGATGAGACACCTAAGCGTTTTACTGTTTTTAATACTGCATATAAACAAGCACCTATCGTGCCGGTACGATATGCTGACGGTCCTTTCGCCGGTGCATATGGTGTATCCGCTGACGAAACTGGTTCTTTTAATAATGTTGGGAACCCGGTACGAGATCTCGATTATGATAATCAGAAAGCAAAAAACCTAAGACTGCAAGGTACTTTTACGTTTGATTATGAAATTGTGGAATGGTTGAGTTTTACTTCTAGGTTTGGTATAGAATCTGAGAATTACCGATATAGAAATTTCACTAATAATCTGGAATTGTATTTAACCGGGGATCCCACCAGAACAAGGGCGGGATATAGCTCTGAGGCACCGAAAACCACTTTAACCATTACTAAGAGGAATAGTTATAAGTGGGTTTTAGATAACTTCTTCACAATGGATCATAGTATTAATGAGCTCCACAATTTTAAGCTTACTTTAGGTACTACAGTTGAGGAGCGGGGTGGAGAATTTTTAACCGGAATTCGACGTAACGTTCCAATAGATAGCGATTACTGGAGCTTAAACAATGGTGATGCAGACCCCATGGAGGCCTATCACCTGAGGGATAATACGGTACGACTAAGATCTTACTTTGCAAGATTGAATTATGACTTTGATCAAAAATATCTTTTTACAGGAACCTATAGGAGAGACGGTTCAAGCCAATTCCAGGAAGGCAGTAAGTATGGGGATTTCTATTCTATAGGAGTAGGTTGGGTTCTTTCAGAAGAAGACTTCCTTAAAGATTCAGAATTTATAAGTTTTCTTAAAATAAGAGGAAGTTTTGGAGAGTTGGGAAACCAAAATGTTCCTTTAAATGTTTTAACCTTCACTACAGGACTTAATTATCCATTTGGACCCGACCAATCTGTTAATGAAGGTGGAACTATAGATAAATTAATTAATCCTAATCTAAGTTGGGAAACAACCGAAGAATTTGATGTGGGCATCGAATTCGGATTTCTAGACGATAAGCTATCAGGAGAAATAGATTATTATAATAGGCTTAACCGGGATGCGATTTTACCGGTTGAAGTTCCCGATGCCTTTGGCTATAGTGGAGTAACCTTAACTCCAGCGGGCCAGGTGAGAAATGAAGGTTTAGAAATTGCTTTAAATTGGAAAGATCAGGTAAATGAGGATTTCAGTTATCAAATTGGAGGAAATATAACATTTAACACTAATGAACTTGAGAAGGTCACTAATCCCTTCTTTGCTGAAAACACCGGCGGAAGTATAGGCAATGGACAAATCACTAAAAAAGTTGTTGAGGGTGAACCATTAGGTAGTTTTTGGCTACTGGATGTAACGGGAATAGACGATGAAGGAAACTTCATTTATGATGATGTCAATGATGACGGCACAATAAACGATGATGATAAAAAGTTTTTTGGTTCCTATGCACCGAAAAATTTCTACGGATTAAATTTCTCGGCAGATTACAAGAGTTGGGACTTCAATATAGATGCATACGGTAATTATGGCAATGTAGTCTACAATGGTAAAAAAGCTCAACGTTTCGGGGGAGAGAATATCGAACAGGACGTTTTTGATAACCGTTGGACTCCTCAGAACAATTCCAATACTGAACCTGCACCCAGTAATGATGTTCCCTTGTCATCTTCTTACTTTCTAGAGTCAGGTGACTTTTTCAGAATTAACAATATCACAATTGGGTATTCTATTCCTTTAGAAGAGAATGGTTATTTCAAGGATGCCAGAATCTATCTAACCGCTCAAAATCCTCTCATTAGTCAAGATTTTTCAGGTTTTACCCCTGAGTTACCAGGAGATCCTTTAGGACTTGCTGGAGTTGAACTGGATGCATACCCCGCCGTCAAATCTTTTATTATTGGACTTAATATAAGTTTATAAAATCTGAATTATGAAAAGTATAACTAAGAATATAGTATTAATAGCTGTGGTATCAATTTTCGTTTCATGCGAAAAGGATTTTCTTGATGTAAACCCTTCGCAAGAAACTCCTGAGGTTGCACTCTCCGATCCTGATGCAGCTACTGAACTGGTAAATTCTATTTACAATAAGCTTTTAAGCTTTAATTTGAGTTCCTTCCCGTGGTATGGAGTGACCGAGATTACTTCAGATAATGCGGATAAAGGAAGTGATCCCGGTGATACAGGAACCTACCAAAAAAACCATGCCGAATATACTTATACAGAAACTGAAGCTTCATTCAGTAATTTATGGGAAAACCATTATCAAGGAATAGGTCGTGCCAATCAGGCTATTATTCTACTTCCCGATGTGGATATCGAAGAAGATTTGCGTAACAGGTTAATAGGAGAAGCTAAATTCCTACGTGGTCTGATGTATTTTAGAATGGTGCAAATGTTTGGTGGAGTTCCTATAATTGATTTCATACCAGATCCAAACAGCGAAGAAGATATCAATCGTGCTTACCAGAGGGCAAGTAAAGAAGAAGTTTATGCCTTTATAGAAGCCGATCTTCAAGATGCAATAGAGTTTCTTCCACTGAAGAGTGAGTATAGTGCGGCTAATCTTGGTCGTGCAACCCAAGGTGCTGCACAAGCCCTTCTTGCAAAGGTCAACCTGTATCAGGAAGATTGGCAACCGGCGTATGACTTAAGCCAAGCCGTAATTGATTCAAAAGAATATGACCTAGAACCTAATTATGAAGATATTTGGAAAGTAAGCCATGAAAATGGAGTGGAGTCAATATTTGAAATTCAGGGTAGGGGCGAGACTCCTTCATTGGGTGTAGATAACTATCATACTAGCCAGGGTGCTCGCGGTCAGGGTGGCTGGGGCTGGGGATTTAATTCTCCCTCCGAAGATCTTGCCAATGCTTATGAGCCGGATGATAAAAGAAGAGATGCGACCATAATTTTCAGAGGAGAAACCCTTTATGATGGAAGACTTGTTCCCGAAACAGTTTCAAACCTAAGATATAACCAGAAAGCCTATGTTGATCAAAATTTACAGGCAAATGACAAGAACGTCCAACTTTTAAGATATGCAGAGGTTTTATTGATAAATGCAGAAGCCGCTTTTCATCTTGGAATGCTTGAAGAGGCACAAGCCAAATTAAATTTAGTTAGAGAACGTGCTGGTCTTGAAAAGCTTCTTACAACTCCTACCCTTTTGGATATTTGGAAAGAACGACGATTGGAATTAGCCATGGAAGGAGACCGTATGTTTGATCTTCGTCGCCAAGGTCGAGCGGCTGAAGTTATGCAAGCTTTCGGAGTTCCCTTTGTAGTAGGTAAACACGAACTTTTTCCCATACCTCAAGAACAAATTGCACAAAGCGACGGATTATTAGAACAAAATCCGGGCTGGTAAGCTCAGCTTCAAAACCAATTAGGCTGCACTACATGTGCAGCCTAATCTTTCTTTACAAATTAATTCTTCAAAATGAATTCTATTACCAGAACTTTCTGCTCGATTGGGCTCATGGCTCTTATATTTTCTTGTAACGACAAGGCATCTGACTTTCAAAATGAGTCGGAAAAAGATGTTGAAAAAAATGTCGAGCTTCCTGAAGAAGAGCTCCTCGATATCGTCCAAAAACAAACCCTCAAATACTTCTGGGATTATGCCGAACCTAATTCCGGAATGGCCAGGGAACGGTATCATCCTGACGGGAACTATCCAAAGAACGATGCACATATAGTTACTACCGGTGGTTCAGGATTTGGACTTATGGCACTGGTCGTAGGAATGGAAAGAAATTTTATCCCACGTGATTCCGCGGTAAGTCGGTTGTATGGCATTGCCGATTTTCTTGCAAATACCACCCGATTTCATGGGGTGTGGCCCCATTGGATAAACGGGGAGACCGGCGAAACACAGGCTTTTAGTGACAAAGACAACGGCGGTGACCTTGTAGAAACCTCCTTTTTGGCACAAGGATTCCTGGTAGTCCGGGAATATCTTAAGAACGGGAATGCCCGGGAAAAAGCTGTGGCCCAAAAATACGATGAGCTATGGAAAAGTATTGAATGGAACTGGTACACCAATAACAAAAACGGACTTTACTGGCACTGGTCGCCAGATTACCAATGGGAAATGGATTTTATGATCGAAGGTTATAATGAATGCCTTATCACCTATTTCCTGGCAGCCGCCTCACCAGATTATGCCATTGAGCCTGCGGTTTATCACCAAGGCTGGGCAAGGAATGGAAATATTGCAACAGATGTTGAAGCTTATGACCTGCCGCTCATCCTGAAACATAATACCCGTGGGAACAAAGGGGGGCCACTTTTCTGGGCCCATTATTCTTACCTGGGGCTCGATCCCAGAGGACTGGAGGATCGTTATGCCAATTACTGGGACCTGAACAGAAATCATTCGTTAATAAATTATAGGTATTGCCAGGAGAATCCCAAAGATTATGAGACCTACAGTGAGGAATCCTGGGGCCTGACCGCCAGCTATACCCGCCGGGAAGACGGAAGTATTGGTTATGCAGCACATTCCCCCGATGAGGATCGGGGAGTGGTTTCTCCCACCGCAGCAGTGAGTTCTTTGCCTTACACCCCGGAAGAATCTATGCGTGCAATTCGCTATTTTTATGAAGATCAACATGAACTTTTATGGGGTCCGGCAGGATTTTACGACGCGTATAGTCTGGAGGAAGAACCATGGGTAGCAGACCAATATTTAGCAATTGATCAGGGCCCACAAGTTGTTATGATAGAAAATTACCGAACCGGCCTAATCTGGGATCTGTTTATGCAGGCTCCCGAAATTAAACAAGCCCTGGAAAAACTGGATTTTACCTATGAAAAATAAATTGCTCCTCATTTTGGCATTTTTGACACTTCAGTTTTCTGCGGAAGCTCAGGATAATGAATTGTTTAAACGCAAGGAATTAGTTTCAGAAGGAGATACTTTAAGATATAGAATTCTTTATCCTGAAGATTTTTCTGAAGCCGAGAAGTATCCTCTGGTTTTTGTGCTGCATGGAGCCGGGGAACGTGGTCGTGATAATGAAGCCCAACTTACCCATGGGAGCAGTCTGTTTCTGAAGGATACACTGAGGAAAAAATTCCCGGCAATAGTTGTATTTCCGCAGGTGGAAGCCGAAGATTATTGGGCCCGGGTGGAAGTAAACAGAGATACCGTTCCGCAACAGTTCAATTTTAAAAATACCGGTAAACCGACAAAAGCAATGCGGCTTTTAATGAAACTATCTGATGATTTAGCCGCCGAAAAATTTACCGATAAGAACAGGATCTATATTGGCGGACTTTCCATGGGAGGCATGGGGACTTATGAAATTATTTATCGAAAGCCCGACTTTTTTGCTGCGGCTTTTGCTATATGTGGTGGTGCAGATCCTGCGATAGTTGAAAAGTATCCAAAGGAATTTCCTATCTGGATCTTTCACGGAGAAAAAGACGACGTGGTACCACCCGAATGGTCAAAAACCATGGCACGGGAGATCAATACCCACGGTGGAAATGCTAAGTTATCACTTTATCCTAATGACAATCATAACAGTTGGGATTCGGCTTTTTCTGAACCTTATTTGTTACCGTGGTTATTCTCCAATCAAAAATGAAATGAATTGAAAGTTAAACGAAATTAAAATCACGCTTATATCCTGGGTCAGATTTTCCCCCGGGAACTCGATTGAATTTAAGACGAAAAGAAATGAAAGGTTTTAATTATATACTCTTATCAGCAGCTTTACTTTTTAGCTTCTTCGTTCACTCACAGGAAGTGGTTCCGGAAACGTATATTAATCCGCTGGATATTGACTATACCTATATGGTTTATAATTCCAGCAATAATATTTCCTACCGTTCCGGGGCAGACCCTGCTGTAATTGAATTCCGTGGCGAATATTACATGTTTGTCACCCGCTCTTTTGGTTACTGGCATTCCAAAGATCTTATCAACTGGGAATTCATTAAACCCAAACAATGGTATTTTGAGGGATCAAATGCGCCAACTGCTTTCAATTATAAAGATTCCCTTGTATACTTTGCAGGCGACCCGGCAGGTTACGGCAGTATTCTATATACAGATGACCCGAAAAAGGGTGAATGGACCCCAACCGCTTCTATTTCCACTAATATCCAGGATTCGGAATTGTTTATTGATGATGACGGGAAAACCTACCTGTACTGGGGTTCATCTAACGTACATCCCCTTCGTGTAAAAATGCTGGATAAGGACGATCGTTTTCTGGAAACCGGGGTAGAGAAAGAACTTTTTAATTTGGTAGAAGAAGAACATGGCTGGGAAAGGTTTGGGGAAAATAATTTCCACCCAACTTTGAAAGAAGGATACATGGAAGGTGCCTCTATGACCAAACACGACGGCAAATATTATCTGCAGTATGCGGCACCCGGCACGCAATTCAATGTTTATGCCGACGGGGCTTACATAGGAGAAACGCCACTGGGTCCATTTGATTACATGAAGAATAATCCTTATAGTTTTAAACCGGGAGGTTTTGCTACTGGTGCCGGTCACGGGATTACAGTGAAACAAACCAACGGCCAGTACTGGCATTTTGCCACAGTGGCCTTGGCCTCCAATTCCCACTGGGAACGCCGGCTGGCGATGTTCCCTACTTATTTTGATGAGGAGGGGTTAATGTATACAGACACCAGCTATGGTGATTATCCTCTATTTGGACCTAATCACCCAACTAAAGCGGGCCAACATACCGGTTGGATGTTGCTTTCTTACAAAGGAAAAGCATCGGTTTCCTCTTCCCAAATGCAGATCAGGAAAAGTACTTCTACCGATGGGGAATTTGATATTACTGAAATGCCCCTGGAAAAAAACAGCAAAGGTCAAATTATTTCGAAGGTGTTGACCGACGAAAGTCCAAAATCCTTTTGGGTTGCTGAAGCCAATGATGATAAACAATGGGTAGAGATCGAAATGCCTGCAACCGGAATTATATATGCTTTTCAATTGAATTTTCATGATGAGGAATCAGAAATTTATACCCGTATTGAAGGCTTAAGACACCGATTCACCCTGGAGGTTTCAGAAGATGGAAAAAAATGGGAAACCCTTGTTGATAGAAGCAATAGTTATGAAGATGCGCCGAATGCCTATATTCCCCTAAACCAGCCAGTAAAAGCAAAATTCGTTCGTTATAATAATATAAAAGTGCCGGGAAATAATTTAGCGTTATCGGAAATCAGGGTTTTCGGGAAAGGCTTGGGTGAAAAGCCCTCAAAAGTCAAGGGATTCTCTGTAACCCGGCAGGAAGACAGAAGAGACGCATCATTTAAGTGGCAACCGGTGAAGGGAGCCCAGGGTTATAACATCCGCTGGGGCATCGCACCGGACAAATTATACCAATCCTGGTTAATCTATGATGTTAACGAGCATTTTATGCGTAACCTGGATCGTGATACAAAATATTACTTCAGTATTGAAGCATTTAATGAAAATGGTATTTCAGAAAGAACTGAAGTGTTGGAAGTAAAATAAAAGAAGTTAATTATCAATTTTAAATTATCAAAAGATGAGAAATTATAAGCTGTTAGTCGCCGTTCTGTTTTTTATGGGATTTTCAAGTCTCCAGGCACAGGAAAAGATTCCGCAGGTGGAAGAATTGCTGGCCAAAATGACCCTTGAAGAAAAGATTGGTCAGCTTAACCTCCTCACTCCGGGGGGAGGCGTGGCTACAGGATCTGTAGTAAGTGAAGACGTAGAAAACAAGATCAGGGCCGGAAATGTTGGAGGGGTATTTGGTGTTTCCAGTCCTGCCCGGGTAAGACAGGCCCAGGAACTGGCCGTAAAGAATTCACGTCTTGGAATCCCATTGCTTATAGGAGCTGATGTGATTCACGGCTATAAAACGACTTTTCCCATTCCTCTTGGCCTTTCCTCCAGCTGGGACATGGAACTGATCAAAGAATCTGCAAAAATTGCTGCAAGAGAGGCTACTGCCGACGGGATCAACTGGAACTTTTCACCTATGGTAGATATCACCCGTGATCCGCGATGGGGCCGGTTTGCCGAAACTGCGGGTGAAGATCCCTTTTTAGGATCGGCGGTGGCAAAGGCTATGGTTGAAGGATACCAACAGGATGATCTTTCCAAACCTCACACAATGATGGCTACGGTAAAACATATGGCGTTATACGGTGCCCCCGAAGGTGGCCGCGATTATAATCGGGTGGATATGAGCCGTACCAAAATGTTCAATGAATACCTGCCTCCCTACAAAGCCGCAGTAGATGCCGGAGTAGGTAGTGTTATGACCTCCTTTAATGATATTGACGGAGTACCCGCTACCGGAAATAAATGGTTACTTACCGATCTCCTACGGGAACGTTGGGGCTTTGACGGCTTTGTGGTTTCCGATTATACTTCAGTAAACGAAATGATCGCCCATGGAATGGGTGATCTGCAGGATGTTTCAGCTTTAGCCCTTAAGGCAGGTCTTGATATGGACATGGTGGGAGAAGGTTTCTTGACCACCCTGAAAAAATCTGTTGAGGAAGGAAAGGTTTCCGAAGAAGAGATCACCACAGCAGCCAGAAGGATCCTGGAAGCCAAACATAAGATCGGACTTCTGGATGATCCCTACTTATACTCTGATGAAAGCAGGCCTGAAAAGGATATTCTGACCAAAGAAAACAGGGACTTTGCGCGTAAGGCGGCAGCTCATTCTTTTGTACTTTTTAAGAAGCATAACAATGCCCTGCCACTTGATAAGAATGCGAAAATAGCCTTGATTGGCCCGCTTGCAAATGACAAGAATAACATGCTGGGTACCTGGGCTCCAACAGGAGACCAGCAACTTTCTATCCCGGTACTTGAAGGTTTTAAAAATGTGGCGCCCAAAGCTGATATCACCTATGCCAAAGGAGCGAACATCAGCGACGACAGCACTTTTGCCAAAAAAGTGAACGTTTTTGGTCCACGCATCCAGATCTCTGAAGAATCTCCTGAGGAGATGTTGCAGGAGGCTCTAAGAATAGCGAACGCTTCAGATGTGGTGGTAGCCGTGGTTGGAGAAGCTTCCGAGATGAGTGGGGAAGCTGCCAGCCGCACAGACATTACCATTCCCGAGAGTCAGAAAAAGCTGATCAGGGAACTTGCAGCTACCGGAAAACCGGTAGTTTTAGTTCTTATGAGTGGTAGACCGCTTGATATTTCCGAAGAAATGGAACTACCGGTAACTATACTCCAGGTATGGCACCCGGGCGTGGAAGCCGGTAACGCCATCGCCGATGTGATCTTCGGGGATTACAATCCCTCAGGAAAGCTTACCGCTACCTGGCCGCGTAGTGTGGGACAGATCCCCATCTACTACGGTATGAGAAATACAGGAAGACCTGCGCCGGCTGACCGGTTTGAGAAATTCAAATCCAACTACCTGGATTCGCCAAATACTCCGTTGCTGCCATTTGGATATGGGTTGAGCTATACAGAGTTTGAATATTCTAATGTTAAGGCGAACAAGCAAACCCTTAAGGCCGGGGAAGAGATCACTCTCACCGCGACAGTTAAAAATACCGGAAATTACAACGGAGATGAGGTAGTTCAACTGTATATTAGTGACAAGGTAAGAAGCATTACTCCCCCTTTAAAAGAATTGAAAGGTTTTGAAAAGATCAGACTTCAAAAAGGGGAATCCAGAGAGGTTTCATTTACCATTACTGCCGATGATCTGAAATTCTATAACAGTCAACTGGAGTATGTCTTCGAACCGGGAGAATTTGAATTCTTTATTGGGGGAAGTTCAGACCATAAAATGACCGGATCTTTCGAACTGACCGAATAAGATGGTGGGGATCAAAGCAATTGTGTAAGAAAGCCGGGAAGTACAAGCCAGATCATGAGAGAATTATTATTTATCCTTTTCATAATTACAAGTCTTACATCTTTCGGCCAGCGAAATATTCAGAGTTTGAATTCTGCCTGGGAGTTCACTTCGGAAGTTCATCCGGAACAACTGGTGAACATTCCCCACACCTGGAATGCCGGGGACGCCTTCAGGGACGGTAAAGAATATTTCCGCGGAAAAGGAGTGTATAAAAAGACCTTTTTTGTCTCCGAAGAATGGAAAGACAACAGAGTGTTCTTGAAGTTTGAAGGCAGTAACCAGATCACAACGCTTTTCGTGAATGATCAACGCGTTGGCGAGCACAGGGGCGGGTATACAGGCTTTGTCTTCGACATTTCTGAAGCGCTGAAACCGGGTGACGAAAATAGGATCAGGATAGAGGTGGACAACAGTCACAACCCGGACATTCCTCCACTGGATGCCGACTTTAATTTTTACGGCGGAATCTATCGCGACCTTTGGTTGATCACCACGCCCAAAGTACACTTTGAATTGGCTAACGAAGCTGCAGGAAACCTGTTGATTAGAACCCCGGAAGTTTCTGAAGCAACCGGAAAACTGGAAATCGAAACCAAAATTGTCAACAGCAGTACCGAAAATAAAAAGACGGAGGTCAAAATTGATATTTTTGACCCGGATGGCAAACTCCTGAAATCGCTTCAAAAGAACGTCCATTTAAAAGCCGGAGAAACCAAAAAAGTGGATTTTGCCCACACTTTGAAAGATCCGGAATTGTGGTCTCCTTCTTCCCCGGAATTGTATCGCGCAGAAGCTTCGGTTTCTGCTGAAGGAATGAAAAATGACATTATAGACTCCAAATTCGGATTCCGCTGGTTTGAAGCCGATCCCGAAAAAGGATTTTTCCTCAACGGAAAACCGCTGAAATTAATTGGCGCCAACCGGCACCAGGATTTTGAGAACCTTGGCAACGCACTGCCAGATAAACTGCACCGCCGGGATTACGAGATGATAAGGGAAATGGGCGCTAATTTCATTCGGACCGCTCACTATCCGCAGGACCCCGAGGTATACAGGACCTGTGATGAACTGGGACTTCTTGTATGGAGCGAGATCCCGGTTATCAACGATGTTACCGATTCCGAAGCTTACTATGAGGTATCGCTAAAAATGCAGCGGGAGCAGATCCTGCAATTCTTCAACCATCCATCGGTAGTGATGTGGGGGTACATGAACGAGATCTTTATAAGGCTGGTGTTTAACGACAAGATGACCGAGGAGGAGAGAAAGGAAAAAATTCAAACTTCGGTAGAGTTGGCCGAAAAGTTGGAAAAGCTAACCAAAGATCTGGATCCTCATAGACTAAGCGTAATGGCCCTGCATGAAAATGAAATTTATAATACCTCTAAGATAGCAGAGCTCCCAGACGTTATAGGCTGGAACCTTTACATGGGCTGGTATGGCCCGGGGTTAGAAAACTTCGGAAAATTTCTCGATGAACAGCACGAGAGATATCCAAACCGGGCGCTATTCATTTCAGAATACGGTCCTGGCGCCGATGTTCGTAATCAAACGAATGATCCCAAACCCTGGGATTATTCTGAAGCCTATCAGTTAAAACTGCACCGCAGTTATATCAACCAGGTGCTGGAGCGGGATTTTGTGCTGGGAATGGCCGCCTGGAATTTTGCCGATTTCGGTTCGTCCTTCCGGCAGGACGCCATGCCCTATATCAACCAGAAAGGTCTGCTGAATATGGACCGCACCAAAAAGGACATTTATTATTATTACCAGGCCAGGCTTCTGGAGGAACCGGTAATTTATCTCGCCGGAAAGAATTTCACGGAAAGGTATCCCGAAAATGGATCAGAAAAGCTGCAATTTACGGTCTTCTCAAATGCTCCTGAAGTTATACTGGAGACAAACGGGCAGCAGTACACTTCTAAAGTAGAGGAAGGAATTGCCCTTTTTGAGATCCCGCTTCCGGAAGGTATACACAGGTTAACCGCAAAAACCGGTAAACAAAACTATTCTCGCGAGTTCGAAGTAAAGTACCGGGAAAATTTGCTTTCCCACCTGGAAAAAGATGACCTGTTGATCAACGTGGGGACGCATGTGCAGTACAAAGACCCCGTGACCAAAGAAGTGTGGATCAGCGACCGGGAATACCGGGAAGGTAGCTTCGGCTTTGTAGGCGGGGAAATTTACCAGAAGTCCAAAGACAAGTTCCAGGGCACGGCTTCAGACATACAGGGCACGGAGAATGATCCGTTGTTCCAGACCATGCGGGAAGGGATCGAGGCTTATAAATTTGATGTCAAAAAAGGAAAATACCGGGTGACCCTTTTATTCGCCGAACCTGAATATTCAGCTTCCGAAGAGAATATTTATAACCTTTCAGAAGTTTCCGAAGAAAAGGCTGCGGGGATCAGGAGCTTTGATATCAGCATCAATGGCGAAACCGTTAGAAAAGATCTGAACCTTGCGCGGGATTACGGGCGAATAAGGGCTGCAGAAATTTCTTTCATCGTTAGAACCGATGGCGGCCTTGAAGTTGACTTTGCCAATAATTTGGGGAAATCCTTACTTTCTGGCATCAAACTCGCAAAACTTTAAACCTTCAGCATGAAAAAGACCATTTTAATATTCCTTTTTCTCATTTGCTGTCAAAACTTTTTGGCGCAGGAAAAACTGGTGGACAGTCTTTACGGGGTAATGGAGGTTCAAACCGAAGTTTACGCCACAAAAGCCGGGGAAGATCTGATCGTGGACCTGTACAAGCCCGAGAAATCAAAAGAAAAAACTCCCCTGATCCTTTTTATGCATGGGGGAGGTTTTTCGGGTGGCAGTCCCAAAAATCCGCAGGAGGTGAAGTTTGCCAGGATCGCTGCTGCAAAAGGCTATACGGTGGGGTTGATCTCCTACCGGTTAACCCGAAAAGATCAGTCCTTTGGCTGTGATTTTGAAGCCGAAGGTAAGATCGAAACTTTCAAGTTTGCTGCCGAAGATTTCATGGATGCAGTTGCCTTCATGAAAAACAATTCAGAAAAATTCAGCATAGATCCAGACAAGATTATCGTGGGCGGCAGTAGTGCAGGAGCAGAAGCCGTATTGAATGCCGTTTACAATCCTGAACTTATGTTTCAGGATTCTGAAAAGTACCGGGATATCAAATTTTCAGCGGTCATCTCTCTTGCCGGGGCTTTGGTGGATGTGCGTTACCTGACTCAGGAAAATGTTGTTCCCGGGATTTTCTTTCATGGAACTGCCGACAATCTTGTGCCTTATGGTAGCGCCTCCCATCACTATTGCGAAAATGAGCAACCGGGGTACCTGATCCTGGATGGCTCAAAAAGCATTGTTCAAAAACTGGAGGAGCTGGAGACTTCCTTTTTGCTCTACAGTTTTGAGGATGCGGGTCATGAGATCTCTGGAATGCCCTTTGATCATTTGCAGCAGGTCTTTAGATTTCTGAATTCAGTGGTTTTCAACAATCAAAAAATTCAGTCAAAAATCACTTTATGAAGACCCTTTTAAAATGCCTTTTTTTAATAGCCTTTCTCCCGGTTCTTTCCTGTAAGGAAGAACAAAGATCTTCCTCCCAACCGGAAGAGATCACAAAAAAACCCGAAGGAATAAAAACTCCCGAAGGCATGGTATGGATCCCCGGCGGGAAGTTTATGCAGGGCGCCGTAGAAAGAGACTCCATGGCCATGAACCATGAGAAACCGGCTCACCCCGTAAAGGTTGACGGTTTTTTTATGGATGAAGCCGAAGTCACCAACGCCCGGTTCAAAAAATTTATAGACGCTACAGGTTACGTGACTGTAGCCGAGCGGGAAATAAACTGGGAAGAACTAAAAAAACAGGTGCCTACCGGAACTCCCAAGCCACCCGATTCCCTCCTCCAACCCGGTTCCCTTGTCTTTAAAAAACCCGGGCAGGAAGTCACAAATCTGTTTGATTTCTCACAGTGGTGGGAATGGAAGATAGGGGCGAACTGGAAACATCCGCAGGGCCCTGGAAGTTCTATAGAAGGAAAAGAGGATTTTCCAGTAGTACACGTAGCTTTCGAAGATGCCGCCGCCTATGCTGAGTGGGCAGGTCGCAGTCTGCCTACCGAGGCCGAATGGGAATATGCGGCAAGAGCCGGCAAGGAAGAGGAGATCTTCTTTTGGGGAAGTGATGCTTCAAAACTCAGTGAAATGGCCAATACCTGGAACGGCGAGTTCCCAACTGAAAACATTCTGACCGATGGGTATGAAGGTGGCGCCCCGGTAAAATCTTTTCCTCCAAATGATTTTGGTTTGTATGATATGGCCGGTAACGTGTGGGAATTCACGAATGACTGGTATAATGTGAATTATTATAAGGAAGCAAAAACGCAGGGTTTGCAAATTAATCCGCAGGGACCGAAGAGGCCTTTTAACCCGCACAATCTGCAGGTACCCGAAAAGGTCATTAAAGGAGGTTCATTTTTATGCCATGACTCCTATTGTTCGAGCTTCAGGATCTCTGCCAGGATGCAGACCTCCCTGGATTCTTCGCACGAACACCTGGGATTCAGGACCGTAGCAAAACCTGTAATGCTACAAGAGAAAATTAGGAATTGAAAAATTTTTTCAAAACCAATTTTGATTAACAGATAAATACCATCCCCAGATCTTTTAGGGGTCATCAACTATCTGGAAAAAAAATCCAGCCGTCAGGCAACCTTTTGTAACTTATCTTCGTCTATATAAATAGAAGGCCTTCAAAAATCTTACGGGTGAAAGTAATTCAACTTTTCAGGAATGAATCTCAGCTTATAAAAAGTGCTGCCAAAAACAACCGGGAGGCACAGCGGAGGCTTTATGAACGGCATTCGGGAAAGATGCTCAGCATTTGCAGGCAATATGTAAAAGATCTTCAATACGCTGAAGAGGTGATGCTTACCGGATTTTTCAAAGTCTTCACCCATCTTCAGGATTTCAAAGGGGAAGGGAGCTTTGAAGGCTGGATGCGAAAGATCATGATACGGGAGGCCATAAGTTTCCTGCGAACACAAAAGAAAGTGGAATTCTGTGATGAAAATATTGAAGAAAACGGCGGCTCAACAGATCCTGTAACTTCAGAATTTAGTGCTGCCCATATCCAGGAGATGATAGACAACCTTCCCGAAGGTTATAAAATGGTCTTTTTACTGTATGCAGTAGAAGGATATAAACATTCAGAAATAGCAAAAATGCTGAAGATATCAGAAGGTACTTCGAAATCTCAGCTTTTCAAGGCCAGGAAGATGTTAAAGGAGAAATTGGAATTAGAAAAAAACACAGCTTATGATACCGGAAAATTTTGACGAGCAGGTACGAAGACAACTGGGTAAGCGGGAAATTAAACCTTCTGCCGAAAGCTGGGAGAAACTTGAGGTTCGCCTGGAGCACAAAAAGAAAAAGCCGGTTCTCCATTTCTGGTGGATAGGAGGGGCCGCAGCCATCGCAGTGATCTTCTTTACCCTGGGTACTTTCTTTCAAAACCCTGCTGCGGAAGGACCTTCGGTGGTAATTGAAGAACCTTCAAAAGAAAAATTTAAAATCACAGAAACTCCCGAAGAGATAATAATTGCTGCTGAAGATCTGAATGTTCCGGAAACCCCGGTCACTCAAAAAATTGAATCCCTTCCGGAGAAAAACACTGCGGAAAACACTTTTTCGAAAACCCTGGCCCTAACAGATCCTGTCCCGCAAACCCTTCCGCAGAAAGAAGAAGAGGAAGTGGCGCCGCAGATGATTGACGAAACCCGTGCCGGGAACCTGAATACAACTGAAGTTTCTGATGCTGAGGTGGAGGCGCTGCTGCAAAAGGCAGGGGACCAGTTAAGGAGGGAGCAGGCTTATGCAGTGAAAACCGTAAATGCAGAGCGGCTGCTGGATGAAGTGGAATATGAGCTGGAGCAGAACTTTAGACATAAGGTCTTTGAGGTACTAAAAGAAGGCTTCACCAAAGCCAAAACCGCCGTAGCGAATAGAAATCATTAAATCAAAATCATCAATCTATCATGAAAAAAACTACCATTTATTTACTGCTATTTATTTTTAGCTTGGGGATTCCATCTTTGCAGGCCCAGGAAGAGACTCCTGCAGAGAAGATCGAAAAACTGGAAAAAGAGAAGGAAAAGATCATTGCAGAGGAAAAAGAGGCCCTTAAAAAAGAGGTGGAAAAGATCAATCTTCGCCTTGAGAAGAAGGAGATCGATTGGGAGAAGGCTGAAGAGCTAAAAAGTGAAGCCGCTAAAAAACACGCGCTAAATATTGAGAACCGCGTAGCGATAATTGATAACCAGATCGCACTTTTATCGCGGGACGGGAAAGAAAAAGACCCGGACCGGGAGAACGACGAATGGGGTGACGATGATGATGATGATGAGGATGATTGGCACTATAAAAGCCATTACAGCCGTACTACTACCCATCTCGTGGTCGCCGTAGGTTTCAATAATGCTTTGCTGGAAGATCAATCCCTTAATGATTCAGATTTCAAGATTGGAGGGAGCCGGTTTTTCGAATTAGGAATGGCATGGAAAACCCGTGTTTTCGAGCAGTCGAACTGGTTAAGGCTTAGGTACGGATTCTCCTTTCAGTTCAACGGATTGAAACCAACAGATAACCGGTATTTCGTAGAGAACGGTGATCTTACTCAGCTGCAGGAGCATGAGCTGGATCTCGATAAATCTAAATTCAGAATGGATAATCTGGTCTTCCCGGTGCACTTTGAATTGGGGCCTTCTAAAAAGATCGAAACTGAGAGAAGCGTGTGGTTCTCCACCCGAAACCAGCTTAGAATTGGGCTGGGAGGCTACGCCGGATTCAATATTGGGCAACGCCAAAAATTGAAATTTGAGGAAAACGGTGAAAAAGTCAAGCAAAAACTTAAAGCGGGCTACAACACCAATGAATTTATTTACGGGCTTAGCGGTTATCTTGGTTGGGGAGGCACAGCTCTGTATGTCAAATATGATCTTAATCCCATCTTTGATGACCCCAACCCTGAACTGCGAAATGTGTCGCTGGGTTTGCGCTTTGATGTAAATTAATTTTAAGAGGGTGGATTGGCTAAAGAGGGTCTTTTAATGAAGACCCTTTTTCTATTTTTATACTTACATTTGAGAAATTTTCCGCAGCAAATCATTTGATCTCAAAAAATACCATAGACCGAGTTTTTGAAGCCTCCCGGGTAGAGGAGGTGTTGGGTGATTTCGTGAACCTCAAGAAATCAGGCAGTAATTATAAAGGCTTAAGTCCCTTTAGTGAAGAACGTACCCCGAGTTTTATGGTTTCTCCCGTCAAGCAGATCTGGAAGGATTTCTCCAGTGGAAAAGGGGGGAATGTAGTTGCTTTCCTAATGGAGCACGAACATTTCACCTATCCTGAAGCTATAAAATACCTCGCTAAAAAATACAACATCGAGGTGGAGGAGACAGAGCAGAGTCAGGAACAAAAGGAACAGGCAGATGAGAGGGAAAGCATGTATCTGGTCTCAGAATTTGCCGCCAAATATTTCCAGCACAATCTCCTGAAAACAGATCTGGGAAAGGCTATTGGCCTGAGTTATTTTAAAGAACGGGGATTCTCTGATGAGACTATTAAAAAATTCGGATTAGGCTACTGTCTGGACGAATGGAGTAATTTTACTTCGGAAGCTTTAGGGAAAGGGTATAAGCTGGAATACCTTGAAAAGACCGGCTTAACGATTGTAAAGGAAGAGAAGCAGTTCGACCGTTTTAAAGGGCGGGTTATGTTTCCCATCCAGTCCATGTCGGGCAGGGTGTTGGGTTTTGGAGGAAGGATCTTAACCAACGATAAGAAGGCCGCAAAATACCTGAACAGCCCTGAGAGTGAGATCTATCACAAGAGTAAAGTGCTCTATGGGATCTATCATGCCAAACAGGCCATTGCAAAAGAGGATAACTGTTTTCTGGTTGAAGGTTATACAGATGTCATCCAGTTCAACCAATCTGGGATAGAGAATGTGGTATCTTCATCTGGAACGGCCCTGACTCCCGAGCAAATTAGATTGATCAACAGGTTGACCAAAAATATCACTGTTCTATTTGACAGTGACGCGGCAGGACAGCGAGCTTCCATTCGCGGAATAGATCTTATCCTGGAACAGGGAATGAACGTGAAAGTCTGTGCTTTTCCGGAAGGAGAGGACCCCGACAGTTTCGCGAAAAAGAATTCCGAAGAGGATATAAGGCTATACCTTAAGAACAATTCCAAGGATTTTATCAATTACAAGGCTTCCCTCCTTATGGAGGAGGCCAAGAATGATCCGGTGAAAAAAGCGTCCCTTATCAGGGATATGGTGACCAGCATTTCAAAGATCCCAGATCATATTCAGCAGGAGGTGTATGTGCAGGAAACTTCCCGTATTATGGATATTTCTGAAGATGTGATCTTCTCCACGCTTGCACAATTGGCAGGAGCTACCGGAAAGCAGGTTCCAAAAAAGACGAAGTCATTTGAAGTGGTACGGGATGATCCTGCTCCCCGCGAAAAGGTGGATGAACTGTATGTGCTTGAAAAGACCATTATCAGTTTGTTGTTGCTTTACGGTTCTGTAGAGGAAGAATTTGAAGACCTGGTCCTTAAGACCGATGAAAAAGGGGAAATGATTCTGGAGCCTGAGGTGCAGAAATCAAAAGTGTATGAGAAAGTCTTTCTCGATCTGCAGGAAGATGAAGTGGCCTTCGCAAATGAGAATTTCAGGAAGATCTACCAGCAGGTAATAGGAAAGTACCAGGAAGATGAAAATTTCTCGATTGACAATTTTGTAAATGAAATGGCTGTTGAAAATGCTTCGGAAGTGACCAACATCCTCATGGAAGAGGAGCAGTATGTATTGCACGACTGGGAACGCATGGAGATCTTTGTAAAAGAGAAGAAAGAAGGCATAGGCAGGCTGGTCAATGAAACCATACTTTCCCTGCGCAGATACCTGGTGAACCGAAAAATAAATGAGCTCAACCAGGAAGTAAAGGATGCACCTCCCGAAGAATCACCGGGGATCCTTCAGGATATCATGGATTATATTTCCCTTAAAAAGGTGCTTTCCAACAAGCTCAACCGCGTTATGTAGTTCTTAACTGCAGTAATCTGGACTGGTTGATAAGGTCAGCAAGGTTATCTACCCGCAGCTTCTTCAAAAGACGGGTTTTATAAGTGCTCACGGTTTTCTCATTAATGTCTAATGCCTCTGCAATATCCTTGTTCCTTTTACCGGTTGAAAGCAGGTTCAAAACCTCGATTTCACGGGTGGATAACTTTTTGTAGCGTGAAACCAGATTATTGGAACGGGAAGACCCTGAATTGATCTTGTCACTTATTTCCTTGTTGAGATAAATACCACCACGAGCCACCTGGTGCACAGCTTCCTTAAGGATCTCTGTAGATGCTGTTTTTGAAAGATATGCAGCAGCCCCTGCTTTTATAGCATTTAGAGCGTACATTTCTTCAGGATGGCAGCTAAGGATAAGTATCTTGGTACCCGGATTTTCGGCCTTAATAGTTCGCAAAGCGGTTATGCCGTTAATATCTGGCAGGTCTATTTCAAGGATGAGAACATCCGGATTTTTATTGCGCAGCGTTTTAAAAAGATCTTTCCCGTTTGTCACTTTTCCGACAACTTCGTAAACCCCTTCTCTTTCCAAAAGAGAAGAAATGCCCATGCGGGTGATGGGGTGATGATCAGCAATTAGAATCTTAGTCATTGTTTGAATTTTAGCACAAAGAATTTCATTTGTGAGGGTCTTGTAAAATTCTGATTGTTAGTTTTTATAAGAGTCTACAGGGGGAGAATGAAAGATACAGCCTTATTTTATTTTATTATAATCTTTTCGACAAAGTACCTTTATTTTAGATGAACAGGGATCTCGCAAACGGGAATAGGTTCCATCTTGTGCTTGTTGGCCCTGTTCCTGGTTTTGAAGATCCTGAAAACCTCTTTTTCCCTTCCGGTAAAATCCTCTTCATTTTTTCCTTCTTCGGCCTTTTTCATGGCCCACTCCAGTTCATTGTAAGAAGCTCCAATCTGGTCCTCATCACTTCGGCTGTCGCCAAAGAGCCCATCTGTTGGAGCTGCTCCCACTATTTCTTCAGAAATGTTGAGTTTTCTTGCGATCTCATACACTTCACTCTTCATTAGATCGGCAATTGGGCTGAGATCAACCCCGCCGTCACCGTATTTGGTAAAAAACCCTACCCCGAAATCCTCCACTTTGTTTCCGGTACCTGCGACGAGATATTTGTGCAGTCCTGCAAAATAGTAAAGTGTGGTCATCCTTAGTCTTGCCCTTGTATTTGCCAGGGAAAGTTCAAGATCAGGGCTTTCCTCCACATGTGGAACAGAACTTTTGAACTGCTCAAATACCTGTGTAAGGTTGACCTGTATATTGGTTACGTTTGCAAATTGCTTCTTAAGGCCGAGAATATGACTTTGGGCCCTGGTCACCTGTGAGGGTGCCTGGTGGATAGGGATCTCTACACAAAGAGTGCGAAGCCCTGTCCTGGCACAAAGAGCAGATACTACTGCAGAATCAATCCCTCCACTTATACCGAGCACAAATCCGTTCATGTTTGCTTTTGATGCATAATCTTTTAACCATTGAACAATGTGATCAATAACTTTTTCAGTTTGCATAAGTGGGCTGTTTAAGCTGGAAACAATATCTTTGTTAACAAAAATAAACTTTAGTCTTAATTAAAATCCATAGTCTGAGTTAAACCCTTCTTAATTCTTGTTAATGCTGAAAAAACTAACTTTTTTGGGGATCTTTTTTCTCCTTTTATCTTGTTCTGAAGAAGATAAAAGAGCTGAAGAGATAGCTAAAATTCCGGTAGAAGTAAAGATCACCCGCTTTGATAAGCGGTTCGCTTCTGCTACGGCCGATAGCCTTCCCGATTTAAAAAAAGATTTCCCCTTCCTTTTTCCTATGAACTACCCCAATATAGTGTGGGTGGAAAAAATGACCGATACCATTCAGCTGGAATTGAATGAAGCGGTTGCTGCCCGGTTTCCCGATCTGGATCAAACCGAAAAGGAACTGCATGAGCTTTTTCAGCATATAAAATACTATTTCCCTGAAGCCCGTATCCCAGAGGTCGTTACCCTTACCTCAGACGTTGATTACCGTAACAAGGTGGTTTGGACCGGCGACCTGTTATTGATAGCGCTAGACACCTATTTAGGGGCAGAACATCCGTTATATGTGGGTATACAGGATTACATAAGGAAAAATTTTCAGAAAGACCTGATAGTGTCTGATGTGGCAGCGGCTTTCGCAGAGACTAAAGTTAAGTCGCCTGCTTCGCGTACGTTCCTCGCTAATATGATCTATTATGGCAAGATTCTTTATCTGAAGGATCTGATTATTCCATTCAAAACCGATGCAGAAAAAATAGGGTACACTCCCACGGAAATTGAATGGGCGAGTGCAAACGAGGAACAAATATGGAGATATTTTGTTGAAAAAGAACTTCTGTTCTCCACCGATTCTGAACTGGCAACCAGGTTCCTTTATCCTTCGCCTTTTTCAAAGTTCTACCTGGAGCTGGACAATGAAGCACCGGCAAGGTTGGGGCAGTTTACCGGCTGGCAGATCGTAAGGCAGTATATGGACCGCAACGGCGGTAGCCTGGAAGAAATGTTGCAGGCAGACGCAGAAACCATTTTTAATAAATCAAATTATAAACCAAAGAAATAATGGCTATAGTTAAGAAATCAAACATAAACATCAATGTATCCCTTGACGAGAACAGGGTGCCCGAAGAATTGCACTGGAGTGCAGAAGACGGAGGAGTGGAAAACCAGGAGGCCAAGGCTATGATGCTCTCGGTCTGGGATGCTGAACAAAAAGAAACCCTGAAGATAGACCTGTGGACGAAAGATATGCCGCTTGATGATATGAAAATGTTCTTCCATCAGACGCTGGTTACCATGAGCGACTCATTTTACAGGGCTACCCAGGATGAAAAAATGAGGGATACCATGAAAGATTTCTGCGAATTCTTTGCAGATAAGATGGACCTGAAAAAGTAAACCCGGGTCTTTTTAGTGGTGGGGGAGTTATTCGGGCTTGAACTGCTGGTTGATGCTGTCAATGTAGTCGAGGACTTCATCCCTGCCTGTACCGTTTGAGGAGGAGGTGACAAAATATTGTGGCATTTCTGTCCAGGTCTCCAGCATTTTTGCCTGATAGTTGTTCAGGTTTCTCTCGAGGGCTTTAGGCTTCAGTTTATCTGTTTTGGTAAATATAATACAGAAAGGGATTCCATGTTCCCCTAGATACTGCATAAACTCCAGATCAATAGCCTGTGGACTATGCCGACTGTCTATTAGAACGAATGCGCAAAGCATTTGTTCGCGCTTTTCGAAGTAGGCAGTGATGAACTTTTGAAAGGTCTTTTTAGCGGTTTTGGAAACCCTTGCATATCCGTAACCGGGGAGATCTACAAGATACCAGCTGGCATTGATCAAAAAATGATTTATGAGTTGGGTCTTTCCCGGCCTGCCTGATGTTTTCGCCAGGTTCTTTCGGTCTGTAAGCATGTTGATAAGAGAAGACTTACCTACATTACTGCGACCAATAAAAGCATATTCGGGTAGCCTGGAGTCTGGACATTTCGAGACTTCAGAGTTACTTATAACGAATTCTGCGGTTTTAATTTTCATTTCCAGAAGCTATAGGTTCCGGGCGGTCAACCATTTGTAGAGGATCTCATTAAAGGCATCGGGGTGTTCCATCATGGCAGCATGCCCACATTTCTCGATCCAGTAAAGATCGGCATCGGGCAGCAGACGATAAAAATCCTCAGCTACTTCAGGAGGGGTGACATTGTCATTTCGGCCCCAGATGATGCAGGTTGGAGTATGCATCTTGGGCAGGTCTTTAGACATGTTATGTCTAATAGCACTTTTTGCTATTGCCAGGGTCTTGATAAGTTTATTTCGGTCGTTTACCGTCTCAAAAACATCGTCTACGATCTCTTTGGTGGCAATTTTGGGATCGTAAAAAACATTCTCAGCTTTTTTACGAATGTATTCGTAATCCCCCCGCTTAGGATAACTTTCTCCCATCGCGCTTTCATAAAGACCGGAGCTTCCGGTGATCACAAGGGCTTTAACGAGTTCCGGGTACATCTTGGTGCCAAGTAAGGCGATGTGGCCCCCAAGGGAATTTCCCAACAGGATGACATCCTTGTAACCTTTCAGTTCCAGGAATTCCCTAAGGTATTTTGCAAAGTTGGCAACGCTGGTTTTTAAAAGAGAGAGATCGTAAAGAGGTAGTTCAAGAATGACGACTTTGTATCCGTTCTTCGGAAAGAAATCCATCACTCCCTCAAAATTACTCAGTCCTCCCATCAACCCGTGAAGAATGATAATTGGTCTGCCTTCTCCTTCTTCTACATAGCTGAATTTGCCGTCTTCCCTTAAATTATTTTTCATTGATTGCCTTTGCTGTTAGCTTCGCAAATATAGCGATTATGATACAAGTATAAAGATTTTAGCTTATTCTCTTATTTATTAGCCCGCTAATTTTAATTTTTTATAAACAATCCTACTGCCGGATTTTGAGTTTTTTTTAACAAATTATAAATACAACTAAAAGTCCTTCAATTAGTTGGTTTCTCTGCCCCTGCCGTCCGGTGGGGTGTAAAATTTATTAACAATGTGGTAAAAAGTGGTAAAATGTGGTTTAAAATTCAATATATTTGAATCGTAAACTATTCAGGTGGTAAATCTCATTGGAACATATGAATGCAAGGTAGATGCCAAGGGGCGTCTCATGGTCCCTGCTGCGATAAAAAAGCAGCTGGTGCCAATTCTGCAGGAAGGTTTCGTTCTTAAACGATCGGTCTTTCAGCCGTGCCTGGAATTATATCCCATGGCGCAGTGGAACCAGCTGATGAAAAAAATGGGAGGCCTCAACCGCTTTAACAAAAAGAATAATGACTTCATTAGAAAATTTACTGCGGGAGTCAAAATGGTCGAGGTTGACACCAACGGTAGATTACTGATCCCGAAAGACCTGATAAATTTTGCTGAAATAAACAAGGAGATCGTCTTGTCTTCGGCGATTGATATTGTGGAGATCTGGGATAAACAAAAATATGAAAATGCCATAGACGGAGGTACGGAAGATTTTGCAGATCTCGCCGAAGAAGTCATGGGAAACGTAAATGAGAATGAATTACCATAATCCGGTCTTACTAAAGGAAACTGTCGATGGGCTCAATATCAAGCCTGATGGCATCTACGTGGATGTCACTTTTGGCGGTGGCGGTCATTCGCGCGAGATCTTGAGCAGGTTGGGTCCCGAAGGGAAGCTGTTTGCTTTTGACCAGGATAAGGATGCTTTGGAAAATGCAATAGACGATCCTCGATTTACACTTATAAACGAGAATTTCAGGTTCCTTAAGCGGTTTTTGAGGTTTTACGGAATCAAAAAGGTTGACGGTATACTCGGGGATTTTGGGGTTTCTTCTCATCAGTTCGATGTTGCTGAAAGAGGGTTTTCCACTCGCTTTGAGTCGAAACTGGATATGAGGATGAACCAGCAAAGCACGTTGAGTGCCTTTGAAGTGGTGAACAACTATGATGAAAAGCAATTAAAGGCGGTTCTTTTTAATTACGGGGAACTTCGAAGTGCTCCTAAAATCGCAAAAACAATAGTTGCTGCGAGAAAGGAAGGAGAGATCTCTACCAGTGAACGTCTAAAGGAGGTGTTGAAACCTTTCCTGCCCGTGGGGCGGGAACACAAGGTCCTGGCTCAGGTTTACCAGGCGATAAGGATCGAGGTGAACCAGGAGATCGAAGCCTTAAAGGAATTTTTGCTCCAAACCCATCAATTACTTAACAAGGGTGGAAGGCTGAGTCTTATCTCCTATCACTCCCTCGAGGACAGGCTGGTGAAAAGGTTCATAAGAAACGGGATGTTTGAAGGGGAGCCTGAAAAGGATTTCTACGGAAATATTTCGGTGCCGTTCAGGAAGGTTGGTAAGATGATCACACCTTCTTCCGAAGAGATAAAGAAAAACAATCGTGCAAGGAGTGCAAAGCTCAGAATTGCAGAAAAAATATAGGTCCTGAAGGAAAGATGAAAGAAAGCTTTTACGACATATTAAAAGGAAAGTTTTTAGTGAGTAACGATGCTTTCAAGAACTGGAGATTCATCCTGTTCTGCACCCTGCTCGCAATCATTATGATAGGAAGTTCTCACAGTGCCGAGAGAAAGGTGCACGAGATCGCCCGCATGAACAATGAGGTAAGGGAGCTTAGAAGCCAATTCGTTGACAGCAGGTCCAGTCTTATGCGTTTAAAAATGGAATCAACCATAAGCAGGAGAATGGCAACTCGTGGGATCAAACCTTCAGATGTTCCTCCTACCAGGATAATAATAAAAGAAAAAAAGTAAGCTTTAATGGCTACCACAGAAAAGAAAATATTATACAGGATATACGGTGTTGCGGCATTGATGTTCCTGCTTGCCATTTTTGTGGGGCTTAAGCTACTGGATATTCAAATTATGGAAGGGGAGAAATACCAGCAGATCGCGCAGGACCGTACCTACCGTAATTTTACCATTCCGGCAAATCGCGGGAATCTTTATGATTCCGGCGGAAATTTACTGGCTACTTCAATCCCTAAATATGATATAAGGTTTGATGCGGTCACAGTATCTGACAAGAATTTTGAAGCTAATATTATTCCTCTTTCCGAAGAACTTTCAAAGATGTTCGGGAAACCGGCTGCCAAATTTGCTAAGGATCTGCGTACGGCCCGGGTCAACAGGCACCGGTATTATCTGGTTGCGCGCAATCTGGGGTATTCAGAATATGTAAAGATCAAAAGTTTTCCCATGTTCAATCTGGGTGCAAACCGGGGTGGGATCATTGTGGAACAGCGAACCGTAAGGGAACACCCGTTAGGGAAAATGGGGGAACGAACCGTGGGTTACGAACGGCAGGATGATAGCGGGTACTATACCCGTGTAGGACTGGAAGGGGCTTTTGGCCCATACCTTAGAGGGAAAGAAGGCCGGAGGTTAAAACAGAAAATAGCAAAAGGCCAATGGAAGCCTATTAGCGATAATAACGAGGTGGAACCAAAAGACGGGTATGACCTTATTTCTACTATTGATGTGCAGATACAGGATATCGCGCATCACGCTTTATTACAACAGCTTGAAAAATATGAAGCAGATCATGGGTCTGTGGTGGTAATGGAAACCAAAACCGGCGAGATCAAAGCGATCTCAAATCTGGGTCGCACCGCTCAGGGTACCTATTTCGAAAAACTGAACTATGCCATTGGAGAATCTCATGAACCGGGATCTACTTTTAAGTTAATGGCATTGGTTGTCGCCCTGGAGGATAAAGTGATCGATACCAGTACTGTGGTAGATACCGAGAACGGGATCATGACCATTCACCGTAGAAATGTGCGGGATTCAAAAAGAGGTGGCTACGGAAAGATCACTGCAGCTGAAGCCTTTGAGGTCTCTTCCAACGTGGGGATAGTGAAAATGATCTACGAGAATTATAAGGATCAGCCTCAAAAGTTCGTTGATGGCCTTAAGAGAATGCACCTGCATGAAGAACTGGGGCTGGCAATAAAAGGAGAAGGTATACCCTATATCCCAACCCCGGGAGATAAGACCTGGTCTGGTCTTTCATTACCTTGGATGGCTTATGGGTATGGTAGTATACAGATCACACCACTTCAAACCCTCACATTTTACAATGCAATAGCCAACGGTGGGGAAATGGTAAAGCCAAGATTCATAAGAGAGGTAAAGGAGTGGGACAAGACGATTGAGCGCTTTGATAAAAAAGTCATCGATCCCGCAATATGCAGCCCTGAGACCGTTTCTAAGGTAACAGAGCTAATGAAGCACGTGGTGGAGAGAGGAACCGGAAAAAGCCTTTATGATCCTAATTTTTCAATGGCAGGAAAAACAGGTACTGCCCAAACAGAATACTGGAAAGAGGGATGGGCTTCCAATCCGCAGTATATATCTTCTTTCGTGGGATTCTTTCCCGTGGAAGAACCAAAATATTCCTGTATCGTGGTAATTCACAAACCAAATAACAAGGTAGGGTATTACGGAGCTGATGTTAGCGGACCTGTCTTTAAAAGAATCGCACAAAAGATCTTTACAGATACCCCGGTAATCGATGAATTCGAAACACTTGAAGTTACCAATCCTGAGGTTGAGGAGAATTATCAAAAATATTTTGCAACCGCAAGAGAGTATAAAGAAGTAATGCCAAACCTCAAAGGTATGCCAGCCATGGATGCTGTCTCGGTCCTGGAGAATATGGGCCTCAAGGTTCAATTATTAGGAAAAGGGGAAGTAAGCGGGCAGTCGATAGAACCGGGGACCAAAATAGAAGAGAATAAGGTTATAAAATTGAAATTAGGGTGAACATTCTAAAAGACATATTATATAAAGTGCCTCTCGAGGCTGTGGTGGGAAGTACTGCCGTGGCTATAAACGGGATCCATTTTGACTCCAGGAAGGTTTCCCTTAATGACGTTTTTGTCGCCATTGAAGGCACCGTCTCCAATGGACACGATTTTATTGATAAAGCAGTAGACCAGGGTGCTTTGGCTGTGATCTGCCAGGTACTGCCAGACACGATTGTGAACGGCGTAACCTATGTGCAGGTTAAAGATTCCCAGCAGGCACTGGCTTTTATGGCCGCCAATTACTATGAAAACCCATCTGAGAACCTTAAACTGGTTGGCGTTACAGGCACCAATGGAAAGACTACAGTGGCCTCGCTGTTGTACCAGTTATTCACAAAGGCCGGATTCAAAGTAGGATTACTCTCAACCGTACAGGTGATGGTGGCAGAGGAAAGCTTTAAGGCCACCCATACCACCCCCGATTCCCTTACCATAAATTCATATTTGAGAAAGATGAATGAGGCGGGGGTAGAATTTTGCTTTATGGAAGTGAGCAGCCACGGCATTGCTCAACACAGAACCACCGGACTCACATTTGCCGGGGGGATATTCACCAATTTGACGCACGAGCATCTTGATTATCATAAATCATTTGCAGAATACCGGGATGTGAAAAAAAAATTTTTCGACCAGTTGCCGGCTTCGGCGTTTGCGCTTACGAATGTTGACGACAAGAATGGAAGGGTCATGATTCAGAATACCAGGGCAAAGAAATACACCTACGCGTTAAAATCTGTAGCCGATTATAAAGCCCAGATACTGGAAAATGATTTTGGGGGATTATTCCTGAAGATAAATGACAAAGAGGTGTGGACCAAATTGATCGGGACTTTCAACGCCTACAATATCCTGGCTATCTATGCGACTTCGGAATTATTGGGGTTGACTACGATTGAAAGTCTAAAATATATAAGTGAACTAGAAGCCGTGAGTGGCCGGTTCCAGTATTTTATTTCCGAAGGAAAAGTTACTGCGATAGTTGATTATGCCCACACGCCTGATGCCTTGCAGAACGTCCTGGAGACGATCAACAGCATACGTACCAAAAATGAAGAATTGATCACCGTAGTGGGATGCGGAGGAGATCGTGATCGCACTAAAAGACCTAAGATGGGCCACATAGCCTCAGCTTTAAGTACAAAAGTAGTCTTCACCAGCGATAATCCACGTACTGAAGATCCCGATGCGATCATTGAAGAGATCGAAAAAGGGGTGGAGCCACAGAATTTTAAAAAGATCACCTCTGTCACCAACAGGAAACAGGCAATAAGAACTGCTTGTCAAATGGCGGGTAAGAATGATATTATACTAATTGCAGGGAAGGGACACGAAACCTATCAGGAGATCAACGGAGAGCGAAAAGATTTTGATGATCTAAAGATCGTGACCGGGATATTAAAAGAAATGAATAAATAAATCTCTTCTGTAGAGAAGAATCAATAGCGTATGTTATATCACTTGTTCGAATACCTTGAGAGTGCCTATACCTTCCCTGGAGAAAGACTGTACCAGTACATTTCCTTCAGGTCTGCGATGGCTATCATTTTCTCACTGGGTATTTCGACCATTTATGGAAAGCGCATTATTAATTACCTGTTGAAAAAGCAGGTAGGGGAAAGTGTGCGTGACCTGGGCCTTGAAGGCCAGACAGAAAAGGCCGGAACTCCTACAATGGGTGGGGTGATCATCATTCTTGCTACCCTTATCCCGGTACTGTTGTTCGCGAAGCTTGACAACATCTATGTGATCCTTTTGATCGTAACCACATTATGGATGGGCGCTATTGGTTTTCTGGATGATTACATCAAGACCTTCAGGAAAGACAAGGAAGGACTAAAAGGTATTTTTAAGGTCATTGGACAGGTTGGTCTTGGGATCATTGTGGGTGCTACCATTTATTTTCATCCCGATATCACCATTAATGAGAATCCGCAACTTCCAAGGTCTTCACAAGCGGTGGAGTTGATCTCTTCTGCAGATAACCCTGTGATCTCTTCATCTTTTGAAGAAAAATCTACAAAAACTACCATTCCGTTCGTGAAGAACAATGAGTTTGACTACGCGAGCCTTATTTCCTGGATCAACCCCGAATGGGCAAAGTATGCCTGGCTGATCTTTATTCCCATCGTGATCTTTATTGTAACTGCGGTTTCCAACGGGGCCAATCTAACAGATGGAATTGACGGACTCGCTGCGGGCACCTCGGCAATTATCGTGTTGACCCTGGGTATTTTCGCCTGGGTCTCGGGTAACATAGTGTTTTCAGATTACCTCAATGTAATGTACATACCCCGAACCGGGGAAATGACCATTTTTATTTCTGCTTTTGCAGGGTCATTGGTAGGATTTTTATGGTACAATACCTTTCCTGCCCAGGTCTTCATGGGGGACACGGGGAGTCTTACCATTGGTGGGATCATTGCCGTGCTTGCACTGGCCACCCGAAAAGAATTGTTGATACCCATTTTATGCGGGGTGTTCCTTATAGAGAATTTGTCGGTAGTGATGCAGGTAGGCTGGTTTAAATACACCAGGAGGAAATATGGGGAAGGAAAAAGGATCTTCCTGATGTCCCCGCTGCACCATCATTTTCAAAAAGCCGGTTTTCATGAGAGCAAGATTGTTGTGAGGTTTTGGATCATTGGGATCTTTCTCGCCATCGTGACCGTAGTTACATTGAAATTAAGATAAACAACGTGAAGAAAAAGGAAACAAATAACGCAAAAAACACTTCCGGATTCCTGGCCATTCTTGGTGGAGGGGAAAGCGGAGTGGGCACAGCCATTCTTGCAAAAAAGGAAGGCTACCGCGTGTTTGTTTCAGACCTTGGTAAGATAGGGGAGGCTTACAGGCAACTTCTGGAAAAGCATGCTATTGAGTGGGAAGAAGAAAAACATTCCGAAGAAAAGATCCTTCAAGCAGACCTGGTGATGAAAAGCCCGGGGATACCTGAGGATGCTCCTTTGGTGAACCTGTTAAGAGGAAAAGGAATCCCTGTTATTTCTGAAATTGAATTCGCAGCCCGTTTCACAGATGCACTCCTTATTGGAATAACCGGAAGCAATGGTAAAACCACCACCACAAAGTTCACCCATTTCATTCTGAAGAATGGAGGCCTGAATGTGGGAATGGCCGGAAACGTAGGGCAGAGTTTTGCGAAACAGGTGGCCGAAACAGATGCCGATCATTATGTGCTGGAGCTAAGCAGTTTTCAGCTGGATGGAATAATAGATTTTAGACCGCATATTGCTGTGATCACCAATATCACTCCGGACCATCTGGACAGGTACCGGCACAATTTTGAAGAGTATATCGCCTCAAAATTCAGGATCACCAAAAATCAGACAGAAGAAGATTTTTTAATATATGATGCCGATGACCCGGTAATAGAAAGATGGCTTAAGAAAAACACGATACGCTCAAGAAAACTACCGTTTTCACTTCAGAAGGAGATAGAGAACGGTGCCTTCATCAAGGATGAAAAAATGATTATTACACTAGATAATTCCCAATTAACCATGCCAACATCAAACCTTACCCTAGAGGGGAAACATAATGCCAAAAACGCCATGGCAGCAGCTACTGTGGCTCAATTATTAAGAATAAGAAAAGAAACCATCAGGGAGAGCCTGTCCAATTTCCAGGGAGTGGAGCACAGGCTGGAAAAGGTGCTTAAGATAAACAACGTTCAATACATCAATGATTCCAAGGCCACTAATGTGAACGCTACCTATTACGCCCTTGAGAGTATGGAGTCTGAAACCGTATGGATCGTGGGCGGTGTAGATAAAGGAAATGAATACTCAGACCTTTTACAGCTCGTGAACGAAAAAGTTAAAGCCATCATCTGTCTTGGGGTAGATAATACGCCAATCCTGGAAGCTTTTGGGAACTGTGTCGATACCATCGTTGAAACGCGTTCAATGGAAGATGCAGTGAAGCAGGCATACAAGCTTGCGGAAAGAGGCGATACCGTATTGCTCTCTCCTGCCTGTGCAAGTTTTGACCTGTTCAAGAATTATGAAGACCGGGGAAGACAATTCAAGGAAGCAGTAAGAAATTTATAATTAATAAAATACTTTAAAAAGAGCATTTTCAATGACCGACTTTTTTTCCAGGATAAAAGGAGATAAAACTATTTGGGCGTCGGCCGGATTGTTGGCAATATTTTCATTTTTGCCGGTCTACAGCGCGAGTAGTAATCTTGCCTATCTCTATGGGGATGGAAGCACTTTCCATTACCTGGTCAATCATTTTATCTACCTGTTCCTGGGGTTTGTCATAATGTTCTTTGTACATAAGGTACCCTATCACTACTTTATTGGTCTTTCCATCCTGGTGCTCCCGGTACTCATCCTCCTGCTTATCTATACGGTCTCGCAGGGAACGGTAATAGAAGGGGCCAATGCCAGCAGGTGGATCTCCTTACCTTTTCTCAACAAGACTTTCCAGACCTCCACATTGGCATCGGTTGTGCTGATCACCTATGTGGCAAGGTATATGGCCAAAATGAAGGATAAAACCTTTTCTTTCAAGGAATCCATACTCCCCCTGTGGGTGCCGGTGGCCCTTGTGCTGGGACTTATTTTGCCAGCCAACTTCTCCACCACAGCCATACTTTTCGCGATGGTTTTGCTGGTAGTGTTCATAGGTGGTTACCCGGTAAAATACCTTCTGGGGATTCTCTTTACAGGGATCATCTTCCTCTCGATCTTTATGCTTACGGCAAAAGCCTTTCCTGGGCTGTTCCCCAACCGGGTAGATACATGGATTAGCAGGGTTGAGAACTTTGCAAATGACGAGGACACAGAGGCAGATTATCAAATAGAAAAAGCAAAGATCGCCATTGCAAGTGGAGGAATAACCGGAGTGGGAATAGGCAAAAGCGTACAGCGAAACTTCCTGCCACAATCATCTTCAGATTTTATTTATGCGATCATCGTAGAAGAAATGGGTTTGATTGGGGCTTTCGGGGTTATGCTGGCATACCTTATGTTATTTTTCAGAATTATCATAGTGGCAACCAAGGCAGATACTGTCTTTGGGAAACTGCTGGCTATAGGCGTGGGTCTGCCCATAATTTTCCAGGCGCTGGTGAACATGGCAGTTGCGGTAGAACTTTTCCCTGTGACTGGTCAAACTTTGCCGTTGATAAGTAGCGGGGGATCCTCGATATGGATGACGTGTTTAGCCCTGGGAATCGTGTTGAGTGTAAGTGCGAAACGCCAGGAGGAGATCCAGAAACTGGAACGGGAAGAACGTTCTGCGGATGATGATAATCCGCTTGAAATTTTAAGTGAGGCAATATGAAAAAAGATCTGCGAGTAATCATTTCCGGAGGCGGTACGGGGGGACATATTTACCCGGCGATCTCTATTGCCAATGAAATAAAACTGCGATATCCGTCGGCAGAGATCCTTTTTGTAGGGGCACAGGACCGTATGGAAATGCAGAAAGTACCTGAGGCAGGTTACAAGATAGAAGGTTTGTGGATAAGCGGACTTCAGCGCAGGCTTACTGCCAAAAACCTGCTGTTTCCTGTGAAATTGGTTAAGAGCCTCTGGAAGGCCAGGGATATCATCAAAAAATTCAGGCCAGATGTGGTTATCGGGACAGGCGGCTTTGCCAGCGGACCACTTTTACAAATGGCGCATCGGGAAAAGATTCCTACGGTGATCCAGGAACAGAATTCATATCCGGGTATTACCAATAAGTTACTTGCCGGAGGAGCTAATGTTATTTGCACTGCCTATCCGGGAATGGAGAGATTCTTTCCTGCGGAAAAGATCGTATTGACGGGAAATCCTGTACGCCAGGATCTGTTGGATGTCGCAAATAAGAGGGAAGAAGCCCTTGCTTTCTTCGGAATTGATCCAACTAAGAAAACCGTGCTTGTACTGGGTGGAAGCCTGGGTGCCCGCATGATAAACAGGTTGGTGGAAGAGAATATAAAAGAATTCGGGAAGAATGATCTGCAATTGATATGGCAGACCGGAAGCCTGTATTATGAAGAGTACAAAAAATACGCAGAAAAAAATAATGTGCAGACTTTCGCCTTTTTGAAACGTATGGACATGGCATATGCGGCGGCAGATATTATCATCTCCAGAGCCGGGGCAGGCACAGTTTCGGAATTATGTATTGTGGGTAAACCCGTAGTTTTTATTCCGTCGCCAAACGTTGCCGAAGATCACCAGACAAAGAACGCAATGGCGGTGGCCGAAAAAGATGCTGCGGTGGTGCTTTCAGAAAGTCACCTGGAGCAGGGTTTCAGATCAATTTTCTTTCCGCTGGTGGAGGCGGAGGACAAAATGCAGAGCCTTAGCAAAAATATCAAGAAGCTGGCGAAGCCTTTCGCTACGGCCAACATCGTAGATGAAGTTGAAAAATTAATTACACCTGTAAGCTAAATGGCATACTACGAGTACATAAAGAATATATATTTCATCGGGATAGGTGGTATAGGGATGAGTGCCCTGGCCCGGTATTTCAGTTCCCAGGGGAAGAATGTGGCGGGATATGACCGTCACAGAACCGAACTTACCTCCCGGTTGGAAACTGAAGGCATTCCGGTGATCACATCGGAAGAAGTGGAGGACCTGCCTTCAGGTTTTAACGAAGGGGATACTTTGGTGGTTTATACGCCGGCCATTTCCAGGGACAACAAACAATACAATCATTTCGTCGCTGCAGGTTACCAAATGGAAAAAAGAGCTGCGGTTCTTGGAAACCTTACTAAACATCATTTTACCCTTGCGGTGGCCGGTACTCATGGAAAAACCACCACCAGCACAATGCTGGCCCATTTGCTGAAAGCAACGGGAGCAGAGGTGACCGCCTTTTTGGGAGGAATAAGTGAAAATTATAATTCCAACCTGATTCTATCGGGAGATAAGGTCATGGTTGTGGAAGCCGATGAATTTGACCGTTCCTTCCTGCAATTGGAACCAAATCTGGCCGCCATCACCTCTATGGATGCCGACCATTTAGACATTTATGGAGAAGATGCCCAGATAAAGGAATCCTTTCATGCTTTTGCAGCTTTGGTGGCTGAAGACGGGAAACTGTTCTTTTCCAATGGCCTTCCGTTACAAGGCATATCCATTGGAGTTGAAGACAACGCCGATGTGAGTGCCCAAAATGTGAAAATTGAGAATGGATGTTATCATTTCGACCTTAAAACAATTGAAAAAACCTATCCGGATCTTATGCTCAGGCTACCGGGAAAACATAATCTCCAAAATGCGGTCATGGCTTTGGCAATGGCACTTGAATTCGGTGCCCCCCCCGAATTGCTTGCCGAAGCTCTGGCTTCATTTAAGGGAGTAGAGCGTAGGTTCTCCTACAGGATAAATACAGATAAGTTGGTGCTGATTGATGATTATGCACATCACCCTGCAGAAATAACTGCAGTGCACCAGGCAATACGTGAAATGCATCCCGGGAAAAGAGTACTGGCGGTCTTTCAGCCGCACCTTTTCAGCCGGACGAGGGACTTTGCAGATGACTTTGCAAAAAGCCTTGGTCTCTTTGATGAGATACTCTTACTGGATATTTATCCGGCAAGGGAGGAGCCCATTGAAGGGATCACTTCGGAATGGCTTTTTAAAAAAATAACAAACCCGAATAAACAACTGGTTGGGAAAGAAGAACTTTCAGCGGTGATCAAAAGTAAGGAACCTGAGGTCGTGGTTCTTATGGGAGCCGGTGATATTGGTGAGGAAGTCGAAAAAATAAGGAAAAAACTGACAGGTGAAAATTAACTGGAATTACATAAAAACATTCTTGCTCATTGGCGCTGTGTTCTTTTTATTTGCATTCGCTGAAAAACGCAATAATTCCCGCGTACTTTCCGAAGTAAATCTAAATTTCACCAACAGTGAAAACCTCTATCTCACTGAAGAAGCGGTTAATAAATTGTTAATACAAAATGAAGTAAGGGTTCGAAGTGTAGGGAAAGAAAAGTTAGATTTGAATAGGGTGGAAACCCTGCTGGAAGCACACGAAATGGTTGAAAATGCTGAGGTTTTCATGACGGTAGACGGAAAAATGGGAGCCAGTATCACCCAGAGAAAACCATTGGCCAGAATGATGGGAAATGTACAATATTACCTGGACCGAAATGGTGAAAAAATGCCGCTCTCAGAATTTCATTCTGCCAGGGTCCCTTTGGTAACGGGAGTAACAGAAGAACACCTGCAGGAAGTACATCCATTGGTGAATTTTATTGGGAATGATGAGTTCCTTACCAGGCACGTGACAGGCCTTCACCGGTTATCAAACGGCAAGTATGAAATTTACCTCAGAAAACTTGATTTTGTGGTGATGTTGGGAACAGTAAGCGAAATTCAAACGAAGTTTAAAAATTTTAAAGCTTTCTATCAAAAAGCAATGAAGGATAAGAAGCTGGACGCATATCAAAAAGTGGATCTACAATTTGGGGACCAGGTTGTGTGCACTAAAAAGTAAAATATGGAACAAAACGACATCGCAGTAGGGTTAGATATAGGAACTACCAAGATCGTTGCCATGATCGGCCGTAAGAATGATTACGGAAAAATGGAGATCATCGGGATTGGAAAGGCCAAAAGCCTTGGAGTACACAGGGGGGTGGTGAATAATATCACCCAGACCATACAATCCATTCAGCAGGCTATTCAGGAAGCTGAAGCCGATTCCGGGATGAAAATAAAAGATGTGGTGGTAGGCATTGCCGGCCAGCACATTCGAAGTTTACAGCACAGCGATTATATTACCCGCCCAAATCCGGATGAGGTGATTGACGCTTCAGATATTGAGCAGCTTTGTAACCAGGTTCACAAACTGGTAATGCTTCCGGGGGAAGAAATCATTCATGTACTTCCGCAGGAATTCAAAGTAGACGGGCAGGCAGAGATCAAAGAGCCTATCGGAATGTACGGAGGAAGGCTGGAAGCAAATTTCCACGTAGTGGTTGGCCAGGTTTCTTCTATCAGGAATATAGGCAGATGTGTGAAAAGTGCAGGGCTTGAACTTTCTGCAGTTACTCTGGAGCCGCTGGCTTCTGCGAACGCAGTGTTGAGTCAGGAAGAGAAAGAGGCCGGCGTAGCCCTTGTAGATATAGGGGGTGGTACCACAGACCTTGCTATTTTCAAGGATGGGATCATAAGACATACTGCTGTGATACCGTTCGGAGGTGGTGTGATCACAGAAGACATCAAGGAAGGCTGTTCGATCATTGAAAAGCAGGCGGAGTTATTGAAAGTGAAATTCGGATCGGCCTGGCCGGGAGAAAATAAGGATAATGAGATCGTTTCTATTCCCGGGTTGCGTGGAAGGGAACCAAAAGAGATCACTCTTAAGAACCTTTCAAAGATCATTCACGCCCGTGTAGTGGAGATCGTTGAGCAGGTTTATCTGGAGATCAAGAATTACGGTCACGAGGAGCAGAAGAAAAAATTGATTGCGGGAATCGTATTAACAGGTGGAGGCGCACAACTAAAGCATATCAAACAGCTGGTAGAATACATCACCGGTATGGACACGAGGATTGGATATCCAAATGAGCACCTGGCTGGCGACAGCGATTCAGAGACGACCAGTCCGGTCTATGCTACGGCGGTAGGACTCGTTCTGAATAGTCTTGAAATCGTTAAGAAACAGCCTCATGAGGAACTCATGGAAGAAGCGGCCGAAGATGAGATCGCGGCAGATAATGGGATAGAAAGAGAAGAAGTGAAGGAAGAGCACCAAACGATCAGTCAGCCGCGAAGAACAATATTTGAAAAATGGTTTGAAAAGTTCAAGGATTTTTTAGACAACGCCGAATGATCTGAAAGTTCGGCAGATAAAATACTATGAAAAGAAGAAAAAGAAGTAAACAACCAGTAAAACAGAATTTATGAGCAGCACAGAATTCGGAAACATTTCATTCGATCTCCCCAAGAATCAATCGAACGTTATAAAAGTTATTGGTGTAGGTGGAGGCGGTAGCAATGCGATTAATCACATGTTCCAGCAAGGGATCAAAGGTGTTGATTTCGTGATCTGCAACACAGATGCACAGGCACTTGAAAACAGCCCGGTTCCTAATAAGATCCAGCTTGGTGTAAGAGAAACGGAAGGACTTGGTGCAGGCGCTGATCCTGAAGTTGGGCGCAAAGCCGCAGAGGAAAGTTTTGATGAAATAAGAGGACTTCTCGATACCAATACCAAAATGATCTTCATCACCGCTGGAATGGGTGGTGGTACAGGTACAGGAGCCGCTCCTATTATTGCAAAACAAGCGAAAGATATGGGAATACTTACGGTGGGGATCGTAACTATACCATTTCAGTTTGAAGGTAAAACAAGATGTGAACAGGCCCAACACGGAGTGGAGAACCTGCGTTCGCATGTGGATTCCTTAATTGTAATCAACAATAACAAACTTCGTGAGGTCTATGGAAATCTCGGGTTTAAAGCCGGATTCTCAAAGGCAGATGAAGTGCTGGCAACTGCCTCCCGAGGTATAGCCGAAGTAATAACCCATCACTACACGCAAAACATTGACTTGCGGGACGCGAAGACCGTTCTTAGCAACAGTGGTACCGCAATTATGGGATCTGCACAGGCTACCGGGGGAAATCGTGCTCAGGATGCCATTTCCAAGGCACTTGATTCCCCACTGCTTAACGATAATAAAATAACCGGAGCCAAAAATGTGTTGCTGCTTATCATTTCAGGTTCCGAAGAAATTACCATTGATGAAATTGGAGAGATTAGTGACCACATCCAGGCAGAAGCCGGACATAGTGCCAACATCATAATGGGTGTTGGGGAAGACGAAAGTCTCGATGACTCTATTTCGGTTACCATTATCGCTACAGGTTTTGATGTTGAACAACAAAATGAGATCGTAAATACCGAGACGAAGAAAATCATCCATACGCTTGAAGATGAGCAAAGGGCTGATCACGAATTGTCTCCTAAAAAAACATCTTCTACCTACAATGCTGCACCCAAAAAGGAGGAGAAGAAGATTGTTCATACCCTTTCTTTAGAGGAGGATGAGGCCGATGAAGAGCCGGAGTGTAGTTCCACTTCGGAAGAAGTAAGGAATATGTACGTAGAGTATGAGGAGGTGAACCCGGTGGAGGAAGAATTCATCATTTCAGACACAATAAAAGATATTGAGGTAACTGATCCAGAAGTTGTTCAACCGACTTCCCAGGAGCAGTTCATGATCACTTTTGACTTTCCCAGGAATCAGGAAGACACCAGGAACCGGGAAGCAGAAAAACCGCAACAAAAGGTGCAGGAGGACAAACAAGAGCCACATGCTTCACAGGAAAAGATCGTACACCGGCTTTCTGAAGAAGAATTAAAGGATCTTGAGGTGAACGAGCCTAAAGAGGTTTCTCCCGTTGCCAAACATAATCAAAATGGGGTGACCCGTTATTCTCTGAGCGATTACATGGAGGTGGAGCAGATGCTCAAAAATTCGAATCCAACTCCGAAGCAGAAAACAGAACCTGAACCAGAACTTAAAAGTAAACCTCAGGTTGAGCCTGCACCGGAAAGAAATCCGGTTCCTGCTTCAAAGCCTGTGAGTCAATCTCCCAAAACAGAGGAACCAAAAACTACTCCTGAAGAAGTAGATCCTTTCAACAATCCAATTTCTGAGAACCTCATAGAGCGGGCTGCGGAAAGAAGGGCCAAAATGAAAGAATTCAACTATAAGTTCAGGAATAACCTGTCAAAGGTTGATGAGTTTGAAAAACAACCGGCGTATAAACGTCATGGCATAGAGCTTGACAATACCCGTCCGGGGGAGGAAAGAATGTCCCGTACCACCTTAGGTACCGGAGAGGATGACGAAATAAGATTCAGAACCAACAATTCTTATTTGCACGACAATGTTGATTAAATAGTTCCCCAACTATTTTTTAAGCCCGAAGCCAGCCCCCCGGTTTCGGGTTTTTTATTTTATATTCAGGAAAGATCCCCTCTTGCTTTGGGGCATTTAAGTAAGTATCTTCGCAATTACTAAAATTTACGGAAATGAGTTTACAGGATAAAGTAATGACCGAAATGAAAGCTGCCATGAGAGCTAAAGACAGCACCAGGCTGGAAGCCTTAAGAGCAGTTAAAAGTGCTATACTTCTCGCGCAGACAGATGCTGCAGGGAAAGATGGTTTGAATGAGGAAGAAGAATTAAAATTGCTTCAAAAGCTGGTAAAGCAGCGTAAGGAAAGCGCGGCAATATATAAGGAGCAGGGAAGAGAAGACCTGGCCGGCCCTGAGCTTGAACAGGCAGCAGTGATAGAACAGTTCCTTCCGAAACAGATGAGCGAAGAAGAGATAGAAAAAGAAGTTGAAGACATCATTAGCAAGACCGGTGCAACCGGGATGCAGAATATGGGGAAGGTTATGGGAATGGCTTCAAAGGAACTTGCCGGAAAAGCTGACGGGAAGACCATTTCTGTAGTAGTGAAGAGGAAATTGGGAAGTTAGAAATACGAATTTAGAGGCAACAGGTTTAAAGTATAGAGGTATTAATTCACCTTTTATATTAGTTGGAAATGGCAGATTTTTCTTTGTCGCAGTTTAAAGTTTTTATGTAAATTGCGCCTTCTTAAAAGGCCCCGTGGCGCAACTGAATACCCGCCCGTACCGAACGGTACGTTCGGGCGGGGCGCATAAACATTTAGCTATGTACTATGTTTATGTTATTTATAGTTCTAATTTCGATGAATATTATATCGGAATGACAGATGCTCTCAACAGAAGGCTGGAAGAGCATAATAATGGGAAAAACAGATCAACAAAGGCATACAGGCCTTGGGAAATGGTCTACAATGAATCGTTAGATTCGAGAGAATTAGCGAGGAAGAGAGAAAAGTACTTGAAATCGGCTGCAGGAAGAAGGTGGAGAAAAAAATTTATTAGGCCCCGTGGCGCAACTGAATAGCGCATCAGATTTCGGCTCTGAGGGTTGCAGGTTTGAATCCTGCCGGGGTCACTTAAAGCAGAACGTCCGCACGAAAGTGCGGACTTTTTTGTTCCCTGAAGAAGCTGAGCTTGCTCAAAGCTTCGAAAGGGAACAAAAAAGCGCAACGCTGAAGGCGTTGCGGACTTTCTATTTTCAGGCGAGGCGCCCAGGGAAAGACGAAGTCAATCCTTTTAAGAAAGCTGAGCTTGCTCAAAGCTTCGAAAGGGAACAAAAAAAAGTGCAACGCTGAAGGCGTTGCGGACTTTCTATTTTCAGTCGGGACACCCAGGGAAAGACGAAGTCAATCCTTTTAAGAAAGCTGAGCTTGCTCAAAGCTTCGAAAGGGAACAAAAAAGCGCAACGCTGAAGGCGTTGCGGACTTTCTATTTTCAGGCGAGGCGCCCAGGGAAAGACGAAGTCAATCCTTTTAAGAAAGCTGAGCTTGCTCAAAGCTTCGAAAGGGAACAAAAAAGAGCAACGCTGAAGGCGTTGCGGACTTTCTATTTTCAGGCGAGGCGCCCAGGGAAAGACGAAGTCAATCCTTTTAAGAAAGCTGAGCTTGCTCAAAGCTTCGAAAGGGAACAAAAAAGTGCAACGCTGAAGGCGTTGCGGACTTTCTATTTTCAGGCGAGGCGCCCAGGGAAAGACGAAGTCAATCCCTTCCGGAAAGCTGAGCTTGCTCAAAGCTTCGAAAGGGAACCAAAAAGCGCTACGCTGAAGGCGTTGCGGACTTTCTATTTTCAGGCGAGACACCCAGGGAAAGACGAAGTCAATCCAATCAATGATCAAAACCAATGATCAATTAACAGGTCACGTCTATGGAGTCAGAGATCCTGATATGGACGTAAGGTGAGTACGATTATGCGATAAAGCCGAGCAGCACCAGAAAAATAAAAAATGCAGCTGCCAGCAGGTTGTCTGACCAGGCTTCGAGGATCGATACCTTCTCCTTATTCTTGGAATCTTTTTCTTCTGTGCTCATCTTGTGAATTTTTAAGGTTCGACTCTACTTCTAAAAAATTCTCTAAAAGAGAATGGACATCTAATTTAGAAAATTTTATGATTCCTACAAACGAGTTGCTGTTAAATCTCTGAACCTGAACCTCAAAAACTTATTCTGTCGGGACATCACTGATCTATTTCTGACTAAAAATTTAACATTTAAATCTGGAATTGGATTACGATTGAAATGTTAGGAACTGCAGGATAGCATGGAACAACCGGGTTTTTGAGAAGCCCAGTCGGGCCTTTTTGTCACAAGACTCTCATAGCCTTCGGAAGAATAAGGGTTTTTAAGCGCCTCCTGTAATTGTACAAACAAGTCATTCTTGCCTTTTTCAAGTTCCTCTATTGCCTGGTGTAAAAGATAATTCCGCAGTATAATTCGGGGGTTGTTCCTGTTCATTATGGTTACAGAGTTTTCCCGGGAAATACTAATATTTTGTAGTCTTCGGGAATATGCCAGGATGAGATTTTTAAAGGTCATAGCTTCAGAGTCATCCAGATCATTGTAAAAGGCTTCCTTGAAATGAGACATTATCTGGTCTTCTTTAGTTTCCGCAGTAACCCCGGCGAGGAGTCGGTAGAAAAGAGTCATATCCGGCTGGATCTCAGACAGGGTTTTTTCAAATTCGGAGATCAGGTCTTTATCAGCTTTTTCAACTTTATCCAATCCAAGTTTTTTCCCCATCATTCTGTAGTACCCATTCCAGAATATTTCTTCATATGAGGCCAGTGCTTCCTCAAGCATTTCGGGTTCCTCGAAAAGCAGGGAAAGGGTATTTGCCAATTTTCCAAGGTTCCAGTAAGCTACTGAGGCCTGATTTCCGAAGGCATAGCGGCGGCCGGGAAGATCAGTGGTATTGGGAGTGAAGTTGTGATCGTAATTGTCGAGGAAAGAAAAGGGTCCGTAATCAAGGGTTAGACCCAGGACCGACATATTATCTGTATTCATTACGCCATGCACAAACCCCACTCGCTGCCATTCAACCATTAACAGGGCCGTCTTTTCTACAATTTCCTGGAAAAAAGAAAGTACCTTGTTTTCGCCGGTAAGGTGGGGGTAGTAACGGGCGATTGTCCAGTCTGCCAGTTGCCTTAATTTTTCGTTCTCGCGTTGGGCTGCCAATAATTCAAAACTTCCGAAGCGCAGAAAAGAAGGGGCGACGCGGGTAACAATGGCCCCGGGTTCATATTGAGGATTTCCGTTATAGAACATATCCCGCAGTATCTTTTCACCCGTGGTCACCAGGCTTAGGGCCCGGGTAGTGGGTATTCCCAGATGATGCATTGCCTCGCTAATAAGGTATTCGCGCACAGAGGATCGCAATACCGCCCGGCCATCTGCCCTACGGGAGTATGCCGTAGGACCGGCTCCTTTTAACTGCAGCTCAAAAACTCCTTTTTTAGATTCCAGTTCACCCAGGGTGATCGCCCTACCGTCACCTAACTGTCCTGCCCAATGACCAAATTGATGCCCGGCATAACAGGCCGCATAAGGGAACATTTCAGAGGTAATTTTATTGCCTGCCAATATCAATATATCTTCCTTAGAAGGAGAAGAGATCTCAAGATCGGCTGCAAGGTCATTGGTCCAGGCTAAAATCTCTGGTTTGGGAACAGGAGTAGGTGCAGCCTTACTGTACAGGACTCCGGGAGTTTGCCGGGGCGTGCGGTCTCCTGTATGGTCACCCGCAAAGGTGCGGGTAAATTCATTTTTAAACTCCTTCTCATGTAAAGCTTTCATTGATGCTGATTTTCGTGTTTTATAACCTCGGCAAGGATAGTACCAAGATAAAATTACTTTTCTGAAATACAGGGCTGGCGGAAATGATTTAATGTAGTTGTTTTCCTTCCGAATAATAATAATACCCTAACTTGAAGGTTATTAGACAGACAATTTTGCGTTACATGGATTTTCTGACAGAATTTGCTTTAGTTTTTTAACAGCTGCTTAATGAATGGCTGCTGAAAAAGTTAAACCTGAATTAAAAAGTATCGGCACATTGATGAACTACCCTACTTTTAATAAAAATTGAAAAATGATTGTTATGACTTCATACCAGAGTAGAAACCAAATTCACAGCGAGCTGCAGAGAATGTTGCCGCACCAGATAGAAGAATGTATGGAATGTGACGAATTGCCACAGACCTTGCATCAATTGATCATGCACAATTTTCAGGCGCGATTTGTTTGTTACGACAAAAAGACCGGCACTATTGAAGTGGGGGTTGAAGACCAGGAAGCCATAGACAGTTATCCCAAGATCACGGTTCAAAAGTTCAAGCTGGGAGAGACAGTATCACAACTGTCCAGGACCTTTAGAAAAAGTGATCAAGACCTGAAATTTTATGGGAAGTTACTTGCAGGCAATAATTCTGCTGCCAAAATCGATGACGTAGTCCTTGTTTAAACCTGCAGTACTACCCAATTTAAAAGCCTTCTGATGCCCCTCAGAAGGTTTTTTTTATTCCCGGTGATTTACATTCTATCACAGGTAGTTTATCTTTGGGTTCCAAAATTCCGGTCATGACCACAATAGACTTCATTGTTTTCCGCTCTCATTTACCCGTAAAAAACGTAAAGAATACGGTGCAGCTTTTGGCAGAAGGTGCTACCATTCCTTTTATTTCCCGGTACAGGAAAGAAATTACCGGCGATCTTGATGAAGTCCAGATAGGGGAAATTCTTAAATTTAAAACTGAATACGAGGAACTGAAGAAACGGAAAGCGACTGTTTTAAAAGCTATTTCTGAACAGGATGCCCTCACTCCTGAGCTGGAGAAAAAGATAAAATCTGCGGCCGATCTTTCACGATTGGAAGACTTATATCTTCCTTATAAAAAGAAGCGAAAAACAAAAGCAGACATTGCCCGGGAACTCGGCTTAGAACCCCTGGCAAAGATACTGATGGCACAGAATTCAGAAAATATAGAAGCTGTGGCCCAAAAATATACCGGGAAGGAATTGCTGTCTGCCAAAGCAGCCCTGCAGGGAGCCAAAGATATTGCTGCTGAATGGATCAATGAACATGAGGGGGTTCGAAACCAGCTTCGGAAGCTTTTTCAAAAGCAGGCCGAAATAATTTCAAAGGAGGTTAAAAAGAAAATAGAAGAGGAGAATGCCCAGAAATACCGGAATTATTTTGACTGGAAGGAAAGCCTGAACAAGATACCTTCCCACAGATTACTGGCAATTCTCAGGGCTGAAAAAGAAGGTTTTGTGAGAGTGAAGGTAGAAGTTGAAAAAGAAGATGCTTTACAGATCATTGACCAATTTATTCTGAAAGGAGCAAAAACCAGTTGTACCCCTTTAGTGGAAGAAGCCATTAATGATGCTTACAAAAGGTTTCTGCATCCGGCACTTTCGAATGAGGCCATGGCCTCAGCAAAGGAAAAAGCAGATGAAGGAGCCATTCAGGTCTTCGCAGATAACCTTAGACAATTACTTTTAGCTCCCCCGCTAGGCTCAAAGAGGATTTTGGCGCTTGACCCCGGATTTAAATCGGGTTGTAAACTGGTTTGCCTTGACGAACAAGGCAATTTGCAGCATAACGAGACCATTTATCCGCATCCGCCGCAAAAGGAAGTGGCAATGGCTTCCAAAAAAGTAAAATCACTGGTCAATGCCTACAACATTGAGGCTATTGCGATTGGTAATGGGACAGCTTCCCGGGAAACAGAATTTTTCATCAAAAAAATACATTTTGACAGGGATGTGCAGGTCTTTATGGTCAATGAGGCTGGAGCTTCAGTTTATTCAGCTTCAAAAATAGCCCGAGCAGAATTTCCTACGTTTGACGTTACGGTAAGAGGAGCAGTCTCCATTGGCCGCCGATTGGCAGATCCCCTGGCTGAACTGGTAAAAATAGATCCGAAAGCCATTGGAGTGGGGCAGTACCAACACGACGTGGACCAGGCAAAACTGAAAAATGAACTTGACCGTGTTGTTGAGAGCTGTGTGAATTCAATAGGTGTGAACCTGAACACTGCCAGTGCACCGTTATTGAGCTATGTTTCCGGGATCGGCCCCGCATTAGCCGAAAATATCATCAACTTCCGCAGCGAAAAAGGAGAGTTTTCTTCCCGAAAGGAACTGCTGAAAGTTCCGCGCCTAGGTGCAAAGGCTTTTGAACAGGCCGCAGGTTTTCTAAGAGTACCAATTTCTGAAAACCTGCTCGATAATTCCGCTGTCCATCCTGAAAGCTATGGGGTCGTGGAAAAAATGGCCACCGATCTAAAGGTGGACCTAAAAGAAATTATTGGCAACAAAGCCCTCATTTCCAAAATCACTCCCGAAAATTACATTTCTGAAACGATAGGTTTACCTACTATAAATGACATTTTGCATGAGTTGGAAAAACCTGGAGTAGATCCGAGAAAGTCAGCTAAGGTCTTTGAGTTTGATCCCAACGTGAAGTCTATTAAGGACCTGAACCCGGGAATGAAATTGCCGGGGATCGTAAACAACATTACTAACTTTGGATGTTTTGTAGATATCGGTATCAAGGAAAGCGGGCTCGTACATATCTCAAAACTGGCAAATGAGTTCGTGAGTGATGTAAATTCTGTGGTCAAACTACACCAGCACGTACAGGTAAGGGTGATGGAAGTTGATGAGCAGCGGAAGCGAATTCAATTGTCCATGATCGATTAGGAGGGAATTTTGGGTTTTAAAGCTTTATTCCTTATAAACCAACTTCCCGTTTTCAATCTTTGCGGGTTTTGTGTAAGGATGCTCAGTAGTTTTATCTTTTCCCATTATATGAAGTACTTCCCAGTTGTCGGCTTTAAGATAATCTGATATCATCGCACGGTGACAACTCCACCACACTGCTTCAGAACACATGATGGCGGTACGTTTTTCAGAAGCAATGGCTTTAAGTTCTTCTACAGTAGTTTTAAATTCAGCGGTTTCCATATAGTCAGCGTACCCGCGAAAGGAAGGATGCCGCCATACCTGGTTTACAGAATCGGGTTTTGCCTTACGCCTGCCGCCCAGTTTCTCAAAATGGAAATACAAAATATCATTTTTAGGCAGGGACTGTTCCATCGAGTCCTTGTTAAAGTGCGGATATTTACGGGAACCGGGATAACGTCGAATATCAACAACAGCTTCTATCTTATGTGCTTTTAACCATTCCACGAACTCCTCCAGAGGATGAGTGGAATGACCTATGGTCCATATAGTTCGCTTAGATCCCATATTTATCAAAATTATAAAAGTTTTTTGGTAACGAGCGGGTGAGAGGACTGGGGAGACGGGGAGACGACGGGACGACGGGACGAGGGGATTGGTTAACGTTGATGACTTTGTTCTCCTAACTTGTTAACTATGTCTTCTACGATCATTTCAGCATGTACCCGGGAGTTTTCAATGAACCACTTGTGGGTTTCGGTACCGCCGCAAATGACCCCGGCGAGATAAATACCTTTTACATTAGATTCCATGGTTTCGGGGTTGTACCGGGGGATCTTTCTGCCGTCTTCAGATAATTTGATCCCGATGTTTTTCAGGAATTCGAAATTCGGTCGGTAGCCGGTTAACAGGAGCACCCAGTCGTTTTCCAGGACCTGCTCTCCATCTTTGGAAGAGATGACCACCTCATTTTCCCTGATCTCTTTGATCTCTGCATTAAATACGGCTTTAATGCTGCCTTCATCAATCCGGTTATCAATATCTGGCTTCACCCAGTATTTTACCCGTTCCCCAATCGCAGGTCCGCGGACGATCATAGTCACATCTCCACCTTTTCTATAGATCTCCAGTGCGGCATCTACAGCCGAATTACTGGCGCCTACCACTATGGTCTTCTGCGTGGCATAGAAATGAGGATCACCGTAATAATGGGCTACCTTAGGCAGGTCCTCACCGGGAATATTTAAATAATTAGGGATGTCATAAAATCCTGTGGCAATAATCACATTTTTGGTACTGTAGTTTCCCTTAGAAGTGGTGATCTTGTGGAGATCGTTATCTAAAGTCTGGATTTTTTCTACCTTTTCAAAAAGCTGAATTTTAAGATGATTTGAAGTAACAATCCTTCTATAGTACTCTAAGGCCTCCTGTTTGTGCGGTTTCGGATTAATACTGATAAAAGGAATTTCATCCAGTTCAAGCTTTTCCGAAGTCGAAAAGAAGGTCATGTTTGACGGGTAGTTGTACAACGAATTCACCAGCGTGCCCTTTTCTAAAATGAGATAGGAAAGCCCTTTCTTTTTGGCCTCCAAAGCACAGGCAATGCCAATAGGTCCACCGCCTACAATAACAAGGTCGAATATTTCCTCCTCCTTATGAATTGACAAGGGCTTTCAGGTTTTTGATCGTTTGGGTAGGATCTTCGGCTTTAAAAACAAAGCTGCCTGCCACCAACACATCTGCACCGGCTTCTATTAACCGGGCGGCATTTTTATCGGTTACCCCACCATCAACTTCTATGAGAGTAGAGGCATTGTTGCGTTCTATGATCTGCTTCAGTTTTTTTACTTTTTTAAAGGTGTTTTCAATGAAGCTTTGACCTCCAAATCCCGGATTGACACTCATCATACACACCAGATCGATATCTCCAATTACATCTTCCAGTAGATCTACAGAGGTGTGTGGATTGATTGCTACTCCGGCTTTCATGCCTTCAGCTTTGATTGCCTGCAGCGTTCTGTGTAAATGGGTGCAGGCCTCATAGTGCACCGAAAGGATATCGGCTCCCAAAGCTGCAAATTCTTTAATGTACCTGTCGGGGTCAACGATCATAAGATGAACATCAATCGTTTTTTTTGCGTGCCTGTTGATCGCTTCCAGCACAGGCATTCCGTAGGAGATATTAGGAACGAAGACTCCGTCCATGATATCTATATGAAACCAGTCGGCTTCACTGTTATTGATCATTTCAAGGTCCCGCTGCAGGTTTCCGAAATCTGCTGCTAAAACAGAGGGGGCAATAAGTTTCGTGCTCATAAATTGTGTGTGTTTTGCAAAAGTAACAAGAATTATGCTAATGAGGGTTTTATAGACTAAGGAGGTTAAGAAAATAAGGAATTTTGTAACTTCAGGAATATAATTTAAAAGAGAACACTATGGAAGTGGAGGAAAAATCAAATAAAAGAAAATACGGTAGAATGGGATGCCTTGTGGCTGTGCTGGTTGTGGTGATCATTTTGATCCTAATGGCTCTTGGTATCATTGGGAATTCAGATTGGGCAAATCTGTAAAAAAATGAACCCCGGTAATCACTCCGGGGTTCTATCATCAATCAATCAAAAAACGAACAGTTCTTTAAAACTGTTGGTCATCTTTACCGGGAATTATCCCAGGTATGTTTTCAAGATCTTGCTTCTTGAAGTATGTTTTAATCTTCTGATAGCTTTTTCTTTGATCTGTCTGACTCTTTCTCTGGTAAGATCAAAAGTCTCACCAATTTCTTCCAGGGTCATTGGATGTTGATCCCCCAACCCAAAATATAAGCGAATAACATCTGCCTCACGTGGGGTTAAGGTCTCCAGAGCTCTTTCGATCTCAGTACGTAAAGATTCATGAAGTAATTCCCTGTCAGGGTTTGGTGATTCCCCTGAACGAAGAACATCATAAAGGTTTGAATCTTCACCTTCTACAAGAGGGGCGTCCATTGATACGTGACGGCCCGAATTCTTCATGGACTCCTTAACATCGTTAATGGTCATGTCAAGTTCTTTGGCGATCTCTTCTGCGGAAGGCGGACGCTCATGTGATTGCTCTAAAAAAGCAAAGGTCTTATTGATCTTGTTGATTGAACCAATCTTGTTCAAAGGCAGACGCACAATTCTTGACTGCTCGGCCAGTGCCTGAAGTATAGACTGACGGATCCACCAAACGGCATAGGATATGAATTTGAAACCACGGGTCTCATCAAATCGTTTGGCAGCTTTAATTAATCCTAAATTACCTTCATTTATAAGGTCGGGAAGGGTCAAGCCCTGGTTTTGATATTGTTTCGCTACAGATACCACAAAACGCAGGTTTGCCTTTGTTAGCTTTTCTAAAGCACGGTCATCACCCGCTTTTATTCGTTGTGCCAGTTCCACCTCTTCATCGGCAGTGATCAGGTCAACTTTACCAATTTCTTGCAAATACTTATCCAGCGAAGCAGTTTCACGGTTTGTTACCTGCTTCGTAATTTTAAGTTGTCTCATCTATCGTCTCCTTGGATTTTATTGTGAATAACTCTTGTAGATAGTTATACGTAAAGAGGCGGGAAAATGTTACACAAGAAATAAAGATAAGGAAAAAAATAATTGGTTCTTCTGTAAAATGGGAGTTTTTCTGTGCTTTAATCCTTACAAATCCCTAATATCCATAAAAAAAGAGCGCCCAGCTAATTAGCAGGGCGCTCCGTATTTATGTAAAAACAGTTTTTTTAGTTCCTGTCTTCCCTGTTCCTGTCTCTGTTCCCTCCACGAGATCTGTCATCACGTCCACGGTTGTCACGACTATCACGTCTTCCTCCGTCACGGTTATTGTCTCTTGGTGGTCTTGGAGAATATCCTTCAGGCTTTTCAAGCAATGCTTTTCTTGAAACTTTAGGTTTTCTTGTTTTTGGATCAATGCCCAGGTACTTCACTTCGAAAACATCTCCCATGTTCACTACATCAGAAACATTTTCTGTGCGCTCCCATGCCAGTTCAGAAACGTGAAGTAATACTTCGTTTCCTTTGGCATTAGTATATTCAACTACGGCTCCGAAGTCAAGCATCTTAACTACTTTAACTTCGTAAACCTTTCCAACTTCAGGTTTGAAAGTAATTGCTTTAATTCGCTTTTTCACTTCGTCGATCATCTCCTGGTTAACACCAAGGATCTCGATCACTCCCATTTCATCAATTTCTTCGATGACAATGGTAGTTCCGGTTTCCTTCTGCATCTCCTGGATCACTTTTCCACCTGGTCCTATCACGGCTCCAATGAATTCCTGAGGGATCTCCACTTTTTCCATTTTTGGAGCATGTGCTTTCACATTGGCGTTAGGCTGAGCAATAGTCTCAGTAATTTTATCCAGGATGTGAAGACGTCCTTCTCTTGCCTGCTTTAAGGCCTTAACAAGGATTACGTAAGGCAGACCTTTTACTTTGATATCCATTTGGCAGGCAGTAATACCATCAGCCGTTCCGGTTACCTTAAAGTCCATATCTCCAAGGTGATCTTCATCTCCAAGGATGTCTGAAAGTACTGCATAACGCTCCCCGTCAGAGATGAGTCCCATTGCGATTCCAGATACCGGCTTTTTCATTTGAATACCTGCATCCATCAATGCCATAGTTCCCGCACAAACGGTTGCCATAGAAGAAGAACCATTAGATTCCAAAACTTCAGAAACAATTCTTACGGTATAAGGACAATCCTCGGGGATCATATTTTTCAAACCTCTTTGTGCCAGGTTTCCGTGTCCTATCTCGCGGCGTGAAGTTCCTCTTATTGGGTAGGCTTCCCCGGTACAGAACGGTGGAAAGTTATAGTGCAGATAGAAAGTTTCCTCTCCCTGATGGGTAGGCATATCTATCATATTGGCCTCTCTCGAAGTACCCAGAGTCACTGTGGCAAGTGCCTGAGTTTCCCCACGGGTAAAGATAGCAGAACCATGAACTGAAGGAAGATAATCGACCTCACTCCATATGGGACGAATCTCGTCTGTCTTTCTTCCATCAAGACGAAGTCCTTCAGCAAGGGTCAATTCCCGTACTGCCTCTTTTTCTGTTTGACTATAATATTTTTTGATCAGATCCTTGTTTTCTTCGAGTTCTTCTTCAGAAAACATTGCCAGTACTTCTTCCTTAACTGCAGAAAAAGCTTCCCCGCGGTCTTTTTTGCCGTGACCACCTTTAGCGATGTCGTATATTTTTTGATATACTGCCTCACGTACTTTGGTTTCAATAGCCTCATCAGATTTGGCTTCGGGGTATTCCCTTACAGGTTTTCTTCCGAAGGCGTCAGCAAGACGATGTTGTGCTGCGATCTGATCTTTAATGGCATCATGAGCAAATTTAATAGCATCTGCCATTTCTTCTTCGCTGATCTCTTTCATTTCACCTTCTACCATCATCACTGAGTCTTCTGAAGCTCCAATGATCATATCGATATCAGATTCTGCCAACTGGCTGCGACTTGGGTTGATCACGAATTCACCGTTGATCCTTCCCACACGGGCTTCAGAAATTGCAGTTTCAAAAGGGATATCTGAAAGTTGAATCGCTGCGGAAGCTGCCAATCCTGCAAGAGCATCGGGCATAACTTCTTCATCATGTGACATTAACTGGATCATTACCTGAGTTTCTGTCCTGTAATCTGAAGGGAAAAGTGGACGCAGTACGCGGTCAACAATTCTCATTACAAGGATCTCTCCATCACTTGGGCGGGCTTCTCTCTTGAAGAAACCGCCGGGATAACGACCTGCGGCTGCAAATTTCTCCCTGTAATCAACAGTTAACGGAAAGAAATCCATCGTGCTTTCCTTGTAAGAAGAAACGACAGTACAAAGTAACATGGCGTCTCCCATTTGTACAACAACAGAACCATGGGCCTGTTTTGCTAATTTTCCGGTCTCGATGGAGATGGTCCTGCCGTCCCCAAGATCGATGACCTCTTTAAATGTTTTTGGAATCATAATAATTTAAATTCTTCCTGCGGTTTCGCAGGTGTTAAACAATGGTCTCCCGTCTACAGGACGGGGCTGGTTGTGTTGTTGTTGGGTTGTTGTAAGACCAATGAAAAACTACCTTTTTAAACTTTGACACTATGCCTAAGTTTACAGGGATGTTTTGGCTTTTATTCCTGATTTATTTCAGGATAAAAATTTACACAGAATTTTCTCAGCAAAAGAGGAAAAACCAAATAAATTTAAAAGCATTGTTGTTTTGCAGAAGAAAAAAGGGATAAAAAAAGGGGCCGCAAAGCCCCTAAAAAATTATTTTCTTAAACCTAATTCCTTAATGATTTCCCGATATCTAACGATATCTTTCTTCATTAAGTAATCCAGCAGGCTTCTTCTTTTACCTACTAATTTAACAAGTGATCGTTCTGTATTGTAATCTTTACGATTATTCTTCAGGTGCTGAGTCAAATGTTCAATGCGGTGAGTGAATAATGCGATTTGGCCTTCAGCAGACCCTGTATCATTCTTTCCCTTGCCGTGTTTCGCAAAAAGATCTTGTTTTGCGTCTTTTGTTAGATACATTCCAATATTAATTTTAATGATTTTTATGTATTTGGCAGGTTTTCTGCCAGGCGGCAAATATACTACTTTCTTTTTATTTACTAGTCTTCAGACATTTAAATTTTGTAGGGTTTGAAGTCTCAATGGGTTACTCCAGGCCTTAAAGGTTGGTTCTGAATCAAATCAATATACTGGTTCACCTTGTTCTTTAATTCTGAACGTTTGGTAATGAAATCAAGAAAACCGTGTTCCTTTAGGAATTCAGAGGTCTGGAAATCTTCAGGAAGGTCTTTTCCGGTTGTATCTTTTACCACGCGGGGTCCTGCGAAACCAATCAATGCTCCCGGTTCGGCAATATTGATATCCCCTAACATTGCAAAAGAAGCCGTCGTTCCGCCGGTTGTAGGATCTGTACACAAGGAAATATAGGGAATACGGGCATCTGCCAGTTGTGCCAGTTTAGCTGAAGTTTTTGCAAGCTGCATAAGAGAATAAGCAGCTTCCATCATTCTGGCGCCACCAGATTTAGAGATGACCATTAAAGGGATCTTGTGTTCAAGAGCATAATTTGCCGCACGTGAGATCTTCTCACCTACCACAGCGCCCATGGAACCTCCAATGAATTTAAAATCCATACAGGCGATCACAATATCCTTTCCTTTTGATTTACCCACGGCAGTTCGAACTGCGTCTTTAAGTCCTGTTTTTTCCTGGGCAGCCGCCAAACGATCGGTATATTTCTTGGTGTCCTCAAAATTGAGTGGATCCCTTGAGGTAAGATCTTTGTCAAGTTCAGTGAACTTGTTGTCGTCAAAAAGAATCTTGAAATATTCGTTACTTCCAATCCTTACATGATAACCGTCTTCAGGACTAACATAGAAATTCTTCTCCAGTTGCTCTGCGTCTACGATCTTACCGGTAGGGGATTTATACCATAAACCTTTTGGTACATCCTTCTTGTCTTCGGTAGCAGTTTGTATTCCTTTTTGTGTTCTTCTAAACCAGGCCATTGAGTGTAGGATTTAAAAAATTCCGGGATGTAAAGTACATAAAACCCCGGAATTTTATTCTATTTCTGATTAAAGTGTATTGATATTATTAAGGTCTTCAAAAGCCTTTTTTAGACGGGCTTTAAAGGTAAGCTCTCCTTCCCTTACCCATTTCCTGGGATCATAGTATTTCTTATTAGGAACTTCAGCCCCCTCAGGATTCCCTATCTGGGATTTTAAATATTCTGCCTTACTTCCCATATAGTCCCTGATTCCTTCGGTATAAGCATACTGAAGATCTGTGTCTATATTCATCTTGATCACCCCGTATCCAATTGCTTCCCTTATTTCTTCAACAGTAGAACCACTTCCGCCATGGAAAACAAAGTCGATGGTATTTTCACCAACACCGAATTTCTTCGAAACATGTTCCTGTGAATTCTTAAGGATCACCGGAGTTAATTTGACATTTCCGGGCTTGTAAACACCATGCACGTTTCCAAAGGCGGCAGCGACAGTGAACTGGTCACTTATTTTGCTCAATTCCTCATAAGCATAAGCCACTTCTTCAGGTTGGGTATATAATTTGGAAGAATCGATATCTGTATTGTCTACCCCGTCTTCTTCACCTCCTGTAACCCCAAGCTCGATCTCTAGAGTCATCCCCATTTTGCTCATTCGCTCCAGGTATTTTTTAGAGGTCTCGATGTTCTCTTCGATAGGCTCTTCAGAAAGATCAAGCATATGCGAACTGTATAGTGGTTTCCCGAACTGCTTAAAATGTTTTTCACTGGCATCCAGCAAACCGTCAACCCATCCTGTAAGTTTTTTTGCACAATGATCTGTATGAAGTATTACTGTAGCTCCATAAAGTTCGGCCAGTTCATGAACGTGTTTAGCACCTGCAACTGCTCCTGCAATAGCAGCTTTTTCGTTCTCGTTTGAAAGTCCTTTTCCTGCATTGAACTGGGCTCCCCCGTTAGAGAACTGGATGATCACCGGGGCATTTAATTCTGCAGCAGTTTCCAAAACGGCGTTGATACTGCTTGAACCTATTACATTAACTGCCGGAAGGGCGAATTTTTTGCTTTTTGCATATCTGAAGATCTCCTGTACTTCTTTTCCTGTGGCTACTCCGGGTTTTATATTGTGACTCATATTATTTTGTTTAGGGTAACAAAAATAAGAAATTTAGTTGGCTTAGAAAGGATAATTAATACCTACATTATAGACCGCATTGGCCAGATTATAATCCCTGAACCATCTTCTTCCTTCGGGTCCTGCCGGATTGTAGGTTTTAAATCCAATATCAAACCTGAGAACGAAAAAATCGAAATCATATCGCAGTCCAATTCCTGAACCAATGGCGATCTCCTCCAGGTCTGCGAGGGAGGTAAAGGTGGAAGCTTCCTCTTCTACCACATCAAGTACATTCCAGATATTCCCGGCATCCACAAAAATGGCGCTGTTAAGGTCTCCAATGAGGTTATACCGGTATTCGGCACTTAAGGCGATCTTCATGTTGGCTTCATTGAATTCGTTTCTTCCACCACTGCTTCCGGGCCCAAGGGAATAAGGTTGCCAGGCCCTGTTGTCATTAGGCCCTCCCGCGAAGAAACTGCGAATAAAAGGAATACTGTTCGAATTTCCGTAAGGAATGGCTATTCCACCAAAGGTCCTTATAGCAAAAACGTTATCTCTGCCAAATTCCCAATGTTTGATATAATCGATTTCTGTTTTGACATATTGAGAAAAATTCACTCCAAAGATATTATACCTTCCGTCTTCATCCTTCTGAAGGTTAGCAATCCCGGAAATAGCTGAAAGGACATTTCCTGCAGCTTCAACTTTCACCCTTAACCTGGAAAAATCTTCGTCATAGATGTTTTCCTTTTTGTTGAGGATGTAGGAGAAATTTGAGGCAAAGATCAAATTGTCTTCAGAAAGCCTGTTTTTTCTTTCCCTTATGTCATTAAGTTCCTGAGATTGGGAAGGGGTGAGATTGTCGATATTTCCCTGCCTGACATCCCTAAGGAAAAGATCGGCACCATCGGGGATCTCCAGTTTTTTCATTCCGTCATCGCCAATTACAAAATATTCTTCGGAAGGGGAGATATTTTCTGAAGTGGCAATTTCATTTAGTTCCTGATAGGAATTGCGGTAAACGTTGAAGTAGTTATCGGTATTCAGGTTTCTTATGTACTGGACGTTGACCAGGTCAAGAAGATGGGTCAGGTTTTCTGAAGGAAGCCATCGATAATTCATGATGGCAAGAAGGCTTTGTTTGTCCAGGCCAATATTGGTCTGGGTGCTGGCTCCCAGGCTGAACTTTGTAAAGGGATACATGAATTTAGGAATGAATCTTTCCGTGGAAACCGGGAACAATATCCGTGGCAGGGTAAGGTCTACATCCATTCCCACTTCTGTTATATCAAAGAACCTGTCATCATCATTCGCGGCATCTTTGGAGGAGCCAATACTTCCCCGTCCCGAAATTTCCAGGATCTCTGCACCTTTGAAGATATTCCTTATCAAAAGGGAACCTCCAAATCCTATCCCGAATTTTTGAATGTTACTTTGTGAAACGTCAAACTCAAAACCAAGAGAATACCTTTGTCTGGCAGTTAAGAAGATATTGGCGATAAGGTCTGTTCCGGTGCTATCAGCAGGATCTTCGATATACTGGATGTTGGGATATCGAAAAATACGCAGTTGGTTCAATCGGTTGTAGGTAAGGCTTCGTTGCTCGTCAGAGTAGATGCTTTCCGGGGTTATGAAGATCGCGTTAGTGAGGGCCTTTGGTTTATATTTTAGTTTATCAAAACTGTAAATATAGTATCCTTCATTGGAGGCTGTATCTGTGACCGGTTCTTTTCGGTTTTCAAAATTGAAATCCGGAAAAATATTTACCCGGCTAATTTTATGGACCTTGAACGGGATCCTGGTCTGGATTCCGTTAACGGTTGCCTGCCGGTTTTGAATGATTACCGAAGTGTTGACCTTTTGATTGGTATTGATGGTATCTGCCTCAAAACTGATGTATTCCTGTTCAAAATGAAAGAGTCCGTTATTCCTGTAAAGTGATGTGAGGCGTTCCCTTTCTGCCCCAAAATCAGCAGTCTTATATTGCCTTCCCTCCACGATCTCAGAATCTGCACGATGTACATTATAAATAGAATCTGCTACTATAGAGGCTATCCTGGTAGAAATTGAATCTACCCGGTAAGGTTCTTTTGGTTGTACATAATAATTTACGGTAGCCCTTCTTTTTTTCTGCGGAAGGATCTCATAACTGGTTTCAGCATTGAACCATCCGTTGTTCCAGTACCAGGCCTTCAGTCTTTCAGAAGATCTTTTGGTGAGACTGGTATCGACAATAGCGGGTGGCTCTCCTGTCTCCTTGATCCAGTTATTGATATTGACATAAATGTTGCCCAGACGTACCACCTGTTTTTCAGACAGTACGTTTACCAGTCTTTCCTTACGGTTTTCTTTTTTGTTCAACCAGTGATTAAATGTGGAATCGGGATTGGCCTTGGCAAGGTTGTAAAAATGTAATTGTAGTGGTATGCCGAGTATACGGGAATTTGGCTCCTGGTAAAGTTGATTGTAGATCCTCCTTTCAGAGATCTCTTCCCCGTCAACTATGATTTTGTTGTGAGTTAGTAAATGTTCATCATTTGGAACTCTTTTAACGGCATTGCAGGAAAAAAGTAAGCTTACGGTTAAAAGAATTAATGATATTTTTGCCTCAAAGTATTTCAAGTAGTGATTTTAAAGTGTTCAAAAATACAACTTTGGTATGTTTAGCAAAAGCCAATTCAAACTAATAAACAGTCTGTCTCAAAAAAAGTACAGGTATAAACACAGACTGTTTGTAGTAGAAGGAATAAAGGCTGTTTCTGAGCTGCTTGAGTCAGATCTTGAACTTCATTCATTATTTACGACCCGGGATATTTTTAAGGCTGAAAAGGAAAAAACTTTCATAATAGAAGAATCTGAGCTTAGAAAGATCAGTAACCTTATCACCCCTCAAACATCCCTGGCAGTTTTTCACATGCCCGAAGGTCACGAGCCGGTTTTAGAAGGATTGGTCGTGGCACTCGACGGAGTCCAGGATCCCGGTAACCTTGGTACTATCATACGCATGTGTGACTGGTTTGGGATTTCCCAACTTATTTGTTCTATGGGAACAGTGGACTGTTACAATTCAAAAGTGGTGCAGGCTACCATGGGTTCCATTGCAAGGGTAAAGATAATTTATACCTCCCTGCCTGAGTTGCTTGGACAGGTCCAACCCTCGATTCCTGTTTTTGGGGCTTTTTTAGAGGGGGAGAATATCTACACTCATTCTTTACCTGCAGAAGGCCTTATAGTCATGGGAAATGAGGCTTCGGGAATAACCCCTGAAGTTGAAGCTCTTATCACTACCAAACTTGTGATCCCTCAGTTTGGAAAAGAGCAAAATACAGAAAGCCTGAATGTGGCCACTGCTACTGCTATATTTCTGAGTGAATTCTGCCGGAGGCAGTTCTATTGAAAGGTAAAATTCAGGAATAATCCCCTGGAGGACATTTTGTCAACATTTCCGGTATACATACTGGCGGGGTCGTTATCATCCCTTACCAGTTCGTCATTAATGGCAAATACTCCCCTGATGGAAGGGGTGAATTTGAAGTAATACAGATAAAGATCGATCCCGAAGCCTATTTCATAATAATAGGAGTTCGTTGTCATCCTGAACTGCCCCTCATAATTATCTTCCGGGTTGTTCTCATTACTCGAAAGGTTTAGGGAAGTAGAAACTCCTCCCACCACGAAAGGCTTGAAATTGTTTATTCGGGTGGTAGAGAATTTTAATAATAAAGGAACATGGACGTATGTGGAGTTGATCTCCCTAAAGGTATCCCCATCGGCTTTCCAGAATTGAAAATTGATCCGGTTGAAAGAAACCCCTGGTTCCAGGCGTAGGTCTAAATGATCACTCAAGCGTAGATTTCCTACCAGCCCTACATTAAAACCTATTGTTCGGTCTACAGAGAAATCTTTTCCGGTAGAAGGGTTGGCACTATAATCTTTATAGTCAAAATTGAGATCATACGTATTAAATCCAAGAAAATATCCCCAGGACCAGCGTTGCATGTCAAAATTAGGATTGTTGATCACTTTATCGCCTGAAAAAATCTGGGCTTGTGCAGGTAAAATGCTTAAAAAAAATATAGCTAGGATAAGAGTCTTCTTCATATTACTTTAATGCGGAATATATGGTGGCCACTCCCATAGTTTGTGGTTTATCTTCTACCTTACTAAACCCTGTTTTTCTTAAAATATTGTTGAAGTTCTCTCCATAGGGAAAGGCAGCTGCACTTTCACTAAGATAAGAATAGGCGACTTTATCTTTAGAAAAAAGTTTTCCTATCAAGGGAAGCAGGTTCCTTGAATAAAAATTATATCCTTGTTTGAAAGGAAATTTGGTAGGTACTGAAGTTTCCAGAACTACAAGGATCCCACCCGGTTTGAGGACCCTGTAAATTTCTTCCAGTCCTTTTTCCAGGTCTTCAAAATTTCTCACCCCAAAAGCTACCGTGATAGCGTCAAAACTATTGTCGCTAAAAGGGAGAGCTTCAGAATCACCCTGTATCATTTCAATTTTTCCGGTTAGGTTTTTTTCATTGATCTTCTTGCGGCCTACATTCAGCATTCCTTCAGAAAGATCAAGTCCAACGATCCTTTTAGCTCCTGTTTGAGCAAGGCTAATTGCCAGGTCACCCGTACCTGTTGCGATATCCAGAACGGATTCCGGATTGGTGTCGGACACCATTTTCACAACCTTTTTTCTCCATTTCACATCGATACCAAAAGAAATGACCCTGTTCAATCCATCGTAATTGGTAGAAATGGTATCGAACATTTGTTCCACCTGTTTCTTTTTATTCAGTTGAGAATCTTTATATGGAGTGACCTTTTTTGACATGTTGAAATTTTTGCCAAAGATACAAGTTTATAGCCCATTTGCTTCTTGTAGGCCATAAATAGTTAAAAGGTACTTTGTTTTGGTTGAGGTAAATACCTTAACTTTGTATCTCTTGAACCTAATTTTCCCTTATGAAAATAATAATTGCCGGTGCCGGTGAAGTAGGATTCCATTTAGCAAAATTATTATCGTATGAATCTCAGGATATTACTCTAATAGATATCAACAGGGAGAATTTACTGTATGCAGACACACATCTCGATATACGAACTATGCGTGGAGATGCCACCTCTATAGCAGTATTGAAAGATGCGCAGGTAAAAGACGTCGACCTGGTAATTGGTGTGACCAGTAGTGAAACTACAAATATTACGGTTTGCGTACTGGCAAAACAATTAGGTGCCCGTCGTACCATTGCCAGAATTGCCAATACTGAATTTCTGGACAATAAGGAGGAAATTGGATTTGTACAGTTCGGGATAGATGAACTTATTTCTCCTGAAGCCCTTGCCGCCCGTGAAATTGAATTACTCCTTAACCAGTCTGCCTTTAACGACAGCTACGAGTTTGAGAATGGCGCCCTTACTATGTTGGGTCTTGTGCTATCAGATTCGGCTGCTTTTGTAGGGAAATCTGTAAAAGAAACGGCAAAAATATTTCCGGGAATACATTTTATGCCCATTGCCATGCAAAGGAAAGGCACCCAGGAAACCCTCATTCCGCGGGGGAATACCGTATTTAGAGAGGGGGATCAGGTTTATTTCATCACTACCAAAGGAGGGGTAAATGACTTGTACAAACTTACAGGAAAGGTAAGGCAGGAAATTAAGAATGTCATGATCCTTGGAGGAAGTAAGATCGGAAGAAAGACCACCTACGACCTCTGCAAGAAAAAACTGAACGTAAAACTCATAGAAAGCGATAAAAAAACAGCTTTTGATCTGGCAGATGAACTTCCGAAGGCTCTAATTATACATGGTGACGGAAGAAATGTGGAACTTCTTGAGGAGGAGAGCATACAGGATATGGATGCTTTTATTGCTGTTTCGGGAAACTCTGAAACCAATATTATGACGTGTCTGGTGGCCAAATCCAAAAATGTCAAAAGAACGATAGCCCTGGTTGAAAACATGGATTATTTTCAACTTAGCCATTCCATAGGGATAGATACCCTTATCAATAAAAAACTGCTGGCAGCCAATAATATCTTCAGATATATTAGAAAAGGGGAAGTGGTTGCCATGACCCGGCTGAACAATATGGATGCCGAATTGCTGGAATTCATTGTTAAACCATCGTCTAAAGTGGCGAATAAGAAAATAATAGATCTGGATTTTCCCCGCTCAGCAATTATTGGGGGGATCGTAAGGGACGGGATCGGTCAGATCGCACTTGGAGAATTCAAGATAAGGGCAGGGGACCGCGCGGTTATTTGTTGTTTGCCGCATGCCCTTGGTAAGATCGAAAAAATGTTCTTGTAATGCCTAGACTGAACAAGCCCATTATTTCCCACATTATGGGGCTGCTGTTGCTGTGCAACGGCGGATTCATGTTAACTGCTGCCGCAGTTAGTATGTATTATCGGGATGGCGTAGCGCTCGATATCTTTACGGCAGCCCTGCTCACAATAGTGTCAGGAGTAGTTTTGATGTTCCTTACCAAAGGCCACAGAAAGGAAATAAAGAAGAGGGATGGATACCTCATCGTCACCATAGGATGGATACTAATGGCGGTAAGTGGTACCCTTCCATATGTTTTGAGCGAAAGCATTCCTTCCTTTACAAATGCCTTTTTCGAAACCATGTCTGGTTATACGACCACCGGAGCAACTATTCTTATCGATATTGAATCTATTCCGCGTGGAATTCTTTTTTGGAGAAGTCTTACCCATTGGATTGGAGGGATGGGGATCATCGTTTTGGCTATTGCCATTCTCCCTTTATTGGGAATAGGAGGGATGCAGCTTTTTGCTGCAGAAGCACCCGGTCCCAGTGCAGATAAACTTAAGCCAAGAATAACCGACACTGCAAAAAGACTTTGGTTGATCTACGTAGGACTTACCCTGGCCGAAACCTTACTTTTGAAACTGGCCGGAATGAGTCTTTTTGATGCCGCCAATCATTCTTTAAGTACCCTTTCGACCGGTGGGTTTTCAACCAAAAATGCAAGTCTCGCTTACTGGAATAACAATCCAATGATCCAGTATATCGTCATTCTTTTTATGTTCCTGGCAGGTACCAACTTCGTAATAAGTTATTTCGGATTTAAAGGTAAGTTTAGGAAGGTGGGAAGGGATGAGGAATTTAAATGGTATTCTTATTTTATAATTTCCTTTTCTATTATTGCTGCTCTTGTCATTTATTTTAAAGCAGATGTTGGACTTTCCTCCATTGAACATCCAATGGTCTTTGGGGAGTTTGAAAGCGCCTTTAGGCATGGTCTTTTCCAGGTTCTTGCAGTTGTGACCACCACCGGCTTTGTAACAGCAGATTATACCTTATGGACGCCCTTTTTGACGGTTTTCTTCTTCGGAATGTTCTTTTTAGGTGGCTCTGCAGGATCTACTGCCGGAGGGGTGAAAGTGATGCGCCACGTGATCATGATAAGGAACGGGCTGACCGAATTCAAGCGGACCTTGCACCCTAATGCAGTTTTACCGGTTCATTATAACGGAAAAAGCATCAACAAGAGGATCGTTTTCAACATCCTGGGGTTCTTTATCCTTTATATGCTGTCTTTTATAATTGGGGCAGTGGTGCTGGCCTCAATGGGTCTTGATTTTGAAACGGCTATAGGAGGTGCAGCATCTTCCTTAGGAAATGTAGGTCCTGCATTCGGGATCCTGGGTCCCGTGAATAATTATGAAGCGCTTCCATTACTTGGAAAATGGTGGTGTGCCTTTCTTATGTTGATAGGAAGACTTGAACTATTCACCGTATTGATCTTATTAACCCCATTCTTCTGGAGGAACAGGTAACTTAAGTGTTCAATGATCAGTTGACAGTTTTTTCCAATTACCTGGAAGATTAGTTGGCGCCGATTTGTAATTAGTGACAATACCAGGTACCAAGGCAGCAAATTCCAAATTCCAGATTCCAATTAAAACAAGAGGTCTCAATAATGAGATTTTTGAGACGTCTTGTTTTAGGTTCTATTATTCTCGAAATTATATTATATAAAAAATCCCTGGTTATTCAACAGGGATTTTAGTTGGATCTTTTAGAAAATACTAGTTCTCAGAAATGGCATTTTTGATGCGCTTCATTGCTTCCTCAATTTCAGATTCACTTGCGGCATAGGAGAACCTGATGCAGTTTGGGCTTCCAAAAGCGTCTCCGGTTACCGTGGCAACAAGGGCTTCTTCCAGGAGGAACATTGAAAAATCTGTCGCATCATTTATTTGGTGGCCTTTTAGGGTCTTTCCGAAGAAATAAGAAACATCGGGGAACACATAAAAAGCTCCTTCCGGTTCAGTGATCTGAAAGCCCGGAATATCACTTAAAAGGTCGACCATTAATTTCCTCCGGCTTTTAAACCTGTCGATCATGTACTGGATTTTACTCACGGGAGCTTCCAAAGCGGTAATGACCGCCCTCTGTGCAATACAATTGGCGCCACTGGTGATCTGGCCCTGCATTTTGTTACAGGCCCGGGCGATCTCTGCCGGAGCCCCGATATATCCAATTCTCCAACCTGTCATTGCGAAGGCTTTAGATACCCCGTTAACGGTTACCACCCGGTCATACATGTCTTCAAACTGGGCCATTGAAGCATGATCACCCACGAAATTAATGTGTTCGTAGATCTCATCGCTTACTACTATAATGTCTGGATGTTTTACCAAAACATCTGCTAAGGCCCTTAATTCTTCTTTGCTGTAAACCATCCCGCTTGGGTTGGAAGGAGAGCTGTACCACAGCATTTTTGTTTTTGGGGTGATGGCGGCCTCTAGCTGCTGGGGCGTCATCTTGAAATCAGATTCTACGCTGGTAGGTACCTCGATGGGTATACCTTCTGCAAGTTTTACGATCTCTGCATAACTTACCCAGTAAGGACAGGGCAAAATCACCTCATCTCCGGGATTAAGCATGACCATGGCAACATTAGCCAGTGATTGCTTTGCTCCTGTTGAAACCACGATCTGTGATCTGTCATAGGTTAAGGCATTGTCACGTTTGAATTTGTGAATGATGGCATCTTTTAATTCCACATATCCGTCTACCGGGGTATAGGAATTGTAATTATCATTGATCGCTTTTATGGCCGCTTCCTTGATGAAATCGGGGGTATTAAAATCCGGTTCTCCCAGGCTTAGGCCAATGATGTCTTTTCCTTCTGCCTTCAACTCCCTCGTTTTGGCTGCCATAGCCAAGGTCTGAGAGGTAGACATGCTTTTAATACGGTCAGATAAATTGTACATGTGAAAATGGTTGGTTGATTAAGCTGAAACTGCAGGTTTCGCTCCCATTTCCTTCAAGTGGCGGAAATGAGCGGCAATAGCAGCCCTGGTAGTTTTGTACTCGTTATATGGCAACTGGCATTCTTTTGCGGTCTCCTTTACGATCTTTGAGATCTTACTGTAGTGGATGTGACTGATATTTGGGAAAATATGGTGTTCCACCTGGTGGTTAAGCCCACCGGTAAACCAGTTAACGATCTTATTGCGGGTAGAGAAATTTACTGTAGTGAACAACTGGTGGATAGCCCATGTATTCTTCATTGATCCTGTATCATCAGGTAGGGGCATATCTGTCTTTTCTACTACATGGGCCAGCTGGAAGACGATGCTCAGGATAAGTCCGGCGGTGTAGTGCATCACGAAAAATCCTAAAAGGATCTTCCACCAGGAAATAGAAAGAATCAACATAGGGATGACGATCCAGATGGATACATAAAGAAGTTTAGTTACAGCCAAAAGGCTCCATTGTTTAATCGGGCTTGGCATTTTTCCGTAAGATAATTGCCGTGCAAGATAACGTTTGGTTTGTTTGAAATCTGTAGTCAGGGCCCAGTTAAAGGTTAGTAATCCATACAGGAAAACGGAGTAATAATGTTGAAACCTGTGAAAGCTGTGCCACTTCGCGTGATTTGAGAACCTTATGATACGCCCGGCATCCAGGTCTTCATCGTGCCCGTGAATATTTGTATAGGTATGGTGAAGTACATTGTGTTGAACCTGCCAGTTATAAACATTCCCGGCAAGAATGTAAATAGTTCCTCCCATCAATTTATTGACCCAGTTTTTCGTGGAATATGACCCATGGTTTCCATCGTGCATGATATTCATGCCAACACCGGCCATACCAATTCCCATGACCACCGTAAGCAACAACATCCACCATTGGGAAATGTCAAGCGTAAGGATCAGGAAATAAGGAGTGAGGAAAAGTGAAAACATAACAATGGCCTTGAAATGTAAACGCCAGTTTCCTGTTTTCGATAACTGATTCTCGTTAAAATATTGATTGACCCTTTTGTTCAGCGTGCGGAAAAATTTAGCTGAATCTATGCGGGAGAAACGTACAGATGTGGTATTCATTTATGTAAAAATATGTAATAAAATTAATATACAAAGGTAGAATATAAAAGTTCTTTTGGAGTATATAAGCTCATAATTAACTGCTCTAATTTAGTTACTTTTGCTAAAAAGTGTGAAAAATTGGAATTAATCGAAAAATATTTTCCTGAATTAACCGAAGACCAGAGACAAAAATTCAAACAGCTCAAAGAGCTGTACAAGGATTGGAACAGCAAGATCAACGTGGTATCCCGTAAAGATGTGGATGAACTATACCTGAGGCATGTACTGCATTCCCTGGGTATCGCGAAGGTGCAATCTTTTCTGCCTGGAGCTACTATATTGGATGTAGGTACCGGGGGCGGTTTCCCCGGAATTCCCCTGGCGATCCTTTTTCCTGAAACGTCATTTCGATTGGTGGACAGCATAGGGAAAAAGATAAAGGTTGTTAATGAAGTCTCTGAAGGTTTACACTTAAAAAATGTAGTAACCACCAATTCACGGGTAGAAGAGATCGACGGCCATTTTGATTTCATCGTAAGCCGGGCCGTGGCGGCCATGCCTACTTTTGTACATTGGGTAAAAGGCAAGATCGCAAAGGAAAACCGGCATGAACTAAAGAACGGCATCTTGTACCTTAAAGGTGGTGATCTCACAGAAGAACTGGCAGATTATCCAAAAGCTACGACCTATAATCTGAGTGACTATTTTGAAGAGGAATTTTTTGACACCAAAAAAGTGGTACATCTCCCGCTGAAGTTTAAAAAATAAAGTTCAAAAAAATAGCCCGGTTTTCCCGGGCTATTTTTTTGAATCAGTTCTATAATTTATTCAATAATGAACTTAAGGGAAACCGTTTCATTTTCAAGAGTAAGTCTTACCAGGTAAACTCCCGCGTTTCTCAATTCAACAGGTAATTTCACTTCCAAATCTAATGGAATAGAGCTGTAGGTTTGCAGCTCTTGTGCCAACCCGTTATAAAGAACCGCTTTCAGGATCTTCCGCTGCCCGGGATTTCTGATGATAATTTTGCCCTCGGTATTAGAATATCCCAGGGTTACCGGTTGAGGAGTAGTGGCTTCAGTCTCTTCTGAACCGTCTTTTCCATCCTCTTCTGTGTTCTCTTCACCAGTTTCTTCCTCAGTTTCTTCTTCGCCCGACTCTTCATTCTGACTAAATACCAATGAATAGCGATCATGGAGATTTCCTTTGACTGCAGTGCCAATGAAATCAGCTTCTCTCAGATCGTGATAGGTCTCAGTCTCTTTATCTTTGATGAAAATCCTGAACTCATCGTCTATATTTTCCAGTTCATCTATTGAAATTGTGAATTCCCCACCTTCGGCTGTTTTAATTCCAAGTGGTAAAATTCGGTCTTTGTTAAAATCAGGAACCCCCTGTATCACAAGTTCTATTTTGCCCATCATCCAATACATATCTTCCTTATTGTTCTCTATAAGAGGAGCATCGTAACCCAAATCAAAACCAGATGTAGCATTTTTATCGGCTGTAACCAAAAGTTGTCTGTGATATCCTTCAGGAGATTTGAATTTAATCCAGATCCTTTGTCTGGTTTCTTTGGTGGAATTAGAAGAGGTTTTTTTATCTTTTCTTTCCTGGGAGTGATAAACTGACTTGGTTTTATCAATTTCGGTAACAAAGAAACGCTGACTGTTCTTAAAGCGAATTTCACCGCCATGGATGCTGATATTAGATTGAGTGGTAATGGAGTTATCCAGAACAGTGTTCACAAAAAATGCCTGCCCCACAGGAATAAATTGCTGTGGTTTCTCGCCGCCTTCTTCCAGAGTGGCGTTCACCCTTTCATCATTTGCTATTGCTTTAATACCTCCGGAAAGATTATATACCGCATACCCGCCTATGTAATAATTCAAATAGTGGGTATATCCCGAGAAGTGTGACCAGAAGTATAAAGACCCATTAAAAACATTCGTTCCATCTCTTCTTTCCCCGAGATTATCCCTTATGAATTCATTTGCATCTATGGCCGAAGGATAAGGGTTTCCAATGAGATAATTTTTTCCCGGCGTTATATTTAACGGAATGGTTCCATTATTCGGCATCCCTGTGAATGTATAATTCTGCAGGTCAAGAATTGCTTTAGATCCTGAAGAGCCTTTCATAGAGAAGCCTTCTCCCGATTTTAATAGACTTGACTTAGCGTCGATTCTTTCCCATTGACTGTATTCATTGGCATCCCCAAAGAATTTGTGAAGCCAGAAACCACTTATTTTTATAGGAGTGGCGGGAGGGCCATCTGCATGGCGAAAAGAAATATCGAAATTGATATCTCTGGGTGTTACAGGAGCCGTTCCGTCTTTCATTACAGAAAAGATCTTATAGCCCGTGTTTTGAGAGTTGCCGCTAATACTTACGGGTGAGGTCCAGTAATTGTAATTATAGCTACTTGCTGTACCTTGTTGGTCCCTTTGAATATTACCGTTTCCTACTAAAATACTGCCTTCTGTCTGGATCAATTGGGACTCCCCATTGAGATCAATAAATCCTCCCAGGTCAAGATATTTTGTTATAGTGAGACCATTTCCTGATCCCGATTGAAGGCCACTGGCAGTTCTCACCGGATTATTGCCCAGCATGTCCAGTTTACCGCCATTCAGTAGGAATCCAAGAAGGGTAATATTTTTGGATCCGGAATTTAACTCATGAGTTACATAGGCTATGTTCCAGTCAATGTTGGTACCGTTTATTCCTTTATCGTTAGGCCAGGTCCAGAAATTCTCGCCATCACTTCCTATATGGATATCCCAGGAACCCCGTGTTTTCCAGCCTCCGTTAGCTTCTGAAATGTAGGGTAATGGAGCGGTGTTTTTCTGAAGGGTTTCAATATTTCTTAAATGGCCATCCAAACCGTTGTTAGCTCTGTCTACAGCTATTCCATTGGCCACCTGTGCATCTTCTGCTATCAATCTGTAGTAGCTTACCAGAGATGACCAATTAAGTTCTCCGGGAACATTCATTGGAAGAATTTCCCCTTTTACGGCAGTGCCATTGGGAACAATGCGCTGGTTCATCATAAACCGGATTTGCTCCACAGTTAGCGCCGTATTCCATACCCGAAGTTCTTCGATCCAACCCTCAAAATAGTTCTGGGGAACTTCCGGTTCATTTGCGTTAAACATGGCACCAATCAGGAAGGGAGAAGCATTTGAAACCGGTTTTGATCCAGTGGAGTTTCCAACTTTGATGCCGTCTACATAAAGTTCAACTTCCGAACCTTTAAAAATAACTGCGAGATGGTACCAACGATCTGTGCCCACTTTATAGGAGGTAGATACAGATTTACCATTCCATCTGAAAGTGGGGGCACCGTTATTTATTACCAGGTCATATCCGCCTGCGGTAATATTTGCAGTGTTGCGTTTAGAAATAACAGTTCTTAATCCATGAACAGATTCCGGTTTTACCCATACTTCGATACTAAAATCAGAGGACGGGAAATTATTTCTATTTCCTATGAATACATAATCGTCAATTCCGTCAAAATCAAGAGTGCTGCAATCTCCTTTGAAAGTGATCAGCATATCGCTGGAAGTACCACAGCTGCCATCTGCATGTGCGATGGTCCATCTTAAAGTATAGGTACCGGCCGGAGCATTAAAGGCAGAATCAGGATTATTTGGTTCAGGTAATTCCCAGTTGGTATTGGGAGCATCAATTACCGTCCAGGTTCCTACACCTGTAACGGGAGTATTAGCTTCCAGGAATGTATTGAAAAAACCACATCCAAAATTTTGATCGGGTCCTGTTTCAGCCACTGTAAGTTGTTCGGGTTGAGTGATAACCACGGTTTCTAAAGTCTGACATCCGTTCGCGTCAATAACTGTAACGGTGTATTCACCTGCGGGAAGGTTGGTGGCGGTTGGAGTGGTCTGTTCCGAAGGATCATTCCATAGATACTTATATTTTTCATCATTTTCCAGGGCCCCTGGTTCAAAGGGTGTACCTATACCTTCCGGGGAAATTACCGATACCGTTGCAGTTCCTGTATACCCAAAACATAAGGGTGACGTAAATGAAGTTTCCGCAGAAAGTGAGGTCTCAGGTTCGGTGATGATAACTGTTGTAGTTTTTGTTTCACCTGCTGAATCCTCGACATAAACGGTATAAGTCCCTGCCTTAAGATTATAAAATTGGTTACTGTCCTGCGACGTACCGGTTTCTGATAGCCTATACCCATAAGGAGCAAAACCTCCGGAAGCTTTTACTGTTATGGTACCGGTTTCATCCCCCTTACAAAGAATATGAGTGGGGGACGCTTCTATTCTTAATTCTGTGGGTACTTGCAAAGGTTCATTGGTAGACCAGCAGAATTTATTATTGTTTGCTCCACATTCTTTTCTTGAAACATTCGTCCAGGTAATGTAGAAGGTGTCAATATTTAGGTTATCCCCACAATCAAACTCGATAGGCGTTGTGGTTAACTTAATAAATTTTCCTACACGGTTATCTTGATTTACAGTGAGATCTTCATCAATATTTTCTTTTTCCCTACATCCGTCGGCATAATAAGTATTGGTAACAACTTCAATGGAGTTTGAAATAATATAGGTTAATTCTATGTAAGGATTATAGATGTTGGCACTTTTAGTAACTCCTAAAAAAATAAATTTTTCAATGGTAGGATCACAATAATCTTCACTTGTTTTATCCATACGAGTACCATCTGAATAACCTATGTAAATATCATTAGGATCAAAATCTATATTACTGGATCTTCCGCAGGGGTTATAACATTTCCCAACATATTGTTCCTGAGTTGTAGTGTAGGAGACGCCTGTGGAGTCTGATACGGTTAAAGTAATAGTTTTATTTCCTATGGTAGTATAATCCACTGAAAATTCCCCTATTCCTATACGGTCCTGATCTATTGCGCCATCTCCAAAATCCCATGAATAGGTGTAGGGAGCAACGCCTCCCAGGGCAGTTTCATCCTGGACGATATAATGAAAGGTACGAATAGCATCAATGTCACCTTCAATTTCACAGGTACTTCTGGTTAGAATAAAAGCCTGGATAGCATCAATTATTTCAACTTCTTTAATAATTAATGGACATCCTTTAGAATCAATCACCGTAACCTCATAAAAACCGGCTGGCAAACTTGTGGCAGTCTTGGTATACTGTAGAACATTCTCTTCTCCTTTTCTTCGCCATTCATAGGTATATCCGGGGGTTCCTCCGGAAGCTTCTACCGTGGCCGATCCCGTGGAAGTTCCATAGGCCAGCGTCCTGGTAGTGGTCACTTCTGCAGATACAGGAGCAGTTGGTTCTGTAAGAACGTATGCCGGGTCCAAGTTTACAGTACATGCAGGATATGCCGCATCCCTAACAGAAACAGAATAGGTCCCGGCGGTAAGACCGCTAAAAGTTGCTGCAGATTGCCAGGTCGTGCCATCGATACTGTATTCATACGTTTCGTGTCCACCAGAAGCGGAAGAAATAGTGATGGTCCCGTCGCTCCCTTCGAAGCAGCTCACATTGGTTTTGGTGAGGTTTCCGGTCAAAACATTTGGCTGAGTAACTGTAATCGGAACCTGTAGTGCACAATTATTGGCATCTTTTACAAAGATGGTGTGATTTCCTGCACTTACCCCTTCGAAAAGGCTGGTGGAGTAAAAATTGACATTATCAATAGAGTATTCAAAGGGAGGGGTACCTCCTGTTACGTTTCCTGCAGTTATAGTTCCGTCATTTCCGCCATGGCAGGTCACCTCTGTAGTTGTTGGTGTAGCCATAGAAAGTCCTGCAGGTTCGGTGATCACAAAATCCTCTTCCAATAAGCAGGAATTCTGATCTTTTACGGTAAAGGTGTAGGATCCCGGAGCAAGGTTCGTAAATTCCTTTGATGATTGGAAAGGCCTTCCGGTGACCTGGTATTGGTAACCGCCAACTCCACCTGTGACTTCCCCACCAATGACAGATCCGTCTCCTGCATCATTACAGGTAACATTGTTAATCTGGAGGGAGGTCATGCTTAATTGAGAAGGTTCTGTAAGAGTTATATCCATAGGAGCTGCTTCACAACCATTACTGTCTTTAACAGTAACTGTATATGTTCCTGCAGTAAGACCTGTTTGAGTTGCACCGGAGCCAAGCCCGCCGTTCCAGGTATAGGTATAAGGAGCTACTCCTCCGGAAGCATTAAGTCTAATTTCTCCTGTCGCGGCTCCATGACATAAAATATCCACTTTAGTGGAAGTTACCTGCACGGGGGAAATCGTAATGTTTTGCGGTGCAGTTGAACTATTGCCGGCAGCATCTGTAAAGGTCCAGATGATTGTCCCCGAACTGGTGAAGGTGGTTGATCTGTTTGCCGTTGCCGTAATTGTGCCGGAACAATTATCAGGTGCCGTTGGTACTAGAACTGTATACGCACATCCCCAGGTAATATCTTCTAAAACAGGCACTATAGGCGCTTCCTTATCTTCCACCGTGATCGTTTGTTGAACATCGGTAGCCTTATTATTATTTGCGTCGGTAACAGTCCAGGTTATAGTGGTAGTTCCTACTGGAAATGCAGCAGTTAATGCGAGACCGTCGTTTCGTGTTCCTGAAGGTTGTCCTACACTACAATTATCGGTTGCGGTTGAGGGGGTAACCGGGACTTCCGCAGAACATTCTCCGGCATCATTAGGAACAGTAAGGTTAGCACCTGCAGTTATTACCGGGATCTCATTGTCTAAAACAGTAATTTTTACTGAATCTTCAGAAGTATTGTTGGCGGCATCTGTAACCGTATAGGTAATAGTAGTTTCGCCAATGTTCAAAGCTCTTGTCCCTACCTGTCCTGTGCCAGATCCTGAGGTGGCTCCGCTCATGCTCCATGCAAGGGTGCTTCCGGTGCAATTGTCATCAAAAGAAGCAGTAGGAACAGCAACTGAGGCTATACATTGTCCGGGATCTGTATTTTTACTGAAGTCGGCGGCTGCGGAAACAGTCGGAACTTCATTGTCTAAAACTGTAATTATTACTGAATCTTCAGAAGTATTGTTGGTGGCATCTGTAACGGTATAGGTAACAGTTGTAACACCAATATTCAAAGCTTTAGTTCCCACCTGGCCGGTTCCTGAAGCTGTGGTTGCCCCGCTCATGTTCCATGCAAGGGTGCTTCCGGTGCAATTGTCACCAAAAGAAGCAGTGGGAACAGCAACTGAGGCTATACATTGTCCGGGATCTGTATTTTTGCTGAAGTCGGCGGCTGCGGAAACAGTCGGAACTTCATTGTCTAAAACAGTAATTTTTACTGAATCTTCAGAAGTATTGTTGGCGGCATCTGTAACGGTATAGGTAACAGTTGTAACACCAATATTCAAAGCTTTAGTTCCCACCTGGCCGGTTCCTGAAGCTATGGTTGCCCCGCTCATGTTCCATGCAAGGGTACTGCCGGTGCAATTGTCATCAAAAGATGCAGCAGGAACAGCAACTGAGACTGTACACTGTCCGGAATCTGTATTTTTACTGAAGTCGGCGGCTGCGGAAACAGTCGGAACTTCATTGTCTAAAACTGTAATTATTACTGAATCTTCAGAAGTGTTGTTGGCCGCATCTGTAACGGTATAGGTAATAGTTGTAACACCAATGTTCAAAGCCTTAGTTCCCACCTGGCCGGTTCCTGAAGCTGTGGTTGTCCCGCTCATATTCCATGCAAGGGTGCTTCCTGTGCAATTGTCCTCAAAAGAAGCAGCAGGAACAGCAATTGAGGCTGTACACTGTCCGGGATCTGTATTTTTACTGAAGTCGGCGGCTGCGGAAACAGTCGGAACTTCATTGTCTAAAACTGTAATTATTACTGAATCTTCAGAAGTATTGTTGGCCGCATCTGTAACGGTATAGGTAATAGTTGTAACACCAATGTTCAAAGCTTTAGTTCCCACCTGGCCGGTTCCTGAAGCTGTGGTTGTCCCGCTCATATTCCATGCAAGGGTGCTTCCTGTGCAATTGTCCTCAAAAGAAGCAGCAGGAACAGCAACTGAGGCTATACATTGTCCGGGATCTGTATTTTTCGAAAAATCATTTCCAAGGGTGATCGTAGGGAATACTTCATCAGTCACAGTAACGATCATTGAATCCTGTGCGCTGGTGTCGTTATCGCCATTCGCTGTAAAAGTTATAGTCGTGATGCCTTTTGAAAAAGTCTGAGAGCCTATTTGTCCGGTTCCCGACTTCGTTGTAGCTCCGGTCATGGACCAGGAAAGACTGCTTCCAGTATAAGTGACTGAAGGAATAGTGATCGTTGCAGAGCAATTTCCTGCATCTGTTGAAGTTTGGATGTCACCCGGTGCAGTGACTGTAGCATTTTCCTCATAGGCGGAAAATGATAGGGCAAAGATCCCATAAGGGGAATCTGACCAGGAGTTTTGTTTCTGATCATTTTGAGGGAAATCATAGGATCCAGACGTAGAATAATTCCAAAAGGAGGCTAGTGCTGAGGAGGTCAGCAGTAAAAAGATTCCCAGAATTTTTAGAGAAGTAAAGATTTTACTCATACGCGTAAGCTTTTACACATTATCGGTAAAAGTACGCATTTTAACGATATTTTGTAAGTTTTAACTAGAAATTAGTAGTCTAAAACTCTAAAATCCAGCGGGAAAGAGGGCTGGAGAGAGAAATATTTTTGATTGTGGCACAATTTCAAACGTTTTCGAATAGAAAAATGTGAGTTAAAAAGGATTGGTGGGAAGGCTAAAAAGCAAAAATGGTGATCTCATTTGCATGAAAGTCACCATTTTATATTTTATATTTTTAAAATTATTCCAGGATCACTTTCTTCGTCCTGATCCCTTTTTCAGAATGCACTTTAACGATATATACTCCCGAACTGAACCTTTCTACCGGTAAGAATATTTCTTTCTCGGTGGGGATATCGTAAAAGGTATGAACCTGCTGTCCCAGCATGTTGTTGAGATAGATCCTCGAAATATCCAGAAGCTGAGGGTTTCTTACCAGAACCTCCCGACTTCCGTTCACGTAAAGGATCTCGAATTCTCCGTCTTCCACCAAATCTTCATCGTCAATCGCAGTTTTATCCCGGAATACCAGCTTGAACCGATCCAGGAATATCCCGGCCTCAGACTTAGAGACATAATCTTCCTCCCGAAGATCGTGAGTTACCTGAAGCAGACTGTCTTCCAGGAATATGTTCATATCATCAGGAATATTCATGAGATCATCAATACTAATGGTAAAAGTGCCCGGTTCTTTAACTTTTATACCTAAATTTAATTCTCTGTCCAGATTAAAATCACTAACCCCCTGGATCACGAACTCGTAGTTGTTGAAATACCAGTACATATCCTCCACGTTATCTTCAATGAGGGGAGCGTCAAAACCAAGGTCGAAGTTGTCCGAAGCCCTTTCATCGGCTGTTACCAGGATCTGTCGGTGATATCCTTGAGGAGATTTGAACTTCAACCAGATCTTGGATCTTTCATCACCATCTCCTGAATTAGAAGCTGAATTTTTACCATCTTTTCTTTCCTGGGAGTGGAAGACAGATGTACCGGAAGCTTCTATTTCAAAAACTCTCTGACTATTTCGAAACACTACCTTTCCTCCATTTACACCGGATAGACCAGCATTTTGCATTGCAGCTTCTAACGTCTCGTCCAACAGTGTATTGATAAAAAAGGCTTGTCCTACCGGAATGAATTGTTGAGGTACCTGGCCTCCTTCATCGTCAGTTGCGTTTATTCTTTCATCTATAGCTACTGCTCTTACCCCTCCGCCAAGGTTAAAGGCGGCATACCCTCCAATGTATTCCTGGAGATAATGGGTCTGGTTAGCGAAATGAGACCAGAAATAAAGAGTTCCGTTAAAAACGTTTGCTCCGTTTTCATGTCCATCTGCGAGATTATCTGCGATGAATTTTTCTGCATCTATGGCAGAGGGATATGGATTACCTACCAGATAGTTTTCATTTGTACTTGTGCTTCCCGGAGATACGTCTCCATTATTGGGTAGCCCTCGGAAGGTATAATTCTGGCTGTCGTCAATAGCAGCGGTCCCAGCGGTCCCTTTCATGCTATAACCTTCTCCTGCGTTCATAGTACCTGTACTTCCTATATGGTCCCAGGTAAAATAATCATTTGCAGTTCCATGAAACTTATGTAGCCAGTACTCGCTAATTTTTCGAGGTGTGCTATATCCTCCGTCCGCATGAGCGTAGGCAGCCCCGAAGTCTAGTGTCTGTGGAATGGGATCAGAACCATCCATCATTACAGTAGCTACAGAATAAGCAGCGTTACTGGTTTCAGGTGCTACGGGTGAAACCCAGTAATTATAGTTATAACTACTAGCGGTTCCCTGTTGATCACGGTCCAGATGACCTGAACTATTAACATCAACAATACTTCCCGTTGGTTGAACTAATTGAGATTCTCCATTGAGATCAATGATTCCATCTAATAGGAGATAATGAGATAAATAAAGCTTATTTCCGGTTCCACCCGTAGTCCAGCTATTTGGATTCTGGCCCTCCATATCAAGGGTATTGACTTCAGAGATTAGACCTAAAAGTAATATGTCTCTGCTTCCGGAGGTAATATCATGAGATGTTCTCGCGATATTCCATTCAATAGGTCCGGTGTGTGGTGGATCCCAAACGTCAGGTCGTAACCAGGTAGCATCGGTTCCCCAAACTCCATTGTTGCCGGAATAATAAGGAAGTGGTGCGGTGTTTTCCTGGTTCGTTTCCATATTCATCAATCTACCCGGAACTTTTGTAGTTGCGCGATCCGGAGTCAGACCATTTGCAGGCATGTCTTCAGCTAAATAGACAACGGGACTTACATCTAAAGGTTCTGGGTCAGCAGAAATAAGCCTGTAATACCCTGCAAGATCTGAATAGGTAAGTCCGTCGGGCACATCCATAGGGATCTGCTCACCCATTTTCGCTCCATTTGCGATGAGTCGCTGATTCATCATAAATCGAATTTGTTCTACGGTCAATGACTTATTCCAGATCCTGACTTCCTCGATCCAACCCGAAAAATGATTTTCAGTAGTTTTTGCAGAGGAATTCCAACGTGCACCGATTATTGTTCTATTTCCTCCGTGGCCATTTACAGTAATTGCATCTGAAGGAATACCATCCACCCACAGTTCTCCGGTATTGGAAACTGCAATGTGGTACCAACGGGTGCCAGGTATGATGGTAGCAGGAAGATCTCCCATGCTAATTTCAAATCCGGGTCCACTAATTATAGTGCCGGTAGAGGCATCAGTATTTGCAGATCCATCTGGTAATGGTCTGTTAAATGGTCTGATCCAGGCTTCAAAAAAGGTATTACCTTGATAATTACTGCCAAGGTCCACATAATCATCGAACCCATCAAAATCGAGGGCAGTACAATCATTAATGTCAATGGTTACATCAGTATATATCGGTGGGCAGGTTTCATTCGTCAAATCGTCATCAGCGGAGCGGTTAAGAGCCCATCTTAGCGTATATGAGCCAAACATCCCCGGTGAGAAAACTGCATGAGGATCATTCACTGCAGGGGTAGTGCTGTCTCCGTTGGTGAAATGGGCTTCAGAAAAAGTATATCCGGTAGGGCCTGTTACTACTTCCCAGCGGGCAGAGTAATCATCCCTGGTTGGAAATTCCGTAACTAAAGTTGAGGTGCTATTTACTATCTCTCCATTTAATTGAACATTGTTACTTCCGCAGCTACCGGAAACTGCCGTGGCAGTCGAAGTATATTGATCAAAAACAAATACACTTATTGTTTTCCAGTTTTCAACTACAGGGCATTGTTGTCCTGTGCTATCAAAGGTTAGTCTGGTGCGTATTTCGAAGTCATTCCATCCTACAAGTTTTGGCGCCCACTGTTCAGAATTATCCGTTCCAATTAAAACAGGATTTGCAGGATCTGTATAATCTCTCCATGTCAAGTCAACATTAGTAGGTTCAACTGGAAGGCTTATAGCATCTACGGCCCAAACATCTCCAGGTCGGGTCCCTTCATACCTGAACCTAATTCTTAAATTAGGGAGATTTGCATAGTCTGTTAAATCCAGGCTGATTTTGTTTTCGGCATTTGCATCGTCGTCTCCAAAACTGTCATAATTACCACTGGTCCCATCGTCAGCATCTGTAGCAATTAGCTCAAATAAAGGTACAGGATTATAATTTTCGCCGCCGTCAGTCGAAATATCCACATAGATCGCTGACCCGGGAGTAAGATTATAGGCCTGGTCAAAGGTGAGCACAGGATTGTCAACGGCAAAAAGATTGAAGACCGAGGTTTCCAGAGTGGAAGGATTAGGTCCTGAAACAACGGCAAAACCTTTATTTCCTTCATCACCTGCACTGGAATCCCAGTTGCTGTAGGTGTATGTGCTATACGGAGAGGTAAGATGAGCAGTAGTTAAAGGTAAAGGATTGGTTCTCAGCCATATTGCGGCAACCCCATTGTCGGCACTTGAGTCGAAATTAGATTCTACGCCATTTTTGTCTTTTATTCTCCAACCTTTATTAGTAATAGAAGAATAGTCAAAAGCTCCTGCTTCCATCCCCGGACCGGTTCCATAACCGGTGCTTCCACTAAGAGTAACCTCTTCCCCAAGACATACAACCCCCGGAGTTACCGTAACAGGATTAGGAGCGATGTCTGATGAGACGATACCCAATGTTGCATTTTGAGAAATGGCATTTGGCGTACAGGCACCGCTTGTGATCTCCACCTCAAAAATGGTGGATTGATTAATCCCCAGGCTTCTTATTAAAGCAGGGCTTAGGGTGGTGCCGGTAAAATTCTCTCCTCCTTCCATAACGGTTGACCATTCGGTAGCAGAACCTTCTTTATACCTCCACCGAACAATATCACCCGCCTGACCGGTTAAACTTAAGGGAATATTGTAATCTGGTCCCGGGTTTGAGCAGGTTTCAATGGTTCTTCCATGGCCATCGAAGGCTAATTCTCCTCCCACTGGTACAGGATCAACAGAAACTGAGATTTCTGTTGAAGGAACTTCGGCACATACCCCGTTTTTTACAATAGCCCTGAAGGTGGTAGTGCCTGAAATATTTTGAAAATCTAAAGTATCAGAGGTTTGAGCAATTGCTGTCCAGTTTGTGCCGTCAGTTGAACTTTCCCATCTCTGGATTTCTCCTTTAAAGTCAGATACCGCAAGAGTTCCCTCATTTTGAGTTTCACAAACAGAAGAAGGGCCCGACACAGTTCCTCCCTCAGAAGGTTCTTCAACTTTTATGCTAATAACATTTTCATTCACACAGCCATTGGCATCTGTTCCAACTACTTTGTACTCAAAGGTGCCGGCATTCTCTCCCAATATCGAAATTTCACTAGTTTCACCTATTACATTTTCACCGGAGTACCAGGTATAATTAGTTGCCCCGGTAGCAATCAACTTAGTGCTGGTGTTCAAACATATTTCAGCAGAATAACCTTCAACAACGCCAATATTAATATTTGGAAGTTCATTTATAATAATGTCTACTTTGGTTCGGTCACTTTCGCATCCCGTACTGGTTAAAGTTTGACTCACCCAATAGGAGGTGAGCTTAACCTCACCGGTTTTTGGAATTGGTGCAGAACCCAGGGCAGTAGTTGCATCTACTGCGTCATACCAGTTCAACGTGGATCCATCATCAGGAGTTATCGAGATCGGATCGCTAACTGTCTCCTGGAAACAAAATTTAAATTCAATAGTTTCTGTTGCTACAGGCTCAGGTTTATCATATACGGTAACTACAAGTTCCTGGGGATCACTTTCACAGGTATTGGGTTGCTTTTGAGTTACCCAATATGAAGTAGTACCTACTGCACTAGTACTTGGAGTAATAGAAGTCCCCAAATAAGTATAAATGTCTGTCGCAGCATCATAACTGTACCATAGCAACTCATTGTTTTCGCTAGTTTTAGTAGCTGTTAAGGCTACCGGAGATGCATTCAGACAATATTCTACAGCAGCAGTAACAGGTTTCTCGGGTCTTTTATTAACTCTGAAGGTGAAACTTTTTGAAGTTGCCTCCGAACAGGTGAAATGTTCCGGACCATCGATCTCGACGGCATAAATTCCGTCGTCGCTCAGGTCAATATTTAAAATTGTCAAAGTGCCGGTGTAGACTCCATCCGCATCTGGCCCTGATCTTGTCATCTGATACTTATCAGCAAGCTCATTTATTGGGCTTCCATCCTTGATCCATTGAAAAGAAAGTTCGGCACCATTAGCATGTGCTTCGTACTCAAAAGACAAGGTTTCATAATCGTCTTCACAAATAGTTTGATCCTCTACAGGTTTTGTAATAATTATGTCTTCATCAATGTTCAGGGTTACGGGATCAGAAGTTTCTGAAATACACACAGCATTACTGCTGCTGACAACTACATGATATTCTCCCGCATTGGCTGAAGTTGCATTATTGTATGATAAGATCGCATTTGTCTCTCCATTTATTTGGACAAAAGTTCCACCTGCATCCTTCTTATACCATTGGTACTGAAGATTATCACCTGTTGCAACTACTTCGAAAGAAGCCGGATTGCTCGAGCAGGTACCGAAATTTACCGGCTGAGTAGTAATCTGAACTTTTTCAAATATTTCTACCTGAGTAGTCGCTTCTATAACATCACAACCATCCCCCTCAGTATCCTTTGTATAGGTAACAGTATGAATTCCGGGAGTACTGGCTTGAGGATCAATTGTTCCCTCGGCATTGATAATCAAACCTGCAGTTGCGGAAAATATACCTCCGGAATAATCGCCGAATGTACTGCTGTAGCTGACTCCCGCCGGATCGTCTGAATTACATAATAGGGTGTTGTAACTGATAGTAACCTGCGGCAATTTAGTAATAGTCACCTGTGTATCTACTACAACAACATCGCAGCCTAAAGAAGCAGGAATGGTATAGGAAACGGTATAGGTGCCCGGTGTGGAATTTTGAGCAGTTATGCCACCAGTATCAGGATCAATATTCAGACCTCCTGGAGTAGAAGAAAACGTTCCATCTTCATAATCACCAATACCATTATTAAAGACAACTGGTTGAATCGTAGCATCTGAAGTGCAGAAGGGTCCGGCATAGCTTATTTCCACTGAAGGAGTTTGAGTAATAGCAACCTCTGTTGTTGCAGTTACTTCCCCACAGGCCGGAGATGCAGGAGTTGTATAAGTCACGGTATAAGTTCCAGCAGTGCTTCCACCAGGATTAATTGCACCCGTGGAAGAATTGATAGAAAGTCCTTCCGGAGCTGAATATGTTCCTCCGGTATAACCATCTGTCCCATCTAATGTAACTGCTTTTTCTGAATTGTCTGATAAACAAAAAGGAGCTTCAGGGTAGGATATGGTTGCCGTTGGATTATTAGTAATAGTAACCTCTGCGGTAGTACTAACAGGGGAACACCCTCCCGCTTCGGGAGTTTCATAGGTCACTGTATACGTGCCTGCTGTACTGCTACTGGCGATAATAGCTCCTGTACTGGAATCAATTGTTAATCCGTCCGGTGTAGCAGTGAATGTTCCTCCGGAAAAACCATCCGTTCCGGTAAGAGTAACAGGTTTTGCATCAGAATCTGATGTACAAAATGGAGTGCCGGAATATGATATAGTTGCCGTTGGTTCTTTTGTAATCGTAACTTCAGTGGTGGCAGTTACTTCTGCACAATCACCTGCTTCGGGTGTATTGTAAGTAACCGTATAGGTGCCGGGAGTACTGCCGCTTGGTATAATAGCCCCGGAAGCAGCATCAATTGAGAGGCCTTCAGTCGAGGAAAATACTCCTCCTGTATAGGCATTAGTTCCGGTTAAAGTTACTTCCTGCGCACTGGTTGCAGAACTGCAGAAGGGTCCTGCATAGGAAATACTGGCCGTGGGCTTAGGGGTAACAGTAATTATCGTGGATCCCGAGAGTGTATTAGTACAAGCCGGGGTGTCAAGATTAAGGCTGCTTACTAAGGTATAAGTGGTGTTAGCGGTTAAAGGACCGGAATTTAAAGTTGCAGTTCCAGAATCGTTTATGTCAATTGTCTGATTGGCGCCGTTATCTTTTTTATAAGTTATTCTACTATTTGGAGTTCCTGTGAAAGTAACAGTTGAACTATTTCCATTGCACACGGGTGAAGAAGCTTCAACTGTGGCTGTGGGAAGTGATTTAAAAAAGATTGTCATTTCGTCCTTTCCCGTACCGCAGGAAGTACTATTCCCACTGGTTATCTGAGGTATGGTCATAGTAATCGTAACCTCCCCCAGGTCATAATCGGCTTGTGAAGGAGTATAATTTAAAGTGAAATCTCCTTTTTTATTACTGGGAATATTTTGGAAGGTTCCAGACCCGGAGGTTGAAAAAGTTGGGCTTAAATTGGAATTACCAAAATTCATAGTACCATTAAGGGTAAGCTGAGGTATTGAATTAACAATTTTACAAACCGTTAAATCTGATCCAATGTTGGCAATTATATAGTTATCAAGATAAATATCCTGTGATGTACTTGTCCCGCTTTCACCACATATATTAGTTGCTTTTACTTTTACTGTTGTCGGACTGACGTACGACTGAGCAGCGGTAATGTTTACTGTTATGGTCGAGGTGTTTTCTCCGGAAGTTATCTCCCATCCGGTAGGAAGCGTCCAATTGTATCCTGTGGCTCCGTCTACAGGAGTTATGCTAAATGTTTGATTATTTACAGGAGGGCATATAGCAGTAGAAGGTAAACTTGTTGTAATCGCACCTGGAGTTGCAGGTACGCCAGAGGTTACTTGAACATTTAAAGCTTGAGATTGCGCGCTGGTTCCACAAGTATTTGTTGCTTCAACTTTTATATCTGCATTTGAGGTACCGGCTGTTACTGTTACAGAAGCGGTTCCAGATCCCGAAGTTATGCTCCAATCTGCAGGAATAATCCAGGTGTAGCCATCTGCATTTGGAATTTCAGGAATAGAATATGTTAATCCGGTCATACCCGCACACACAACTGTTTCACCCGTTATGTTTCCAGTCATCACAGGAGCAGGCTTATCAACAGAAACCGCAAAACTAGCTGCAGTCCCGGTGCCGCAATCATTTTTTGCCTTGACCGTGATATTACCGCTGCCAGATTGTGCGGTTGTTACAGTTATTTCCTCAGTAGAACTACTGCCACTCCATCCACTTGGTAAAGTCCAGATGTATTCTGTTGCTCCGTCCACGGGAGTAATAGAGTAGGTTTCAGATGTGCCGGGACAAACTATATCCGAACCGGATATTGATGCCGGAGTTGCAGGAGTACCAGGTTTTACTGTCACGGCAAAAGTTTGGGCTTCACTTGTCCCACAATCATTGATCGCCTTTACAGTTATATTCCCATTTGTTGTACCTGTAGAAACAGTTATAGAGGTAGCGGTACTTGTGCCGGTCCAAGTGTTATCTGGTAATGTCCATTCGTACGAAGTTGCACCTGTAACTGGTGTTATAGAATATGTTTCTTGAACTCCCGGACAAACAGCCGCTGTTCCGGAAATTATTCCCGGTTGCCCCGGTGTTCCTGCTTTAACGGAAACAGCCAAAGTTTTGGCTGTACTCGTTCCGCAATCATTTTTTGCCTGGACTGAGATGTTCCCTGAGCCCGATGCACCTGTCGTTACATCTATAGAATTAGCTGTACTTGTTCCTGTCCATCCATTTGGTAAGGTCCAGATGTATTCAGTGGCACCTGATATAGGCGAAACAGAATAGGTCTCTGAAACTCCTGGACAGACAGATGTTGTTCCCGTAATATTGCCGGGAACTGCAGGAGTGCCATCCTTTAATGTTATAGAAATACTTTGTGCCTCGCTGGTGCCACAATCATTTACTGCTTTGACTGAAATTGAGCCGCTTGATGTACCGGCCGTTACATTTATTGAAGTAGATGTACTGCTTCCTGCCCATCCGGAAGGAAGCGTCCACTGATATGAAGTGGCGCCTGTTACAGCATCAATTGAATAAGTCTGAGATGTTCCCGGACATATTGATTGTCCAACAGATGTTGCTATTGTTCCCGGTGTTGCAGGTGTTCCCGCTCTTACCTCTATGCTGTTGGAAAAAGCTTCAGCTGTATCGGAAGTAGTACAATCCAGGCTGCTGTTTAAAACCACCCGTATGCGATCTCCATTATTTAAGGATGTTGTAGTGAACTTGTTTGAAGAACCTGTTTGAAGAGCTGAAGTTCCGCTATTCAGAAAGAAGGAGTACTGCGGACTAGTACCTCCGTTAGTGTTGTTTGCAGTAAAAGTTACACTTTCTCCAGGACAAATTGAGGTAGTATTGGCCGATAAAGTTACTGTCGGAGTTTTGTTGGAATTCACCGTCATGGAGTAATTACTACTCGTCGTGCTACAGGTAGTGTCATCAGATGAGGTGACAGTAAGGGTCACATTGTCTCCATTTTCTAAACTTGAAGTGGAGAAGTTAGTGCTGTTTGGACCGACATCAGCTCCGTCAATTTTCCATTGATAAGAGAGGGTTCCAGTACCACCGTTAATGGTGGCTGTAAAAGTTACAGGTGTTCCATCACAAATAGTCTTACCTGTATCAGCAGAAATACTCACAGACGAAGGACATTCCTGCCCCCACCCCCAAGCAGAGGTCAGTATAAAAGCCCAGAAAATGAATACTTTTAAGAGTAATTTTTTAACCATAGTCGCAACATTTAGGTAGGGGGAGGGAAAAGACTCCGGTTGGGAGCCATTTAACAATCTAATTTACAGCTTATTAATGGTAATAAAAGAAGTATTCGGTGTAATTACTAAAAAATCGGTGAATTGTAAATAATTTCAGATAAATTGAAATTTTGGGAAATTATGTGTAAGAAAAAGATGAATAAAATGTAGAGGTAACTGTTAAAAAATTAGGAAAACTTTAAAGTTTGTTTAGTGTAAAGCGTTACTTGTTTTAGAACTTTTCAGAAAAGTAAAAACCGCCAAAATTTCTTTTGACGGTTTTTTTTAATTTGATCGTAGCATTCTGCTACTCACCCAGGAACGGATATCTGTAATCTGTCGGGGTAACAAATGTTTCCTTGATAGTCCTTGGGGAGATCCATCGGTAAAGGTTCAGGATAGAACCTGCCTTATCATTGGTTCCACTACCCCTTGCACCTCCAAAAGGCTGTTGCCCAACAACCGCCCCGGTAGGCTTATCGTTGATATAGAAGTTCCCGGCTGCATTCTGTAAAGCTTTGGTCGCTTCGGCTGCCGCATAACGGTCCTGTGACAGAATAGCCCCGGTTAGTGCATACTCAGAATCATCTACTAATTTCAGGGTTTCTTCCCATTGATCCTCTTCATAAAGATAAACGGTCATGACCGGTCCAAACAATTCAGTACACATGGTGCTGTATTTTGGATTGGAAGTAAGTATAACGGTAGGTTCAATAAAATAACCTTTGGACTTATCGTAATTTCCACCAGCCACGATCTCTGCATCGTCATCGTTCTTCGCGGCATCAATGAATTTTGCCAACTTGTCAAACGAACCTTCATGGATCACTGCGGTAATGAAATTGCCCATATCTTCCGGCGAACCCATTTTAAAAGATTTTAGATCCTCTACCACATATCCCTTAACTTCTTCCCACATACTTTTAGGAATATAGGCTCTGGAGGCGGCGCTACATTTCTGGCCCTGGAACTCAAAGGCTCCCCTGGAAATTGCCGTAGCTACTTGTTTAGGTCTCGCACTCTTGTGAGCAAGGATGAAATCTTTTCCTCCTGTCTCCCCAACGATCCTTGGGTATGACCTGTAGTTGTGAATGTTCTCTCCAATTTGTTTCCAAAGGTTCTTGAAAACGGTTGTACTTCCGGTAAAGTGAAGGCCAGAGAATTCACGGTGGGCAAGTATAGTATCAGTAATCATTACCGGATCACCCATAACCATATTGATCACCCCATCTGGCATCCCTGCTTCTTTAAAAACTTCCATGATCACCTGTGCAGAATATACCTGCGAATCACTCGGTTTCCATATAGCCACATTTCCCATTAATGCAGGGGCAGAAGGTAAGTTTCCGGCGATGGCGGTAAAATTAAAGGGGGTTATTGCGTATACGAAGCCTTCCAGCGGACGATACTCCAACCTATTCCATGCTTCTGAAGTAGATTCAGGTTGTTCTTCATAGATCCTGGTCATGTATTCCACATTGAACCTAAGGAAATCTATTAATTCACAGGCTGAATCGATCTCTGCCTGGAAAATATTTTTGGATTGACCTATCATGGTTGCAGCATTGATCTTGTAACGGTAAGGACCGGCGATCAACTCAGCAGCTTTTAAAAAGACAGCCGCTCTTTGTTCCCATTCAAGGTTTGCCCATTTCTCACGCGCATTTAATGCCGCATCAATGGCTTTTTCAACATGTTCTTTAGAAGCTTTGTGATAATCCCCCAGATGATGCTTGTGGTCATGAGGAGGGTTCATGGGAGCAGTGTTTCCCGTTTTGATCTCTTCACCTCCAATATATAAAGGAACTTCAACTTTTGAATTCCATAACTCTTTGTAGACTTTGAGGACTGCCTCTCTTTCCGGAGTACCCGGAGCATATGATTTTACAGGCTCATTTACAGCTTGTGGAACCTGGAATACACCTTTTCCCATAGTATTTTAAAGTTTTTGTGATTTGAAATTTAATGGTGCGTAAAGGTAATTAAATTAAAAGAATTTTATATCCTCTCAAAAATGCTGAACTTTAGGTAAAATCAGGCATATGAAGCCTTTTTCTTAAAATATCCATAAAATGTGTACAGTGACCTTGGCGCCTTTAAGGGGTCGTTCCAAAAGTTTTGTCCTTACTTCCAATCGGGATGAAGCACCGGGGCGTGAAACCCTGCCCCCGCAAATTTATACTGAAGCCGGGGTGAAAATGTTGTTCCCGAAAGATGTGGAGGCGGGCGGCACCTGGCTGGGGGTAAGTGAACGCCAAAGACTGATTTGCCTGCTGAACGGGGAGTTTGAAAGCCATCTTAGGAAGCCTCCTTACCGGCTTAGCAGGGGAGTGGTGGTAAAAGATCTTTTGGCTGCGGAAGGGGAAGATCTTGCCACTGTGGCTGAAGATTACGACCTAACAGATATAGAACCTTTCACGATAATTGCTGCGGAATGGGCTTCGAAAATGACATTTTCTGAACTGGTATGGGACGGGCGCCGGAAGCACTTCAGAAACCTGGAACCACGACCCCTTATCTGGTCTTCTTCACCCCTTTACAATGCCGAAATGAAGCAGCAACGGGAAAACTGGTTCAGCAAACTTCAGACACAGGAGGAATTGGAAGCAAACAGCCTTCTCAATTTCCATTCTTCCGCAGGAAGCGGGGACAATAATACAGATGTGGTGATGGATCGCGGCTTCGTGAAAACCCGAAGCATTTCGCAGGTGATCCTTTCCGAAGAAGAACTCAGATTTTTTTACAGGGACCTGGCAACAGATGAGGTAACAAAAATGGCATTTTCGAAGGATCTTTCCCGATCAATTTAAAGCAAAAGGTGCGCTTAGCTTAAAAGAGGGAATGGCCACCCTGAACTTTCGGGTAGAGGTGAAATTGATCATATTGTAGAATCCGCTCATGGATCCAAAAGGGGAGGTGAGAAGGCAACCGCTCCTGTAGGTATGTGATTCCCCGGGTTTGATAACCGGTTTTTTACCTATTACTCCTTCGCCTTCAACGATCTCTGTACGGTTCAAAGCATCTTTTATCCTCCAGAACCGGGACGTCAACTGCACAGAATCCTTGCTTTGATTCTCTATGGTAACCTGGTACCCAAAAGCGAAATGTACCCTGTAGTTCTTGTAGAAGGTACCTTCAAAATTGGTCTCTATGGAAATTTTAATTCCCCTGGTTACTTGTTGTATCATGACTTAATAAATAGCGAAAGATGCGAGTACTGAGAAGACGGCCGCAACTATGGCTAAAATAAAGAATATAATATTGATTATTATAAATTTTAAAACGGTTTTAACTCTCCCCTGGCCGTAAAATCTTCGGAAGGCTTTATAGAGGTAAAACAAAAAGAGGAACATGGCAATGCCGGCGAACCAGTTGGTAGCCAAAAAGAAGTCCAGTATCAAAGCGATCCCAAATAATACAAACCAGGTGGTTTGATTATGAAAAGTGAAAATAAGATGCTCCATGTACGTAAAAGGCCTTCTCAGGTAGAGAAGCCAGATGAACATCGCAAATACCGGAAGGTAAAAGAAGATGATAAAAGGCACCTTGCCGTAAAAATAGTTCCAGAAGAGATCTGAATCTGAACTGAAGCGTTTTATGTCTACTGTTTTTTTGTAAAACCATTCATTATAGTTGGTGTGCCTGTAATTCAAACTGTCCAGTGCAACATTGATATTCCTAATTTCGGTTCGCTCATAGAAATCTGAAAACACTTCCCATTTTTTCTGGGTGGCATTGAGAAAACTCATGGTATCTACATATTTTTCAGCAATGTAGCGGTCAGTTTTTGGGGTCGTGTCTATCTGGGGGATGATAAGATCAAGTCCGGGCCTTAATTCACGCTGTTCGGTAAGCACCGAATCGATCACAGCCTGTTCTTCCGGGGTGGGGGTGTCAACGTTTACAGGTGCTTCAGTATTGTGGGTAAGGCTCCAAACCAGGAAAAAGATGATAGAAGCACTCAGGTAAAACCGGTACGGGTTGGCATAGCGTACTCTCTTTCCTTCTATGTAATCTTTGGAGATCTTTCCCGGTTTTAAAAGGAGTACTCCAAGGGTCCTGTAAAACCTCGAATCATAAGCGAAAATTCCCGCAAAGAATTCATTGAAAAAGTCATCAAAGGCGAGTTTCTTTGTGCTGTTGAGCTGTCCGCAATTGGGGCAAAACTGGTCACTTTTATCCAGCGGGTGATAGCAGTTAAGGCATTCGGTGCTCCTGTACTTGAACTTATGCCTTTCTTTTTCGATCCCGGAGGTATAAACTTGCGGAATTGTCTTTTTATCGGTATTCATTGTGGTAAAGATTCCCGGATGTATTAATTCGAAATATTGACAGAACTTGCATTTCCCATACCAATGATCCTGGAGTATCTGGCTCCGGGAGGATGGTAATAAATCAATACACTGTAGTCATTCTCAGTCTCTTCAAAATTTCCACTGATGAAGCCCTCATCCAACACCCCGTCATCTCTCAGGAATACATATTTGTAATCATAATATCCCTGTTTGAACAGCCTTGCGGTCTCATAAGCCCCGGTTTCCATGTTATAGATGAGGCGGGTGCTGTCATCGAGAATAAAATTATTGAATTCTCCATATAAATGCACTTCCCCGCCTTCGAAAATATCGAAAGTCTGAAGGGAAAAATGTGTCCATACATAACCTGCTTCAATAGCGGGATCACGGCCCTGCATGGTCCTTATCACGAATTTTCCATTAATGTCAGGGTTATAGGTGTAGGGTTCAAAAGCCCTTATCCGGTCACTGAACAAAAAGTGGTGATAAAGGTCACGAGCTTCGATAAATTTGATCTTTACCGTCGCTGCCCTCAGGTCTTTACTGTCAAAATTAAGATACTCATTGCCACCCCAAAAAGAGGTAAGTTGATCATATTTATAGATGAGCTCACTTCCAATATGATATTGTGGTTTGACATTGAAGATCCCGGTTTTTAAATTGTTATTCTGAAGGATCACAGCGTAGATGGATTCCTCGGGATTCCTAATGATAAAGTCGGGAGAGTTCACTGCGAAATTCACCACCTGTCGGGTGTGGATGAATTTTACATCTCTTGATCTTTTTACTTGTACACCTACCTGGGTAAGGGGTTCGTAAATCATGAACTTTCGCGAGAATACTATTTCTCTTGCTTGATTGAAGATGTTAAGCATGTAATTGCCAGTTACCTTAAGGGCGTGGGTATCCTCGTTAGGAATTGTCAGTTTGTAATGGGAATACAACTGCAGAGTGTTGAAGGAGTTGGTGTAGTTGGTTATGCGAACATTGTCGAACCCTTCCATGTATTCAGATTTGACTAGTTGCGATGGGGTCCAGTCATAATCGTAATGTTCGATCGTATAATAGTAATTAGCTTCATCACCAATAATATCATCAAATTCAAGATTGAACATTTCCCCGATCCTCAGGACAGGTGTGCCGCTATACCCAGAGCCGTCATTAAAAATTACGGTTCGTATGTAATTTGGGGGAGGCACCTCCTGCACCCCTTGTGCAGTAAGAAGAAGTGGAAAAAAGACCAGTAAAAACAGAAGAGTAATTTTTGTTTTCATGCTGCCAAATAAATTTTAAATATACTGAAAAACTGATTACCATCAGGATTTGGATGATTTAACAGAAATGCGAGGGAAATTAATTGATTTTTAATTGGGAAGTGTGGGTCGAAAATGCATAAATTTGCACGATTTTAAATGAATTTTAACACTCCATCCTATGTCAAACGACATTAGAATAAAAAGAGGGCTTACTCTACGATTAAAGGGGGAAGCGGAAAAAACCTTGGTTGAGGCGCCCCGCTCTAAGACTTTCGCAATTAAACCGCCAGATTTTCATGCAGTTGTTCCCAAAATGGTTGTAAAAGAGGGAGCCGCCGTCCAGGCAGGAGATGAACTTTTCTTCTCCAAATATGCTCCTGAGGTGCGCTTTACTTCGCCGGTTAGCGGAACACTAAAAGAAATTAAACGTGGGGAGAAGCGTCGCATCATGGAAGTTATCCTTGAAGCTGACCCTTCTGATACCTACCGCGAATTCGGGACGATAGATCCTGTTTCTGCAGGTGCAGAAGCGGTAAAAAACAGGATACTCGAAAGTGGTTGCTGGGCATTTATCAATCAGAGACCTTATGATGTAATTGCAGACCCTAAAGATACTCCGAAAGCTATATTTGTATCAGCTATGAACACCGCGCCTTTATCGGCAGATGTGGAATTTATACTGAAAGACAGAATGGATGCTTTCCAGGCAGGGCTTAATGCACTGACCAAACTTACTCCGGGAAAAGTTCATGTTTCCGATCAAAAAGGAAACTCGCTCTTCTCCGGACTGGAAAATGTTGAATTACACCATGTTTCAGGTCCGCACCCTGCGGCCAATGTGGGAGTTCATATCCATAATGTAGATCCAATAAGTATTGGAGAGCGGGTTTGGACAGTTAATCCTGAAGATGTTGCCAATATCGGAGATCTGTTCCTTTCAGGTAAATTCACTGCGGTACGTACTCTTGCGGTTGCAGGAACCGAAGCGAAGGACAGGAAATACTTCCGCACAAAGATTGGTGCGAATGTGGCTGATCTTGTTGGGAAAGTAGATGAAGAAAACGTAAGGATCATTTCAGGAGATGTGCTCACCGGTCAAAAAGTTAGTAACAACGGCTTTATCGGTTTTTTCCCTAACGAACTTACCCTAATTCCGGAAGGAAATAAATACAGGATGTTCGGATGGTTGCCGTTCACTTACAATAATATTCCTTCTAATTCCCGCACTTCTTTGACCTGGTTATTTCCGAAGAAAAAATACGAGGTCAATACCAACCTGAATGGGGAGGAAAGAGCGCTTGTGGTTACCGGTGAAATGGAAGAGGTGATGCCAATGGATATTTTTCCAATGCAATTGTTAAAGGCGTGTATGGCAGCCGATATTGAAAAGATGGAAAACCTTGGGATCTACGAAGTCGCTCCGGAAGATTTTGCACTGGTTGACTATGTGAACACTTCAAAGATTGAGGCACAAGAAATAATAAGACTAGGTTTGGATTTAATGCTCACTGAAGTAGGATAAACTGTTTACTATGGAATGGATTAGACAAAAATTAGATAAATTTAAAGAGCCCTTTGCTAAAGGGAAGAAGCTTGAAAAGTTTTCACCGGCATTCAATGCCCTTGATACTTTCCTGTTCACTCCAAATCATACTACCCACAAAGGGGCCCATGTTAGGGATGCAGTAGATTTGAAAAGGGTGATGATCACCGTGGTGCTTGCTTTGGTCCCCGTGCTCCTCTTTAGTATGTGGAATACAGGGTATCAGTATCTTGTTCAGGTAAATCCTGAAGTTGACTTCTGGGAAGCTTTTGGATATGGAGCTCTAAAGATCCTTCCTATGATCGTTGTATCATATGCGGTGGGTCTTGGAATCGAGTTTGCTTTTGCCATTTTTAGAGGGCACGAGGTAAATGAAGGATATTTGGTTACCGGGCTTTTGATCCCGATGATCATGCCGGTAGGCCTGCCATTATGGATGCTTGCCATCTCTGTGGTTTTTGCAGTTATAATTGGTAAAGAAGCTTTCGGGGGAACCGGAATGAACATTCTAAACCCGGCTTTGACGGCCAGGGCTTTCGCCTTCTTTGCATACCCAACTTACATGTCTGGTAACAGCGTGTGGGTCATGAATGCGTCGGAAGTTGACGGGGTTTCAGGAGAAACAATTTTGGGAACTCTTGCTGCAGGACAGGATATACAATACAGCGCGATGGACATGTTCCTCGGAATCATTCCCGGATCGGTTTCTGAAACTTCTGCCGCTTTGATCATTTTAGGAGCCTTGTTCCTTATCTTAACAAAGGTTGGAAGCTGGAGAATTATGCTAAGTGCGGTAGTAGGAGCAGCCGTAATGGCCTTGATCTTTAATGCACTTCCTTCACTTGGAATTGCAGGGAATGCACTTACAAATTTCCCCTGGTACCAGCACCTGTTGGTAGGAGGATTGATGTTTGGTATCGTTTACATGGCAACAGATCCTGTATCGGCTGCACAAACCTATAAAGGAAAATGGATCTACGGATTCCTTATCGGGTTCTTCTCGGTCATGATCAGGGTTTTCAACCCTGCATATCCTGAGGGAGTGATGTTGGCTATTTTGTTGATGAACGTATTTGCACCAACGATTGATCACTATGTGATACAGGGCAACATCAAACGCAGGTTGAAGAGAAAAAAAGCGGGTATTAACCAACAAGTTGAAACTGCAGTATAGTTATGGAAGAAAAAACAGTAAATAAGACAAACTCCAATTCTTATACCTTCATTTTTGCCATTATCATGGTGATCGTGGTAGGAGTAGTACTTGCATTTGCGGCGACCTCTTTGCAGCCATTGCAGTATAAGAATATGCGCCAGGAAAAAATGCAAAACATTCTCGCGACAGTTGGAGTTGAAACAGACAGGACAGGAGCTCAGGCTCTGTTTGAAGAAAATATCAAGGAGCAGATCGTTCTTGACAGTAACGGGGAAGTTAAAGAAGGGGTGAATGCCTTTGACGTTGACCTTGCCAAGGAGCTTAAAAAGCCGGCTGAAGAACAAAGTTTTCCTTTATATATCGCCGATGTTGAAGGTAAAACTTACTATATCATTCCTTTAAGAGGAGCCGGTCTTTGGAATGCCATTTTTGGTTATATAGCCCTTAAGGATGATGTAAACACGGTGAAAGGAGCTGTTTTCGATCACCTGGGGGAAACACCGGGTCTTGGTGCAGAAATTACTCAGGAGTGGTTTAGACATCGTTTTGATGATGAGAAAATCTTTGATGATAATGGAGAATTGATAGGAGTATCTGTTGTTAAAGGAACCAGTACCTCCAAAGATGATAATAAGGTAGATGCTATTTCGGGAGCGACCATTACAGGAGATGGAGTTTCGAATATGATCTCTGAGAGACTGCGCCACTATTTACCTTATTTTAAGAGTAAAACTGATGTAAAAGTTGCAAATAATTAAGAATTATGGCACAGGAAATAAAAAATAAACCTGAGCAATCTGCTGAGGTTACGAAAGAAGAGAAGAAGAACGCGATGATCCTTTTTCTGTCAGATTCAGAAGAAAGGGAGCATTTCTTATCCAAAGCTAACCGGAAGCTTCTTACAGATCCGTTAGACGATGATAACCCTATTACGGTCCAGGTTCTTGGAATCTGTTCGGCTTTGGCGATCACCGTGCAACTTGAGCCTGCTATTGTTATGGCTATCGCGGTAATGGCGGTAATGGCTTTTAGTAACATGATCATTTCGGCAATGCGGAATATGATTCCAAACCGTATCCGTATTATCGTACAGTTAGTGGTAGTAGCATCTCTGGTGGCCCTGGTTGACCAGGTATTACGGGCTTATGCTTATGACGTTAGTAAACAGCTTTCGGTATTTATTGGGCTTATCATTACCAACTGTATCGTAATGGGACGTCTTGAAGCCTTCGCTCTGGGTAACGGAGTTTACAAATCCTTCCTTGACGGAATTGGGAACGCAGCAGGATACGGACTTATCCTTATCATAGTTGCTTTCTTCAGGGAACTTCTTGGAGCAGGAAAATTATTTGGCTATGAGATCCTGGGTCATAAAGGGGCAACTCTGGCCGAATCAACCGGGCTTTACTCGTTCGGATATGAGAACAACGGATTAATGTTGCTTTCCCCAATGGCTTTAATTGTTGTGGGAGTGATCATCTGGGTACAACGTTCAAGAAACCGTAAACTAATCGAAGCCTAATCTACAACAGCAAAAAATTCAACTATGGATTATATAAATTTATTCGTACGGAGTATTTTCATTGAAAATATGATTTTTGCCTACTTCCTGGGAATGTGTTCCTATCTGGCAGTATCAAAAACCGTAAAAACAGCAGTAGGATTAGGGTCAGCGGTGATCTTTGTATTATCGATCACTGTACCTATCAACTTCTTACTTGACAATTACCTGTTACGTCCGGGAGCCTTATCATGGCTGGGCGCAGAATACGCCACCATTGACCTTAGTTTCTTAAGTTTCATCATGTTCATCGCGGTTATTGCAGCAATGGTACAATTGGTGGAAATGGTTGTTGAAAAATTCGCCCCGGCACTTTACGGTGCGTTGGGTATCTTCCTTCCGTTAATCGCTGTGAACTGTGCCATTCTTGGTGGTGCGTTGTTCATGCAGCAAAAAGACTTCAGCGGAATTGGGGAAGCAGCAACCTATGGGTTTGGTAGTGGAATTGGATGGTTCCTTGCCATACTTGGTATTGCTGCCATTCGTGAGAAGATCGCTTATTCAAATGTTCCGGCTCCTTTAAAAGGGTTAGGAATAACCTTTATCATTACCGGATTAATGGCTCTTGGGTTCATGAGTTTTATGGGAATCAAAATATAGAAAGAAGCAATGGAAGTAATTATAGCAAGTGTAGTTGTATTTTTAGTATTGATCCTGCTTTTGGTTGGCATCTTGTTGACGGCAAAGGCCAAGCTGGTCCCATCAGGACCGGTAACGATCAATATTAACGGAGAAAAAGATTTGGAAGTCAGTTCGGGGGGAACCTTGCTTTCAACATTGGGAGAGAACAAATTGTTTCTGCCATCTGCCTGTGGTGGTGGTGGAACCTGTATGCAATGTAAATGTATTGTTTCGGAAGGTGGTGGAAGTATATTGCCTACCGAAGAACCCAACTTTACCAGGAAAGAGATCGCAGATGGCTGGAGACTTGGTTGTCAGGTGAAGGTTAAACAGGATATGAAGATCCAGATACCCGAAGAGATCTTCGGGATCAAGAAATGGGATGCTAAAGTGGTAAGTAATTACAACGTTGCATCCTTTATTAAAGAATTTGTGGTTGAGATCCCAGAAGATATGGACTACCAGGCAGGTGGATATATCCAGATCGAGATCCCTAAATGTGAAGTGAAGTTCGAGAATATGGACATCACTGCACATCCTGAAGAACATCCTGGAGAACCTGAGAAATTCAAAAAGGAATGGGATACATTCAACCTGTGGCCTTTAGTAATGAAAAATCCTGAGGTTGTGGAAAGAGCCTACTCTATGGCTTCTTACCCTGCAGAAGGAAGAAGGATTATGCTTAACGTCCGTGTGGCTACTCCGCCATGGGATCGAGCTAAGAACGACTGGATGACCGTTAATCCGGGGATTGCGTCTTCATATATTTTCAACTGTAAACCGGGAGATCCGGTGACCATTTCGGGACCATTTGGGGAGTTCTTTATTAACCATTCAGATTCCGAGATGCTTTATGTTGGTGGTGGAGCCGGTATGGCGCCAATGCGTTCTCACCTTTACCATCTTTTCAGAACCCTTAAGACTGACCGTAAGGTTACTTATTGGTATGGTGGTCGTTCCAAGCGTGAATTGTTCTATACAGAACACTTCAGAGCATTGGAAAGGGATTTCCCTAACTTCAAATTCTATGTCGCTTTGTCTGAACCTTTAGAGGAAGATAACTGGAAAGTGAAAGATGGAATTGAAGGGGAAGGCGATGGTTTCGTAGGATTCATCCACCAGGTAGTGATAGATAATTACCTGAGCCATCATGAGGAGCCCGAAGAAATAGAATTCTATTTCTGTGGACCACCATTGATGAACAAGGCCGTTGAGAAAATGGCTGAGGACTTTGGGGTACCACCGGAAAATGTGAGATTTGACGATTTTGGAGGATAAGAAAACTCCTGTAAAACATAATATGAACAGCCGTCATACGACGGCTGTTTTTTTTGCTTTTTATCTAAAAGGAAATTTCCCTTTGATTTTTAGCAGGTCGCAATTAAACCCTAAATTTGCCCTATGGCAACACTTACAGATCAGGAACTGCACAACCTCGCGATGAACATTGTGGGGAAGGATCTCGAAGATCAGGGTTATGAATTCCTGGGGGTGAACAGTGAGTTCAAGAAAGATCCGCAGTTTGTGGCACTCAAGGATAAAAAACTGCATTTTGTAATAGTACGGGCCATCGAATATCCACATGATCCTAAAGAGGTTCCCTTTATATTCCTGGAAACTGTAAAGCAACACGCTCAGAAATTCAAAGCACGTACCTTTTATGCTGGAGTAGGCCTTGCAAATTCGCGTGACTATGAATTGCCGGTATCCAGTTCAGAGGATTATGTAGTGAACTACGCCGGCCTTCAAGAGATTTAAACCATGATCAAAATTTACTTTTTACGTCCCCTTGTCGTAATCTTTCTTGCCCTATTTCTCTTTTCATGTGATAGAGGTCCGGTGGAAAGAAGTGCTGTCGGGGAGGCATTGGGAACCACTTACCAGGTAAAATATTTTTCTGAAGAAGATCTGCCGATAGATAAAGCGCTCGATTCTATTTTTGAGCGGGTGAACCAATCCATGAGTACTTATAGAAAAGATTCAGATATTTCTCGTCTGAACCGTGGAGACAGTCTGGTGAAGGTAGATTCCCTCTTTCAGGAAGTATTTCGACTTTCAGAAAAAGTATACAGGGAAAGCGGTGGCTATTTTGATCCTACGGTAGGGAACCTTGTGAATTTATACGGATTTGGTCCTGAAAAAGGAGCGCGGGAAATCGATTCTGTGAAGATCGATTCTATTATGCGGGATGTCGGACTCGGAAAGGTGAAAATAGCAGCAGATGGCAAGGTAACCAAAACTTCCCCAAATGTCTATTTGGATTTCAATGCTATCGCAAAAGGTTATGCCATAGACCTGATAGGACATTATCTGGAATCTAAAGGGGTAGAGAATTATCTGGTAGAACTTGGGGGAGAGCTCCTGGCCAAGGGAGAGAACCTGTCTAAGGAGGATCACTGGATGGTGGGGGTTGATGATCCCGGCCAGAAGGCTGATGAGCGTACCCTTACCGCCGCAGTTAAATTAATTAACCGTGCCATGGCAACTTCAGGAAATTACAGGAAGAACCGTACCGATCCCAAAACCGGGAAAATGTATGTACACACTGTGAATCCTCTTACAGGGTATGCTGAACAAAGCAATGTGTTGAGCGCTTCTGTACTTGCAGAAAATTGCGCTCTTGCCGATGCCTATGCCACTGCTTTTATGGCGATGGGACTTGAACGGTCAAAACAGTTGCTTTCCAAACTGGATAATGTAGACGCCTTTCTTATCTATGCTAAAGAGAACGGGGAAATGGGTAGATATGCAACTTCCGGCTTTGAGGAAGTCCTCGTAGAGCTTTAGGCTAACTTTTTTGCTACGGGAATGATCTCTCCCTTGGCCAGCCGGTATCTGTCTACCAGTTCCGAAGACATTTGTGCGGTGAGGTCCACTTCCTCCACCTGGAAACCTGTTTCCCGCAGTTTGTCAAAGTAATCCCTTCCGTAGACCCGCACATGATCGTACTGCCCAAAGATTTTTGCCCGCTCTTTAGGATCGGAAATGGAATCATCCTCAAAAGTGTATTCCCGGCTTAGGTCCTGCGGAATTTGCAAAATAGCCGTGCCGCCGGGGGAAAGAACCCTGTACAACTCCTTCATAGCTTTCTCGTCATCGGGGATGTGTTCCAATACATGATTGCAAAGAATAAAATCAAAAGAATCGTCCTCAAAAGGTAGATTGCAAATATCTGCCTTTACATCGGCTAAAGGGGAATTGAGGTCGGTGGTGGTATAATCCAAATTCTCCAGCTTCTTGAAGCGGCTGTAAAATGCCTGTTCGGGAGCAAAATGTAATACTTTATGCGGGGCTGTGAAAAAGGCGGTATTTTCCTTTAGATAAAGCCACAGGAGCCTGTGACGTTCCAGGGAGAGGGTAGAAGGGGAGAGCACGTTCTCTCGCTGCTGTTCATATCCGTAAGGCAGAAATTTTGAGAAACTTTTCCCGTCGATGGGATCAGTATACCTGTTTCCACGCAAACCCAGCAGCAAAAATGGCCTGGCCAGATAACTCAACCTGATCAAAACCGGACGGGGAATATGGTTAAGAACAAACTTAAAGGCTTTTTTGATCATACCTTGATGTCGCCCCAGTTTTCACCCGACTTGATGCGGTAAAGTTGCATTTCTGAAACCCCGAACTGCTTTGCCAGCACCCTGATGCGGGTTTTCCTTTCGGGATCGAGCAATTTTTTCTTTAGAATAGTCGCCTGTGCAAAGGTGAGTTTTGAGTAACATTTAATGGTTCCCCTGCGGCGTTTCACTTTATTCTCCTTCACCTGCGGATTTTCCTGCTGGTGTGCCACCCATTCTTCTTTTGTTACCCAGGCAAGATTGCTCACCTTATTTTCGGTCTTAATGTAATTGAGATGGATAACGAATTTATCGTCTTCTTTCTTTTTTAGGAAAAGTTCGGCTACTACCCGGTGAATATAACAGGCTTGTTTTTTGCCATTTTTAAGATTGGCAACAAAGGTTAGGAAGCCCTGAGACCTTCCGCCTTTTAATAATTCACCCGCCGGATTTTTCACATAACTCACCACCCTTCCATAATTGGAGATCTCATACCTAAACCGGTCCTGCCAGGTCTCCTTATGGTAAGGTTTCCACCTTTCCTGTCGAAAGTTTTTAATCATTGAAGCTGGTGCTTTGCGCCCGGAATTCGTCTTCTTCGTTACTGGCTATACCAAGGGCCTCATAAATGTAATGAAAAGTTGACAATAGTTCAGGTTTCCCATCAATTAATGCAACATCATGTTCAAAATGCGCGCTGGGTTTATTATCGGCAGTAAGGATGGTCCAGCCATCCTTCAGTTGTTTAATGCGGTGGGTGCCGGCATTGATCATGGGTTCGATGGCAACCACCATGCCTTCTATGAATTTTTTACCCCGGCCTCTTTTTCCGTAGTTAGGCATTTCAGGGTCTTCATGCATTTTTTGGCCTAAACCGTGACCAACCAGCTCTCTCACTACTCCAAAACCATTTTTTTCTGCATGCTGCTGTATGGCATATCCTACATCACCCACCCGGTTACCCATCTTGAATTCGCGAATACCAATGTAAAGTGATTCTTTGGTCACCTGCAGCAGTTTCTCGGTTTCAGAATCTATCTTTCCCACCGAAAAGGTGTAGGCATGATCTCCGTAAAATCCGTTTTTAAGGGCTCCACAATCAATAGAGATAATATCCCCTTCAATAAGGGGGGTGTCGTTGGGAATACCGTGTACTACCTGCGCATTAGGGCTCATGCAAAGGGAGTTCGGGAAATCATACATTCCCAGAAAACCGGGTTCGGCCCCATGGTCTCTAATGAATTCTTCAGCAAGCTTATCCAGGTGCAGGGTCGTCACGCCAGGTTTAACTTCAGAAGCCAGCATTCCCAGCGTTTTGGAAACGATAAGCGCGCTTTCCCTCATTAGTTCGATCTCTTCTCTGGATTTCGGTATGATCATGAGTCTTTTTTAAAAAGTTGTAATATTCCCTTCTTTTTCTGCGGAAGAGATTTGGGTTTTGTTTTGGTTAACTGATGGTACACTTCTCCCCAGGGCGGGAGACCATTGATGTTGCGGTCATCGATGAACAGGTCTGCAAGGATCTTCCGGCTGATGCCTTCCTCGTATTCCTCTTCGGGATAACTTTTGTTCACCGCATAGAATTCTATTCCCTTGCTTTCACAGAATTCCACGGCCTCCTGAAGTTTGATACCGCTACGGTACGTCCACAGGATGATCTGGTGGCCTTCCTGCTGAAGCTGGCGAAGGGTTTCAAAGGCAAATATAATGGGTTTTCCAATTTCGGGATACCGGTTCTCTACCAGGGTTCCGTCAAAATCTACTGCTATGGTCAATAATTTTGGCATGAGGCAAAAGTAACAAGATTGGCAGAATTATACCATTTTAATGCACTTGCTTTGGGTTAAGAATTACTGGTAAGAGTGTCGGTACTTCTTTCCTGAAACGATTGTTGCGATATCTTTCTCCAAACTTTGTTGAGGATACTCTACAAACCGGTTAACTTCTTTCCCGTCCTTGTAAAAAATGATGGTAGGTACATAAACGACATCGAACTCCTTCTGCAGGTCGTTGGGAAGGGTCTTATCCTCTTCCACGGCTTCCATTTCAAGATTGTCCATATCAAAATTACTTAGTTCAAGTAATTTTAGAAAATATGGGACCTGGTATTGACTATCTGAGCACCAGGTGCCCATAAAAAGTTTTATCTCGTAGTCGTTGATGTTGTTTTTGATCGTTTTCAGGGCTTCCGGAGCCGGTTTATACGAGGAATAATTCGGTTCGAACCAGGCGTTATGAGGAGCTTGTTGAAGGTCGCTCTTTTGAATGGTTCCCACCAGGATGTAACTTTGCTCCTCCTGCGTGGCGGGAGTGGGGGTTGTGGTATTATCTGCCACAGGTTCAGCACTGTTTTGAGTGCTTCCGCAGTTAAATGCAGTAGTCAGCATGAAGGCGTATAAAAATAATTTCATCTAAAAAAGTGGTTTTTGAGTCATCAATTCGGGTTTTTCAATTCCCATGAGTTTTAAAATAGTAGGGGCGATATCTCCCAGATTTCCGTCCTTGATTGATTGTACATCCTTGTCTACAAGGATGAAAGGTACGGGGTTGGTGGTATGTGCGGTATTCACGCTGCCATCGGGATTTTTCATGGTTTCACTGTTCCCGTGGTCTGCTATGACTAAAACTGAATAATCGTTCTCCACAGCGGCCTCAATAACATCCTTTGCGCATTTATCTACTGTTTCACAAGCCTTTACAGCTGCTTCAAAAACCCCGGTATGACCCACCATATCAGGATTGGCAAAGTTAAGACAGATAAAATCTGCGGACTGTTTCTTTATTTCGGGAATTATAGCGTCCCTCACCTCATAGGCGCTCATCTCCGGCTGCAGGTCATAGGTTGCAACTTTTGGAGAATCTATCATGATCCTTTTTTCCCTATTGAAGGGTTTCTCCCTTCCACCGGAAAAGAAAAAGGTCACATGAGGATATTTCTCTGTCTCGGCAATGCGAATTTGTGATTTACCGGAATATTCAAGCACTTCTCCCAGGGTAGCTTTGATATCATCCTTACTGTAAACTACGTTTATATTATTGTAAGTATCATCATACCGGGTCAATGTCACATAGTAAAGGGGCAGCTTTTTCATCTCCCACTCAGGAAAATCCTTCTGTGAAAGGGCTTCTGTAAGTTGTCTACCTCTATCTGTCCTGAAGTTAAAGAAAATGACAACATCTTCCTTATTAATGGTGGCGACAGGAGTACCGTCAGGGTTTGTTATTACGACGGGTTTTATGAATTCATCGGTGATCTCATGGTCATAACTGTTTTGCACCGCCTGCACAGGATCAGTTGATTTTTCCCCTTTTCCATGCACCAGGAGATCATAGGCAAGTTTGGTTCTTTCCCATCGCTTATCGCGATCCATGGCGTAGTAGCGGCCAATTATGCTGGCTAGTTTTCCGTTGGTGGTCTTAAGATGTTCCTGAATTTCTTCAACAAAACCTTTCCCGGAATATGGATCAACATCCCGCCCGTCTGTAAAGGCATGAACGTATTTTTCTGAAACCCCAAACTCTTCCGCAGCGGTCAGGAGGCCCTTAAGATGATTGATATGGGAATGTACCCCCCCGTCACTTAAAAGTCCCATAAAATGAATGGGTTTATTATTTCTTTTGGCATAATCAAAAGCCTGTTCCAGCACAGGTTCTTTGCCCAGGCTTTTATTTTCTACTGCCATATTGATCTTGGCAAGATCCTGATAAACGATTCGTCCGGCTCCCAGGTTCATATGACCCACCTCACTGTTCCCCATCTGCCCTTCGGGAAGGCCTACGTTCATTCCGTCTGTCCTCAATGTGCTGTGGGGATACTTATTATAAAGGGAATCAATAAACGGGGTATTTGCTTTTGCGACAGCAGATACTTCGGGGTTTGTTCCAATTCCCCAGCCGTCCAGGATCATTAGGATCACTTTCTTGTTCATCTCAAAGTTTATTTCCGTAAAGATAAGAAAACATAGCTTTCAGCCTTAAGGAGAAACTCTAATCTTACAGTAAAGAAAAGCCTAAAAACGCCCCCGTTTACCCAAATTATTTTTAACACTTATTTTGAGCCTCAATACAATAAACCTATAAAATGAGAGTTATTGTCTATGGGATTAATTGCCTTTAAAAGCTTGATCTTAACTGAATTACTTTTAAATTAACCCTTTTTGGTATGACCTTTGAATATTATATAGCCCTTAACAAAAATTAACACAACGATATGATAAACAAAATAATGATCCTTGCAGTGGTTTTAACTGCTTCTTTTGCTTTCGCCCCGAACAACGAACCTACCCCTACCACTTCTGCCCCTGTTACAGAAACACCCCTAAACGACATTAATGAAGAACCGATCGCTTCCGCCGAAGAAGAAATTAATCTTTTATATGAGTCATTTTCTTCTGCGAATGCGTCTATGCCATCACAGGCTGCTTTCACCTATGCCATGACAGGATACCAAAAACTATTGGAGGAGAACAAGATCGAAAAAGAGATCCTGACGATCGTTGATTTCGGACTTAAATCTACTCAAAAGAGAATGTGGATCCTTGATATGACGACTCAAAAAGTGCTTTTTCACACCCTTGTTTCCCACGGAAAGAATACCGGCGGCGATATCGCAACCAGTTTCTCTGATACCCCAAATTCCTTTCAAAGCTCCCTTGGCTTCTATGTAACTGCCGAAACTTACTACGGAAAGAATGGTCTTTCCCTTTTTATTGACGGAATGGAAAAAGGTTTTAATAAGAACGCACGTGACCGTTATGTTGTGATCCACGGGGCAGATTATGCCACTAAAGATTTTATAAACCGTGCCGGAAGGTTAGGAAGAAGTTATGGCTGTCCTGCCGTTCCTACAAAAGTTTCCAAAGAGATCATCGAAACTATTAAAGGACAGTCTGTACTGTTCATCTTTCACCCCAACAAAAATTACCTGGAGAAGTCAACCTACCTTAACCAGCCTGCCGAGACAGTCTAATTCACTGTCCCTAGTCTGGAAATGATCTCCTCATCCAGTTCATAGATATCACCCGTAAATACAGTTTTATCCCCGGCCCGCCAGGCTGTCCAATAGAAATGATGGACCCTGATGGGCTGGTTAATTTGTACTTGTTGTGTCTTTCCTGTGGCTACAGCTTCATGAATCTTCTCTTGCGTCCAGTCTTCCTGGCTGCTCAGCACGTAGCCTGACAGGTCCAGGGCATTCTCAACCCTAACGCAACCGGAACTTTCTGCGCGTTGATTCTGGCTGAAAAGGTCTTTAGCCGGAGTATCATGCAGGTAGATAAGGTGTTGATTGGGATATATGATCTTTACCCGCCCTAAAGGATTTGAAGGTCCTGCCCGCTGTACGAAATTATAGGAATTTACATCAGACGATGACCAGTCTATATTTGAAGGGTTGATAACATTACCCTCATTGTCTGTAACCGTCATGTTGTTCTTGCTCAGGTAAGAACTATTCTGGGAAGCTTTGGGTATAACGTCCTTGCTTTTAATGGTTGGAGGTACATGCCATTCAGGATTGATCACTACATATTCCAGCGAATCTGAAAAAACTGGAGTTTGCCTTGCCTTGGTTCCGGCGATCACGTTGTGGCTCCTTACGGTATCCCCGTTCTTTACCACTGCCAGCTGGAAAGCCGGAATATTGATAAGGATATGATGTTCACCCAGATCACGTGGGTACCAGCGCCATCTCTCAAGGTTGGCCCGAATCTGATCATATCTTTGTGCCGCTGTTTTATTGAGTTCAGAAATAGTGGAATTGCCCAGCACCCCGTCTACCTGTAAACCAAGATTCTTCTGAAAGTCCTTAATGGCATTTTGCATGGTATCGTTATAAGTACTGTCCCGCGGAGGGTTTTCGGCAGGATAAACTTCCAGTTCCTGAAGTCTGTTAACAATAGCCGGTATTCTGTCATCTTTTTGGCCCGGTTTGATCAGTTCGCCGTGAGCGATCTTTTTAAAAGAAGCCTCGGTATCCTTTATTTCCCGGAATTCTTTCAGGGCTAATTTAAGATCACGGTAAACCTGGTGTGAAGGCCTCAGATCACCGAGATCCTTGGCGATATCTCCATTATTTAAACTTTGATGTAGCAGCTGTTTCAGGTCTTTTTCTTCTTTCGGGACGCCCCACAGCGAATAGAGCTCTTTAGGATCAATTTTTCCGAAGTAAAGATCATGGGCATAAGAAAGGTAAGCATCGGTAAGCAGAATATCGAGTTCTGCAGCTTCAGCTTCATTCAGATCATCGGCGTCTTCCAGGAGTGGTCTTAATTCAGTTCCGTGATAATCAGAAAATCTCAGACCTTCCTCTCCGGCTTCAGTAAGTGCGTTGAAAAAACCGGTTCTGTTTTCCGACTCTTTCCAGGCAGGGGCGTGATCTCTATTTTGATAGAATTCCTCTACCTGCTCTTTATTATGTAACCCTTTACCGATGTTTGCCGTCTTAAGGCTCTTCCTGATATCTTTAGCAGTATGTTCAAGTTCAAAACCTGAATCTTCAATGGTATTTTCACCATTATTGTTGGATTTATCCTTCCCGGAATCACAGGAGGTAACTACACTAATCAATGCCACAAGGGCAATATATTTCCATTTATTCATTTTCATAGGTCTTAAGATTTGAGTTGGAGCGTTAACCGGATCTGGGGACCAGGTTTTTGTACATCACGATATGTTTACAAACATTTGGTATCATGAACAGTTCTCCCGTGGTTTTGTATCCGTAGCGCTTATAGAAATCAATAGCCGACTCCCTGGCGTTGAACCAGATTAAAACATTTGAAGCCTGGTCTATAAGTCGTTTTTCTCCTTCGAGTAATAGTTTTTCCCCGAGTTTTTTGTTTTGATACTCCGGTAAAACCGCCATCCCCCGTAGCTGGTATTGCTCAGGTTCGTTAAAATGACTGTGCTTGTTCTTCATGAAACTGGCAACCCCAACAAGGGTATAGCCCAAAAAGGCACCGAGGTGGAGGGTAGAGGAAGTGGTATCCCCTTCAAAAATACATTCTTCCGGGTGTCTTCCCGGTCGAAGCACCGGTTGCCGCACGGGGTAGGTCTCTCCTGCAGTTATCTGCAGAATTTGGAAAGACTTATGGTTATCCTCCTGGTCCAAACGCTATTCAGAAGCCTTTACGTCCCGGTATTCTTCATGCCTCTCAAATTGTTTGGCGGCATATTCACAAAGAGGATCGATCTTAATATTTTTTTCCCTTGCAAATTCAACGCTGTGTTTGACAAGGCTGCTGGCAAGACCTTCACCTGTCATATCGGGGTCAGTCTCTGTATGGTCTAGCGTCATAATATTGCTGTCATCCAGGGTATAGGTGAGTTCGGCAACGATATCCCCGTCTTTTTCAATATAGAACATACCCTTCCCTTCAGTTTCCTTCTGCTTAATTTCCTTTTTCATTATATGTGTTTTTCTATTATCTGGTCTATGATGCCGTAGTTTTTTGATTCTTGCGCATCCATCCAGTAATCCCGGTTAAAATCTTTTAGGACCCTGCTATATTCCTGATTACAGTTCTTTGCCAGGATCTTTGCGCTGAGATCCTTAATTTTCAGGATCTCGGTCGCCTGGATCTCGATATTGGAAGCCTGGCCCTGTGCACCGCCACTTGGCTGGTGTATCATCACCTTGGCATGTGGTTGTATAAATCTCCTGCCTTTCGCGCCGGCTGAAAGTAGAATAGAGGCCATTGATGCCGCCAGCCCGGTACAGATCGTCGAGACGGGGCTGTTCAGGGAAAGCATGGTATCATAAATCGCGAAGCCGGAAGTTACATATCCTCCCGGACTGCTTATATAGAATTGTATCTCCTCATTTCCTACAGAGTCCAGGTATAACATCCTTTCAATCAGGTGTTTGGCGGATTTTTCATCTACCATTCCCCAAAGAAAGATCTTGCGTTCACTAAGTAAGGAGCGATCAATGATATCCTGTAATTTACCCTGTTTTTTATTATTTTCCATTCTAAGTGTTTCTCTAATTATTTAGCTAAAAATATGACTATTTTTGCGGAAAAGTTGTCTATGAAGCCGGCATTTAACAAGATTTTAAAAAAGGAAATCCCACAGATACTTCCGCTGGTGCAGCGCCATATGGAAAACCAGTTCTCTGATGAAGTACTTATTGAGCGGTTTAATGAAATGTTCGATCAGAATTACGAATGCTTCGGGATCTATTCCGAAGAGAAACTTATCGGGGTCTTTGGATTGTGGTTTATGACCAGGCATTATGCAGGCAGATCTTGTGAACCGGACCATATTTTTATTGAAGAGGCCTACCGCAATAAAGGAATAGGGAAGAAGTTGTTTGATTTTATCTATAACTACGCCTTGGAAAAAGGGTGTGAAACTTCAGAACTCAACTCATATGTAAGTAATTACAGAAGCCATAAGTTCTATTTGAATGAAGGTTATGTAATAAAGGGCTATCACTTTATAAAAAACCTTTAATTTTATTTTGAGAGATAAAAACTTTCAGATTATATTTGCAGGGCTAATGCGGGAGTAGCTCTCCCGATAGCGATCGGGAGGTAGAGCGTCAGCCGCTTCTCATAAATACAAAATCTATCAATGCGGGAGTAGCTCAGTTGGTAGAGCGTCAGCCTTCCAAGCTGAATGTCGCCGGTTCGAACCCGGTCTCCCGCTCTAAAGCCTCATCGAAAGATGGGGCTTTTTTTATTTAAAGAATATGTTAATATATTCTTTAAATTATAAGGGAAGTCCAGGTTCTTTTTCTTAAAAACGTATCTTCCGGTATAGAAACTTTAAAATCACCGGAAATGAACAAGATCAACCCCTTTTTCCATATCGGTACAGTGGGAATGCTGTTTACAGCAATCTTTCATATTCTAATGGCTACTTTTTCAGAGGGAGCTCACGCTTCTTTCTCCATCATGTATCCGGTTTTTATTGTTTTTCTCATTGTGGGGACAAGTATCATGATCAAAAAGAAAAAACCTCTGAAAGCATAATTTTTCCGTTAATTTGATCCTTTATCCCAAAGGACCATATGAAGATCAAAAGTTTAGAAGAACTGCCCCTGGAGACCCTGATGGAATGTTTTCTCATTTCGTTCCAGAATTATTTCGTTAGCCTTCCGCAGAGTACAGAATACTGGAAAGACCGCTTCGCAACGGCCAGGGTTGATTGGACGCTTTCTTTCGGCATGTTTGATGGTGACCTGCTGGTAGGTTTTATTATCAACGGTATTGATGAGCACAACGGAGTGCTTACCGCCTATAATACCGGTACCGGGGTCCTTCCCGAACATCGCGGCAAACAGATCATCGAAAAACTTTATGCCCATGCCATTCCTTTGTTCAAAAATAAAGGGATTGTGAAGTGTCTGCTTGAAGTGATCGTGGAGAACGAACGGGCTAAAAAAGTCTATGAGAAAATTGGCTTCAAAGTGACCCGTACCCTACGGTCCTTTAAAGGAACCCTGGATGCTGATGCGGGGAATGAATACGAGGTGGAGGGTGTCTCTTACCGGAAGGTGCTGGACCTGGAACTATATGATCCAAAATTCTATAGCTGGGATAATTCGGCGGAAGCGGTTAAAAAAGCCGAAGAAAATACCGAATCCCATTTATTGATAGACGGAGAAAATGAACCTTCAGGCTATTTTACCATAGATAATGCTCAAAATATATTGCAGATGGAAAGTACGGATAAGCATTATGCCGGACTGTTGGATGCTATTTCTGAAGTAGCCACCACGGTCCAGATCAAAAATATCCCTGCTGAACGTACCGAACTGATCGAGGCACTACTGGCCAGGGGCTTTGAAAATACCGTGAATCAATACGAAATGGAGTTGTGGCTGGAATAACATTTATTAATTCCGGTGTACGTGGAAAGGAGATTTTCTGCTCTTTACTGTAACAAGTGTGTCCAAATGTTGTTCTTTTTGGTATGAAAACAGGAACAATTCACCCAAAACAATTTCTAATCCTCACTTTCCTTTTCTCATGGATGGTTTGGGGAGGAATGATAATTTTTAACCCTGCAGACCAGTATTTCCTGCCGCTCCTCTTTTTAGGGGCTTTCGGCCCGGCAATAATTGCAGTTTATCTCATTCACCGCTACGGGAATTTAGAACAGAAAAGGGATTTTTGGAGTCGTATTCTCAGTTTCAGACGTATTGGCGCAAAATGGTATTTTTTCATCTTCCTTATTTTTCCACTCATATTGTTACTGGGTTATACCTTTCTTTCTTTTTTCGGTGGAAGTTTCTCCGGATTGGATAGTTACTTTGGAGGGATCAATGGTCCGTGGGACTTTATGTATCTGCTGGTTTTTATGGTATTGGGTGGTCCGCTGGCTGAAGAACCGGGGTGGAGAGGATACCTGCTCGATCCTTTGCAGGAGAAATGGGGAAAACTGAAAGCCAGTCTTGTTCTTGGAGTGATCTGGACCATTTGGCACCTTCCGTTGTTCTTTATAGCAGGTACCTCACAATACCAAAAAGGTTTTGGGATCGCATTCTGGAGCTGGACCCTGCAGTTAATGGTCATCTCTGTAATCATGACCTGGGTCTATAACCATACCAACCGAAGCATTCTTGGCGCGGTACTGCTTCATCTTATGGCCAATTTCGCTTACCCCTTGAACCTGGATGGAACGGGCGAGATCGTATTTAGTGTGGTGAGGATACTTATTATAATACCTATCCTTCTTTGGTGGATGAGAAAACCCGCTTCAAAAAAAATGCTTTCAGGCTCTGCTTTTTAAGCAACCATTTTTTAACCTTTAAAACAGAATTTTAAGTGGCTTTTGGAAAGCTCCTTTAAATCTACTCCGTATCTTTCTTTGCTTTGGTTTCGATCTCCCCTGCTTCCCGTAATGCAAACCTTGTAACGAAGGGAGTAATGAGCTCAAAAAGAATAGTAGACCCTAGAATGACATTGAGTAGTAGGGCACCGGTTTCTTCAAAACCTGGCTGGTTTCCGGCACGAATAGCAAGTCCTATAGCTACGCCTGCCTGAGGGAAAAGGCAGAGGCCCAGCAGGTGCCGGGTTTTCTTTTCAGTGCGTATTAAATACATTCCGGTATAGGCACCGGAATATTTTCCCAGAACCCTTAGGAACACATAAAGAAGTACCAGGAGCATAGAATCAAGAAATGAGTGAATCTCAAATTGTATACCTGCAAGGGTAAAAAAGAAAAGGAAAACCAATTCTTCGATATGCTGAAGGGGTAACAGCCATTCCGCTTGTTTTTTCTGATAGAAGAGTACCGAAACAAAACCCAGGGTCATGCAGCTTAACAAAAGAGAGAGGCCGAGTAGGGAGGAGATCCCGAAAACAAGAAAAATGAACCCAATGATGGTAGCAAGCCGAAGTTCTTCCTTTTCCAGAAATTTTCCTAAAATACCCAGGACAATACCTAAACCCGTACCCAGCAGAAGAGAGCCGCCAACTTCGGTAATACCTTCCAGAATACTTCCCGAAAAGCTTCCTTCGGCACCCATTCCCAAAATCAGCGTAAAGAATATGATTCCAATAGCATCATCAACGGCGATAATTCCCAGCAAGGTGTTTGTTAGTTTTCCTTTAGCCTTGTATTCCTCGATAATTCCAAGTGTGGCTGCAGGTGCGGTTGCAGTAGCCACGGCACCAAATATAAGGGCGTGGTAAAAACTAATCTCATGAAAGGGATATATCTTGCTTAACCCCCACAAACCGAGACCTACAAAAAGAAGGACCCCCAGTGACTGACCAATGACCGTGACGGTCACAATACCTTCTTCTTTTTTAAGATCTGAAGGGTTGATCTCAGATCCAATTATATAGGCAATAATGCCCAGGGCGATATCTGTAATGACAGGTGACCATCCTTCCGTAGAAAAATTAAATAGTCCGCCTAAAAGGTCAGGGGAGAACACAACCCCCACTAAAATGTAGATCACGATGCGGGGAAAATTCACCTTCTCGGATAACAATCCAAGAATGGAGCCCAGAGTGATAAGAACTCCCATTATAAGAACGGCAGGCAATTCTTCAGGCATTTTCTTTAGTTTTACCGGCTAGAAAAGCGCGGTTATCTAAAGTTAAGGATTGGCAGTAGATTGCACAAGCAGAAGAAGTACTGGTTTTAATGTGATTTCCAATAAAAAAGAACTCTCTATTTCCACTATTTTTTCATAAAGCGAAGATCTGAGATTATTTTGATCTTTTTATTTTGAAGCGAATCCATTAGCCTGTTGCGGTGATTTGCCCCAACCAGGATAAGGATCTTTTTGGAAGAGTTCCTCCTGATCAGCTCCAGCGCATTTTGGGTGATCTGCAGGTCCCGCTTATTATTGAAACGGGAATAATCTTCATAAAAGGTATTTTTATACAGACGGTCTTCAATACTGTACTGTCTGCCGCTAAGGCTGTCGTATTCCCCTTTCAGAAAGTCATTTGCAGAGGAGTTCAAAGCCATCTTTTTTTGTGCTTCATATATTTCCGGAAGACCTGAACTTTCAAATCTGCTCATCAAGACCGGATCTTTTTTCATATCGTTCTGCAGCTTCTTTAATTTTCCCATTTCTGAAGCAGTATCTGTGAACATATCCCTGTGCACGGGGATCTGTTCAGAGCTTTCGCTGTAAAAATCTATACCTGTCACCTTTCCGGGGAAAGAATCCCGTATGTTGATCATTTCAATGGGATAGAATTTATCCAGGCTGTCACTGTTCATTTCCATATCTACAGGCCGTATTTCAACCCCGATCACATCAGGATCAAAGGCTTTTGCGATCTGCATAAGGTCATCATAAGTGTAGTTGTCATTGAGTTCATGTGCCCCGTGAAGTGTGGGTAGTACCAGGACTTCGGGGGTATTACAGGCCAGCATTGACATGACCACTAAAAGTATCCCTATCTTTCTCATTGCTGAAGGTATTTAAGTGCAGCTTCCAGGGTTTCATCCTTTCCGGCAAGATAATTTTCCAGCGTTGGGACGACCTCAATATCGGGTTTTATCCCGATGCCTACAAATTCGGTTCCATCGGGCATCAGGTCCCTCTTGGAACAAACGACTCCCATTCCCCCAAAGGGCAACGGAAAGAACAAAGGTTGCCCGGTGCTGCCTCCGGTGGTTTGCCCCATGACCACTCCGCGTTCCATTCCCTTGAAAGCGGCCGTAAAATCTTCAGCAGCCGAATAGGTGTCGGGGCCGGTAAGTACAACCACTTTTCCGGTAAAGGTATGGCCTTTATAAGGTTTCCAGTCATACTGCATAGTTTCGAGCTTATCTGGATCATTACCCCAGGCACGGTTAGTAGGGCCGTAAGACCTCATCATGTTCTTGCCTGTTAAAAAGGGTTTATCGGTAAGATAACCCAGGAGTTCGAATCCATTACTCCCGTTTCCGCCTCCATTGTTCCTCACGTCAATGATGAGGTTTTGTGCATGAGGCACCTTTTGAAATATACTGTCCAAAAAGGCCACAATTTTGTTGTCATTATAGGTGTTGATGGTGAGCAGAGCAGTGCCCTCAGCCATTTTCCTGTAGGTCCACCCCTGTGCAGCCGGGAACATTTCGTCCCGGGTTTCCCTTCTGAAAGAGTGGATTTTTTTCCGGCCTTCCCGAGTGATGAATTCCAGCTCAATAGGTTCGTCTGCATCTCCCTGGGTGAAGAAAAACGAGTAAAGCCTAGCAGTTTGGTCATGTGGGGTGCTGTAGTTCACATAGGGCGCAACGTTCTTTTGGGTATACTCCATTACCGGGATCCCATTCACCCTGGTGATTATGGTCCTTGGCTGCAGGTCCTGGTATTCCTCCTTTGTACTGTTAAGGGCGGTGATCACCACCTGGCCATCCAATAGTTTAGCTCTTATTGGCAACCTGGCGATCATCTGGTCCCATAATTCTTTCGGTGGAATGATCCCGCTGTGGCCGTCATTCAGGTTGAGGTAAAACCGGCTTAGCTCCCTGTAATAATCCACCTTATTTTGGGCTGCTGTGACCTTTGGGATGTAGGCATAATAAAGGCTGTCCCAGTTCACTTTTGGAACAAGATCGAAATTGGCAAAATTGAATTTCGCCTCCGCCCAGGCTTTGCTGAGTCCGGCAATTTTTGTCTCCGTTGAAAGACTATCCTCAAAAAAGTGATTTTCAAAGTTCTCTTTATAGACCTTTTTATAGGCGGTACTGTCAAATACCTGGGAAAAACTGTTAGCGCTAACTGCGATAAGCAGGAAGAAAGTGAAGATGTGTTTCATAACTGTTATAAAAACCCGTTAAAAATAATTAATAAGTGTTCTGTTTGACAGGGAGCTGTAATTTTATGACCAAGACAGGAGAGATCGTATTTTGTTACAAAAAAAGATGAAGAATTTTCAAAACACCGGGGTCAGGAACCTGTTGCCTGAAGGAGGGGAGGCCTTTTACTTCGGAAAGATCCTTGAAGAGAAGGAAGCTGATGATTTCTTCAAACAGCTTTACGACAAAGTTGAATGGACGCAGGATGAGGTGATCATCTTCGGAAAAAGGATCGTTACTAAGCGGGAAACAGCGTGGTATGGCGCTACCGACTTTGACTACACCTATTCGAAAATCACCAGAAAAGCAAGGCTGTGGCTTCCTGAACTGGTTAGCCTTCGGGACCTCGTAAAGGACATTACAGGATATGAGTTCAATTCCTGCCTGCTAAATCTCTATCACAGCGGGGAAGAAGGTATGTCCTGGCATTCAGATGCTGAAGCAGAGTTGGGAAAAGATCCTGTCATCGCTTCCCTTAGTCTGGGGGCCGAAAGGAAATTTGTGCTGAAAAATAAGATCTCGAAAGAGAAAGTTTCCGTAGTCCTGGAACCCGGGAGTTTACTGCTCATGCAGGGGGAGACACAGAAGAACTGGTTACACAGCCTTCCGAAGACAAAAAAGGTCCACGAACCCCGAATCAATCTCACCTTTAGGGAGATAAAGAAGATCAGAAAATAGAATAACCCGTAAGCGTGGTCAATCGTTCAAGCGCAGCCATTCCCAGCGCTGAATTGCCTTTAGGGTTGAGCGGCGGACTCCAGACGGTAACGGCAAAATGGTTGGGATGTACCGCAACAATTCCCCCGCCTACACCACTTTTTCCGGGGAGACCTACCTCAAAACTAAATTCCCCGGCTTCGTCATAGAACCCGCAGGTCTGCATAAGGGCATTGATCCTTTTTACCTGCCTTCCGGTTAGGAATTCCCGGTCTGAGTCCAGTAAATTTCCGTGATTGACAAAAATGATGAATGCCCGTGATAATTCTTTGCAGGACATGGCGATGGAGCACTGGTGAAAATAGAAGTCCAGTACTTTTTCCACATCGTTCTCAATATTCCCGAAAGATTTCAGGTAATTCACCATGGCATAATTGCGGTAACCTTCAGACTGTTCTGAAGCTGCAACTGTGGTGTCAAAATCAATACTTGTGTCTCCCGTGATCTCGTGCAAAAAGGTAAGCAGGGCGGCTTTTGGATTGGTGAAATAGGATACAAGAACGTCTGCCACTACCAGCGCCCCCGCATTTATGAAAGGATTTCGCGGGATTCCCGAGTCATTTTCCAGCTGAGAGAGCGAATTGAATGGGTCTCCCGATGGTTCAACCCCTACACGGTTCCAAAGGTCATCGCCCACCACCTTCATGGCCAGTGCGAGGGTAAAGACCTTGGAAATAGATTGTATGGAAAAGCGCTCATTACTGTCCCCGAAGCTATAATTTTCCCCGTTGAGGTCGTATAGGTGCATCCCAAACTTATCTGAAGGGACTTTTGCCAGTTCGGGGATATAAGAAGCGACCTTCCCCGAAAGCTGGATCTCTGAGAATTCCTGCTGTATCTGGTTTAGGATCTTCTGGTATTCTTGTTTACCTGAGGTCATTTAACTTGCTTTGGGGTTCAACTTCGTAGGCTTCCTTTCCCGTCTTGAAGATCCGGGCTGTTTTATCCCCTTTTAGGGAAATATCATTTCCTTTCACTTCCAGCCAGCTCCCTTCACGCAAACCTACTACCGGTTGATTGTTGAAACAGTGGAATTCTTTGATCCTGGTTTCACGTGTCTCTCCTTTATGAGTGGAATTTGGATCGGGATCGAGGTAATGCGGATTAATATTAAAGGGAACGAAGCCCAGGGTCTTAAAGCTGGGAGGATATACTATAGGCATATCATTGGTGGTCTTCATGGTAAGACCGGCAACGTTAGTACCGGCACTGGTGCCTAAATAAGGAGTACCTTTTGAGATCGCAGTATTCAGCGGTGTCAGCAGATCATGGGTATACAGCTGCTGTACCAGGAGAAACGTATTTCCGCCTCCTGTGAAGATCCCTTCAGCTTTGGCAACAGCCTCCCGGGGTTCCTCAAATTCATGGATGCCTTTTACCTTAATTCCCACTTTAGTAAAGGCTTTCGCTGCCACCTCTGTATATTCTTTATGGGAGATCCCGCCGGGACGGGCGTAGGGTATGAACAGGATCTCTGAGCATCCTGCAAAATGCTGTTTAAGTTGTGGGAGTATATATTCCAGGTATTCCTGCCCGTGTAGGGTAGAGGTACTTGCCAGGATCAGGTTCTTCATAAATGGAGGATTTTTTGTAAAAATAAGTAATTGTTGTGACCTAGTGAAGTTGTGAGCAGGTGATCCTGTCCCCAGGTCGCATCATTCCCCTCGTCCCCCAGTCCCCCAGTCTCCCAGTCTCCCAGTCTCCCAGTCCCCCGGTCCCTTCGTCCCCCAGTCTCCCAGTCCCCCGGTCCCCTCGTCTCTCCTTCACTCCGTCACTTCATCACATCGTCACTTTAACAATAGTTTAGTCGGGATTTTAATTTTTCTAAACATAAGATTTTGTTACTTTAAGAAAACCCATGCCATGAAAACTTTTGTAACAATCTGTCTGCTTTTTATTACCGGTTTCGCCTTTTCCCAAAGAGTACTCATAAACGGGGAGATCAAGGTGCCGGTAGGGGAGGATCCGCAAGGGGTATTGGTGACCAATACTACCGCTATGCGGGCTACAATATCAAACGCATCAGGTCTTTTCCAAATGCGGGTAGCCGAAGGGGATACGCTGAATTTTTCTTCCCTGCAGTTCAGTGATTTCTCGGTGCTGATAGATTCAGGGGTTATAGAGACGCGGCAGTTAACGGTCTTTATTTCTGAATCTGTGACCGAGCTGCCCGAAGTAGTGGTTACCCCTTATGACCTTACGGGGAATGTGCGGGTAGATGTTAAGCTTATTCCTACTGTAGACCTGGATCTGCCCACCATGACCGCCGCAGATATCGATCCTTATGAATGGGAATTCCCGCCAGATTCCCTGGTATCGCCTCCTAACGCAGCGATGCGTACCGGCATGATAGAAAATGGGCTCAACTTCGCCAATATCTTCAGGGATATTTTCAGGACCCGCAGGAATGCTGAGATCATTGATGACAAGATCCTCTTATTATATGATGATGCCTTTTTTCAGCAACACCTGAATATTGAGAAAACAAATATTAGGGAGTTCATTGCCTATGCGGAAGATAACGGGCTCACCACGGCCATGCTAGACCCAAAAAATGAACTGGACTTAATAGATTTCCTTATCGCACAAAGTGAAAGCTATAAAGAGCGGAAGGGGAGTAAATAGAAGAGAATCACTTAAATTTCTAACCTTGATTTCTTCAGAATTATAATTTTTTGAAAGAATTTTCGTTCTTTTATGACCAATGAAGAACCTGCTCCTGCTTTTTCTTATTTTTTTCTGCGGAAATCTGACTGCCCAAACTTTCGGGAGAGCCGAGATAAAAGGGAATATTAAAGTTTCAGCGGAGTCAGATCCCGAGGGAATTACCATCTTCAATAAAAATTCAGGTCGCGGTACCATTTCTTCTGAAAAGGGGATTTTCAGTATCTATGCCCAGGCGGGAGATTCCCTGTACTTTTCGGCACTTCAATTCAAAGCATTACTGGTCATAGTTGATCCTTCTGTTATTGACTCAGGTTATCTGAACGTTGAAATTCTCGACGGTATCAATGAACTGCCTGAAGTAGTGGTGAGAGAACATGATCTCACCGGGAGGCTGGAGACAGATGCAAAGATCATACATACCGTTGACGTACCTCTTCCTTCCTGGTCTGCGGCAGATATTAACGACTTTGATTGGGAATTCCCGTCTGATGCGCAGAGCGGGGTTAGCAATCCGGCTATGAATCGCGGCGGCAGCGGAATCCCTGGAATGGGATTTAATCCTATTGCCATTGTAGGCGGACTGGTGGGATTGATCGCGCCACCCAGGTCTCCAAAAAAAGAACCTGAAAGACCTGTGGGGATCATTTTCTTCCAGAGAGAGATCAGGTCCAGGTACAATGATCAATTCTTCAGGGAAGTTTTTCAAATTCCCAAAGAAGAGATCCATCTCTTTCTTGAATTCACTCATGCCGGCAGCTTTTCCCCATCCCTGTTGGAAAAGAACAGAGAACTCGATCTGCTTCAGTTCCTGGTGGATCAAAGTGAGAAGTTCAGGGAAGCTGCTGAAGAAATTTGATCTTTTGTATAGCCCAACTCCATCCAAAAAACTATAGGTCCCAATTTGTCAATTAAACCTTTTCAATTTTAGGGCGTCTAAGTTTGAGGTAGAGCAGAACATGGAACGTTCTTTGATTAGGATTAGGAGGCACGTCAGGTAGTACGCCATCTTACGACTGACAAAGGCCGGAGCCCTTCGCTTTCCAGAAATAACCTTGTATGAAAAAATTTATATTTCTTTTTACCCTGCTGCCGCTACTTTCTTTTACGGCCGCCCACAAATTCTATGTGAGCGCCACCGATATTGAGTACAACCAAAAGAACCGATCCCTTCAGATCATCTCTCATGTTTTTACAGATGATCTTGAAAAACTGCTTCAGGAGAGGTATAATAAAGAACTTTTTCTGTTGAAGGAGGATGAGCATCCCGACGCGGACGCGTTTGTGAAGAAATATTTTTCAGAAAAACTCAAGATCAGCATTGACGGGAAAGAGCAGGTATTGAATTACCTCGGGAAGGAATACGACAATGATCAGTTACTGGTCTATATTGAAGTTGAGGAAGTAGAACCCTTCCGCAGCATTTCCGTAGAAAATAAAGTCCTTACAGACATTTTTCCGGAGCAAAAGAACGTGATCAAGGTAAAGAATAAAGGCAGGATCAAAAGCCTTCTGCTTACCAGGTCACAGGAAAATGGAACATTAAATTTTTAATAATTAATTGGAGACCTTAATATTTCAATTATTTTTAGCACCCTAAACTTAAATACACACATGAAAACGATCAAGACAGCACTTGCTGCTTTTCTATTTCTTTTCTCTGCAGGGCTGGTCGCTCAGGACACTGAGGCGCCACAGCAGGAAGAGGTAAGGGAAGCAGGACACATCAATGAGAACAAATTCAGGCAATTGTACCAGGAGTTTTCAACTCCAAATCAATACCGCACCGGTAGTGGTGCACCGGGACCGGCCTATTACCAGAATGAAGCCGATTATAAAATGGACATCGAATTAGATGACCGTACCCAAAAGCTTACGGGACGCGAAACCATTACTTACCACAATAATTCCCCTGATGATCTGGAGTATCTTTGGGTGCAACTTGACCAGAACATTCGTTCTAAAGATGCTGTTGCAAAACTAAAGGACGGGAACGGGATTCCACCGGTTGCCCGGCCCGGCAATTTTGTATCAGAATATATGGAAGAAGATTTTGACGGCGGGTTTAACATTACCGAGGTCAGTGCCAACGGGAAACCCTTGAAAACGATGATCAATAATACGATGATGAGGGTTGACCTGCCACAGCCGTTGAAAAGCGGTGAAAGTTATTCATTTGATATCGCCTGGTGGTATAATGTTAACAACCACGTGACAAACAGGGCTCGTTCAGGGTTTGAGCATTTCCCTAAGGATGGGAATAACGCTTATGTGATCGCCCAGTTCTTTCCAAGAATGGCCGTTTACAATGATGTAGAAGGCTGGCAGAACTACCAGTTCTGGGGGAACGGGGAGTTTGCCCTTCCTTTTGGGGACTATGAAGTGAACATCACGGTGCCTGCAGATCATATTCTTGACGGTACAGGAGAATTAGTGAACAGGAAAGAAGTTTTCACCAAAGAAATGATGAAACGTTATGAGCAGGCCAAAAAGTCTTATGACAAGCCTGTACTGATCGTCACCCAGGAAGAAGCCGAAGCTGCCGAAAAAGGATTTTCAGATAAGAAAAAGACCTGGAAACTAAAGGCTGAAATGGTTCGTGATTTCGGATTTGCGACTTCCAGAAAATTCATCTGGGATATGATGGCGGTAAAACTGGCTACTAAAGACGTAATGGCTGTTTCTTTGTATCCTAAAGAAGGGAATCCGCTGTGGGAAGATTTTTCCACCAAAGTAGTGGGGCATACCCTGCAGTCCTATTCAGACCATACTTTTGAATACCCATACCACAAGTCAATTTCAGTTCATGCTAAGAACCAGGGGATGGAATATCCAATGATCTCATGGAACTACGGGCGCCCTGATGAAGACGGAAATTACAGTGACCGTGTGAAATACGGTATGATGAGTGTGATCATCCACGAGGTGGGCCACAACTTCTTCCCTATGATCGTGAATTCAGATGAACGCCAGTGGGGATGGATGGATGAAGGTCTTGATACTTTCATGCAGTACATCGCAGAACAGGAATACGGGGAAAGATATCCTGAAGATGTCGCTCCAAATACCAAATATCCTTCCAGAAGGGGAGAGCCGTCAAAGATCGTTAACTATATGAAGGGAGATCAAAAATATATATCCCCTATCATGTCCAATCCCGAAAATGTTTATCAGCTGGGTAACAATGCCTACGGAAAACCTGCAACTGCGTTGAATATTCTTCGCGAGACCGTAATGGGGAAAGAGCTTTTTGATTTTGCTTTTAAAACTTATGCACAACGCTGGATGTTTAAACACCCTACGCCTGAAGATTTCTTTAGAACAATGGAAGACGCTTCGGCTGTAGATCTTGACTGGTTCTGGAGAGGCTGGTTCTATTCTACAGACAATGTGGATATAGGAGTGAAAGAGGTGAAGAAGTACTACGTGACCGATAAGCCTACAAAAGAAGGAACTGAATTACTTAAGCGATACGGAGTGCAGGATCCTTCTGAAATAGAAGCACTTTACGTGGTGGAAGAAGGAAGTGAAGAAATGGAAGAGAGCATGAAAGGAAAATCACCGATTGAAAATGCGCCATCCCTGAATGAATATCTTATGGATAATTTCACTCCAGAGCAGCGTGAGAAAATGAAGATGCCAAAGTATTTCTACCAGGTAACCTTCAACAAACCCGGAGGACTGGTAATGCCTATCATCGTGGAATTCACGTATGCAGACGGTACAACTGAAAAAGTAACCTATCCGGCACAGATCTGGAGAAAGAACGATAATGAAGTGAGCCGTGCCTTGGCTACAGATAAGGAGATCACTAAGATCATGGTAGACCCCGATCTTGAAACTGCCGATGTTGATACTTCCAATAACTCTTGGCCACAAGCAGAAAAAGCAGATAAGTTCCAGGAGTTCAAGCAGGAGAACCAGGGGTAACCACCCCGTCAGGCTTAGGCTCAGGAATAAATTAGTTTAAAGAAGCCCTCCAACTGGAGGGCTTCTTTTTTTTAAAAAAACTGTCTGGTCTCCAGGTTCTTGTAGCCTGCCTGCCGGCAGGCAGGTCTCTCATGAAATCCCTCCTATGAAGAGGTTGAGTAAACCAAAATGATTTAACAAGTACCCTTTTTTAGTGATTCAATTTGTAAGTATATTTGCAGTCTATGCAAACACTTCCTCTTTTTATAAGTGGCGCCGAAATTGCCTTTATCATGTTCATCCTGGTGATGGTCTTTGGTGCCGACAAGATCCCCGAGATCGCCCGCGGATTAGGGAAGGGCATGCGCAGTATTAAAAACGCCACCAATGATATAAAATCTGAAGTGATGCGCAGCGCAGAAAAACACGGCATGGATACTTCCATGGGGGATGATGTTAAAAAGGAGATCGACCAGGTCAAGGAAGAGATCGAGGAGATCACCGGGAGAGTCAAGAGAAGGTTTTAATTTTAGTGCACAGTGGTCAGTGGACAGAGGACAGTGGACAAAATCTAAACACTTTCCAACTTTTTATACCTCTCGTCACGGATTGCAAATCTGCGCCATCGTTTTTTCACGTCTTTGCGAGCGAATAAACGAAGATTGTTTCAGAGTCACATTTATTATTGAGCGCGGCAATCTCCCTCTTTAGAAAGAAGCACCAAATTCCAAACCCCAAATTCCAAACGCCAAATTCCAACTTTTAAGATCCCTCGCCATGGATTACAAATTCGAAGCATCCTCCCAGCCAACAGCTAATAGCCAATAGCTTTTTAAACGAGTCATTACATAAAGCCAGATTCTCCGACACCCTTATTTTATGAACGCGCCATCGCACCACCAGCCAACGGCCAACAGCCGACAGCCAACGGCCAAAAGCAAATAGCCAATAGCTTCAAAAACCGTAACTTCGCACTTCTAACATCTAAACTCTAATTTTCCCATGCATTTTCTTCCTCAGGAGATCGACGATTATGTAGTAACCCATTCCGCGAAAGAACCCGAATTGCTTCAGAAGCTGAACCGGGAGACGAATCAAAAAGTGTTGCAGCCAAGAATGCTCAGCGGGCATTACCAGGGGCGAATTCTCAGCATGCTTTCCAAACTGGTAAATCCCAAAAACATCCTGGAGATCGGGACCTATACGGGGTATTCAGCTTTATGTCTGGCAGAAGGAATGAAGTCAGATGGGATCCTGCACACCATAGACGTGAACGAGGAACTTGTGGATCTTCAGAAAAAGTATTTTGATGCCTCTCCGTATAAAAATATGATCAAACAACACCTGGGAGATGCGACAGAGATCATTCCCGGCCTGAAAGAAAAATTCGACCTGATCTTCATAGATGCCGATAAACCCAATTACCCAAAGTATTTCGAACTCATCATCGACAAGCTAAATCCCGGCGGGATCATCATTTCAGATAATGTCCTCTGGAGCGGAAAAGTGGTGGAACCTTTGGAGGAAGATGATGAATCCACAAAAGCCCTCGTGGAGTATAACCGACTCTTAGCAGTAGATGACCGACTCGAAACGGTGATGTTACCGGTGAGGGATGGGTTGACGATTTCGAGGAGGAAACTGTGACGGAGTAATGCTGTGATGAAGTGACGGAGTGGTAAAGTAAAGCCACAACCTTTTTCCGGTTTGCCCCGGCCCTAAAGCCTGCCTGCCGGTAGGCAGGGGAGCCGAAAAAAGGTTCAGGAATCGAGCTTTTTTGAAATAGTTTGTAAAACGGTTTCTATATCTTGAAGAATCTGCTGATTGGTGAAACGAATAATTTCTAAGTTTTGAAACTGAAGTAGTTCTGTACGTTGTTGATCCTTTACTTTCTGCTCAGGATTTTCATGGTATCCTCCATCCACTTCGATTATCAACTGGAGTTTGTGGGAATAAAAATCGGCAATAAAGTGATGCACGGGATGTTGTCTTCTGAAGTGGTACTTCTTAAATGGTATTGACTGCAGCTTCTCCCAAAGTTTGCTTTCTGCCTCGGTAGGATTATTGCGAAGATTCTCAGCACGTTTAAAAATTTCAGGAGATGCACCTTTCCACATGCTTTCGTTATGATATGGATATTTTTTCTTCATGTTCTAATTTAATGAAAAACCAATTCTCACCCTTTAGGGAGGGGCCAAAGAATTGGTTTTTCTTTTCCGGTTTGCCCCTACTCTAAAGCCTGCCTGCCGGTAGGCAGGGGAGCCGGAAAAAGACATAATTTCACCCTTTAGGGGGGCAAAAGAATTAGTTTTTTCCGTTTGGGTTCTGAAGTTCTTTTAGTCCTATTTCAAAATGAAGCGAGTAAAGTTCGATTTGCTTGAGTACTTTTTCCGTTTTGCCCCAACCCTAAAGCCTGCCTGCCGGTAGGCAGGGGAGCCGGAAAAAGACATAATTTCAGAAAAACTAATTCCACCCTTTAGGGAAGGACAAAGAATTAGTTTTTCCGTAATAACTTCTGAGGTTTCATTCTTTGCAAAAAATGTATTTTTGGAGCAAATCTTCAGAAATGACTTTTAAGAATACTCAGGAGTACGCTCAACAACTCGATCAAACTGATCCTCTCAATAAATACCGAAATGAATTCCTTTTCCCAAAGGTCAATGGCAAAGAAGTGATCTACTTCACAGGGAATTCGCTGGGGCTGCAACCAAAAAAGGCAAAGGAATACGTGGATGAGGTGATGACCGACTGGGCAGAGCTGGCGGTGGAAGGGCATTTTAAGGCAAAGAAGGCCTGGTGGGATTATCATGAGCGGTTCGCAGAGAAACTGGCTCCTGTGGTAGGCGCAAAACCTTCAGAGGTGACAGTAATGAACACCCTCACGGTTAACCTGCATTTGATGATGGTCTCTTTCTATCGTCCTACGGAAAAACGGTATAAGATCATCATGGAAGAAAAAGCCTTTCCCAGTGACCAGTACATGATCGCGAGTCAGGTGAGGTTTCACAGACTGGATCCTAAGGAGACGATCGTGGAGGTAAAGAAAAGGCAGGGGGAAAATCATTTCAGGACAGAAGATATTCTGCAAACCATAAAAGAAGTAGGAGAGGAGTGTGCCCTGGTCTTGATGGGCGGAGTGAATTATTACAACGGACAGGTATTGGAAATGGAAACCATTACCAAAGCCGGAAAGGATGTCGGTGCTTTTGTGGGGTGGGACCTGGCACATGCCGCGGGGAATGTCGAACTGAAGCTGCACGACTGGAATGTGGATTTCGCTGCCTGGTGCAGTTATAAATATATGAATTCGGGACCCGGGAATGCTTCGGGATGTTTTGTGCATGAGCAGTATCAAGGGAAAAAAGATATCCCCCGGTTTGAAGGCTGGTGGGGGCATAACAAGGAAAGAAGGTTCCTCATGGAACCGGAATTTCAACCCGAGCCTAATGCCAATGCGTGGCAGATAAGTAACGCTCCTATCCTGGCACTGGCACCTTACCTGGCGTCGCTGGAATTGTTTGAAAAAGTGGGTATGCCCGCGCTAATTGAGAAACGAGATAAGATCGTGGTTTACCTGGAATTTATTTTACAGGAAGTTGCGCGGAAGGTTGCCGGGGATTTTGAGATCATCACTCCGAAGGAACGAGGGACTCAGTTATCGGTTTTCCTGCATGGGCAGGGAAAGGATCTTTTTAATTACCTCATGGAAAACGGGGTGATCACCGACTGGCGGGAACCGAATGTGATTCGGCTGGCACCGGCGCCTTTTTATTGTTCTTTTGAGGATATGTGGAGGTTTGGGGAGGTGCTGAAGGGATATTTTGTTAAGGAGAACCTGGAGTCTAGAGACTAGAGCCAAGACGAATAAATTTGAAAATATGGAGATTTGAAAGTGAGAGTTGGGTGTAACCTGATGATCATGTGATAAAGTAGAGTTTGGTAGTAGGCAACAATTTCATCACAGCATTACAACATCACTCCGTTCCTCCGTCACTGGATCACAGTATTGCTTACCAGCAGAAATCTTAAATCTTGAATTCTGAACCGGGAATCTTTTCACGCAAAGGCCGCAAAGCTTCCGCGCAAAGTCCGCAGAGATCATTTCACACAAGACTCACGCCCATGACCTAAAGGCTAATGCTTACTCAATACTCACTACTGAATTCTCACTTCTAATTTTTCCCGCAGATCTCGCAGATTTCCGCAGAAAAAGCTAAAGGCTAATGGCCAATAGCTAACAGCTAATAGATTCTCTAGAAGGAGACAATATGCAGGCAGGCTCACATAGACGATTATAAAGCCAACGGCTAACAGCCAACCCTCCTGCGCTAAAAAAAGCTCCGGAGGGCAAGCAGCCAAAAGTCAATGGCTTACTATCTCAATACTCAATACTCAATACTGAATACTGAATACTCAATTCTCGCTACTCACTACTCAATACTATATTTCAAACTGACTCCCGCGCCAAAATTGGAATCCAGGAGATTATGGAAGTCTGCGGCGAAGAGGAAGTCGAGGGTGAGGCGGGGATTATCGTAATCAAATTCCCCATTATAGAGACGGGTGGTGAAGTAGGTGGAGACGATCTTTGGTTCTTTATCCGCCGGAATTAAATCAAAACTGTACGTGCCTTCGTTATGTCTGTAACTTACCAAGAATCTGTAAGGTAGAGGTTGATAAAAATTTCCAAAATCGCCAGCTACACCTAGATGGTGGGCCGTAAATTTGTTATTAATAATTCGACCTAATGCAGTATCAAAAGTGAAAAATGGAACTCCAATTACCTTTTTATGAAAAGTCCATCCTGAATTATAGGTTACAGAATTATTGAAATAATTGTCATATAAATGGGGGCCGGTTTGACTTTGATCTTTCGTATAGAAGAATTCATACATTATGGAATTAATAATTTTGGCATTTTCCTTTGATTTATAATAAAGGCCGTATCTCCCATCTGGGAAATTGGCAAATCTACTTCCGGATCCATCTTCAAATAAGTTATTGAATATAAACCCAGTATTGAAATTTTCATATTCTTTAATTAATTCCAAAATCCAGGATCCCAAATGGTTTCCCAGCACGTTTGCCTGATCACCCTCTAATGCTTTTTTGTCACCGGCTCTTCCTGCGACTATACGTAGATAATCTGTCAATCCTTCTGGTTGTGGTCCTCTATCCGGAGAAACTCCACCCCATTGAGCGAAATGCTGAATCCCCGCTTTTATTTGCCAGGTTTCGGAAGGTTGTAATACAATATTGAACTTTTTGTGGTGCACCCTTGCCCAGGGCACGTGCCGGTCTTCTTCCAGGAGATATTCTCCCCATCTTCCTTCGAACCCTATCCCAGGGAATACAAAGAAAGGTTTCACCGTACCTATTTCCACGCCAGGTAAGGGTCGGGCATTCAGCGACCACAGAATATTCTCATTGGTGGCGCTTAAACCGTTATACAATTCTTTCTTTTGCTTTACTCCTCCGGTGATATAGAAGTGCTGATTTCTGAATTGGATATAAGCTTCATCCAAATCCCATTTTTCATCGAATCCGTCATGGATTACTCCTCCTGCTCCTATTTCTATCACTGCTTCTCCCCGAAGCTGATGTTGCATCTTTACTGCCGCCAGACCCAAAACATTGGTTTCCGGGGATATTCTTCCCCGTTGATTGCTGTACATCCAGAAAGGTAATTCCTCCTGAGTTCCACCCTGGGTAGTTAGTTCTAATTCGGCTGAGTAGGTGGTTTGAGCGGAAGCTGTATGGGTATCAAAAAATATTAGCAGCATGAAACAGCTGCTAATACTCAATTTTTTAATAGTCATAAATTGAGGAGGTTATTTAATCAATTTTTTTTTCCCGTCAGTTCGTTAGCCCCGTCAGTTCGAGCCTGCCCGCCGCGGTGGGTGAATTTGGGACTGCGAAGCAGGAACAAATTTGTATCGAGAACAAGGGTAGACACGCCTATGTTCTCGACTTCTCGATACAATTTTCAAAACCTCCCGGTTTTTAAAACCACTCGAAGTGACGAGAACCTTCAAAAGAGGCTAACTGATGACCGTCTCAACACTCAATACTAACTACTCAATACTTTTTTTACCAGAAAGCGGCTTTGCCTCTTAGTTTTTTCCAGAAGCTCTCATTCTCTTCACCGTAGGCATAGCCGTATTTATTACCATAGCCAAAGTTGGCGGCTTCTACATCATTCAAAACGAAACTTATATTTTCCAGCTTGCCGTCTTTTTTAGCATCGAGGGCAAAGTTGAGAAGTTTCTTTTCGGTGTAGCCGGCGCGGGTGACATAAAGGGTTACATCAGCGTATTTATGGATAAGGAAAGTATCTGTTACCAGCATACAAGGCGCTGTATCTACAATAACATAATCATATTTTCCTTCCAGTTCTTTAAAGAATATTGCCGCTTTTTTGCGTCTCCATAATTCCGAAGGGTTGGGAGGTATGGTCCCCGAGGCTAAAAGGTGCACATCTTCATGGACTTTGGACCTGGTTATCAATTCCTCAAGAATTAAGCTGTCATTGACCAGATAATCACTTACCCCCAGGTATGATCTTGCTTCGGTTTCATAACGCTGTAACTGTGGATTCCTAAGGTCAGCACCCACCAGCAGGACCTTCTTTCCTGAATATGCTAAAGTAAGTGCAGTATTGAAGGCGACAAATGTCTTTCCTTCCCCTTTAACTGTAGACGTAACAAAAATGGTATTTCCTTCCGTTTTTTCTCCTGCATTCACCAGCAGGTATTGCAGGTTGGTGTGGAGGATTCGGAAAGATTCTGCCAGCACAGAACGGTCATTGTTTGCAATAATATCGCTGTCTTTTCTTCCTATTCGGGGCACTTCCCCCACAATAGGGATCTCTTTGGTAACCTCTTCAATATCCTTTCGATCTTTGATCTTGTTATCCAGTAGATTTTTCAGATAAATATAAAGGAAAGGGATCAGGAGACCCATTATGAGTGCCGCCAGAATTATGATCTTCGGTTTTGGGGAAACGGGCTCTTTGGAACTGTAAGCAGCATCTACGATCTTTGCTTTTGGGGCCGTCACGGCCAAAGAGAGGGATGTTTCTTCCCTTTTTTGCAACAGGAACAGGTAAAGTGCTTCCTTAATGCTTTGTTGGCGTTCTATTACCCGAAACTCCTTCTCCTTGGAAGGAACCTTAGCAATTTGGGCTTCGATCTTTGCTTCCTGGGAGTTGAGATCATTTTGCGCGATCTGGAGGGATGTACGCAAATTGTTCAGACTCTGCAGGACGTTTGCCCGTATTTGTTTAATCTGGTTGTTGAGGTTGATCACCACCGGGTTCCTTTCAGTAGATCCCGAAAGGATTCGGTCTCTTTCAAGTACCATTAAGTTATAAGACTGAATAATATTGCCCACTCCCTCTTCTTTGAAACCCAGATTAGAAGGCAAAAGTCCGTCTACGTCAGATTTTAGGTAATTTATCATGGTATTGGTAAGCTCCAGTTGGGTTTCCACCTCGAGTTGACGGTTCCGGAAGTCATTCGCGTTCTCAATGAATACTTTAGATTCTTCCTCGATATTCGTCAGCTGGTTCTCTTTTTTGAACTGCTCTTTTCCGGTTTCTACCGAATCCAGTTCCTGGGTAATGATCTGCAGGCGGTCTTCAATGAAGTTGGCAGTGTTTTGAGAAACCAGGTTCTTGTCCTCAATTGCCTCCTTATTATACTCATAGATAAGTTGGTCGAGGATCTGCCGGGCTTTGCTCTTTACCGGGTCCTGCAGGCTCAATTCGATGAGACTTGAATTCTTATCGGTAAGGTTTACCTGCACGTGTTCACGGTATGCTGCAGCGGCAGATTCTACAGTGCCAAAAATGACCTTTATGGATCCCTTTTCAGTTGCTTCGGAAAGGTTTCCGGTAAAAGCCATATTAGGGGTTACTGAAATTTCAGCATAAGGCAGGGAAAGGGCTTCCCCAAAATTCATTTTCTTGTGAAAACCCGAATCTTCCGCAGAAACAACATAGGTTGAGTCTGAAGTGATCTCAAAAAATAAAGGTTCTGTTTCTTCCGCAGCAGCCATTTTTTCAAATTTTTCAGTCTCAAATACCAGCAGCTGAATATTAAAAGGGCGCTCTGCAAAAAGTTCAACTTCAGGCATGCTCCCGGTATGGTAATAGCGTACATGCAGGTTTAATTCCCTGGCCACATTTGTCATAAGACGTTTAGACCTGAAGATACCCAGTTCATTCTCTATGGAAGCAGTACCCATTCCGCCTAAAAGACCAAGATCGGCAAAGGCAGCAAGCTCAGACGAACCCCCACCTTTTTCCTCATCCTTAATGATCACCGTGGCAACCGTATTGTAAACAGGAGTGGTGAATCGCAGGTACAAAAAGGCAACAAAGATGCAGATGGTTATCCCGGCTACAAACCACGGCCAGCGGCGCAGATAGATCTCAAGCTGCTCCCTTAGATCAATTTCTTCTTCCTGGGGACGGGGAGTATGTATTTGGTGTGACATGCTTTTAACGTATAATTACTATAATTAATGAAATAAGGACCGAGGCGATGGAAATGTATACGGAGGCGTTCCTGTTATAACTGGCACCCTGCATTTGGGCAGAATTTGGCTCCACATACACCACATCATTTTGCTGCAGGTAATAATAAGGAGAGTTGAGGAACTCACTTTTGGTGAGATCAACATACTTATACTCCTTGATTCCCCCGGTTTCTCTAAGGATCATCACATTGTCCCTGCGACCATAGATAGTAAGATCTCCTGCCAGCCCCAGTGCTTTTGAGAGGCTAAGGCGTTCATCAGGAACCGTAAAAGTGCCCGGCCTGTTGACCTCTCCCAGGATGGTTACCTGGAAGTTTACGATCTTTATGTTCACTATGGGGTCCTGTACATAGACCGAGATCTCTTTTTTAAATTTTTCTACCAGCTCCTGGCGGGTGAGACCAGCCACATGCACCGTTCCCAGCAACGGAAATTCAATATTCCCGTCACTGTCCACCAGGTAACTTTGCAATTGCATATTTCCGCTAACGCTACCAGGCTCCCCCACTCTCGGAGCAGAAGTAACAGGTAAATTAAATGGTTGGACCGCCTCCAGGTTGGCTGCGGAAACCGTTATGGTAAGCAGGTCATTATGCCTTATTTTCAGGTTTGTTTTAGCCTCCTCTAACTGGGACTGCAACTGAGGCATATCCTGAAAGTATGCTATTTCTTTCCTTGAAACACAAGAGGTAAAAACCAGGATAAATAGTAATGTGGTTATTATAGAAATTGAGATGCGGAAATTCATTGGGTTCTTTTTAAGGAGGTGTAAAAGTATGTTTTTAAGATTTGTTTAACAATGCGGAAAACCGTAATTGAAGGTATTATTTTGAATGTACTGGTCACTGGCCACTGAATCTGTTCTCGATACATTTTTTTGGCCGTCAGTTCGAGTGATTTTACCACTGCAAACCGCAGTTGTAAAATAGTATCGAGAACCGGCCAAAAAAATACCTACCTACCGCAGGCAGGCTCGAACTGACGGCTTACCTACTTCCCACTACAGATCCCTTGGCCATTCTTGCGCCTACTACCTTTAGCCATCCAAAAAGGGCAAAGCTGGCGGAGTAGAGGCTGACGACGAGGAAGAGGAGCCAGGGCTGACTCAAGCTGTGGGAAAGGGAAAAGTAGATCCCGATGACCACCAGATTGAGCAGGCCGAGACTGAAAGCGGCTTTTTTATGTGAAAGGCCCAGGTCGAGAAGGACGTGATGGCAGTGGTTGCGGTCGGGCGAAAAGGCGCTGAGGCCGTTTAGTTTTCTGATGATGATTACCCGGAGGGTATCAAAAGCGGGTATGAATAACACAGAGGCCAGAAATAATAATCGGTTTCCGGGATGATAGCCCTCAGCTATTAAAGCAACATCAGGCTTCATCACCAGGTGTTTAAGTGTTAAGAAAGCCAATACCAGTCCTACCAGCAAACTGCCGGAATCCCCCATAAAGATCTTCCTTTCCCCGCGGGAGAAATTATAGCGCAGAAAAGCGCTAAGTATCCCTGCAAGGCTGATGCTTACCAAAACGTAATAAGGATGCCCTGTACCATAGAAAACAAAAGCGTACACCAGGGAGATCACGATTCCCACGATAGCCGCCAGTCCGTCGATTCCGTCTATGAGATTAAAGGAGTTCACGATGGCCAGGACTATAAACACTTTCAGAAGGGTGCCAATAATGACAGGGATTTCAAAGATCCCCAGAAACCCGTGGAGGCTTTCCAGCCTGAGTTCAGGAGAAAAGATAAGAAAGAGGGCAGCGGTGATCTGACCTAAAAGTTTTACCCTTGCCGTAGAGATCACCAGGTCATCTTTAAGTCCTACCATGAAGAGTATGGTGATCGCGGCGATAAGATGATTGCCGACATAAGTAAGCCGCATACTTTGCAGAATGGTGAGCACCATGATGATACTTATATAAAAAGCTACCCCTCCAAAGGTGGGTACTGCCAGGGAGTGGGAACTTCTTTCGTTCACCCCTGCCATGAGGTTCTTTTCCTTACTCACCCAGAGTACTTTGGGGATAAGGTAGAAAGTCAAACCAAAGGTGCCCATAAAAACTATAGTCACAAACAGTTCATAGTGAGAACGGAAAAACTCCAGGATGATCTCCTGATCGAGAATGTTCATAATAATAGGTTAGTTTTGGATGATTAGAAAATAGACTCCAATCGGGTAGGGACCAATGGGAAGTTGTTTTGAATTGAAGAATTAGATTTTAATATGTCAATTCAGGATGGAGTTGATGGTCTTTAGGTATTGTTTTATTACTATTTGTTCATCAAATTTTTGCTCTGCCAGTTGTCTTGACTTGGAACCCATTTCCTGTAATTGGGCGTAATCGCAAGAGATCATTTTTCTCATACTTTGTTCTAGGTCATTTACATCTCTAGGCTTAATTAGAAACCCATTTTGCCCTTTAACAATGGTAGTTCTGCAACCGGGCATGTCAGTTGTGATTATTGGTCTACCAATGGCAAGCCCTTCTAAGATGCTTTTTGGAGTGCCTTCCCGATAAAAAGAGGGGAGTATAACGCAATGAGATTGAGTAATATACTGGCGAATATCTTCAGTTTTTCCAAGATACTCAAAGAACGGTTCGTTATTCCATTCTTCAATTTTTGACAAAGGAATTGCATCAGAATTATTTACCCCTACTTGACCAACAACCTGTACCCGAAAGTCATAATTACGTTCATCATAAATTTTCTTCGCGGCATAAAACAGAAGTTCAATTCCTTTAGAGTATAAAATGCGAGAAATAAGCAAAAAAGTGAATTTTTTTTCTCTGGTGATGACTGGGAGAGTGTGGTGGCTGAAATGTTGCAGATCTACCCCGGAACCCGGTAGAATGGTTGTTTTTTCCGGAAATACCATTTTGTGAAAGAGGAATTCTTGAAAATCATCTTCATTCTGAAAAAACACTTTGGACGCTTTTTTCTGTGAATATCGGTATAATATTCTAAGAATTTTTGTGGTCATAGACTCTTCAACAAAACCAGATCCTAAACCGGCAATATTATTCACTGCGGGAATTCCCAGCGTTCTGCCAGCAAGGGTAGCATAAATATTGGGTTTTGCAGTAAAATTTAAAATAACCGCTGGCTTTTTTTTTATGAAAATTCGTAAAAAATTGATAGTAATAGAAATATCGTTAATTGGGTTTTTACTTTTACTATCTATATAAATATGTTCATAAATACAACCAAGAGTTTTAAGTTTTTGAGAGAATTCATCATATGGAGCGACAGCAATGACTTCATAACCGCTATTGACCAATTTCTGAAGGAGATTTTTTCTAAAATTAAATAGATACCATGAGGTATTAGCAATTATTGCAATCTTTTTCTTATTATTATTTTTCATTTTTAGTATTTAGGTGGTACTAAACAAGGTTTTTACGTCTGCGAAAAATAATTCTCTCCTCTTTTCCAAAACTTCTACTGTATATTTTTTTGATTCCTCAAAATTCATGTGAGCCATCTTTGCCAATTTCTTTTTGTCTTTCAAAAATGTAATGATCTGTGTGCTTAAATTTTGATAATCTCCAGGTTTATGAAGACAATTTTTTGATAGTAATTCGGGAATACCTGCAACACTTGATCCTAATGCTGGAGTTGCTCTGCTCATAGCTTCAATCAAAGCTCTGGGGAGACCCTCTGTTAGAGAAGGCTGAATGTAAAGATCGAGGGAATCTAAAAAATTAAAAACTTCATCACCACTACGTAGGGGACCTACAATAATTACGTAATCTTTAACTTGATATTTATTAATCATAGCAGTAACCCATGCTGGATCACCACTTCCAACCAAATATAGTTTTACATTTTGAAAGGTGTCAACAACATTTTTCAATGCCTTTAAAAGAACTTCGAGCCCTTTATATTTCATGGAAATATTTCCTACGAATCCTAGTTTTAGTACTTTTTTTTCTTTGAAGACTTGGGCCAAATGTTGATCAAGTATTATTTTTGGAAAATTTTCTATTTGAACATTGGACGCGTAAGACTGAATCCCATTGCAAGGATATCGTGATTGCAGAAATCGCTGAGTTACATAAATTGCTGCACTACTTGAAGATATTATTTTTTTTGTTTTGACAAATCGTAGTGGTGAAAATAGCTTTGTGATTAGACCTCCGTAATTCCAAGTAATGTCCCATGCGCATCCAACAATTTCTACTACATATCGTTTTTCAAGTTTTTTGCATATGTCTGCAGCAAAATTTCCAAGTGTAGATGGAAGTCGCAAAATGACAACGTCTGAATCCAAAATTAAATTCTTTAACTTATTCTTGATAAAAGATTGTTTTTTAAAATATTCGATTCCTCCACTGACAGAGTAAAGAAGTTCAAATTTTACGTTATTCCGGGAAGATAATACCAAATGATTATCTAGGGATTTATTAACTATTTTGCCTCGACCAATGACAGTTAAAGAATCAAAATGTTTTAAATATCTTTCCCAAACATGATTAGGTAATCCCCCGGGGCTGTAAAAATCCCCTGAGTTTTCTTCTTTAAAAAAAATGTGATCGTGAACGAATAAAGCTTTCATATTGTTTTTAAAATTTTAGCTGGAACTCCTCCGACAACACATTCTCCCGGAAAATTCTTATTCAAAATCGAACCTGCAGCTACTACAGTCCTTTCTTCAATATTAACACCATCGAGTATTCGTACTCCACAGCCAACCCAAACATCATCTTTTATTATTATTCCTTTTTTTATTAAAGGATTATATTTTATAGGTGTTTTAACCAGCTCCCAAGTGTGATTAGCACTAATAAGGGAAGAAGAATGAGCTATAGAAACATTATCCCCTATGGTAACTCCTCCATCGCAATCTATATAACAGAAGTCATGTATACTTACATTAGAACCACAACTAAATTTCTCCCAGTACTTAATTTTAACATTAGCACTTATTGAAACATTATCACCAACTTTTTTTGCTTTTGCTTTTAAAATACAATAACGAAAAGCTTTGAAAACATAACCATCAAATGGTAAAATTAGTGACCACATAAATTTTACAAAAAAATCAGGTAGAGTGCTGATTATTAAATAAATGGGCTTAAAAATAAAATTAAATTTCCCAAAAGAATTTCTTCCTTTCATACTTTGTAAATCTATAATTCCGTAAAAAAATTATTGAACCATTTGTTAGGTTCAAATAAATTGGAAACCTCTGTTTTTAAAATTTGATCTCTTTTTATTCCTTTGGTCCGGATACTTAGAATTTTTTCTTGTGCAGCTATCTCATCAAATGGGTTCAACAATTGTTCATAATAAGAGGTTGGAACTGTTTCTTTTATTGGAGCGATATTGGATGCGACAAAAGGAACTCCAGATACCATTGCTTCGATTAATGCGTTAGGTTGTCCTTCTGTGGTGGAAGGGAAATAAAAACAATCTAGAGTATTCAATACTTCAATTATATTTCTTTGCATTCCTAAGAGCTTTATCCTATGGTTTAAGGAATTTTCGTGGACTAAATCCTTTAGATTGAGATCTACTCCTTTTCCACATAAAATGAAATAAATGTTTTCATGATTTTGGCAGAGGTTTAAAGCCACTTTCATTATTGTTTTATGATTCTTTGATGGATTGAAACGACCAATATGGCCCACTACGTAAGCATCAGTGGGGATATTTAATTTTTCTCGAAGGTCTACATTTGAAGATAAAAATAAGTTAGCATCAATTCCATTATAGATAACTTTAAAATTATCATTGTTTTGAGAGATAACAGGGTGAAAAAAAATTAAGCCATGTTTAGAATTAGCTAAAACTGTAGTGCTTACTTTGCGTACTAGCTTATTAAAGAAGGAATTAACAAAATTTTTAAGAACTGATTTTCTAAATCGATTCTCGGATCCTCTATAAAAAACAATCCTTTTATTAACTTTTAGAGTCTTGGCTATCAGTAATGGGAATGCGGCAATATTCCCTGTAAAATCACAAACAGAATCATAATTGTTTCTTTTAAAATCTTCATAAAGATTATAAAAGTGCAGTAGATTGAAGTAATCGAACGAAAATGCTTTTAACTTAACTCCTATTTTTTGATATTCCTGTTCTAATTCTCCAATATAACCTGCCTTACAATAAACTGTTGCATCTATTTTATCTTTTTGATGAGTTAAGAATCGCAATAAATAATTTTCCAGCCCCCCGGAATCCAGTGCTACCACTAAAAAGGCACATTTTTTTTTCATGACAGAGAAAGGAAATCTAATGGTGAAATTTTTTTAAAAAACACAAATATTAGAGATAGAGAATAATTATTAAAAAGACTTATGTACAAATTATCTCTAAGAATAATTATACTCGAAATGAAGTTGAGTGAAAAAAGGCTTAATGCAATAAAAATATTCTTTGCATTCTTATAATAATGTCTTTCAGATATTAATAGCATACAGAAAAGAAAGGATATTAAAATCAGATATCTAGAATAAACGTCAGGAACGACAAAGAAAATATTAACTACGGTGAAACAGAGATAAATTATATTTCTTAATAATGATTTTCTTTTTATTGAGAAAATCAAATATAAATAGGCAAAGTAACTCCATAATACTGAAAATAGATATACAAGATAATAGTTGGAGGAGCCTTCTTTAATACCACGTTGAATGAGATCTTCCTGTTGAAGATATAAATTCACCTTCTGAGAATATGCACCAGTAAAATTAAATAAATCAAGAAATGAAATAATAAAATCCTTGGGTATAAATAAGAACAAAAAGGATCCAAGAAAAATGTACCTGTAGAGGATATCCTTATTTGGAAATTTTAAGAGTATTAAAAATATTGGAAAATAAATTAGGGAACTAAAATGTATAGTAGTAGCTAAAACTAAAAATATCATCCCATAAATTAATCTATTATCCATTAATCCTTTAAAAAAAGCTAATACCACAAAGGATGAGGCTAAATAAAACCGTAGTCCCGAAAGGAGATCGGGAAGAGAAAGGGATAAAATTATCAACCCAAATCCCACGAAAAAATGAGAATTTTTGCTTTGATTTTGTTCAGAGATTTTAATGAAAATCCGTAAAAATACACCTACAGTAAAACCGGTAATTAGTAAAAATAATAATTGAATAGGAATATTTAATTTAGCGAACACAAAGATGAGATAGTGTAATAGAAAATCTGGACGTCCTTGGGCTAGGAAATAAAGGAAATTCTCAAAATTATAATTGGAAAATAATTCATAGTACTCAAAATATCTAGCTCGGTCATTTGATATACGAGGTACATAAAGGTAGCTTATTAGACCAAATATTCCTGCAAGCAACATCGTACTATATTTGGATTTATTATAAATTCCATAAAGTATAGCAGGTAAGGTTAAAAACGGACTAGCGATAAAAAAAACTGTTTTAGCTAATTTGTCCTCTCTCATTCTATTTGCGTATAAATTTATCTTCTTCTAATGTCGAAAGGAAATCTCTTTTCTCATTATAAGTCATGCCCTTAGATTTTAAATCAAGGTTTTTCATTTTATACTCTAAATCCCTTATATCACCGATGACTTTAGCGGGATTCCCAGCTACGATAGAAAAATCCTTTATACTTTTTGTGACTACAGAGCCAGCTCCGATAACCACATTACTACCAATGATGACTCCTGGTAAAATCATAGCTCCATTACCTATATATACATTATTTTTAATTTGAATTTTTCCAAAAACATCCATTGTAGGGTACTTATCCCGAAAAACCCAACATGCACCGTGGGTAGAAAAAACAACATCGTTTGTTATTTGTACATTATTTCCAATTTTAATTAAATATGGTTCTGAACCAAATTTATTAGTACTTATCGAGCAATTTTCTCCTATGGCTACACCTAAATATCTTCCATATCTTTCCTGCGACCAAAATGTTTTTCTATAAAAGCGTAATAATTTATTAATCATTTTTTATTAATTTCAATAAAGTACCTATATCATTTTCGAGGCGCGAAACCTTAAAAATCCTAATTAAGATCAGAAAACTTAACAGTAAAATAGGTAAAGCGAAAAAAGATTGATAACCCCCTAAATCCATTATTCTATTTACAAAGTTTCCTATTAAAACCGTAAAGATTGAAATCATTCCTACTTTAATGACCAGAATTATTTCGTGCCATGAAAAATTATTTTGCACCTTTCGAGATTCATTATAATTCATGAAAAAACTTAGGATACTCGTAAGGAGAAATCCGTATAAAAGAATTTCAATATTTTTAAAAACCACACCAATAAATATAGAAATGGCTTGAATAGATTTTTTAATAATTTCTAAGTATAAGATCTTTTCCGTTTTATTAAAAACCTTGAAGATTACCCTATTGAACATTTCTTGCATATAAAAGTAAGAAGCCACAATTAAAATTTGCATATAGAACACTGCTCCCAACCATTTTTCCCCATATAAGATTAAAATTATATTATTGGCATAGAAATAAACCACTAAGCAAATAAACCCTACAGCTATAGTAAATAAAGTAATTATACGTTGGTAATAATTTTCAAATTTTTTGGAGTCATCCTGTAAATTCGACAAAGAAGAAAAAACAACTCCCAAGGTTGTTGACGTTATAATTTTTACAGGAACTTCTTGGAGCCTTTTACCTTGGTAAAAGAATCCTGTTTGACTTATTGAAAAATATTTTCCAAGTATTAATTGATAAATATTATCAAAAGCGGTATTAAGAAGCGATGCTAAAGTTGTATTTACTCCAAACTTGTATAATCCTTTAAAGGAACTTTTACTAAAATAAAAATTTGATATCGGCCCTTCGAAAACCCACAATAAGAGAGTTAGGATAATTGCTGTACTTATTTGCATGATGACAATAGCCCAAACCCCAGCACCTTTAAAAGCTAATGCTATTCCAATCAAAGATGCAATAAGAATTGCTATGAACTCATAAGAAGCTTTCTTTTTAAACTTTAATTTTTTTACTAATCTGGCATTTTGGGTAATCTGCAAAGCATTTATCAATAAAACAAAAGAAGTAATAATTAAAATATTCTTTAATTCATCATCATCATAGAAGGCCGCTATTTTTCCAGCAAATAAAATTAAAAGGAACATCAGAGTTAAGGAAACTCCTAAATTAAAAACGAAAACTGTTGAAAAATCTATTTCAGTAGCATCTTTTTTTCTAATTAAAGCTCCCGATAATCCAGATTCAGTTAAAACTCTGGCAATCACTATAAAAAACATTATAATACCGATTTGCCCAAATTCATAAGGAGAAAGTAGTCTCGCGAGAATAATATTGGCAATAAGTCCGACAAACATGTAACCAAACTGTCCAATAAACGACCAAAAAAATCCAGTTACAATATCTCTTTTTAGAGCTTTACTCATTGAAAATTGCTATTGTTTAAAATATTGCGCAATTTTTGCTCCATTTTGGGCTTTAATTCTATAAGGCTCTTTTTTACTTAAAAAGGAAATAATTGGTTTTTCTATATAAAATGTAATAAGACTGGCAATAAGAATTGAAATTAAAAGAGGTATTATTAATAGAACAATAAAATTTTCTATACCTGCATATATTAACTTTAACTGTATAGTATAACCTAGATATTGATGAATTAAATAAAGTGAGTATGAAATTTTCCCAAGAAAAAGTAAAATTGAAATTTTAAGGAACTTCAACTTACCGAATACCATAAGATAAAATATAAAAACAATTAAAGTTGTTACTGCGAAAAATTCCAATTTAGGGTAAAACAAAGTAAGTCCCAAACAGATGAAAATCTGTAAATGATTCTGCCAATCAGAAGTTCCTTTCCATATTTTATAAAAGTTAATACCTATTAAAAATAATGAACCATAGAAGTAATAATAGGTGGGCTTTAAAACAATAAAGGATATAGTTCCCATCAGTATATAGATATAACCAAAAAGTTTATAAGATTCTTTTTTCTTTAAAAGTAGAACAAGAAAAATAACCAAATAAAAAAACATCTCTACTTTCAATGTCCAGTATACCCCATCGACAGAATCAATATTAAAAAAACTGGGGATCATAGTGAAATTGATCAAAAATTCGCTGATATTTACTTTAAGTAATTCTGGTCCAAATAAGGATATACAGATAAAACTAAGAATCATTCCTACCCAAAATGTTGGATAAAGTCTGACAAATCTTTTATATAAAAATTTAAATGGATTATTTATTTTTTCTATAGACATGAAAATAACGAAACCACTTATAGCAAAAAATAACTCGACACCATAATGACCATAAGGCACATTAAAATATTTCGTAATAAATTTAAAATTGAATAACTCTTCAAACCTAAATGTATAATGATATAAGACAACTATGATAGCGGCTATACCACGTAATGAATCAAGTTCATCAATCCTTTTCTTTGGATTTATTGTCATTAAACTAATTCTTATCGTTGCTGATTTTATAATAGTCCTTATACCACCTCACAAATTTTTGGACACCTTTTTCAATTTCAATCTTACTTTTATATCCCAATGATTCTAATTCTTTAGTGTCTGCCCAGGTTTGTGGGACATCACCTGGCTGGATTGGGAAATATTCTTTAATTGCTTTTTTCCCTACACTCTTTTCAATATGACTTATAAAGACCAATAAGGATTGAGGTGCTCCATTTCCAATATTATATTGTTTGTATGCCGGTGTTTCTTTTTCAGCCTTAGGGACATTCTTCAAGACTATATCTATCCCGGAAATTATATCGTCTATATATGTAAAGTCGCGATACATTTTCCCCTCATTAAAAACCTTTATAGGCTTATTATTTATTATAGCATCTGTAAAAAGAAACATCGCCATATCGGGTCTACCCCAGGGACCATAAACTGTAAAAAATCTTAATCCCGTTGTTGCGAAACCGTATAAATGGCTATAGGTATATGCCATTAACTCATTACTCTTTTTTGTTGCAGCATACAAACTAATTGGCTGATCAACATTATCTTCAGTAGAAAATGGCACTTTTTTATTCTGGCCATACACGCTGGAGCTACTGGCGTAGATCAAATGTTTTACATCATAATTACGGCAACACTCCAATAAGTTTGCAAAACCAACTAGATTGCTGTCAATATATGCATCTGGGTTCTCAATACTGTAACGAACTCCTGCCTGCGCCGCAAGGTTTACCACCTTTTCAAATTGATATTGCTTGAAAAGTTTTGGGAGATTCTCCCTATCTTCCAAATTCAATCTTATGAATTCAAAATTTTCATTTTGATCACTCTTACAGATTTTATTGAATTGGATCGCTTTTTCTTTTGATATACCTAATTCTTTTAAACGACCATACTTCAATTGAGGATCATAATAATTATTTATATTATCCGTACCAATAACCCTATGGCCAGAATCAATCAAATTTTTGGATAAATGAAATCCAATAAATCCTGCAGCGCCGGTCACTAAAATTTTCATGCTAACTTCCTATTAAATAGAATTTAAAACTGATTTCCCTCTTGATAGGGGGCTTCAACAATCTTCTCCCGTCAAACAAGAAGGCTGATTTCAATATCTTATCGTAAACCCTCTCTTCAAAGGCCTTCATTGGGTTGTTGACGACGGTTACCTCCTGGCGATTTTCATGGCCGCTTCTATTTCCTAAATAGTCCAGGTAAGTAATATATCTGCTCTTCGGAACTGTTCGATCCTTACTATAATCTCTAATTGCTCATTCAACAAATGATCGGCTGAATATATGGAAGCAGGTTCTCTGGTGTCTTTAGGTTCTTTTTAAAAGCCCGACCCGAGCAGGACGATTTTTTTACCTTAAACCCTTTGTCTTTCGTATCCTACACCAGTGCGACAAGTATTTTGGAACTTGATGAGTCAAACAAAATCACGGCTTCGCCGTTCTGAGTCCCTTTTTTCGGGATCCAGTCGGTGAAAGACCTGTTATTTCCGACGAAAGAAAAATTTCTAAAGCGGAGGGCAAAGGTATTTTTTAACAGACCTTTAAGACAAATAAAAAGTGTTAAATAAATTAAGAAGTTGTTCACAAATTCGCAGAATATTATAGTCGTACAAAGAATTTATAAGACATCATTACGGGAAACCGTAAAAATTTGAATTATTGGCAAAAAAGTTTGTTAATCAAACGTTAAGGAGTTGAGGGAGAGGGGGTTGTGTTGATGGTAATTTGGTGAAGTTGGGGACCTGTTTAAACACCGGGCAGGTTCGTTAGTTGGTAGGGGGATTCGTTAATCGTTAATCGTTAATCGGGAATCGTTAATTGGTTAGTTGGGACCCGTCTAAAAGCCGGGCAGGTTGGTTTATTGGTTTAAACCCCTATGAATTGGGCGGAATTGGATTTGGTCTTCCTGCGCTATAGCTCCGGCGGAAAGGCACCTGAGAACTGAGCACTGAGCACTGAGAACTGAAAACCCTATTCCAGCGCTTCACTGACACGTACATTCACTACAAGATCGAGACTCTTGAGAAGTAGCCTTAAGCGTTTATTCCCAACTTCTGAAATGATGGCTTCCTGGCCTTTAAAGCTTCCCTTCGAGATGATGAGTCGGTCGCCGGGGGTGAGGTGGGATACTTCCACGTCTTCTACCCGGTCATCTTCCAGCCAGGTTTTGATAGTTTCGATCTCGGCATCCCTCACCACTGCAGGTTTCTTTAGCCAGAACAGGTATTGCACCACGCCGGGGACGTCAAAGACCTTATTGCGGTCTTTTTCGGTAAGGTGTACAAACACATATGACTTGAAAAGGGGAGAGGTGACCTTCTTCTTGCGATCACTCCACTGGCGGACCTCTGTAATCATGGGGCAGTAGGTTTCAATACCCTGCTCTTCCAGTTCCTTCGCCACCTTCTTCTCCCAGCGGGGTTTTGTGTACAGGACGTACCATTGCATACTTAGCAGGTTTTCTGTGTGTAGTCAATTCAGTTAATCGCTTGTGGAGGTAGGGGCTGCACAATGTAAAGTGAGGTGAGAAGGATCTTCTTCTGCAGAACAAAATTAGGAAAAAATTACCGATTTGAGAATTTTGAAAAAAGAAACAGGATTTTTAAAATTCAAGATTTTTACCCGCCGGAGCTTCAGCGGAGGTGGGCCAATCTCAAATCTCAAATCTCAAATCCCAGATTCCAATTCTGTGTAAAGAATGTTTCACACAAAGGGCACGAAGTTTAAAAGAAGAACACAAAGGCATTTTTCCGCAAATCGCCAGGAAACAACAATACATCATTTCGTTTTAAAGATCAAAATACTCCTAAAACAGGTGCTTTTCCCGGTTCCTCCCGATACCTCGGGATAGGGCCAGGGCAAAACGGGAAAAAAGAATAGTATGGCATGCAGTCAGGAGCTAAAAGCCAATGCTTTCTCTATACTAACTACTGAATTCTCACTACTAATTTTTCCCGCAGATCTCGCAGATTTTCGCAGAAGAAACTAACGGCTAATAGCCAATAGCTTTCTCAGTACTCAATACTCACTACTCACTACTCACTACTCACTACTCAATACTCACCTCAGTGAAGAATAACTCAAAACTTCCGTCTGCATTTCTGTGCATGGTGGAAATATAGAGTCCGTTGAATTCTTTGTAACCTTCCCAGGTAGCCGGGAACAGATTTTCTGTACTTCCGCCCGACCTGTAGATCCATTCCCTGATGATGTGGTCATCACCAAAGTAGATCTCGTATACATCTCCCGGGGTGTAACCGGCTCCATCAGGGTAGGTGACGGTAACCTTTTGCATGGAGTCGCCGGAGATAGGAGCAGTTGCTTCCTCAGTGTGCTCCCAGTCCATCTCATCCCACACCAGGTGGAACGGGAACAGCAACCAGTATTGATCATTGATGAACCGCTGATCTGTTTGCTGGTTTTCCGAAGCCTCTGTTTTGTGGTTATAGGTTACTGTGCTGTCGGGAGTCGTAAGAGTGACCATGTTGGTTTTGGGGTTCCACGTCCAGGCCCTGCTGGTTCTCAGGCTGTCATTTACTTTTACGTTGAAGGTAAATCGCAGTTCCTCGATCTCTTCAAATTGGTCCAGTCCGTGGGCTTCGGCAATTTTTTCTACTACGGATTTTTCCTCTTTTTCGGCGCAGGAGGTTATGATTAGGAGGAGGAAGGCAAGAGTAATTTTTTTCATAAGGTCAGGATGAAAGGTGGTTTAAAGATACAAAAAAGTTTCCCGCAGATCTCGTAGATGTTTCTCTCAAAGGTCGCAGAGATTCTCTGTAAAGAACATTTCACACAAAGGGCACGAAGTTTAAAGAATGTCACGAAGGTGATCGAAATTCCAACTTCAAAATTCAAAATTCCAAATTTTCCTGAAGTTATGGAACACTGAGACTTTTTCGGCTCCTCCCGATCCTTCGGGATAGGGTGAGGGGCAAAACGGAAAAGTCTTTCGGAAATCTCGCAAAGGCCGCAGAGATTGGGCGCAAAGACCGGTGAGGTTTCACACAGAGTGCACAAAGTTTAAAAGAAGGTCACGAAGATATTTTCCTTCAGAAACAAAGAATATTATTTCGTTCTGATGGTAAAAAATTAGTCCTTAAACAGGTACTTTTCATAGCCAATAGCCAATAGCCAATAGCTAAAAGCTAAAGGCCAATAGCTAACTACCTCAATACTCAATACTCAAGACTAACCTCACTTCAAATCGCGTTCACGCTCATTCCGCCATCGGCGACGATGTTTTGTCCTGTGATGTACGAAGATTTGTCCATGGCTAAAAAAGCTACAATACTGGCGATCTCATCTGCCTGTGCAACCCGCTTCATAGGGGTACGCTTAATGATGGATCTGGATCTTTCATCATCCCCCAGAACTCCTTCTGTTAACGGAGTGTGGGTATACCATGGGGAAACGGAATTTACCCTGATGTTATCTTCAGCCCATTCCACTGCGAGACTACGCGTTTGTTGCAGGAGTCCGGCTTTTGACATGGCGTATGGTGTGCCCGAGCCTACGTCCTGGGCGGCGGCTACAGAGCCTATGTTGATGATCTTGCCCCGATGTGCTTTCTTTAGCCATGGATGCATTTCCTGGCAAAGAATGTAGGGTGAGATAAGGTTTATCTCCAGTATCTTCCGGTATTCTTCTTCTGAATAGTCCAGGGCTTTTCTTCTAATGTTGATCCCGGCATTGTTCACCAGGATGGTGAGGGCTTTCCAGTTGTTGTTCATCCAGGACTGTATCTTTTGCCGGTCTTCGGGTATGGTGACATCGGCTACCATGCCTTTTACTTTATAGCTTTTCGTCAGCAGTTCATCTTCCAGTCTTATGATCTCTTCGCCGTCACGGGCGGTAAAGAGCACTTCTGCTCCCAGTTCCAGGAATTCCTGCACCACGGCTTTTCCTATTCCCTTTGATCCGCCGGTCACCAGGGCTGTTTGTCCTTTTAAATTCCACATAATCAATTGTTTTTTTAAATTTTCAGATATAAAAAGAGGCCACCCGGGCTGCTGTTGTCGAAAATTACAAACCGTACCAATCTAATGGCAGATCCGGAATTTTTGAGCAGCATCCATACAGGTGACCTCAAATTTTGCCTGTAAATATTATTTACAGACTTCTTCCTGTCAGTAATTTATAAATGATCAGAATGACAGCGATCACAATTAATATGTGTATGATACTGCCAAGGTCGGGGAAGGCAAAATATCCAATAAGCCATCCAATGATCAGTAAAACGATAATAAGCCAAATTAAATCTCTCATAGGTCGATTATTTGCGCAACCCATTGGTTGCTGGTTAGATTCTCTTTTTTTGCGAAGGTGTGGTTAGAACCTTGCAGGTTGGTTAAATTTCTGTTTTTTAACGCCTGTCACGGACTTACCGGACAGATTTTTAAATAAACCATTAATTAAATGTACGAAAGCTTTTATTTTTCGGCATATCCTTTAACGGAGGTTTAACCCTTTCTACAATTCTTCAATTATCAATAAACAATTGGCTAATTCGTGAATCGTGAATCGTTAATTCGGGAATCGTGAATCGATAATCGGGAATCGGGAATCGGGAATCGGGGATTGGGGATTGGTTAATTAGGGATTGGTTAATTGAAAACCTGGATTAACCCACAACCCACAACCCATAACTCACAAACAACAAACCACCAGGAACAGTGACTGCAGAATATTTACTATTTTCGCAGCATACCCATTTCTGAATGCGACATTCTAAAAATATTGCCATTGTAGGGACCGGATTGGTTGGATCCTTACTGGCACTTCACCTGAGGAGATCAGGTCATACCGTAACAGTTTTTGACCGCCGCCCCGATGTGCGGAAGGTGGAATTTTCGGGCCGCTCCATTAATTTAGCTATGTCCAACCGTGGCTGGAAGGCCCTGCGGGAAGCAGGGGTAGAGGAGGAGGTCCGGAAGCTGGCTATTCCACTTTATCAAAGGGCCATGCACGTGAACAGCAGCCCGGTGTACTTTCAGAAATACGGAAAGGAGGGAGAGGCGATCTATTCCATTTCCCGCGGGGTGCTTAACCGAAAGATGATCGACCTGGCAGAAGCGGCGGGAGCCGAATTCCGATTTGAGGAAAAGGTGTGGGATGTTGATCTTTCCGAAGCTAAACTTTACACAGGGGAATCTGAAAAAGGGGAGTGGAAGGAATACGACTTTGACCTGATCTTTGGGGCAGACGGGGCTTTCTCCCGCGTACGTCACAAAATGCAGCGACAGAGCAGGTTCAATTACTCCCAGCACTTCATTGATGTAGGATATAAAGAACTCAGGATCCCCGCCAATGCAGATGGCACTCATAAACTGGACAAGAATTCGTTTCACATTTGGCCGCGGGGGGAATTCATGCTTATCGCCATGCCCAACCTTGACGGCAGCTTTACCTGTACGCTATTTCTACCGTTCGAGGGGGAATATTCTTTCGAGACCATTACCACAGAAGCTGCTGCGGAAAAATTCTTTGCCGATTTCTTTCCTGATATACATGAAGAAATTTCCAATCTCACCCGTGACTTTTTCCGGAACCCTACCAGTGCCCTGGTGACGGTAAAATGCTTCCCATGGACCTATTACGACAAAATCGCTCTTGTTGGGGATGCCGCGCATGCTGTGGTGCCTTTCTTCGGGCAGGGGATGAATGCGGGATTTGAAGATATATCAGATTTGATGAATCTTCATGAAACTCATGATAATGACTGGGAAACCATTTTTAAGGAATACCAGGAAAGAAGAAAACCCAACGCCGATGCCATTGCTGAACTTAGCTACCGCAATTTCATGGAAATGAGCAGTAAGACTGCCGATCCCAAATTCTTACTTCGGAAGAAGATAGAAAAGAAGTTCGCTGAAAAACATCCCGAAAAATGGGTTCCGGTCTATTCCCGCGTCACCTTCTCTGATAAACCTTATTCCGAAGCATTAAAGACAGGCGACATGCAGGCGAAGATCATGGACTCAGTTATGTCACTCCCCGGTATCGCTGAAAAATGGGATTCTGAAGAAGTGGAGCAAAGGATACTTTCTTTACTGGAGGAATCGGGGAATCGTTAATTCGGGAATCGGAATTCGTTAATGTACCGTATCAATCTTACTATTTGAACCGTCATTGCGAGGGAGGGGACAACCCGATCGCGGCCTGCCTGCCGGCAGGCAGGCAATCTCCTCTAAGGGAGCTATTAGCTTTTAGCTATTAGCCGTTGGCTTTTGCTTTCTGAATCTTTGTAAATTAAGTGATTGGTTAATTCGGGATTCGGGAATTCGTTAATTCGGGAATGTACCGTATCAATCTTACTATTTGAACCGTCTTTGCGAGGGAGGGGACAACCCGACCGCGGCCTGCCTGCCTGCCGGCAGGCAATCTCCTCTAAGAGAGCTATTAGCTTTTAGCTATTAGCCGTTGGCTTTTGCTTTCTGAATCTTTGTAAATTAAGTGGTTGGTTATTTCGGGATCCGGGAATTCGTTAATTCGGGAATGTACCGTATCAATCTTACTATTTGAACCGTCTTTGCGAGGGAGGGGACAACCCGACCACGGCCTGCCTGCCGGCAGGCAGGCAATCTCCATCTGATTAGGCAGTATATTTTATCCATCTTCAAAGGGAAAAATGAACTCTCCGATAGGGGGATTGCCTACCTGCCGGCAGGCTTCAGTCGCCACCCGGCTCCCCTGCCTGCCGGCAGGTTCGCAAAGACGGAACCAAGAAAAGTTGCATAGGGCAATAATAATCAAACAATGATTCCTGTTAATTGATCATTGATAATTGATCATTGTTTGTTTCTGCCCACATTTTACTCCATTAATCATCCTCATCATAATCCATGTCCAGCTGCAGACTGTCATAAACGGCCTCCACATTCTTTTCATTTTCCATAAGAACGATCAGCGTATCCTCTTCCATTATCTGGGTTGCCCCGTTCGGGGTGAGAAATTTACCGTCACGGGAGATCATGGCGATAATGGCATTTCGGGGGAAATGAAGGTTTACGATCTTTTTACCTACTGAAAAATTGTCCGGGGGGATCGTGATCTCCCTGATGAGCGATTTGGTGCCGGCATTAAGAAAGGCGTCTACAGGGGAGATCTTTTTTACTTTTTTCGGAAGCGCGACATGCAGCCAGTCGGCTACCTTTGAAAGGGTGGTCCCCTGGATCAATACCGAACTCAGCGAAACAAAGAAAACTATATTGAAGATCATATGTGCCTTTTCGATCCCCGCGAGCAGGGGATAGGTGGCAAATACGATTGGAACAGCCCCTCTCAGTCCAACCCATGAGATATACCAGCGCCTGCGGGATTTCATTTTGAAGAAAGAAAGACTCAGGAAAACGGCAATGGGCCGTGCCACGAACATCAGAAAAGCCGAGATCAATATCCCCAAACCAAGAACCGGTAGAATATCGCTGGGGTAGACCAGCAATCCCAGGGTGAGGAACAGTACAATCTGCATGAGCCAGGCGAGACCGTCAAAGAACCTCATGATAGTTCTTTTGTGAATGATGTCATGGTTTCCCAGGTAAACCCCGCTGAGGTAGACAGCCAGGAATCCGTTTCCTCCCAGGTTATCGGTGGCCGAAAAGACCACGAACATCAGGGCGATGGCCAGCACCGGGTAAAGGCCTTCAAAATCAAGGGTGATACGGTTTATGAGCCATTTGCTGAGCTTTCCGAAGATAAGACCAAGGGCGGCACCAATAAGGATCTGTTGCAGGAAGAGCGGAATGATGGAAATTACACTCTGGTCCTGGTTCACCACCAGACCAAGAAAAGCGATGGTTAGGAAATAGGCCATGGGATCATTACTACCACTTTCCAGCTCCAGGGTAGGGCGCAGGTTGGCTTTTAAAGCCATGTTCTTTGACCTGAGTATGGAGAAAACCGCAGCAGCATCTGTTGAGGAAACAATGGCTCCCAGCAATAGGCCTTCAAAAATGGTAAAATCTGTGATGGCCCATACGAAAGTACCCACGCCCAGGGCGGTGAGAAGTACTCCCAGGGTAGAGAGGGAGATACCGTGCCACAGCACCGGTTTGATACTCTTCCAGCTGGTGTCCAGTCCCCCCGAAAATAATATGAAATTCAGGGATACAATCCCCACGAACTGCGCCAGTTGCGGATCATTGAATTCTATTTTCCCTATGCCCTCAGAGCCCGCCAAAATCCCAACTGCCAGGAAAAGAACCAGGGTGGGAACACCGAACTTATAGGAAGTTTTACCCGCCAGGATGCTGATGAGGAGTAATAGGGAACCAATAAGTAAAATATTTTCGGTGGTGATATCCATGGGTTAGGCAACAGATTTTTAGAGCCTGCAAGATAAATTTTATTGAGCTTTTGAGCATTAAAAAATGGTTAATGCCTGTCTTCCTTCAGCAGATGCGGAAATTTTCTTTTGAACTTATTGATACGGGGGATGGAAACATTTCTAATGTAGGGATCATTGGGGTTATTTTTCTCATAATCCTGATGGTAAGCCTCAGCTTTCCAGAACTTTTGAAAAGGCAATACTTCTACGGCAATAGGTTTGGAATATTCCTTTTGCAGCTGGTCTATTTTTTCCTCAATGATCTTCTTCTGCTCCTCGTTCTGGTAGAAAATAATGGAACGGTACTGGGAACCCATGTCAGGTCCCTGGCCATTCTTCTGCGTTGGGTCCATAGAACCGAAATAGACATCTGTGAGGGTAGCGAAATCTACCTTTTCAGGATCATAGATCACCTCCACGGCTTCTGCATGTCCTGTTTTCCCGGTATTGGAGGACTCATAGGTGGGATTTTTGGTGTGTCCTCCCGAATATCCCGAAATGGCTTCCTTAACCCCCTTTACGCTTTCATAGACGGCTTCCACACACCAGAAACATCCGCTGGCGAAATAGGCTTTTTTCAAGCCGTTCTGCGCAGGGACTTCCACAGGATCTGCCGTGGCAATTTCAGGCCGGGTGGCACTTTCTCCGGAAGGATTGCCGCAACCGGTATTGATGCCAAGCAGGAAACTTAGTGCAAGGAGGAATTTCATACTAGTCTTTTTTATAGGTTCCTTCCAGGGTCTTTTTACCGTAGATGGCATAATCTGTAGCTACTTGTCCGTCGGTTGAAAAACCTATCCAGTCAAGATCTGCACTACCGTCAGGGTTGAACTCCAGGGTGGCTACGGGAGTATCTGTATCGAAATCTTCCCAGGGAAGTTGCCTGTCAGGATCTTCATCCCTTGAGGCGGCCACAAAAAAGAGATCGGCGGTATTCTCCCCCGTCTTGACACTGCGCGCCGTTATGTAAACCTTGTCTTTTACGATGCACCACTCTGTAGCCGCATCAAAATCAACGTCTATACAGTTGCAGCTGCAATCTTCAGCAGGTTTATCATCGATCATTTTGCGGTAGCGACCGTTTATGGCTGTCACTTTTTTGGGATCTTCCTTTTCGGTCTGCACGGCATCCCTTTCTTCCTGGATATCACCCGGGGGAATGCTTTCGTTGGCTATGTTCTCCCTTTCGGAAGTTTGATTTGAAGGACGTTTCTCATCTTTACACGAGGCCATCAGGACCATAATCAGGATCACTATATACTTTTTCATGACTGGTAGGTTTTACCTGTTAAAGGTAAGTTTTCCGTGCTTGTTTTATGTGAAATAGATGTTAAGGGGAGTGGTTAATTGGGGATCGGTTAATTGGGGATTGGTTAATTCGGGAATCGATAAATCGGGAATCGGGAATCGGGAATCGTGAACCGGGAATCGGGAATCGTGAACCGGGAATCGGGAATCGTGAATCGTGAATCGGGAATCGGGAATCGGGAATCGGGAATCGGGAATCGGGAATCGGGAATCGGGAATCGTGAACCGAGACCGGTCTAAATGCCGGGCAGGTTCGTGAAACGGGGTTGGAATATTGGTAAATGATTCTCCTTCGTTGAAGATCAGGTGGCAAAAACCTCCTGTCCTCTGTCCTCTGTCCTCTGTCCTCTGTCCACTGTCCTCTTTCCTCTGTCCTCTGTCCTCTGTCCTCTTTCCTCTGTCCTCTGTCCTCTGTCCACTGACCTCTTTCCTCTTTCCTCTGTCCACTAATTCGTTAATTCGGGACCCGTCTAAAAGCCGGGCAGGTTCGTGAAATCAGAATTGGAATATTGGGAAATGATTCTCCTTCTTTGAAGATCAGGTGGCAAAAACCTCCTGTCCTCTGTCCTCTGTCCTCTGTCCACTGACCCTCTTTCCTCTGTCCTCTGTCCTCTGACCTCTGTCCACTAATTCGTTAATTCGGGACCCGTCTAACAGCCCGGGCTGGTTTGTGAAATCGGGGTTGGAATATTGGTAAATGATTCTCCTTCGTTGAAGATCAGGTGGCAAAAACCTCCTGTTCACTGACCTCTTTCCTCTGTCCACTGACCTCTTTCCTCTTTCCTCTTTCCTCTTTCCTCTGTCCTCTGTCCACTGACCTCTGTCCTCTGTCCGCTGTCCTCTCAACGAAAAAAGTTTTAAAAACAAAAAAACCCCTCATTTTCATGAAGGGTTGTAATGTGTAAGGCAATTTCTGATTAGAACTTAGCGAACATTTGGTTCATTTTTTCTCTTTCTTCTTTTGCAAGCTCCTCATCTACAAGAATTCTTCCACTGTGTTCATCTGTGATGATCTTTCTGCGACCTGCGATCTCCATTTGCACCTGTGGCGGGATAGTGAAGAAAGAACCTCCTGAAGCACCTCTTTCAATAGGCACAACGGCAAGGCCGTTCTTTACGCTGCCACGAATCCTTCTGTAGGCATTCACAAGGCGCTCCTCGATCTGCTTCTGGAATTCTTCAGATTTGGCCATAAGGGCTTTCTCTTCTTTTTCGGTTTCAGCAAGGATCTCATCCAGTTCCCCTTTTTTGTGGGTAAGGTGTTTTTGACGCTCTTCCACACGCTCTTTGGTCTGCTCGATCACTTCTTTCTTTTGATCGATCTGTGCCCGGTATTCTTTGATCTGCTTCTCGGCAAGTTCTATTTCCAGTTCCTGGAACTCGATCTCCTTTGAAAGCGCATTGAATTCACGGTTGTTACGAACGTTCTTTTGCTGTTCTGTATATTTCTTGATGGCGGCTTTTGCCTCCTCAATAAGATTTTTCTTGGCAAGTATGTCCTGGTCGATCACCTCAAGATCTGCATCCATTTTTTCCAAACGGGTGTTCAGGCCTGCTACTTCATCTTCCAGATCTTCTACCTCCAGCGGAAGTTCACCTCGTACATTTCTTATCTCATCCACGCGGGAATCTATAAGTTGAAGATCGTACAACGCTCTTAACTTCTCTTCTACAGTAACATCTGTTTTTTTTGCCATAGTTAAAAATACTTGATAGGATTGGTATCGGTGTTTGATAAAACGACTGCAAAATTAGCAAAATTTTTCTTAAGATAAGAGCTTAAGAGGTTTTTTGTGTACTGCTCACTTTCATAGTGCCCAATGTCTGCCAGCACCAGTCTTTGTTCGGCTTTATAGAAGTCGTGGTACTTAAGGTCGGCCGTCAGATAGATGTCGGCTCCTGCATTTGCAGCCTTATCGATGGCAAAGCTTCCGCTGCCACCCAAAACAGCCACTTTTTTAATGGGTTTTTGAAGCAAAGCCGAATGCCTTATGCAACCCGTTCCAAAGATTTTTTTAACCCGTTCCAAAAATGCGGTTTCTGAAGCTTCTTCCTCCAGTTCGCCTATCATTCCCATTCCAATGTGTTGATTCCGGTTCTCCAGGGTGGTCACTTCATAGGCAACCTCTTCATAAGGATGGCTCTCGAAAAGGGCTTTTAATACCTTTCCTTCCAGGTGCTTCGGAAAGGTCATTCCTATTTGAACCTCTTCTTCAAAATGGGTTTTGCCTTTTTCGCCAATAACAGGGTTGGAATCTTCATTTCCGCGGAAAGATCCGTTGCCCTCAAGGTTGAAACTGCAGTGATCATAGTTCCCAATACTACCTGCCCCGGCAGAGAACAAGGCCTCCCTGACCTTTCCGGCATTAGCCCGTGGTACAAAGGTGATGAGTTTTTTTATGGTCGATTTCTGCGGAATAAGTATCCTTCGGTTGATGAGGTTCAGCTGTTCACAGATCATGTTGTTCACCCCTTTAAAATGATTGTCGAGCGCCGTATGGATGGCGTAAATAGCCACGTCATTTTTTAAAGCTTTCAGCACCGCCCGCTCTACGTAATTTGATCCGTTAAGGCGTTTAAGTCCTGAAAAGATAATGGGATGAAAACTCACGATGAGGTTGCAGTTCTTTTCAATAGCCTCATCTACCACCTCCTCGAGGGTGTCAAGGGTGACCAGGGCCCCCGTGGCCTCCCATTCCGCAGAGCCGGTCAAGAGGCCTACATTGTCAAAATCTTCGGCGTAGTTGAGGGGTGCAAGATCTTCAAGTGCAGTTATGATGTCTTTTATGAGCATAAAATGATTTTGTATCGGAAGATACCAAAGATAAAAATTAGTTGTTAGTGGTTTGTGGTTAGTCCCGGATAATAATCATTCCATCTTTCAAACAAAAAAATTACCTTCGCTTCATGTCTGCAGCCCGAAAACTTCTTTACCCGTTTTCCCTCCTGTACGGTGGGGTTATGTTACTTCGGAATAAATTATATGACCGGGGAATTTTTTCTTCGGAAGAATATGAACTGCCGGTCATCGCCGTAGGGAATCTTAGTGTTGGCGGCACCGGAAAGACCCCCATGGTAGAGCACCTTATCACTTTACTGGCCGAAGATTACCGGGTAGCCACGCTAAGCCGGGGCTATAAAAGGAGCAGCAGCGGATTCCGGCTGGTTACCGGGAAAGAATCTGCAGCCGAAGTGGGGGATGAGCCCCTGCAGTTCAAGACCAAGTTTCCCAAAGTGATGGTGGCTGTTGATGAGGTTCGTACCCATGGAATAGGGCAACTGTTGAACCAGGCACAGCCGCCGGAAGTCATCATTCTGGATGATGCTTTCCAACACCGCAAAGTAAAAGCAGGTTTCTATATCCTGCTTACCCCTTACAATGACCTTTACAGCGATGACCTGGTCCTGCCGGCCGGAAACCTGCGGGAACCAAAATCGGGGGCCCGGCGTGCAGATGTGGTGGTGGTTACCAAATGTCCGCCTTCGCTGGAAGAACAGGAAAAAAAGAAGATCGCAGACCGACTAAAGATCAATGCCGGGCAGGATTTGTATTTTTCAAGTATCTCCTATAGCGATAAAGTGATGGGTATAGATACAACCTTGAATCTTGACGAGCTCAAAGTAAAGTCATTTGTTTTGGTTACCGGTATTGCGAATCCTGCGCCCCTGGTAAAACATCTAAAAGACCGTGGGCTTAGCTTTGAACATAAAGCCTTTCCTGATCATCATAACTTTACGGCCGCTCAAATAAAGGAATTGCAAAAGGAAGAACTACTCCTTACCACCGAAAAGGATTTTATGAGGCTTAAAAATGAGCTTCCCGGCCCTGGTTTATTCTATCTTCCTATTACCACCGAATTCCTGGGGGACAGGAAAAAATTCGAAAATTCCATCAACAGTTTCGTTAGAAAATTTTAGTCCGTTCTATTAGTTATGGACAAAAAAAAATGAGACCGTGGAAAGTCTCATTTTTTATCTTGGCTAATTCAAACTATTTTTTCTCAATAATTCGAGTAAGCTTAAAATCAAACCTCATGCCAAAAATTAAACTGTAGCTTTTTCCTGACTAAGGTATTTGTTTATTTTCTGGAAGAACTCCTCTGTTTTATAGGGTTTAGGGATGATATCATTAAATCCGTTAAGATAAAATTCATCCAGATTTTCGTCGAGGGTTACCGCAGTTAGGGCGATGATTGGGATGTTTTCATTGAACTTTCTGATCTCTATGGTGGCTTCTATTCCACTTATTCCCGGCATGTGGATGTCCATAAGGATAAGATCAAAATGATTGTTCTTTACCTTTTCCACGGCGACGGAGCCGTTATCGGCCACATCACAGATCACTTTATGTTTTTCAAGGATTTTTCTGGTGATCATCTGGTTGATCTTGTTGTCTTCAACCACCAGGATCCTTTTGTGGTGCATGATATCGTTGCTTAGCAGCTGCGGAATTTCCTGCTTATTGTCTTTGCTTGCCGGTGGTGCAGCCTCAAGGGCCTCAAAACCGAGGTCGAAATAGAACAGGGAACCTTCCCCCAGCTCACTTTCCAGATGGATCTCACTGTCCATAAGGTTCAGGAGGTTCTTAACGATCGAAAGCCCGAGTCCTGTTCCACCGAATTTCCTGTTAATCTGCAGGGAGCCCTGGGTGAAATTCTCAAAAATGGCTTTTTGTTTCTCTTTACTGATGCCTTCCCCGGTATCTTGTACCTCAAACCTTAACAATATACGGGAGTCGGTTTGACTGAGTTTTTTGACCCTTACCCAAATATCCCCTGCTTCGGTGAATTTTATTGAGTTTCCAATAAGGTTGATCAGGATCTGCGAGATCTTGAGAGGATCCCCTTTTAATTTCCTTGGAATTGCCTGGTCAAATTCCAGGTGGAGCTCTGTTTTCTTGTCTTCAGCCGAATTCTTCAGGGCAACAAGCACATCTGAAATTCGTTTTTGAAGATTAAAGGAACTGTCCAATATTTCCACTTTTTTGGCCTCGAGCTTATTTAGATCAAGGATATTGTTGATAAGGGAAAGCAGGTATTCTCCCGAAAATTTCAGGGAGTTCAAGTGTTCTTTCTGATTTTCTGTAGGGCTTTCTTCCAGCAGCAGGTGAGTGAGTCCCGTTACGGCGTACAGTGGCGTCCTTAATTCGTGGGTAATGGTTGAAAGGAATTGTGCCTTAGCCAGGGAAGCCTTTTCGGCATTTTCCTTGGCAGTCACCAGTTCAGAATTCTTTTTCTGCAACAGGTCGTTCGCACGGGCCCTCAGGTTATTATTCTTGTATAAAGACAGAGTGAGCAACGAAAGAATGGTGATGAGCGCAACACTTAGAATTGTGGTGAGTTTATTCACCTTTAGTGTCCTTTCATTCTCCTCATTTCGTTTACTGATCTCATTCATCGCGCTTTTCATGGCATCCAAACCATACCTTGCAGTAGCATCTGTGGTAATGGCTTCCCTGTTTAGGTCGTAGATCGAGTCCTTCATTTGGTTACTCGACTTCAGGTAACTAAGGGATTCCTTGTAATTTCCCGCTGCTTCATGTAATTCGCTCAGCAACCCTGTAGCGTACCATATCATACTGCCAAAATCGTTCTTTTGAGCAATCTTAAGGCTCTCCTGAAGATTGGAAAGAGCTAAATCATAGAATCCCAACAACTGGTTTGCCCTTCCGCGGTAAAAATGCAAACGGGAGATCTCGTACTTAAGATCATTACTTTTCAGTTTCTCTTCGGCTTCACTGAACAACCTGAGAGCGGCACGGGGTTCTTTGGAAACATTGAGCAGCAGTATCCCCCTGTTCAACTCAACGATACCGATGCCTTCGGTATTATCCAGTTTGGTATAAAGATCCCGGGACAGGTTAAAATATTCGTTTGCCCGATCGTAATTTTTCTTATGAGTAAATATCTTTCCGAAGTTGACATAACTATAAGCGAGCCCTTCTTCATCCCCTATTTCTCTCTGAATGGAGATAGCCCGTTGCAGTTCTGTAGAAGCTTTGTCGTTCTCCCCCCTCACATAGTAAAGTTGCGCCATGATGCTGCTGGAATGTGCGATCAAACGCTGGTGTTCAATAGAGCGGGCAAGGTCCAGCGCCGTGGTGAGTTGGGTCAGGGCAGTATCAAAGTCAACGCTGTTGATAGATTCTTCAGCATCGCTAAGTAACTGCTCGATAGTAGCGTTAATTTCTTCTTTCTCCTGTAGGGATCTTTCCTGCCTGGCGTAGGAAATAGAAAAGAGAAGAAAAGCCACTACGCAAATTAGTAATTTGTTCATTGGGGACGTAGATAACTGGGCTAAATATAATTATTTATATGGAAACTCGTGAAATTAAATCAATAAGACGGCTGGAGTAAGCAAATTCATTGTCATACCAACCAATGATCTTCACCAGATTTCCACCCACCACCGAGGTCATTTGGGCATCAAATACACAGGAGTGGGGATTGCCGTTTATGTCTATAGAAACTATGGGATCCTCTGTGTATTCGAGATAGTTGGAAAGTTCGTTTTGGGAAGCCTTTTTAAAAGCGCTGTTGATCTCTTCAATGGTAGTAGGTCTTTCCACGTGAAGGGTCATGTCTGTAAGGGAACCATTTGGAACGGGAACCCTTATTCCGCAACCGCCAATCACTTCACTCAGATCGGGGAAAACTTTGGTCAATGCCTTGGCTGCTCCCGTGGTGGTAGGAACGATAGATTGAGCCGCGGCACGGGCCCTTCTCAGGTCCTTGTGGGGCTGATCATGCAGGCTCTGATCTGTCGTGTAGGAATGTACGGTAGTAATGTATGCCTGTTTCACCCCTAGCAGTTCATGGATCACCTTGAGCATCGGTGCGGCATTATTGGTGGTGCAGGAGGCATTCGAAATAATCTTTTCGCTGCCGTCGAGAATATCTTCATTGACTCCCAGAACCACCATTTTAATGGAATCATCCTGAGGGGGCGCTGAAAGGATCACTTTTTTCACCCCTTCCTGAAGATGGGGCTCCAGTTCTTTTGCAGTCTTGAATTTGCCGGTGCAATCTATGACGATATCCACTTCATGACTTGACCAGTCTATTTCTGCGGGGTTGGGTTTGTTCAGCACCGGAGTGTTTTTTCCGTCCACTACAATACCTGAATCTTTGGCGGAGACCTCTTTTTTCAGGACTCCGTGGATACTGTCGTACTTGAGAAGGTGCGCCAGCGTGGTCGCCGGTGCAAGATCATTGATCGCCGCTACTTCAATTGAAGGATGATCCAGGATCAGCCTGAAAAGATTCCGGCCTATGCGGCCAAAGCCGTTGATCCCTATTCTAATCTTTCCTGCGGAAGATTTTTTCTCCAGCATTAGGTAAGGTGTTTCCAGGCTTTATAAGAAGATCTCACAAGTGCACCGCTTTCTACGTGCCTGAAGCCAAGGTCTAATCCTATCTCTTCGTATTTCTTGAACTGTTCTGGGGTGACGAACTCTTTCACCGGCAAATGCTGCTTACTCGGCTGCAGATATTGACCAATGGTTACCACGTCAATACGGGCATCTTTAAGGTCGTGAAGTGTCTGGATCACTTCATCTTCGGTTTCTCCCAATCCAAGCATGATCCCTGACTTGGTCCTGTTGATCCCTTGTTCTTTAAGATATCTCAAAACCTCAAGGCTACGTTCATATTTTGCCTGTATTCTCACCTCCCGGGTCAGCCTTTTAACGGTTTCCATGTTGTGGGAAACGATCTCGGGATTCACCTCGATTATACGGTCTATGTTTCTTTCGACTCCCTGAAAATCAGGAATTAGCGTTTCAAGTGTGGTTCCCGGGCTCATTCTGCGGATGGCTTTCACCGTCTCGGCCCAGATGATAGAACCCATATCCTTAAGATCATCGCGGTCTACGCTCGTGATCACCGCATGTTTGATGTTCATTAATTTGATGGAACGGGCCACTTTTTCGGGTTCATCCCAATCGATGGTTTCCGGCCGACCGGTTTTTACCCCACAAAATCCACACGAACGTGTGCAGATATTCCCCAGGATCATGAAAGTGGCGGTACCTTCTCCCCAACATTCTCCCATATTGGGACAGCTTCCGGAGGTACAAATTGTGTGAAGATTATATTTGTCTACCACTCCTCTCAGTTCGGTATATTTTTTACCGGTGGGAAGTTTTACCCGTAACCACTTGGGTTTCGGGGTTCTTTGGGTAGAAATTTCTTTTGTTTCCATAGAGAATTTTCTTGGCGGCAAAGATACAATAAATCACTGAAAAGCCTAACGTCAGATGGTCTGTTATCAGTTGTCAGTTATCAGATGTATGCCTTTTTATCGGAGCACGCATGTGGGTGAATTGACGGGTAAGGAGGGAAGTGGCACACTGTATTTTTATTTCGATCATTTCGTCCCGGTTATTTCGCTGTCACTTCTCCGCAACTTTAAGGGAGTTACCCTTTTCTGTTCTCAATGACCTGCGCCAGGAGTTTTTTGGCTCTTAATAGTTTCACCTTTACATTGTTCATGGGCTCCTGTAGACTGGCGGCGATCTCCTTGTAGCTCATTTCCTGGAAATACCTGAGGTGAATGACCTGCTGGTAATGCGGCTGCAGTTTTTTTATGTCGCGAAGCAGCTGGGCAAGGTTCTGTTCGGTGATGAGGGTGTCTTCAATGCTGGGAGCGTCATCGGCTATCTTGTGCACTCTTTCATCTTCCTCGTCTGTAGTTCGCGACCTTATGGAGGCCTTCTTTTTTCTTATAAGGTCAACATGAAGGTTCTTGGAAATGGTAAAAAGCCATGTCTTAAAAGAATAATCAGGATCGAAGGAATCGATCTTGTCAAAAGCCCTGGAAAAGGTCTGGATGGTGATGTCTTCAGCGTCATTCTCATTTTGGGTCCGCTTTAGTTGGAACCCATATACATCATTCCAGAATTTGTCCAGCAGGTAATTGAAAGCCGCCTGTTTCCCCTTTTTTGCCTTTTCTATTTGCTGCTGAAGTTCTATTTCCAATGAGTAGGTTTTGAGACTAAATTAGCAATAAATATACCTAATTGCGCCCATACCAGGAACAGTTCCAGGAACGGAAACAGCCAAAAAAGATCGGTTTCGCCAAATTTCTCCCCAGATTTATAAAAGACCAACCCCTGTACGATAAGGCGCACGGCGAGGAAGGCCAGGGCCATTTGCCAGAAGCTGGTGAAAAGCAGAATGAAGAACAGCACCCAGAACAGCAGCTGAGTAACATAAAAGAGCCCCAACAGTAACCTGTGTTTCTTTTTATAATGTCCGGCTACCGAAACATGCCTTCTTTTCTGACGTATCCAGGATTTCAGGTCCTTTTTCGGGATGCTCCTGGTAATTCCCGAAGCAGTAGTGCAAATGCCTGTATTGTGTTTGTTGGCTGCCCCGTTAACGAATAGATCATCATCACCCGATCGTAAATGCAGATGAGTGGCAAACCCGTTCTGGTTGTAAAATTCGGTTGAGGTATAGGCAAGATTTCGGCCTACCCCCATATAAGGCATTCCCCAGCGGGCATAAGAGAAATACTGGATCGCTGTAAAAAGTGTCTCGAAACGTATCAATTTGTTGAGCAGGGATCGGGTTTCAATGAAATAACCGCCGTAACCAAGAATAATATCTTTTTGCAGGGAAAAATGAGCGCTCATTTCCGTCAGCCAGTGAGGGGTCTCCGGACTGCAGTCAGCGTCGGTAAATAAAAGGTAGGGTCTTTTGGCTTTTTTGATACCCAGGGTAAGAGCGTATTTCTTATTGGCCCAGAAAGCTTCATTATTCTGCACATCTACGATCTTTACGCGCGCATCATGGCGTTGAAATTCTTCAATGACCTCCAGCGTTTCGTCTGTGGAGGCGTCATTAATGATCACCACTTCAAAATCGGGGTGGTCCTGTGCGAGGATCTTCGGAAGGAAATTCCGCAGGTTTTCGGCTTCGTTCTTAGCGCAAATGATCACTGAAACCGGGAGGTTCCCGGTGATTTGTGGTCTTTCAGAAGCAGAAAAAGCAAATTTAAAGAACCCCAGGTAATAACACAGGTTGATCAGGCCAATAATTACAAAGGCAATAAAGAGGAGGAGCATTAAGAAAGTGGATTATTCAACCGTTTGTGGTTTATCACAGTCTTTCGCTTCTTCGGGAAGTTTTCCGCAGTAACTACAGGCTTCGCCGTCCTTGTTCAAAAAAGGGCTTTGGCTGGCACAGGTCCCGCCGAATTTTCCATCTTTTTTTCCCCAGATCTTAATGGCAATGCCGGCGAAAGCAAGAGCTAATAGTATAAAGGTGATCAACAGAAGTTTCATATTGAAAATTTTGTGCAAAAATACGAATTAAAAGGCAGTATTTGAAAGGTGTACAGCAAAAATATTAAGATACGTTTGCACAGTTTAACTTAAGTTTACCGTAGTTGTTTGAGGTGTTCTGAAAATACGTAATACCTTGCGCCCCAGTAACTAATAAATTTGTTATTATGAATATGAAAAGGATGAGATTATCATTATTGCTCTTCGGAGCCATGACAATTGGACTTGTTTCTTGTCAGGACAAGGAGAGAAGTGAGAATGAGGCTGAAATTATTGAAGCTGAAGCTGAAAAAGAAGCCCGTCTTGCAGAAGATACCAGACTTGAAGAGGAGCGTCTCGACTGGGAGACCAACAGTGTTTTTACCCGTTCAAGTGAAGATGAAGAATTGACGACCTTCTCAAAGAACCTCGAGACAACAGAACTCTCGGCGACCTTTACTGAAGAAGAAGGACCTTTTACCATTTTTGCCCCTACTAATGTGGCGTATGAGAGTTTGAGTGCTGAGCAAAAAACTCAGATGGAAAGTAAGGAGAATCTTGATCAAAACCGTGCAATGTTGAATTACCTGGTTGTTGATGGTGAGATGACCTTAGAGCAGCTAAAAGAGGAAATTCAGAATGCAGATGGTAACTACACCCTTACTACCCAACAGGGAGAGGAACTAACAGCTTCTCTTAAGGGAGAAGATGTGGTGTTAACAGATGCTTCAGGAAATACGGCAACCATTACCCGCGCAGATGTAGATGCATCTAATGGGGTGGTTCATGTTATTGACGGGGTATTGATGCCTAAAGACCCTTCAGTGAATGCTGCGGCTACCAACAATGCAGACGAGCCTGTTGATGACCAGGAGGCTAATGAGCTGAATAACGTGAATAAAAGCGGAGAATAATCCGCTCATTTAGCGGAATTCATTAAAAAGAGACTGTTTCAAAAGATCGGGGTTGAGTTAGGTCATCCCGGTTCTTTACGAAGCAGTCTCTTTCATTATAATTATTTGCCACGAGTTTGTGGTATTAAAAAAAAGAGCCTGCTCAAAACGCAATTTTTGGGCAGGCTCTTTTTTGTTTCGCTCTGATACTCTAAAAGATATTTACTTCGGGTTGAAGTTCGATGCCAAAAAGCTCTTTTACGGTCTTTTGCACCTTTCCTGAAAGTTCAAGGATATCTTTTCCTGTTGCATTCCCATAGTTTACCAGTACAAGTGCCTGTTTGGAATGTACGCCGGCATCTCCTTCCCGATAACCCTTGAGTCCGGCACGATCAATAAGCCAGCCTGCAGGGATCTTCACATGGTCTTCATCGATCTTGTAAAAAGGCATTTCGGGATAATCTCTTTCCAGTTTCACACTTATTTCCCGTGGTACCACCGGATTCTTAAAAAAGCTTCCGCTGTTTCCTATTCTTTTAGGGTCGGGCAATTTGGACTGTCGAATTGCGATCACCGCTTCGGAAACATCCCTGATACCGGGCTCTTTTATACCCTTTTCCTGCAGGTAGGTGTCTAGGGAGCCGTAAGCGGTATTCAGCTTATGATCTTTTTTAGTAAGCCTGAAGTTTACAGTGGTAATGATATACCGTCCTTTTTCAGCATTTTTAAATATCGAGTCACGGTATCCAAATTTACATTCCTCACGGTTGAAAGTCCTTAACTCCAGGGTTTGAGTATCCAGTGCAGTGCATTGGTGAAAACGGTCTTTCATTTCCACCCCGTATGCCCCTATATTCTGAATTGGTGCAGTTCCCACATTACCGGGAATAAGGGAAAGATTTTCCAGCCCTCCAAAACCTTCTGAGATACAGAAAAGAACAAATTCATGCCAGTTTTCACCAGCCATGGCTTCTACGATGACATCTGCATCAGATTCTTCAACGATCTTTATACCCTTCATGTCAATATGAACCACTGTCTTCTCAATGTCCTGGGTGAGTAGCATATTGCTGCCCCCGCCAAGGATAAAGAGATCTGAAGCGTAGTTGTTTTTCAATACTTCCCGTAACTCTTCGACATTCTCTACAGAGATGAACTTGCGTGCAGTTACATCAATGCCAAAAGTGTTGAAAGCTTTCAGGGACATATGGGTGAAGGTTTGCATTATTCTATCCCTTATATACCTTTAATGCTGCTTTTAATATTTCTAATGCCCTTAAGAGATTTTCCTTTTTAAGTACATATGCGATCCTCACCTGGTTAAGTCCGGTGTTTGGTGTAGAGTAGAATCCGGCTGCCGGGGCAATCATAACGGTTTCGTTTTCCAGCTCAAAACTTTCAAGGAGCCATTTGGCGAAATCTTCAGCATCTTTTACAGGAAGTTCAGCTATACAATAAAAGGCTCCTTTTGGTTTAGCAACCTTCACGCCTTCGATCTTCTCCAGGCCTTCTACAAGTAAATTCCTTCTTGTTGTGTATTCGCTGATGACCTCGTCAAAATAATCCTGTGGCGTGTCTAAAGCAGCTTCACTGGCTATCTGTGCGAAAGTAGGAGGGCTTAGACGTGCCTGGGCAAATTTCATGGCCGTAGACATCACTTCTTTGTTCTTAGAGGCTAAACACCCTATTCGGGCTCCACACATGGAGTATCTTTTTGAAACAGAATCTATCATAATGGCGTTCTGCTCAATTCCTTTAACGCTCATAATGGAATAATGCTTCGCACCATCATAGGCGAATTCTCTGTAAACCTCGTCTGCCACTATGAAAAGATCATGTTTCTTTACAATTTCAGCAAGCTGGTCGATCTCTTCTTTGGTATATAGATAACCTGTTGGATTCCCCGGGTTACAGATCAGGATTGCCTTGGTTTTTGGGGTGATCAATTTTTCAAACTCTGAAATAGGAGGGAGCGCAAACCCATCTTCTATCTTCGATTTTACCGGAACCACCGTCACTCCTGAGGAAGTGGCAAATCCGTTATAGTTTGCGTAAAAAGGTTCGGGGATGATCACTTCATCACCTGCATCACAAATGCTTCCCATGGTGAAAAGAAGCGCTTCTGAACCACCCGTGGTAATGATAAGCTCATCGGGAGCTATATCAATATTGTGGTTCGTGTAATATTGGGATAGTTTGTTCCGGTAACTTTCAAATCCTGCCGAATGGCTGTAGGACAGAACTTCAATATCGTTGTTCTTTACAGCCGCAAGTGCTTTTTCCGGAGTTTTAATATCGGGTTGCCCTATGTTTAGCTGGTAAATTTTTCTACCTTTTTTTATAGCTGCTTCGGCGTAGGGAACTAACTTTCTTATAGGTGACTCGGGCATCGCCTGCCCTTTGTTTGAGATACTTGGCATAATCGTATTTTTTGGGCTACAAAGTTGCGAAATTATTATCTTACACATTGGTATTTTTCGTATTTTTTATCTGTTCTCAATCTTAACAAAATGCTCAAAACAGGTCTGTTTATCCTGCTTTTTATTTGCAATACCCTATTTGGATATTGCCAGGAGGGTTTTGTGATCGAAAAAGGCCGGAAACAGGCCAAAATTAAATTTCAGCTGGTAAGTAACCTTATCATTATTCCGGTTGAACTTAATGGAGTGGAATTATCCTTTTTACTGGATACCGGGGTTAATACTACGGTACTTCTCAACCTGGAGGAGGCAGACTCCCTTCAGCTTCGTGATGCTACAAAGATCGAGTTGCGGGGCCTTGGAGGGGAAGAGATCATTGAGGCATACAAATCTGAACACAACCGAATGAAAATTGGCCGGGCGATTTGTAATGAGCTTACCCTTTTCCTGATCTATGATGAAGATGTCAATTTTTCCCCACGACTGGGTATCCCGGTGCACGGGATCATTGGAACCGATTTTTTTAAAGATTTCATTGTGGAGATCAACTATGCACGTAAGTTCCTTCGTATACATGATCCTGAACGTTTCAGGAAGAACCTGAAAAGATACACCGGGGTTCCGTTACAATTCTTTCAGAATAAACCATACGTGAGAAGTAAAACCATTATAGAAGGAGAAGAAATTGAAACGGTATTACTGATAGATAACGGCCTAGGGGATGCACTTTGGCTGTTTAATGAGAATTCGGAGATCAAAATACCCGAAAAGTCTTTCGAGGATTTTCTTGGCCTTGGACTTTTAGGTGATGTTACCGGTAAAAGAAGCAGGATCACCTCTTTTGAACTGGGAGGTCATAAACTGGAGCAGGTTACAGCCGCTTTTCCTGACAGTGCTTCAGTACAGGGGCTTCGGTCTTTTGAAGAAAGGAACGGCAGCCTGGGAGGGGAGATCCTAAGAAGGTTCAATCTGGTGTTCGATTATTCAGCAGCAAAGATGTACCTGCGAAAAAACCGGAATTTCGGGGATGATTTTAATTATGATATGAGTGGAATTACCCTGGAACACAGCGGATTTGTGGTGGTAGAGACCTTCGTAAAAGTGCTGGAACCCGTATCTGCATTTGATAAAGGGGAAGAAGTCATCACCCACCGGCCCCAGTTAAAGAAAACTTTCGCCCTCCAGCCCGCTTTTACCATTGTTAGCATCAGGAAGAATTCCCCGGCAGAGAGGGCAGGACTGGAAGTGGGGGATAAGATACTTTCGGTAAACGCCAAACCCGTCTATAAATACCATCTGGAGGACCTCAATGCCTTGTTCTCTTCAGCAGAAGGGAAGAGAATAAAAATAAAAGTGAAGAGGGAAGAGGAGGAACTGGACTTTGAGTTCTTTTTGGAAAAATTGTTGTAAAAAAAAGCCCTTCCGAAGGGAAGGGCTTTATGATCATGAAGGTTTGTCCTAGCTTTCTCCTTCCAGAACTTTTCCTTTTATACTCAACTTTTTAGAAGGTTCATCGGCATTAGAATATACCATGATAGATTTCCTGATAGGTCCTACCCGGTTGGTATCATATTTAACCTTGATCTGTCCGGTTTCGCCAGGTGCGATAGGCTCTTCAGGCTTTTCAGGAATGGTACATCCGCAGCTTGAAGTTACATCGGTGATCACCAGAGGCGCTGTGCCTGTGTTAGTGAATTCAAAAACCCGTACTCCATCACTTCCTTTTTTAATTTCACCGTAATCTATTACATCAGATTTGAACTCCATTTTAGCCGTTTCCTGTGCCTGCACAGCAAAACCTGCAAAAATAAAGACGGCGATAGCTATTAATTTTTTCATAGTTCTTGGTTTTACAGAATTGTAAAGATAATCTTTATCTATAATAATTGGCAAATAAAATGTTTTCCAATTCATTGCCTTTTATAATCCTGAAGTTATATTTACTTTTGCATGATATTCCAAAAACCGCACCAAAGTATGTCTGTAGCATCAAAATACATAGCTCACGAAGTAGAAAATAAATGGTATGAATACTGGATGGAAAACAGGTATTTCCATTCTGAAGTTGATGAAAGAGAGCCATATACTATCGTGATCCCGCCGCCAAACGTTACTGGGGTGCTGCACATGGGGCATATGCTTAACAATACCATTCAGGATGTTTTGATCCGCAGGGCCCGCCTTAAAGGTTATAATGCCTGTTGGGTGCCCGGGACAGACCATGCTTCTATTGCTACCGAAGCAAAAGTGGTGGCCAAACTCAAGGCAGAAGGGATCGACAAAAATGACCTTTCCAGGGAGGAATTTTTGGAACATGCATGGGAATGGACCCATAAACATGGGGGGATCATCCTGGAACAGTTGAAAAAACTTGGAGCTTCCTGTGACTGGGAGCGTACTAAATTCACCATGGATGACGAGATGTCTGCATCTGTGATCAAGGTATTTGTTGACCTTTACAAGAAAGGGAAGATCTATCGCGGGTACCGTATGGTGAACTGGGATCCTGAGGCCAGGACCACACTCTCTGATGAGGAGGTGGTGTACCAGGAGCGCCAGGGCTTGCTCTATTATCTAAAGTATAAGATCGAAGGCAGTGACGATAGTCTAACCATAGCTACCACCCGACCGGAAACCATCCTGGGAGATACTGCCATCTGTATCAATCCAAATGACGAACGTTTCTCCCACCTGAAGGGTAAAAGGGCGATCGTGCCATTGTGTGAGCGTTCGGTACCCGTTATCGAAGATGACTATGTAGATATTGAATTTGGTACGGGATGTTTAAAAGTTACTCCGGCGCATGATGAAAATGACAAAGTGCTGGGGGACAAACACAACCTGGAGGTGATTGATATCTTTAACGATGATGCAACGCTTAATTCCTTCGGAATGCATTACGAAGGAATGGACCGTTTTGAAGCCAGGAAAAAGATCGTAAAAGAACTGGAAGAGAAGGGGATCCTGGTGAAGACCGAAGATCATGTCAATAAAATTGGTACCAGTGAACGTACCGGGGCAGTCATTGAACCTAAACTCAGCGATCAGTGGTTCCTTAACATGAAAGAACTTGCCCGGCCGGCACTTGATGCCGTACTTAACGGCGAAGTGAACCTGGTGCCCGATAAATTTGTGAACACCTACCGGCACTGGATGGAAAATGTGCGTGACTGGAATATTTCCCGTCAGCTCATATGGGGACAGCAAATACCGGCCTATTTTTACGGTTCAGGAAAAGAGGATTATGTAGTTGCAGAAACCAAAGAGGAGGCCTTACAAATGGCCATTGAAAAATCTGGTAATTCTGCCCTTACTGCAGATTCCCTTTCACAGGATAAAGATGCGCTTGATACCTGGTTCTCCTCATGGCTTTGGCCCATAAGTGTATTTAACGGGATCCTTGAACCCGATAATAAAGAGATCAATTATTACTATCCCACCAATGACCTGGTAACCGCTCCTGAAATTCTTTTCTTCTGGGTGGCACGTATGGTCATGGCAGGTTATGAATATAGAGGGGAAAAACCCTTCAATAATGTTTATTTGACCGGTATTGTTCGCGACAAACAGCGAAGGAAGATGTCAAAATCCCTGGGAAATTCACCGGATCCGCTTGGGCTAATAGAAGCCTATGGGGCAGATGGGGTACGTGTTGGAATGCTTTTAAGTTCTCCGGCAGGGAATGACCTCATGTTCGAAGAAGATCTTTGTAAACAGGGTAGCGCTTTCGTCAATAAAATATGGAATTCCTTTAAGCTGGTAAAAAGCTGGGAAGTTTCCGAAGAGAAAGAGCAGGCAGAATCATCGCGCATTGCTGTACAGTGGTACAAAGCCAAATTTCAGAGATCTTTGGCCGAGATCGAAGACCACTATAAGAAATATCGTATAAGCGATGCGTTAATGGCTACTTATAAACTGGTTTGGGACGATTACTGCTCCTGGTTCCTGGAGATGGTAAAACCACCTTTTGGGGAAGCAATGGACCTGGCCACCTTCAATGCGGTGACAGAGATCCTGGAGGATAATCTCAAAATATTGCATCCTTTCGTGCCATTTGTGTCTGAAGAGATCTGGCAAACGCTGAAGGAACGTACCAAAGAAGAAGCGTTGATCGTTTCTGCCTGGCCTGAGCCTAAAAACTTTGAGCAGTCTGTGATCGAGGAATTCTCGGTAGCCTCAGAAGTGATCTCGGGGGTAAGGAATATAAGGAAACAAAAAAATATCTCCCATAAAGATCAGCTCGAGCTGCAGGTATTAAACAATGAGAATATTTCTGCCACCTTTGATCCTGTTATTAAAAAAATGGGAAATATATCTTCCCTGACTTATGTAGACCAACAGGTCAAGGGAGCTTTGTCTTTCAGGGTAAAATCGAATGATTACTTCATCCCTGTGGCCGGAGCGGTTGATGTGGATGCTGAAAAAGCCAAACTGGAAGAGGAACTTGCCTATACCCGCGGATTCCTGAATTCGGTGGAAAAGAAGCTTTCCAATGAACGTTTCGTGAATAGTGCTCCTCCAAAAGTCGTGGAAATGGAACAGCAGAAAAAAGCCGATGCTGAGGCTAAATTAGAGGCCATTGAAGCCAGTTTGAAGGCGTTGGGAGTTTAAGGCAGGTTCAGCAGAACTTTATTTTTAGTACTTATACATTCCTATCCCGCCAAACCGGCGGGTAGGAACCTCTTAAATGAAATTTAAAAAATGAATTCTCCATCGTTCTCTCTTTCGAAATATACACCCTACAATGGGTGGGCGAAATAAGCCATCTCAAATTAAGTGATCTTTCCTTTAGGATTAAGAATTGCAGATAAACCGGCCGAAAGAATAGGTAGGTGAAGATTTAAACTTTCACAAATGGTCAACCCTGTTCAGGACTCCACACTTCACAAACTGAGAACCGACAACCGCCAACTGAATACTACCCGGGAATATGCTTATTCACCAGTTCAATATATTTTTGTTTGGCTTCTTTGGTGCTCATTCCCTTTACCTGGAGCAGGGCATTGAGTTTAAAGGCGTTCCTTACGTCGTCTTCACCTGAAGGGGTGTAGATACCTTCCTGTTCTGTCGCCTGTTTGTAATAGGCATAGAACTGCAGCATAATATCAGGAGGGAATTTTTGGGAAGTCCTGCTCGCCTTTTTATAGGCCTCCATGAATTCTTTGTCAACATTTTCGGGATACATTGTAAAAATGGTATTAAGGGAGATCGGCGATCACGCTCAAACCACCTTTTACTTTTTGATTAAGTTTTACTTTCAGGGGTGTTCCTACCGGAAGATAAACATCCACTCTGGAGCCAAACTTAATAAATCCGCTGTCGCTTCCCTGTACGACTTCTGCGCCAACTTCGGCGTAATTAACGATCCTTTTTGCCAGGGCACCTGCGATCTGCCTGTACATGACCTCACCTGCAACTTCATTCTCAACCACAACGGTAGTCCTTTCATTTTCCTCACTGGCCTTAGGGTGCCAGGCTACCAGGTATTTCCCGGGATGGTATTTGCTGTATTTGACTACCCCGCTTATGGGATGGCGTGTAACGTGCACATTGATGGGAGACATGAAAACAGAGATCATTAAACGCTGGTCCTTAAAATATTCTTTTTCATAGACCTCCTCAATCACTACCACTTTCCCATCTACCGGCGCCACAACGTGGGACTCATTAAAGACAGTATCTCGTTTGGGATTCCTGAAAAACTGAATAATCAGGAAGAACAGGATAAGGGTACCAATAAGGATAACCAGTCTTATCCATTCTGTAAAAATAAAAGTATATGCGGCCAGGTTAACAATGATCAGGAGGATCATTGCAACAGCCATTATTTTATATCCTTCTTTATGAAACATAATTAAGTAGTTGTAAGTAACCGTACACAAACGGGCTGGCAAAAATAATACTATCCAACCTGTCAAACAAGCCCCCGTGCCCCGGCATTAACTTTCCGCTGTCTTTTACGCCGGCCTGTCTTTTGAATTTCGACTGAATTAAGTCTCCAAGAGTTCCGAATATACTGAGAATGACGGCCATGCCAACCCAGGTGGGAACATCAAGCAGCCCTGTAAAAAAAAACACAAGATAACCACCAACGGCTGAAAATATTACCCCTCCAAGAAAGCCTTCAATCGTCTTTTTTGGCGAGATGCGTTCAAACAACTTGTTCTTTCCGAAGTTCTTACCTACAAGATAGGCAAAAGTATCATTAATCCAAATCAAACTGAAGATCCCTATAACGAGCTCGGGTGTGAAATCGCCGGTTATGCTGGGGATGAGCGTAAGAAAGATCAGGGAGGCTATCAAATAGAAAATTATGATAACGTATTTTTTCTTTTCAAAAAGAGGAATCTTATGAACTATCATAAGGTCCTTGACCAGGAAAAGGTTGACAAATATGGTGATGAGGAGTAAGGCCTGGGTGGCGTAGGGACTAAAGCGGGCATAGCTGAAAAAATAGAACAGCGTAAAAAGCAACAGGTAGCCCAGATAGCTTTTTAAATGCAGCAAACGTTGCAGTTCGCGTAAACAAATGACGCCAAAAAGAAGAAAAAGGGTGGTGAAGGCAAATTCCGATGATAAAATGGAAACTACAAGTATGGAAACATATAATACACCTGATAAACCCCGAATAATATTTTCCTTCATGCTATAGATCTTCCAGAAGCAGCAAATATAGGTTTTTTGTGCTACTTCCATAACTCATGAAGTCTCCTTCCTTATTATTCTCGAAATTTTTAATTGTTGTAATATTAGAAGGAATACGGTCTTTATTTTTAAATTTTATGCCTCTAAGGCCTTCCCCAATCGCATCAACAAGCTTGCTGGTTGAGGCAACGATCACGAAATCATAGGGAAGCTCGCGAAGTTTCTTTTCCTTGATCTGGTTAGAGGATATTAGGATGGAACCGTCATTGGCTATTAAATACTCGCAGGTGCTTAAGAAAAATGCAGCCTCGCCGGAATTGGTAAAATCCAGGTTATAATCAGAGAATCTTGACCTTAAATTGGGATCAAAACAGCAAACCTTTTTTTCATACCAATCATTCTCCAGCATGATGTTATCAAAAGCTTCCATCAATTCTTCATTGCTGTCGCAGTAAAGAAATTTACCTCCGTTGTTCTTAAAATTGAGCATGAAACGCTCATCAGTGGGTAACTTAACATCTGGCATATATTTGCTACGGTCAGAATTTTCTGGCTTGTCCTGACCTTTGTCTGATTTAGATTTAGGATTCAAAAAGTTTCTAAATAGACTCATAGAAGTTTTAGTTATTACACTAAGTAGCATTTAAACCAAAGGTAAAAAATCTTAACTTATAGTATAATTAAAGTTAAGATTTTTTACGGGTATGGACTTAATTTTCTTCTGAAGGCTTTTCCGAAGGGGAATCTTCAGTTCCGGTGGCTGTTGGAACAGTTTTTTCGGTCACGGTCTCTTCCTGTACAGGTTTCTTTTTAGCCCGGGAGCTTCCGCCCATGATCTCATCACGACTCTTGAAAGGTCTCTTTCCGAAGATCTCTTCCAGATTATCCTTAAAAATGACCTCTTTATCGAGCAGGATCTCGGCCAACTGGGTTAGCTTATCTTTGTTCGCTTGCAGAAGGTCAATGGCACGCTGATATTGTTGTTCAATAAGATTCGAGATCTCTTTATCGATCAATTCTGATGTTTTCTCACTGTATGGTTTGGTGAAATTATATTCACCCTGTCCTGAAGAGTCATGGTAAGTTAAGTTACCAATCTTGTCATTCAATCCATAAACAGTGACCATAGCACGAGCCTGTTTTGTAACCTTTTCAAGGTCGCTTAGAGCTCCTGTAGATATCTTGTTGAACATCACTTTTTCGGCTGCACGACCACCAAGGGCTGCACACATCTCGTCAAGCATCTGTTCAGGTCTTACAATAAGTCTCTCTTCAGGCAGGTACCAGGCAGCTCCCAGGGATTGTCCCCGTGGTACAATGGTAACTTTTACAAGCGGTGCAGCGTGCTCAAGGATCCAGCTCACTGTGGCATGTCCTGCTTCATGAAAAGCGATCGCCTGTTTTTCTTCAGGAGTAATGATCTTGTTCTTCTTCTCAAGTCCTCCCACGATACGATCTACCGCATCAAGGAAATCCTGTTTACCAACGGCAGTCTTGCCTTTACGGGCAGCAATAAGGGCTGCTTCATTACATACGTTGGCAATATCTGCACCCGAAAAACCGGGAGTTTGCTTTGCCATGAATTCTGTGTCCAGCTCATCTGCCACCTTTTTCAGGGGACGCAGGTGAACTTCAAATATTTCTTCTCTTTCTCTCACGTCCGGGAGATCCACATAGATCTGTCGGTCAAACCTTCCGGCTCTCATAAGGGCTTTATCCAGCACATCTGCACGGTTGGTGGCGGCAATTACGATCACGTTGGTGTTGGTACCAAACCCGTCCATTTCAGTCAGTAACTGGTTGAGGGTATTCTCACGCTCATCGTTGGACCCCGAAAAATTGCTTTTTCCACGGGCACGTCCAATGGCATCTATTTCATCAATAAATATAATTGCAGGAGATTTTTCCTTGGCCTGTTTGAAAAGGTCACGTACCCTTGAGGCACCTACCCCTACGAACATTTCCACGAAATCTGATCCTGACAGGGAGAAGAAAGGCACCTTTGCCTCTCCGGCCACAGCTTTCGCTAAAAGGGTCTTCCCGGTTCCAGGAGGCCCTACAAGTAAGGCACCCTTAGGGATCTTACCACCAAGATTAGTGTATTTGTCGGGATTCTTCAGGAAGTCAACGATCTCCTGTACTTCTTCTTTTGCGCCTTCAAGGCCCGCGACATCTTTAAAAGAAACCTTTACATCGGTATTTTGATCAAAAAGCTTAGCTTTTGATTTTCCAATATTAAAGATCTGTCCTCCTGCACCTCCACCGGCACCTCCGCTCATTCTACGCATAATGAAGATCCAGATCCCTATGATAAGGATAAATGGTAAAAGGGTAAGCAGGATATCTCCCCAAACGTTTTGCTGCGTCTCATAGGAGACAGGGGTGTCAAGGTTGTTTTCGGCCTTTATTTCCCTAATGTCATCTTCGAGGTTTTGAAGATCTCCAAATTCAAAAGTATACGCGGGAGATTCCCCACCCGGAAAAAGCTCTTCGGTAACTGCATTTTTATGGACATCTTTTTGCCTGGCTTCTTCAGTTAGGAAAACTCTACCCTGGTTGCGATTTACGATCACCACCTTTTTCACATCCCCTTGTTCAAGGTAATTCAGGAATTCAGCCGGATTTGTTTTGGCGGGTTCATTGAACCCGCTACCGGTAAAGAAGTTTATTCCCAGGAAAACCAGGATTATGGCTGCATAGATCCAGTAGGCACTGAATTTAGGCTTTTTGGGTTCTTTATTCTTAGGTTGCTCTTTGGCCATTCTTTCTTGCTTAAATCTTAATAGTTTGTTTCAATTGAAGTCACTTTGGCATCTCCCCAAAGACTTTCGATATCATAATATTCCCTGATATGTTTCTGAAAAACGTGAACCACAACATTCACGTAATCCATAAGTACCCATTCGGCATTATCTGAACCTTCTACATGCCAGGGCTTATCTTTCAATGATTTACTAACTGATTTTTGTATGGAATTCACTATTGCGTTTACCTGCGTATTTGAAGTTCCGTTGCAGATAACGAAATAATCACAAACGGTATTTTCTATTTCTCGTAAATCCAGGATCTCTATATCATTTCCTTTTACTTCCTCAATCCCCTTGATTATGTGTGCGATAAGTATGTCGTTGTTCGTTTCTTTTTTTGTCATTAAATTTTATTTCTTTGCGCAAAGTTATTACTTTTTACTCTTTTTGAGCCTTGGTTTTTTATAACATTTAACGCCTTCATTATTCAACACTCTCTTATGCACCTTATCAAAGTTAATGCCATCAACTCCACCAATTCTTTCGCCCGTGAGCTGTTTAAGGAAAATAAGGCAGTACCGGTCACTTGTATACTCGCAAAAAAGCAGTTGCAAGGGAGAGGGCAGAGGGGCACCACCTGGGAATCTGAAGAAGGTCAAAACCTTACTTTCAGTGTCCTATACCCTCATCCAGGCATCCCACCCGCCAATCAATTCCTGCTTAGTGCGGCTGTGGCTGCAGCCCTGGTGCAGGGGCTTCAAAAATTCGGGTTGCCAAAACTTAAGGTGAAATGGCCGAACGACATTCTGTCAGCAAATAATAAAATTGCAGGCATCCTTATCGAAAATGTCATAACAGAGGGGCAGTTAACGGCAAGTATCATAGGGATAGGATTAAATGTGAATCAGGAGCAGTTTCCTCACCTCCCGGCCGCAGGGTCTATGTACACGGTTTCAGGTAAAAAATATGAGCCTCAAGAGGTGCTGGATGTGCTTCTTAATGAACTTGAAAACCGGTTGGACCTGCTTTCGAACCAGAGTGCCGCAGCGATACTGCAGGACTATAAAGACCGGTTGTTTCGCTTTGGGATTCCTTCAACTTTTGAACGGCCTGATGCAAGCCGGTTTACCGGCATCATAGCCGGGGTGAAGGCTTCGGGGGAATTGATCGTAAGAACAGAAGATGACCTCCTGCAGGAATTTGACCTGAAGGAGATCAAACTATGTTATTGATCACAGTTTTGAGGTGTTCTCTGCAAGGGTTGCAATGAATTTCTTCAGCGGTCCTTTTACCATCATCGCCATCATCGTATTGAACTTCCCGTGGAAGAACAATTGCGCCTCGCTCTGGCCGGGCCCTGCATTCTCAATGATGACATCAAGGGAAAAGTTGAACTTATCTGACGTAGACCCCAGTACGATAAATTCCGGTTCACGGGTCTCTTTGATCTGAAGTTCAATTTCGGGCATGCCTTTAAGGGCAAAAGAGAAGGTGTCTTGTGACTTCACCTCAAATTTCTCTTTACTCTCGGGCATGATCTGTTCGTAATTCTCGACATTCGTCAAAAAATTATAAAGCTCCTGTTGGCTTTTTTGAACAGTTACTTTCTGACTTTCTAATTCCATAGCTTTATTTTTTCCAGTTGGCCGGATCCTTATGCCAGTTCATCAGCAGTTCTGCTTCGGCCTGATTTATATAATTCGTTTTCTGGGCGATCTCCAGAAGGTATTCGTAATTGCTCAGGGTATGTAATTCAACCTTTGCTTTCTCGAAATTCTCTCGGGCCTCTTCAAAACCGTAGGAGAAAATGGCCAGCATCCCTTTGATCTGAACGTTTGCCGCCTCAAGGGCTTTGATTGCATTCAGACTGCTCTTTCCTGTACTAATGAGGTCTTCGATGACCACTACCGTTTGACCTTCATCGATCTTTCCTTCAATCTGGTTCTTTCTTCCGTGGCTTTTTGGTTCAGGGCGAACGTATACGAATGGCAGGCTAAGATATTCAGCTACCAGCATGCCTATTCCAATAGCTCCTGTGGCCACCCCGGCGATCACATCGGCCTTTCCGTAGAGCTGCTCGATCTGTTTCGCCATATTTTCCCTGATGAAATTCCGAATAGGCGGATAAGACAAGATGATGCGGTTGTCACAGTAAATTGGGGAATTCCACCCGCTGGCCCATTTGAAGCCCTGTTGTGCATCTAATTTTATTGCTTTAATTTGCAATAGTAACTCAGCCGTTTTGCGTGCTGTTTCTTTATCTAAAATCATACTGCAAATGTATAAAGTTTTTGTAAATGATATTCCGATTATTCTTTCTACTGAAAAGGATTTGGGAGAAAAATATACTTCAATCCCGATAAAAGAAGTTAAATTTAAAAGAATCATCAAAAAGATCAACAAAGGAAAACTTTTATACATCAACCTTTACCACCCCAAAAAAGAGAAATTACTGAAGCATCTTTTCAAAAAACTACCTGTTGTCACCGCAGGAGGGGGAATGGTCTTTAATCCCGAAAAAGAGGTGCTTTTCATTTATCGTAATGGCCGATGGGACCTGCCCAAAGGAAAGATCGAAAAGGATGAAAGCCTTGAAGAAGGTGCCATAAGGGAGGTGGAGGAAGAGACAGGAGTAAAGGGCCTGAAGGTTGACAAATTCCTTCAAAAAACTTACCACGTGTTCCAGCGCAAAGGTAAATACAAACTAAAAGTTACCTACTGGTTTCAAATGTCCACCGATTATACAGGAGAACTCGTGCCCGAAGAAAAAGAAGGGATCATGAAAGTGAAATGGAAGGATGTTGTGAAGGCTCAGAAGGCTCTCAAAAAGTCTTACGCTAACATCAAACTTCTTTTCCCCGAGGAGATCTTACCGGTTTATTCGAAACACGGGATATCTTAAATGTGATATTTCGTAATGGTCTGATCGCTTATGGATCCATTCGAGTTGCGCGTACCAGTTATTTGCAAATTCCCGGTCAGTTTTTTTCTTCTCCAGGAATTCATCTTCCAGTTCGGGATCGTCATCGAGGATCTCCCGTGCAAGATCTTCGAAAACATAAGGGGAGAAACCTTCTTTTTGCTGCAGGACACTGTCAAAGAAATTCCAGTTGAAAAAAGAATCGGGAGCTTCAGGCTCCAGCGTTTCCATGAGATATTTTGCTGCGCGTTGTTCAATAGGTATGAAAAAATCCCCTTTTCTGATCCTTACTTTTTGTTTGACGGTTTTTACTTTAGTCCCTGAATGAGGATAATGCCCCTCATAGGCACTGCTGCGGGTCTTGTAATCTTCTATTTTGTAAACTTCTGCCACCAACATAGTATCCTTTTCGAATTTCTGCATTTCCACTTCGTTCAGTTCTAAAAGTTCAAGTACCGGCCACCATCCCTGCGGAATGATATAACCTTTTGGAAGTGCCACCTGGCGTGCCGGCTTAAAATTGTTATAATATTTTATCTCTTTTGTGAAAGGACGTGTAGTGTCGTACCTAAGGCGATCAAAACCTGTTACCTCGCTTTTTTCAATATCTGCTTCATATCCTTTAAACTGAAGGTTGGAAACCTTGCTGCTGTCGATCCTAAAGTCAAAAGCGTATTTTTTTTGTTTAGGGAACTGTTCGAAGGCACGGGCACGCAGTTTCCTGATGGTATCGGCATCCTTTTCTGTAATTTCGATCATAGATCTCAGTACTTCGTAGGTACCGCGCACCCTATTGTCATAAGGTTTAAGCATGTGCGTCTCTATCATCATTCCGAAGCTGTTCCAGAGGGCAGCATAGCCGGTGGAGTAGCGGGGATTATCGAGGAACTGTGAAAATCCTTTTTCGGGTATATCATTAAAGACATTCACGTATGGAGTGATCTCCCACTTTTTTTCCTGTAGCGATTTCTCCAGGGCCGGTCTCATTTTTTCATTGATATAGCTACCCATTTCGCCACCCATTTTATTATGTTGGGTGAACAAATGAGTGAGCGTGTATTGATAATCTGCACCATTACTCACGTGAGTATCAATGAAAACATCAGGGTTTACCTGGTGGAAGATCTCGTAAAATGCGCGGGTATTGCGGGTATCTGCTTTGATGAAATCCCGGTTGAGGTCAAAGTTCCGGGCATTTCCGCGAAAGCCGTAAGATTTGGGACCATTCTGGTTGGTCCTGGTAAAGGAATTTCGGTTAAGGGCACCGCCAATATTGTAAACAGGAATGGTTGCTATAACCGTATTTTCAGGAACAGGAATTGAATCCTGGGCAAGATCCCTGAACAACATCATGGTTGCATCAATGCCGTCACTTTCGCCTGGGTGGATGCCGTTGTTTATGAAGAGGATCGTCCTTTTACCCTTCATTCCCTCCAGGTCAAAATCTTTGTTGTTGCTGTAGATCACCAGGTGTAACGGCTCCCCACTGTCAGTCTCCCCCATTATCTGCAGGTCTAGCCTGGGATATACTGCAGCCAGATTCTTGTAGTAATCTATTACTTCCCGGTACGTGGCTGTTTCTTTTCCGCCGGTCTTTTCATAAACGGTCGTGAAATCATAGTCCTGTTCAAGGATATAATTGGAAAAGTCACAGGAAGTGAGGGCGAACAATAAAGAAACCAGTGCCAGGATCTTTTTCATGAAAATTCATTTTATGAGCCGTAAACTTAATTAAAAACTCCAAAAACAGCCAGAGGTTCTCCGCTTCTTGTTAAAGATGTCCAAATTGGTCCCACGGGTTTTCTGTCACTAAAAATAAAACTTATTTTAGCCACACCGGCAGATCGCGCCTAAATTTATTAGCACTGTCGTTAGAAAACATCGCAACTTGATAAAAAATCTACTCCTGTTTACCTTCCTTCTTTGCTTCGGAAGTATTTCTGCCCAGACAGTAAATGGAACCCTGATGAATTCTCTCACCAATCAACCTGTGACCAATGCATCTGTTTCTGCGGAAGGTGCTTCAGCAGCCGTACTTACTGCGGAAGATGGCTCCTTTTCTATTTCAGTACTTTCATTTCCCGTGCTCCTGAAGATTTCCGCAGAAGGATTCGAAGAGAAAAAAATAACGATAGAAAATGCCGAAAAAGAACCCGTCATCTATCTTTTACCTCTGGCTGAAACCCTTTCTGAAGTTGTCTTAAGAAGCACTGTAATACCTAAAGAACTTTTACGGACCCCGGCTTCCGTTAGTGTTCTCAACGCTTCAGATCTGAAAAGGAGTGATGAAACCAATATCGTTCAGACTATTAACACGGTATCGGGAGTGTATATACACCAGGGGGCGCTCAACACCAATAAGATCAGCATTCGCGGTATAGGGGCCAGGGCCCAGTATGGAACTAATCGTGTAAAAGCCTATTTTGAAGGCATTCCCATTTCTACGGCAGAAGGGGAGACCACCATTGATGATATTGATCCTGCGGTTATAGGAAGAATAGAGATCCTGAAAGGTCCGGTTTCCAGTGTTTATGGTGCGGGGCTGGGAGGTGTTATAAATATGTACGCTGCCCGGGCTACCCAAAAAGGTAGCTCTGCAAAGGTCCGGCTGAGTTTTGGCAGTTACGGCCTCTTTAGTCAAACAGTGCAGGCCTCACATGCCACTGAAAATACTGACCTGGTTGCGACCTATAATGGTCTGAGTACAGATAGTTTCAGGGAGAACGGGGAATATGACCGCAAAAGTTTTACACTTAGTGGAAAACTGATGGATGACGGGAAGAGTTCCGTCTCCCTACTGGCCCAACTCACCCGTCTTAAAGCCTATATTCCCAGTTCGGTAGACAGGGAAACCCTTGAAAATGATCCTGCTTCGGCCGCTTTTACCTGGGCTGCATCCCGTGGATATGAATCTTATGACAGGGGGCTGTTGGGTCTTTCTTTTAAACACAGGTTTTCAAAGCATCTTTCAAATACCACCAGTACCTATCTCAATTTCAGGGATGGCTATGAACCCCGACCCTTTGATATACTGAATGAGAACAGGTTGGCTGCCGGTGCCCGAACTCAATTCAACTGGAATACCGAGATCATTAACCTTCCTTCCGAAATAAGTCTTGGAGCCGAGTACAACAGGGAATGGTACGCTGCTTCCACTTTTGATAACCTGTATGAGAATTTTTCCGAAGAAGGTAGTATACCGGGAGATCTTTTAAGCAATAACACCCAGGACAGGTATTATACCAACCTTTTCGCGCAGTGGAACCTTTCGCTGACCAAAAAACTGCTTATGGAGGCCGGGTTGAACCTTAACTCCACACGGTATGAGTTGACTGACCAGTTTTATGAGGATGAAACAGACCAGTCCGGAAAATATCGTTTTGAGTCCGTTCTTTCGCCGCGTGCAGGAGTTATTTATTCCCCACTAACTTCACTGAATTTGTATGCGACAGTGAGCCACGGATTTTCCACACCCTCGGTGGCAGAGACCCTCACTCCCGAAGGGCTTATCAATACAGAGCTAAAGCCGGAAACCGGGATCAACTATGAAGTTGGCTTCAAAGGGAATTTTTTCCGGAACAAACTCTATGCAGAAATAGCAGCTTTTTCGATCCAGGTTAATGATCTTTTGGTTGCCAAAAGGGTGGCAGAGGACCGGTATATTGGAAGGAATATCGGAAAGACAGATCACAACGGAATTGAATTTCTATTGCAATATAATTTCAGCCTTATTGACGGGGTTCAGATTAATACCCATGCAAATGCATCCTTCAATGATTTTAGTTTTGATGAGTTCGTGGAAGACGAAAAAGATCTTTCGGGCAACGCATTACCCGCGGTACCTGATAAGAGTATTAATGCAGGCCTGGATATTTCCTTTGATTTTGGGTTTGACCTCTATGCCTCTTTTCAGCATGAGGGGGAGATGCCTTTAAATGATGAAAATTCAGGTTTTACAGAAGATTACAACCTCTTCCATTTAAAAGCGGTTTATACTCTAAACTTTTTTAAGAACTGGGACCTGTCGGTTTTTGGAGGAGTGAACAATGTGTTTGATGAGAACTATGCTGCTTCTATTGTTCCCAATGCAATAGGATTTGGAGGGGCATCCCCGCGCTATTTCTATCCCGGGAACCCAAGGAACTATTTTGGAGGATTTTCAGTAAGTTACTTGTTTTAATATAGAACCCTTTTCAGGGTTTCAAACCCTGAAAGGGTTGATTTATTTCTTCACCGCATCGGGTACCATAAAGGCGTAATCCCCGCCGTTGCGTATCACATCCCTTACCACCGTTGAAGAAATATGGCTTTTTCCGGAGGAAGTAATAAAGAAAACTGTTTCAATACCGGCAATTTTAAAATTGGTCTGCCCTATGATCTTCTCGAAATCAAAATCTGTTGAACTTCTAAGGCCCCGTAGGAGGAAATTCGCTTTTTGTTCCCGGCAAAAATCCACCGTCATTCCCGTATAGGTCATAACTTTTATTTTGGGTTCATCTTTAAATGTTTCCTTAAGGAACTTTACCCTATCCTCAAGAGGGAACATATATTTCTTATCGGCATTGACACCCACCGCGAGAATGATCTCATCGAACAGCGGTAACCCACGTTCTATTATATCCACATGTCCCAGGGTGACAGGGTCAAAAGAACCCGGAAAAACAGCTTTTTTCATACCTTATAATTAATCCTGTGATTTAAAAATAGTGAAATTTGGTGAGCTTAAAAGCGCATGGCTGTCTCTATTGCACTTCCGAACAATTCCGGGAGGGTAATACCGGCTGCCTGGGCCTGCTGCGGCAAAATACTGGCTTCACTTAATCCAGGGTTCGTGTTCATTTCTATAAAATGCGGTTCATTATTATGGAAAATAAATTCTGATCTCGAAAATCCTTTCATTTTAAGTTTCCGGTAAATGAGCATGGCGATCTCCTGTACCTCTCTGGTCTGCTCTTCAGAAATCCTGGCAGGGGTGATCTCCTGGGATTTTCCGAGGTATTTGGCTTCGTAGTCAAAAAATTCATTTTCAGATATGATCTCGGTGACCGGCAATGCCGTGACCTCCCCGTTATGCATGATCACTCCCACAGAAACCTCAATTCCGTCAAGAAATGATTCGATGATCACTTCATTATCTTCCTTGAAAGCAAATTTTGTGGCCCTTACGATATCTTCCTTCTTTTTTACCTTGGTGATCCCAAAACTACTTCCGGCTTTATTAGCCTTTACAAAACAGGGTAATCCTACTTTTTCCACAATTTCGTCAGGCAGGACCTCATCTCCTTTATCAAGCAAATAATTTACTGCAGTCTTTATTCCGAAGGGTTTAAGAACACTTATAAGGTCTCTTTTGTTAAAGGTGAGGGCAGACTGGTAGAAATCGCAGGAAGTTTGCGGGATATCGAGCAGTTCCAGGTAAGCCTGCAATAAACCGTTTTCCCCTGGGGTCCCGTGTATGGTATTGAAAACACAGTCAAAAGTGATGAGCTTTCCATTAATAGTGACCGTAAAATTACTTCGGTTGATGGGGTAGGGCTCATCATTTTCTCCAATCACGAACCACTCTTTCTGTAAGATATGAACCCTATAGGGGTTGTATTTGCTGCGATCAAGATTTTTGTATACCACGTTCCCGCTGTTGATGGAAATACGGTATTCGCTGGAATAGCCTCCCATGGCTATGGCAACATTTCTCTTCATAAATGAATATTGGCAGTTTATTTGCGTTAACAAAAATAGGACTATTAAATGAATGTCCGCAAAACCACCTGTTTTTATATCTTTGCTCTTTTAAAAATATCTATGAGTTTTTTCAAATTCCTCTTTAGCAAAACCTTTCTGATACAGTTGGGTTTAGCTGTTCTGGCGCTTTTTTTGATCGTTTTCATTATTCTGAAGTGGCTGGATTTTTCCACCAATCAGGATCAAAGGATAGTGGTTCCAAACCTCGCAAGGCTTTCCCTTGACAAGGTTGACGAACAATTGGAGGAATTGGACCTTCGCAGGGAGATCCTGGATTCTGCAAATTATAATCCTGAATATCCTCCTTTTTCGGTGATCGATCAGGTGCCTCTTCCGGGGAAATTTGTAAAGGAGAACAGGAAGATCTACCTCACCCTGAATCCTTCGGGTTACAGGAAAGTAGAAATCCCCGAGAATCTTATTCGCAGGACCAGGAGGCAGGTGGAACCAACCTTGCGTTCCCTTGGATTTGAAATTGGGACCATCACCTATAAACCCGATGTGGCTAAAGATGCCGTGCTGGAACTAAGGCACAAAGGGGAGCTGGTAGAGCCCGGAATGAAATTACTCAAAACTTCTAAGATCGATCTTGTACTGGGTGACGGTTCAGGCAGGTATGGAATGGAGGAAGAAGATGAAACGACAGATGAAGATACAATTTTAGATGACCTGGAAAATGAAGAATTTGACTTCTGAGAATAACAATCCGGAACTGGATGATAACGATGATGAGCTTTATGAACATCACCGGTTTGTAGCCGATAAAGGTCAGCAACCGTTAAGGGTGGACAAGTTCCTCATGAACTATATCGAAAAAGCTACCCGTAATAAGATACAGACTGCCGCTAAGGAAGGGAACATTCATGTGAATGAAGTACCCGTAAAATCGAATTATAAGGTAAAGCCGGGCGATGTAGTGCAGGTAATGTTTCAGCATCCGCCTTATGAATTCCTGCTTACCCCCGAAGATATTCCGCTAGACATCGTTTATGAAGATGATGCCTTGCTGGTAGTGAATAAACCTGCCGGAATGGTGGTGCACCCCGGCCACGGAAATTACAGCGGCACCCTCATCAACGCCCTGGTCTATCATATTGATAACCTTCCGCAGAACAGCAGTGAACGCCCCGGACTTGTGCACAGGATCGATAAAGATACCAGCGGACTCCTGGTGGTTGCCAAGACTGAGCAGGCCATGACCAAACTTTCCAAGCAGTTCTTTGACAAGAGCAGTGAACGCGAATATGTCGCAATTGTTTGGGGGAATCTCGAAGAAGATGAAGGGACGATTGAAGGGAACATTGGCCGTCATCCCAAGAACAGGTTACAAAATACCGTTTATCTGGGGGATGATGAAGATAAAGGAAAGCCGGCTGTAACTCACTTCAAGGTAATCGAGCGACTTGGTTATGTTACGCTGGTCTCTTGTAAGCTCGAAACCGGAAGAACTCATCAGATTAGGGTGCATATGAAATACATTGGCCATACCCTGTTCAATGATGAACGTTATGGTGGTGACAAGATCCTTAAAGGGACCACCTTCACAAAATACAAGCAATTCGTGGAGAACTGTTTTAAAGTGCTTCCGCGACAGGCTTTACATGCCAAAACACTTGGCTTTAAACACCCGGTGAGTGGTGAGTGGATGAGGTTTGACACACCTATTCCTGATGATATGCAGCAGTGCATTGAAAAGTGGCGCAGTTATTCGAAAAATCAGAAGGAGTTTATCGACTAAATAAGCTTTTTCGATACCATTATCAATAGTAAAGAAAGATCCCGGCAAGAAAACCTTCCGGGATTTTATATTTTAGAGGAGTATTTAAAAAATAGTTTCTTCGGAAAGATCAAAATATGAAAATAGTAGTTTCCCCCGCCAAAACCCTGGATTACGAAACCAGGTTGCCCACCGCTCGTGGCACACAACCCGAATTTTTGGAAACCACAGCTACCATTAACCGGAAGCTGGCCAGGATGTCTAAAAAAGAGATCTCAGAATTAATGGGTATCAGCGACAAGCTGGCAGAGCTCAACCATACCCGTTATCACGAATTCAAAGAAGAGCACAATAAGAAGAATTCCCGCCCCGCTGTGTATGCCTTCAACGGCGATGTTTACACCGGGTTGGATGCCTATTCCATTCCCACAGAAAAACTGGATCTTCTGCAGGATTCCTTGCGGATACTTTCCGGCTACTACGGAATTTTAAAGCCTCTGGACCTTATTCAGCCATACCGCCTGGAGATGGGAACCTCCCTTTCTGTGGGGCGTAAAAAAGACCTGTACGAAATTTGGAAGGAAAAGGTCACCGGTTACCTTAATAAAGAACTTAAGGAAGATGAGTTGTTCGTGAACCTTGCCAGCCAGGAATATTTTAAGGCGGTAAATGTGAAGAAATTAAAGGTTCCGGTCATTACGCCGGTGTTCAAGGATCTCAAGAACGGAAAACTCAAGATCATTAGCTTTTTCGCTAAAAAAGCCAGGGGTTCCATGGTGCGCTACATTATAGATACCAATTCGAAAACCGTCGGGGACCTTAAAGGATTCAACTATGATGGATACCTTTATAGTGAAGAGGAAAGCACTAAAAAAAATGAATTGGTTTTTACTCGATAAGCAGCAGCAGGTTTATTGTTAAAGTATTTCAAAAAGCGGTGTCCCACCGCTTTTTTCTTTTTACTTTCTGAGCAATTGCATCTTTCGGAAGGAAGATATTTTAATTAACGAAAAAAGCATTTTTCAGAAATGGATATAAAAAAGGTTTTAGTAGCGAACAGAGGGGAAATTGCCATCAGGATCTTCAGGGCCTGTACCGAGATAGGTTTACGTACGGTTGGGATATATACTTTTGAAGATCGCTATTCGCTGCACAGATACAAGGCAGATGAAGCTTACCAGATAGGCGCAGATACAGATCCGTTAAAACCTTACCTCGATATTGATGCAATCATCAGAACCGCAAAAAAGAATGAGGTTGATGCCATTCATCCCGGTTACGGATTCCTTTCTGAAAATGCAGAATTTGCGGCAAAATGTGAGGAGAACGGGATCATTTTTATAGGGCCAAAGGTATCTGTATTAAAATCTCTTGGAGACAAGGTAAAAGCAAAGGAAGTTGCGGTTAAGAACAACATCCCGATCATTCAGAGTAACGAAAGGGAATTAAGTTCTGTAGAGGTCGCGCTTGAAGAAGCCGGAAAGATCGGGTATCCTGTAATGTTAAAAGCGGCATCTGGTGGCGGTGGTCGCGGAATGAGGGTCATTCGGAATGATGAGGAACTGGAAAGCGGTTTTCCGGAATCTAAACGGGAAGCCCTTAATGCTTTTGGGGATGACACGGTCTTTCTGGAAAAATTTGTAGAAGATCCTAAACACATTGAAATACAGATCGTAGCCGATAATCACGGTAATATGGTGCATCTTTTCGAACGGGATTGTTCAGTTCAACGCCGTTATCAAAAGGTGATCGAATTCGCGCCTTCGCAGGGGCTGGATGAGGGCATCAAGCAAAAGCTGTATCAATATGCGCTTGACCTTTGTAAAGCTGTTGACTATAATAATATCGGGACGGTAGAATTCCTGGTAGACAGGAGCGGGGAGATCTTTTTTATCGAGGTGAATCCGCGTATCCAGGTAGAACATACCGTGACAGAGATCATCACCAATTTTGACCTTGTTAAGGCCCAGATCTTCATTGCAGGAGGATATAAACTTTCAGATAAACAGATCAAGATAGATGCCCAGGAAAAGATCAAGATCAATGGTTACGCTCTCCAGTGTCGTATCACCACAGAAGATCCCACGAATGATTTTAAACCCGATTACGGTACTATAACTACCTACCGGAGTGCTTCCGGGTTCGGAATAAGACTTGATGCCGGGAGTATTTACCAGGGAGTATCGGTTTCGCCGTTCTTTGATTCCATGCTGGTAAAGGTTTCAGCCAGTAGTCGCACTCTTGACGGGGCGTGCCGAAAAATGCGTAGGGCGCTGGCCGAATTCCGTATTCGGGGAGTGATGACCAATATTGGTTTCCTCGATAACATCCTGGCCAATCAAACATTCAGGAACGGGGATGTCACCGTTAATTTTATAAAAGACCATCCTGAACTTTTTGAGATCAGGAAGACCAGGAACAGGGCTACCAAAATGGTTAAATTCCTGGGGAATGTGATCATCAATGGGAATGAAGATGTCAAAAATGTAAAAGAGGTCCCTGATTTCATTAAACCTGTAGTGCCCGATTTTCCTTCAGGGAACGGATATCCAAAAGGGACAAAAGACCTGCTGACAGAATACGGTCCCGAAAAATTCTCCCGTTGGTTGATGCACGAGGGAAAAGTACATTATACAGATACTACCATGCGCGATGCGCACCAAAGTCTCCTGGCTACCAGGATGCGAAGTACAGACATGTTGAAAGTTGCTGAAGGTTTTGCCCGTAACCATCCCGAGGTATTCAGTATGGAGATATGGGGAGGAGCCACTTTTGATGTATGTATGCGTTTTTTAAAGGAAAACCCCTGGGAACGACTAAGGTTGCTCAGAGAGGCGATGCCTAATATCTTAATGCAAATGCTGCTACGAGGCTCTAACGGAGTGGGATATACAGCTTACCCGGATAATCTTATCGGGAAATTTGTGGAGCAGTCCTGGGAGAACGGGATAGATGTATTCAGGATCTTTGACAGCCTTAACTGGATGGAATCTATTGCACCCTGCATTGAACATGTAAGGACACGAACCGAAGGGCTTGCAGAAGGAGCCATATGCTATACCGGCGACATTATGGATCCTAAAGAAACTAAGTACTCCCTGGAGTATTACGTGCAGCTGGCAAAGGATATTGAAAATGCCGGTGCCCATATTATCGGAATTAAAGACATGGCAGGTATCCTTAAACCCGATGCTGCCTTTGAATTGATCTCTGCAATAAAGTCACGGGTCAATTTGCCGATTCACCTGCACACACATGACACCTCTTCCATCCAGGCAGCCACCTATCTCAAGGCTATTGAAGCAGGGGTAGATGTGGTAGATGTTGCCCTGGGGGGACTCTCCGGTCTCACTTCCCAACCTAACTTCAATTCTATTGTTGAAATGTTAAGGTTCCATACCCGCGGACGATTGCTTAACACAGATAAACTCAATGAATACTCCCGGTATTGGGAGGCCGTTAGGCGCTATTACTTCCCATTCGAATCGGGATTAAAGGCCGGTTCAGGGGAAGTGTATAAACATGAGATCCCGGGAGGACAATATTCCAATCTTAAACCTCAGGCAGAATCGCTGGGGCTGGCAGATCGTTTCCACGAGATCACCGAAATGTACGGTAAGGTAAATGACCTTTTTGGGGATATTATAAAAGTAACCCCCAGCTCTAAAGTGGTGGGTGACATGGCGCAGTACCTGGTAAGCAATAACCTTAGTATAGAAGATGTGCTTGAAAAAGGCGAAGAAATTTCTTTTCCGCAGTCTGTAAAAAGCTTTTTCAGAGGAGACCTTGGGCAACCACATGGCGGCTTTCCCGAGAAGTTGCAGAAGATCATCCTCAAAGACGAACAGCCTTATACAGACAGGCCTAATGCGCATTTGGAACCCATAGATTTTGAAAAGGAATTTTCAGAATTCGAAGCAATGTTTGGGGAAGGATTGGGCAGGGACCTGGATATCACCGATTTTTTATCCTATAAATTATATCCCAAAGTTTTTACAGAGGCCTATAATCATCATGTGGAATACGGCGACGTCCTTAATATCCCAACTAAAAATTTCTTCTACGGAATGAAACCCGGGGAAGAGATCATTGTGGAACTCGATAGAGGAAAAACCTTGCTCATTCAGTACATGTCTTCAAGTGAACCTGACGAAGACGGGATGGCAAAGATCTACTTTAAGGTGAACGGACAAACCCGTGCGGTTGAAGTGAAAGATGAATCGGTCAAGGTTGAAAAGGTCGTACACCAGAAGGTGGATAAAAATGATAAAAAACAGATTGGCGCACCGCTTCAGGGTGCCTTGTCCAATATTCAGGTGAAACCCGGCGACTCCGTAGAAAAGAATCAGCCCTTGTTCGTTATTGAAGCGATGAAAATGGAAACCACCATCACCGCGAACTCTGACGGAGAAGTCGATAAGATCATTTTAAAAGAAGGAGATATGGTTTTTGCAGATGATTTGGTAATTGTTCTTAAATAGATATGAGATGTGAGTAGTGTGATTTTTAAAACACCAAATTCCAAAAAGAATTAATGTAGCCTCAGGGTTGTTGGTATCCTGAAGTTAGATTTTAGAATTTGGAGTTTTTTTGTGACTCATGGCTTAAAATTTGCATAAAACCTGGAATAATCCTCAAATCTTCAAATAGCAACATGTTCCATCATAAACATCCCTATGATCCCTTTATTCCCGAAAATGCCACAAAACTCATCGTGGGTACTTTGCCGCCTCCGCGGTTTACCACCCGCGAACTAAAAGAAGGGGATGTAGATTTTTGCTATGGAAGCCGTGACGGACTCCTATGGATGGTAATCGACCGGGTTTTTGGACTGGACCTTAAGTTTGAGAATACAGATGAGGCAGTTAAAGAACGTAAAGAATTCCTGGCCAAAAAAGGAATAGGGATTTGTGACACCGTAGAAAGCTGCAGGAGAGAAAAAATCGATGCTTCAGATTTGGGGATGCTTAAAGTAGAACTGCGGGACCTTATCTCCATCCTTAGGGATCATGAAAAAATCGATACCCTTCTTTTTACCGGAGGGAACAGTAAAAATGGCCCTGAATTCTTCTTCCGGAAGCTTTTAAAAGAATACGATCTAAAATTTAAGGTGATCTCCAATGATGTGCCCCGGGTACACCAGTTCCTGCTGGATGGAAGATCGATCAACACCGTGTCCCTTACCGCTCCATCTGGCTCAGCAAACCGGGCGATTGGAAGTATGGCGCTGTATAAAAAGCTAAAAAAACAAAACCCCGAATTCAATACGATTGATTTCAGGGTTTTGCAATACCGTCAGTTCCTTGAGAACTAAACGGGTTCTTTTTCAAGAGGATTTTTTGTTTTTTGTGGCTTAACTCTGAATTTCTTCCGCTTTGGCCTCAGCTTGCCCCAACTGTTGAGGGCAATTTTTCCTCTCTTGGTCTTTTTGTCACCTTTACCCATTATTTTTTATTTTTCTGGTCTCTAATTGTTCTTTCATTAATATCAAAATCGTTTGTTTCAATATCTCTGTTCCCAATTTCACCACTTAACGGGTCACTGTCACTACGACGTCTTCTCTGTCTTTGCTTCTTCTTGTTCTTATCTTCTATAATTCCCATGACATTTTAAATTTTGGTTCTCTTCAATATACAAAAAACCAGCCCTGAATTCTATTAAAGACTTGTTATAAGAAGGTTAAACTAACGCAGTTGACCAATAAAGTCGGCAATTTTATTGGTGCCGTGGGTGTTGAGCTGTTTTATAAAAGCACTTCCCACGATCGCTCCTTTGGTAGTTTTGGTGGCCTGTTTAAAGGTTTCTGCATTATTTATTCCGAAGCCTACGATTAGAGGTGTCTGCAGTCCCATTTTTGAGACTTTTTCGAAATAACTTGTATGTCCTTCTCCAAAGCCTGCAGTGCCTCCGGTAACACCTGCACTGCTTACCATATAGATAAAGCCCTGTGAGATCTTATCTATCTTTCGTATTCTTTCCTCGGAAGTCTGGGGGGTGATCAGGAAGATAGGGATCAGATCATATTTTTCGAAGATCGACTTGTAATGTTCCTCATATTCCTCCGCCGGAAGATCCGGAATTATGACGCCGTCTATACCTACCTCCCTGCACAGGGCACAGAATCTTTCCACCCCAAACTGAAGGATAGGATTAAAATATCCCATGATAAGCAACGGGATCTTGACTGTTTCCCTTATATTTTCAAGTTGCGAAAACAGTTTTTGAGTGGTCATTCCCTTTTTCAGTGCAATTTCTGAACTTCTTTGAATGGTAGGCCCGTCTGCCAGGGGATCACTAAAGGGCATTCCTATTTCTATCATGTCTACCCCGTTCTTTTCGAGTTCCCTTATGATGGGAACGGTATCTTCCTGCTGCGGGTAACCCGCGGTAAAATAGATGGAAAGCAACTTTTTCTGGGGGTCTTCCTGTAATTTTTGTTTGATTCTGTTCATTCGTTGAATATGATTTATTGTGAAGCCGTCTCGAAACTTCGGAAGTTTCAGATCCTGAAACAAGTTCAGGATGACGTAGCTCTACAAATTAAAATGTTCGATATAGGTGTTGAGGTCCTTATCACCACGCCCTGAAAGATTCACCACCACCACCTCATCTTCTTTGAACTTACGGTCTTCAAAAATAGCCAGGGCATGGGCCGTCTCGATCGCCGGAATAATGCCTTCCAGCTGCGAGAGCATCAGGCCTGCTTCCATGGCTTCCTTATCTGTTATAGAAATGAATTCCCCGCGACCCGTTTTGAACAGGTTGGCGTGCATAGGACCTACTCCCGGGTAATCCAGTCCGGCCGAAATGGAATAGGGTTCGGTTATTTGTCCGTCATCGGTCTGCATCAGCAGGGTTTTGCTTCCGTGAATGATCCCTTCCTTTCCAAGTGCCGAGGTCGCTGCGCTCTTCCCCGAAGCGATCCCTTCCCCGGCCGCTTCTACTGCTATGATGTTGACCTCCTCCCTGTCCAGGTAATGATAGAAAAGTCCGGCAGCATTACTTCCGCCGCCCACACAGGCCACGACATGATCGGGATCTTCGCGGCCTTCCTTTTCCAAAAGCTGTTTCTTGACCTCTTCGGAAATCACACTTTGAAAACGGGCCACCATATCAGGATAGGGATGCGGCCCTACCACAGACCCTATAATATAATGAGTGTCCAGAGGATTATTGATCCAGTCCCTGATTGCTTCATTGGTCGCATCCTTAAGAGTGCGGCTACCCGATCGCGCCGGAACAACAGTTGCTCCCAGCATCTTCATTCTTGCCACGTTAGGTGCCTGCCGTTCAATATCCACCTCTCCCATATAAACGATGCACTCCAGCCCCATCAACGCACATACCGTTGCTGTTGCAACCCCGTGCTGTCCCGCGCCGGTTTCAGCGATGATCCTGTCCTTGCCAAGACGTTTCGCCATAAGGATCTGTCCTACGGTATTATTCACCTTATGCGCCCCGGTATGGCAGAGATCCTCGCGTTTTAAATAGATCCTGGTCCCGTATTTCTTACTGAAACGGTCAGCATAGTAAAGTGGGGTAGGACGGCCTACATAATCTTTAAGCAGCTGGTGGAATTCTTTTTTGAAAGATTCCTCCTGCATGATATTGATATAATTCTTCCGTAGTTCTTCAACATTGGGATACAACATTTCAGGAATGAATGCTCCTCCAAAATCGCCGTAATATCCTTTCTCGTTTACCTGGTAACTCATATTATTTTGTTTTAAGACAGCAGCCTGTCCTTGAATATTTTTAATTTTTCCGGATCCTTTACTCCGGGTGCAGTTTCGAACCTGCTGTTAACATCGAGGCCATAGAAAAGATGCTGCATCTTATTTTTTTCAAAATAGTCGTAAAGGTCTTTTATGGCGGGTACCTCTTCCACTCCAATTCCTCCACTTAGGAAGAAAGGGACAGAAGATGGATATTTTTTCAGTATCTCCCAGTTAAAAGTGATCCCGTGACCGCCTTTGTTCTTGCCTTTTGTATCAAAAAGGAAAAGATCAACCACTTCTTCATAATCCTTTAAAATGCTGAATTCAAACTCATCTTTTACTCCAAAAACCTTGATAAGCTGAATTTCTTCAGAAAGTTTTTTCTTCAAAGCCCGGCAGTAGTCCTTAGATTCATTACCGTGCAACTGGATGGCCGAAAGTTTGAATTCTTCTGCTTTTTCCAGGACAAATGCTCCCGAAGCATCTACGAAAACCCCTGTTTTCCTTATGGCCGGATCTTTTACCTCTACAGTTTCTGAAACATACCTGGGAGAACCTTCAAAAAAGATAAATCCGAGATAATCTGGATGCAGGTCAGCCACCTTATTAATGTTTTCCTGGTCTCTCATGCCGCATATTTTAAGCTTTAACTCCATTATCTCCCCGATTTTAATTCCTGCATGAATTTTTGGGCACTATTCCCGGGATCTTTTGTCTTCATGAAATTTCCGCCAATAAGGAAGCCTTGAAATCCGCTTTTTTGAAGCTCCAGGATCGAGGAGGTCTCGCTAATGCCACTTTCAGATACTTTTACAAACTCAGAAGGGATTTCCTCTGCCAGGTTTTTGCTGATGTTGAGGTCCATTTCAAAGGTTTTCAGGTTCCTGTTGTTGACCCCAATCATGTCTATGGACGGCATTATTGACCGCTCCAGTTCCTCCTGGTTATGAACTTCCAGAAGAACTTCAAGGCCCAGCTTCCGGGCAAGAACCGAAAATTTTCTGATCTCTTCTGGCTTCAGAAGGGCAGCGATCAACAGGATCACATCGGCGCCAAACGCTTTTGCCTCAATAATCTGGTATTCGTCAATAATAAAATCCTTCCGAAGCAAGGGGATATTTACAGTTTCCCTTGCCAGCATAAGATCATCTGCGGTACCGCCAAAATAAAGTTCATCTGTAAGGACAGAGATACCTGCAGCCCCTGCTTTTTCGTATTCCGAAGTAATTTCAGCAACATCGGCGTCGGGATTGAGATCGGGGAGGGAAGGAGACCGCCTCTTGAATTCGGCTATAATTCCGGGAGGGGAAGTACGAAGGCGTTTGGCTAAGGAAATACATTTCCTTTTAAAGTGCGGCAGCAATTGCAATGCCTCCACAGGAACCATTTCTTTTTGTTCTTCTACCTCCAGGCGTTTATCGGTAGCTATCCTGTCCAGTATATTCATTTCTTTTTTCATTCGCTCAAATTCTGAAGTTTTTGAAAGGACCTCAAAGCTTTACCGGTCAACAGCGCTTCTTTAGCAAGGTCAAAACTTTCCTGTAGTCCTGTATTTTTAACGGTGTTAATGGCCATCGCGGAATTAGCGCAAACCACGTTATTCTGGGCTTCACTTCCTTTACCATTTAAAATATCCAGGAAAATGGCAGCGGCAGATTCCACTGTATTTCCTCCTGATATTTGTGAAGCAGCGATCTGGGATACGCCAAAATCCCCTGGCTTCAGCATACCTTCAGAAGTATTGGAGATGGTTTTTGTTTTGCCGGTAAGGGAGATCTCGTCATATCCATCAAGTGCATGTAAAATGGTGAATTTCTTATCTGTTTTTTGATACAGGTAACCGTACATCCTGGCCAACTCAAGGCTGAATACCCCAACTACCTGGTTCCGTGGAAAGGAAGGGTTCACCATGGGTCCCAGCATATTGAAAAAGGTCTTTACCGCAAGGGATTTTCTTATAGGCGCCACATTCTTCATGGCCGGATGAAAAAGGGCGGCATGAAGAAAACTGATCCCGGCCTCGTCCATACTTTTCTTTAAAAAATCCTGGTCATCGCTGAACCTTATCCCCAGCTTCTCCATAACATTAGAGCTGCCGCAGCTCGAAGAAACCCCGTAATTTCCATGTTTAGCCACAGGGATTCCTGCCCCTGCCGTTACAAATGATGCGAGGGTGGAAATATTAAAGGTGTCTTTTCCATCTCCGCCTGTTCCGCAGAGATCAACGGGATCATATTCCTGCAGGTCCACCGGCAGACAGAGTTCCAGTAAAGCATCCCTGAAACCTTCGAGTTCATCTATGGTGATGCTTCGCATCATGTAAACGGTCAAAAAAGCGGCGATCTGGCTTTCATTATAGTTGCCGTTGGAAATATTGATCAACGCAGACCGTGCCTCTTCTTTTGAGATGGTCTCATGATTGATAAGCCTGTTAAGTAGATCTTTCATTCTTACTGTTTTTTCCTTCCGGAACTTTTATTGTTTTTCCTGAATACCTGAAGTGGTATTTTCTTCTGGTGATGATTTTACCGGACTTTTGACCCAGTTCTCCAGAATCTTTTTACCGTGAGGGGTAAGAACAGATTCCGGGTGGAACTGAACTCCTTTTACATCGAAAAAGCGGTGTCGCAGGGACATTATCTGCCCGTTCTCATCATAAGATGTCGCCTCCAGGCAGTCGGGAAGGTTTCTGGCCACGACCCAGGAATGGTACCGGCCTACTTCCATCTCTTTTTCAAGGTTCTCAAACAGGGATTCATCACTCACACAAAGTTTGATCCTGGAAGAAACGCCATGGTAGACCTGCTGGAGGTTTATAATGCTGCCTCCAAAAACCTCCCCAATGGCCTGCTGACCAAGACATACTCCAAAAATACTTTTCGTGGGAGCATACCGGGCAATGATTTCCTTTAGGAGTCCGGCTTCATCGGGAATGCCCGGGCCCGGGGAAAGGAGGATCTTATCGAAATTTTCTACTTCTTCGAGCTCAAGCTCATTATTTCTTTTCACAGTCACCTTGCAATCCAGTTCTTCAAGGTAGTGCACCAGGTTATAAACGAAGGAGTCGTAATTGTCGATCACCAGAATTTTCAGGGGTTTACTCTCATCCCCTCCCTGGCCCCCGGAGGGAAGGGTGTTTTTATTGATATATTGATCTTTTTCCATTTTGCTATTATAACTATCCCCTATTTGTCAAGGAGAGGTGCCCGCAGGGCGGGGTGATTTATATTTCTTCTGCTATTTCAAGAGCGCGGGTAAGGGCACCCAGTTTGTTGTATACCTCCTGCAATTCATTTTCTTCCTTAGATTCTGAGACGATGCCTGCACCTGCCTGGTAATGTAGCTGATGGTTTTTGCTAAGAAAAGATCTGATGACAATGGCATGGTTAAAATTTCCTTTAAAATCCATAAAACCTATCGCGCCCCCGTAAAAATCCCGGTTCACATTCTCAAGTTCCTCAATGATCTGCATCGCACGATGTTTTGGAGCACCACTCAGCGTTCCTGCCGGGAAAGTATCGGCCACCATTTGCATGGTAGGAGTGAGGCTGTTCTTTTTTGCAGTGACTTTACTCACCAAATGGATCACGTGTGAAAAATACTGGATCTCCTTATAGGTTTCCACTTTTACCTCGCTGCCGTGGCGGCTAAGGTCATTACGGGCGAGGTCTACCAGCATTACATGTTCTGCGTTCTCTTTTTTATCTGCTGCCAGATCACGTGCATTCTGTGCATCAAGTTCATCGTGTCCGGTTCTTTTGAAAGTACCTGCAATAGGATGAATTTCTGCTTTCTCATCTTTTACGACAAGTTGGGCTTCAGGTGAACTACCGAAGATCCTGAAATCTCCATAGTCGAAATAGAACAAATAAGGGGAGGGATTCACATTTCGCAGGGCACGGTACACATTGAATTCATCCCCTTTAAAAGTTTGGGAGAACCTTCGGGAGAGTACCATCTGAAAAACATCGCCCCTTTGGCAATGGTGCTTTACCATTTTCACCTTTTCCATATAACCTTCGTCTGATTCGTTGGAAACCGGTTCCCCTTCCGCAGAGAAATGATAGGATGCAAAATTTTTCACTTTCAGCAACTGCTCTATTTGCTCCAGGTTACTTTCGGTATCATAACTATGGTCAAAAATGTAGGCTTCATTATTAAAATGATTGATAGCGATGATGTTCTGGTAAACGGCATAGTAGATATCGGGTATCTCCAGGTTGCCTTTCTTCTTATTAATATTAATATTCTCAAAATATCTCACTCCGTCATAGGCGATATACCCGAACAATCCCTGGTTGATGAAATTGAACCTGGGGCCGTTGGAGCTGAACTTTTCTGCAAACTTTTGAATTGCCAGGGGAATTTTAACTTCTGCGTCTATAGGGACATCAAAATTTGAACCGTCAGGGAAAGTTTGTGTAAGTATTTCTTTTTCTACCTTGAGGGATGCAATAGGATTACAGCAGATATAAGAAAAGCTGTTTTCGCTCCCGTGATAGTCACTGCTCTCCAGCAGCAGACTGTTGGGAAACTTATCTCTTATCTTGAGATAGATGCTAACAGGCGTGAAGGTATCTGCCAGAAGGGTTTTATAAGTGGTTTTTAATTTATACATCATAGTGCTGTAATCGTTTATTGAAAAAATGCTCATTTATAGACATAAAAAAAGGCCTGTCGTGTGACAAGCCTTTGTATATAGTTACAGGAGGTGTTGCTCACGACGTTCGACGTAAGTACTTCCACCACCAGTTATTGTTTAATTCATTGTTCATCTGGAGGCAAATATAAGCTGGTTAAATCATTAAATACAAATAAAACCAGAAATTTTAGGATAATATTTAAGGTGAAAAATATTATACTGCGCCGGCCTGTGACATACGGATTATTATCTTTGCAGGAATTGAAAAAGTCGAACCAAAATCAAAGTTATGAAAGAACTAACTCAGGAAGAATGGAAAGAACAATTGGAAAGGGATGAAAATGCAGAGATCCTGGATGTAAGAACTCAAGAGGAAGTAGAAGAAGGGTATATTCCCAATGCAAAAAATATTGATATCTATAAAGGCCAGGGGTTTGTAGAAGAGATCCAGAAACTCGACAAGTCCAAAAATTATTATGTGTATTGCAGGTCGGGAGCTCGTAGTGCTCAGGCATGTACTTTTATGGATCAAATGGGATTTAAGAACACTTATAATCTTATTGGCGGTTTTTCAAATTGGACCGGGCCAAAATCGGAATAATTTTAAGTTTTATTTAACATTCGTTAAAAGGACGTTTCTTCTCGATGAATAACGTCCTTTTTTTTATGCTTTAAAAACAGCAGCTGCAGGGGATAACCGTAAAAAAATTGTTAAAAAATCAGGGAGTGTCACAGCCGGGAGATATTGTAAATTGGGAGTTAATTATTTTAAAAAGTTGATTTTCCATATGTTAAAAAATTTGGTTTTTAAATTATTAAACATAGATTCGGAAAATCTTTTAACAATTTAACTTAAAATTTAATTTATGAAATTAAAAAAAACCTCTACGTTTTTGGCAACCGCTTTTGCAGTTGCAGCAATGGTTTCCTGTTCGAAAGAAGAGGGAACAAACATGGAAATCCAGGAAGAAGCAAAATTTAATCAAAGCTATTCCCAGGCAATTCCAGACCAATACATTATTGTCTACAAAGAGTCCGGTAAATTAAGTGGAGACCACACGCTTAATAAACAGGAAGTTCAAAACAAGACACAAAAATTATTAAGCCAAAACGCCATTGGTGATGCCGAGATCATTCAGGTTTACAGTGCAGCTCTTAGCGGGGTAACTGTTAGAATGTCTAAGGATCAGGTTGCAAAACTTCGCGGCAATGACAAGATCGCTTACATTGAGCAGGATCAAATCGTTGCTTTAGCTCCTCCTTGTGGAACTCCTAATGGAGGTCCATGTGATGGAGACGGTGGCGGTGGTGACGGTGGAACTTCCTCTCAGGAAACTCCTTACGGTATCGCAAGAGTTAATGGAGTGGCAGACTATACAGGATCTGGGGTAGCATGGGTGATCGATACAGGTATCGATCTTGACCATGAAGATCTTAATGTTGACGCTTCAAGAGGATTTAACGCTTTCACTTCTGGTAAGGATGGTGGTTCCCTTGATGACGGTAATGGTCATGGTTCACACGTAGCCGGAACTATTGCTGCCTTGAACAACAGTGTAGGAGTTATTGGTGTTGCTCCTGGAGCAACTGTAATTCCTGTTAAAGTTCTGGACAGCAGAGGTAGCGGATCTTACTCTGGTGTAATCAATGGAGTAGATCACGTAGCTGCAAACGGAAACTCAGGTGACGTTGCCAACATGAGTTTGGGTGGACCTGTTTCTGCAGCTCTTGACACTGCGGTTAAAAATGCAGCTGCCAAAGGTATCAAGTTTGCACTTGCTGCAGGAAATGATTCTGATGACGCTAACAACTATTCTCCTGCGAGGGTTAATGGCACCAATATCTACACGATTTCTGCAATGGATGTGAATGACAGCTTTGCTTATTTCTCCAACTTCGGAAATCCACCGGTAGATTATGTTGCTCCTGGAGTTTCTATCAAGTCAACCTGGAAAAGCGGAGGGTACAATACCATTAGTGGTACTTCTATGGCCTCTCCTCATGCTGCAGGTATCCTGTTATTAGGTAATGCTTCAACTGACGGTACCGTTTCAGGAGATCCTGACGGAAATGCAGATGCTATTATGGTTCACTAGAATTAGCATAATATTTTATTAAAAAGCACCCTTTAGGGTGCTTTTTTTATGTTATGTGATATTGATCAGCCTACTAAAAAATTACAAACCCTACCTTTAGGAAAATTAATAAGAATATGCGAACCATTGGTCTTATTGGTGGTACATCATGGCACTCCACTATAGTCTATTACCGGTTGATCAACGAACTGGTAGGAAAGAAAATCGGATCCCAGGCAAATCCTCCCCTAATCATTTATAGTCTTAATATTGAATTGATGCGGGAGCAGGACAGGAACAAGATCGAACATACTTATCTCCATATTGCACGAAAACTTGAAATAGCAGGTGCAAAGGCCCTTATCATTTGTGCCAATACCCCACACATGGTTTATGAGTATGTACAACCCAAAATCTCAATACCCATTCTGCATATTGCCGATGCTGTGGGAGAAATGGCAAAAAAAGAAAACCTTAGGACACTTGGACTGCTGGGAAACAGGCCTACCATGACCGGAGGATTTATTCAAAAAAGACTCTCTGAAAAATTTGGGATCACCACGTTGATTCCTGATGAGGATTATATAGATATTTCCCATGAATATGTTTCCAAAGAACTCACCCAGGGAAAATTTACCCAAACGGCACGTTCTTTTTTCATTGACCAGATGCAGTTGCTGAAAGAGAAAGGTGCAGAAGGTATTATTCTTGGATGTACTGAACTGCCCCTTCTAATTGAGCAGCAGGATTTTGATCTTCCGCTTATTCCCACCACCCAGCTACATGCCCAAATGGCTGCAGATTTTATTCTCAGGAGTTCTATGGCCAGCCATTAAAAAGATATTATACCAAAAAAAGAAGAGAGATCCCCCAATCTCTCTTCTTCTTTTTTTAAAAATTTACAAACTACCTTTTAAATATACACGTGTTTCTCTAAATGGTATAAACCAAATTTAGGTAACAAATCCCGTGATTGGAATAGGGGTATACACCCATTTTTCACCAGATCAATGAGATTGGATCCTAACCCTGAAACCTCCTGTATTTGGCCATTAGGAACATATAGATCGCATATGCAATAAGACCTGTGGCCACCGCACCCATTAACCAGGCCCCATAGGATGATTCCTGGAGGAAAGAGAAAACTTCAGTGGTTGTTTTGATCTCAGAAGGTTCATTGGTCATGGCTGCTTTTATAGCAAATGAACCAATTATCGCGAAGATCACCCCGCGGGCACTAAGGCCTACTTCTGCAGTGGTGTTGATACTCTTTCTCTTCTTTTCATCATGAATGGAAGAGAGATCGAATTTTTTATAATAATTATTTTTCCAGGCCTTATAGAATTGAAAGAGACCTGCGATAATAATTCCGGCACCTACAATTCCAATGATGAGCAAGCCAGTTTCACTGGCGAGGAAGGAGGATTTCTGAGCAGAGGATCCCGAGCCTCCCGAACTCCCGCTTCCCGACCCGGAACCTACCACACGCAGTACGGCCATTGCTGCAAAGCCCAGGTACAGGAGCCCGCTTATGAAAAAGGCTGTTCTTTTTGTCTTTCCTTTAAAGTCATCTCCAATATTTTCAGGGTCTTTTACAGACTGTATAAAGCGCCAGGTAGAATAGCTGGCTAGCCCTATAGCCATTAAAATGAGTAGAACGTTACCAAATGTTTGTTTGTCAAGGAATTCCAATACCTGTAAACCGCCGGTTTTTTGTCCTCCCATATTAAAGGCAGCCATTAATGTGAGAACTCCTGTAATGGCGTATACTACTCCTTTGGCCACAAAACCCGTACGGGCGATATTTTTCGTCTTATTTTTCATTTCTCGTCTTTTGGATGGTTAGCTACTAAATTTACAGGAAAGACAACAGAAAGCCAATGAATTATAAATTCTTTAAGTTTTAACTTCCAGTGAGATCACAGGTATATCCTTTGAAATTTTGTGGATCACTGAGTTCAGGCTGAATAAGGATTTGGATCAAAGTCCGGGGATCTTTCCTGTACCGGTATCCTTCCGGTAGCAGGAACCTTCGGGTGGATAATCCAGTGTATCTTCGATCTCTTTGATCTTCTGCGGATCGAACTTTGGAAGAGGCATTTCCCCTTTTTCTTTCCAATGCCTTACTTTTTCTTCCGCAGATCTGGATTTTTCCGTAGACAAGCCATGGTCTTTTGCGAAATAAAGAGTTTGCGAAGGGAAGGCGAAGCCTGTACCGCTCTCATTAACGATATCCATCATTCTCAATAACAGATCCTCCTGGACTTCCAGGAATTCATCATAATTTGAGGCCAGAATATAAGAGAAGACCTCCAGGTCAATGGAATCTGAATTGAGCTTTATGAATCTCACCCTGGCAGAATCTGAAGCTACTTTTGGATGTTTATATAAAACGGCTCTTAGCTCTACCAGGAGGAACCTTATTTGGTCTGGGGTTGTCTCATATCGAAGACCCAGTATAGGGTGGTACCAAAACCGGTCCCGATGGGCGTAATTTTCTATTTTACTTGAAGAGAATTCGCCATTGGGGATGGTAACAACCGTTCGGTCAAGGGTACGAATTCTCGTAGACCGCATTCCTACTTTCTCTACGGTACCCAAAGTGTCCCCCACCTTACAGAAATCCCCCACCCTAATTGGCTGGTCTGTGATGAGCGTAACGCTGCCAACAAAATTCTCAATGGTTTTTTGTGCCCCCAGGGCAAGCGCAAGACCACCTATTCCCAGGGCTGCGATACCTGTAGTCACATCAACACCAAAAGTACCCAGTATGGCTATGATACCAAATATCACAATGGCGATCTTAGCTGCTCTCTTTAAAAAAAGCACCACTGAAACTCCCGAGATATTTCCTCGGGAACTCATTCTTCTTTTGCTGAAGGTACCAATGAACTCGGTGAGCCTCCAGAGCAGTATGAGAAATGCGACAAAGCCAATGATCACCGTAATTCCGCTTAAGCGTTGGCGCAGGATAATGGACATCCCGGTTTCACGCGTAAGATAGACGAATAACAATACAGCCGCATAAAGTTCTACAGGTAAAGCAAAAGCCTTAATTACTCCCGAGGTGGGCTCCTGTTGAGCTTTTCTCCAGATCTTTGGGATGAGCAGAACGATAAGGGAAACGATACTCCAGGATATGAGGTAAGCAAAGGCTGCCAGGAACAATGCAACCAGCCACTGGCCAACTGGTACACCTCCCCATTCATTGTCCTGCAGAAATTTGGGAAGCACCCTTTCTACGGCAATAGCACTTTCTTCAACCGTACTTACAGAGGCAATACTTTCAACCGTTGCCGAGGAGAACAGCCAGAGAGCCTCCCCCTCGGTATCTTTTACATCCTCCATCAAAAGGTCTACTGTTTCGCCTTCAATAGTAACGGTTCCTACTTTTTCAAGGTTGGGTTCAAGGTTATCATCTGTTCTTCCTGAAGCTTCCTCACTTATCCAGGAGTAGGGAAGGATCTGTCCCCTTTGATTTAAAAGTTCTTCCAGCATTTCAGCCAGTTCGTCGCCGTTTTCGGCATCAACAGCAGTGCCCGAAAAATTAAAATACCGGCTTGCCCTTTCATAATTTCTGTCGGCCACCGCAGTTAAAAAGCCCGAGATACTACCCCTGGGGGATCGCCTCCCCAAAGAATCCTGCCGAACCTGGGGTTCTGCCTGCTCCTGTTCTTCTGAAGGGGCTTCAGGTATGAACTGAGCATGGGCTGGTAGAATGCCGCTTAAAACTACCAGCAAGATGAATATTGTCTGGAATAAATATTTGAGAGGAGTAATGATTTTAGAACTCATAGATGCTAAGATACGTTTTCGAAGGATTATGGCCATCCCTGTAAAATTCTGAAATTTATTTTGTGAAGACAAAATAATGAACAATTAAAGATCCTGAGAAGTCTCGGATGATCATAAATGATTGCTTTAACTTGTTTACGTGTTCAATTTCATCAGAAAGTTGAGAGACTAAAGATCTTACCCAGGATTTAAAAAGTAATTTTCTGAATTACTTTACTTCTTCGTACTTATATTTTTATTTCGTTGTGGGCTATTATACCATAAGCTCAGGATGAGAATTAACAAAAGGCCCTGTCCCAGAAGTGATTCCGCAGAAGAATAAATTCCCAGCCATTCTATTCTTATATCGATTGGTATCATAGTGACAGAGAGTAAACCAGACTCCTGGATAGAGTGGATGCCCTTGCCCATAAGGATCAACGCTAATAGAACAATCATCCAGGATGAATACAAAAAGAGTTGCCTGATTGGAATTTTCTGTGAATACTTAACAAACAGCACTACGAGAACAGCAATTATACTGAACGCCACCAATACACCAAGTCCAATAGAGGACTGATTTCCGGGTATTGTCTCCAGTTTAATAGCTTGAAGGAAAAGAACCGACTCGAAAGCTTCACGGAAAACAACCATGAAAGAAAAGAAAGCCAATCCCCACATATTTTCGGTCTTCAACAACTTCTGAATTCTTTTTTCAATAAATACCTTCCATCTCTTTGCATGCGAATTGGAATGTAACCAGAAACCAACATAAGTTAAAACCAATACGGCCAGAAGGGTCACTATTCCTTCAAGTATCTCCCGATTTTGGCCGCTTAACTGCAGAAGGAAGTCAGACATGTACCAACCTGCAAATCCCAACAAAACAGCAGTAATCCATCCCCCATGGAGCCATGGTAATGCTTTTTTCATTCTTGCACTGCGAATAATCGTTAGGACCACTGCAATGATGAGGAATGCTTCTATTCCTTCCCGTAAAAGGATGGAAACTGTTAATATAAAGGCGAGCCAAAAACCGAGCTTTTCACCCTTCATCATAGTCCCTGCCCTGGCAATCATTTCCAGGGAAAGATTTACCTGATGGGTTACTGCCTCAAGGGATTTCTTTTTTTCAATCGTACTTCGCAATTCGAACATCTGTTTCTCCAGTTGCACCATAAACGCAGGATCCTTTGCCCTAAGTTGGACCTCCACGGGCTCTACACCCTCAAGGTATGCGGCGAGGGCCTGTTTGCGCGCAAGAGAAGTTTCCCCTTCTGTATATGCCAGCAAAGCAGAATTCAAATATTCTTTCGCTAAATCAAGGGAGTTATAAGTATCGGGAATATGAAGCCGGATAATCTTTATTTTTTCTTTTGCCTTTTTTCTATCGTCTCCTAATTTGTTAAGTAACTCCAGATCTGACAAGCTGGCAACATCTGTCAAATTCACTTCTTCAGGGAGGTTTCTAGCCTTTTGGTTTCCGCTCCTTTCAAAACGCAGGGATTTAATGTAAAAGGCCAAATCCCAAACTTCTTCATCCTTGAGTTCCGGAAAAGCTTTCATCTCTGTTCCTTCAACTCCTAAACGAATGGTATTATAAGCCTGAAAGGGAGAAACCTGCTCCATGTGCTTATCGTTTAGAAAATTAGTTGGAGTAGGATCCATACTTTGTGCTAAAGGACCCTTTCCATTCCCGGCCTCACCATGACAGCTCAAACAGTTTTTTGCGTATAACTGTTTTCCCCGGGAGTGGTCTGGCCAATGAAGGGGGGCGACCTGGTACCCCGTCACTTCTATTAGTTCCAATCTTATTTTTTGCGCAAGTTCCGCAACCTTAGTTAACCCGGCTTTTTCCTGGATGAGAATTTTTAACTGCTCAACCTGTGACAAGAAATCCACTTCCTCCTTCTCAAATTCATTTTTTAAAGGTTTCAGCAATTCATACACTGTGGTACTAAATTCCAGCATTTCCTTATATTCAGCTGCATTAATTATTTTTCCATCTTTAACTGCGGTTGCGTAATCCCTGGCAATATAATCCAGCAGATGTATAGCCATTTGTGTGTTGTCATCCCTGGAGGTGGCAGTGGCCACCACAGAATTAGAAAGAAACAGCACACCGGTAATCAAAAAGGTGATGGAAATGGTTTTTAAATACATAGTTATGACTAAATATCATTCTTAAGTTTTATTTAGAATGATTATAAACAACAAAAATAGCCTTTATATTACCGGGAGCAAATTCCTGCTCTGCAATAATTAAGTTGTTCGAGGTAATAGTTGGAAATAATATCAAAAAAATGAGAAGATCAGGAAAAAGAGGTTTAACACTATTATTTTATGTAATCCATTTTTTCTTCTGAAGCAGGAGCACTCCGGTGAGATCTCCCCGCAATTTCAGGAATGTGAGGTAGGGATATTGACAGACAAAGTCCTGAATCCGGAAATGAAATAAGGGTTTCTAATTTAGGATTTGCCAATTCTGTCGTCATCACAAAAACTCTTTAAAAACTCGTCTATGGGCAATAAACCTTCTTTAATTGTGAAATTTTTTTAACCGACTTCAAATTATTGTAATCTTGCCTGAATTCTGGTATAGAGATTGGTGTTGTCAGTTTTATCATTTTAAAACGACACAAGGATTATTAAATAAGATTAAATTCTATTTTAAAATTAAAGATTATTATGGGAAGACCTTCCACTAAACCAAAAGACCTGAGAGATGGTTATTATATTGAAGTCAGGAATAAAAACCAAAAATCTGGTATTAAAATTCGGAGAGATACTAAAAGCCAACTTCTAATGGCCATTGATGAATACAAAGAAAACAAGGAAGTTATTATTCTTGGCAAACAGGAAAATGGAAAAATGAGGGATATTCCAGAACTTTGCGTTGAACTATAAAATTTTTTTGAAAGACTATTTTAGTTCATCACTGTACTTCAGAATAATATCCGTCCAGGCCACGTTTATCGCTAACTGCCTTTGCGGTTTTTTCATTATCTCCTGTAGCCATGAGCACCTTAATATTGTTTTGTTTAAAAATTTTAATAGCCTCTGCAGATTCCGGCCGTATCTCGTTCGCAATAGCAATATATCCCGCCAATTCTCCGTCGATCAACACAAAAACAACAGTTTCTCCCGCATCCCGGTAAGCATCTTCAGGAATGGTGATTTTTTCATCTCTTAATTAACCCGGACTCACCACTTTTACTTCTTTCCCTTCTACAGTAGCCTCAACCCCTTTTCCGGTTATGGCATTGAAATTTTCCGGTTTTGGAATCTCAACTTTATCTTCTTTTACTTTTTTGATGATACCAACAAGGTTCCAGTCCAATAAGGATCCTCAAATGCATGGGAATATTTTTATTTTCATTTTCTATAGGATATTATGAATCAGACAAATGAACCTACAGGCTCATTTCCTTCATGACCAGATAGCTGGTGTAAATAAGATATACAGATAACAACACTCCTGCTTCCCATCTCTCAAGTTTTCTCTTTCCTCCCAGGAACATGAACAGGAACAAGAGGGCAGTGCCCCCGAAAAGAAGGTACAGGTCGTTATTGAAAAGAGAGTCATAGGCAATAGGTCTTACGAGAGAGCTCAAGCCAAGAATGAAGAAGATGTTAAAGATATTGGAACCAATGATATTACCAACAGCAATGTCATTATTTTTCTTAAAAGCTGCAATTACAGAGGTGGCCAGTTCAGGTAAGGAAGTTCCTGCAGCAACAATGGTAATTCCAATGATCTTCTCACTTACTCCCAGAGTTCCTGCAATGTCCATTGCACTCGAGACCACCAGTCGCCCCCCAATGATGAGACCTGCAAGCCCCAGAACTATAAAAGTGAAAATTTTACCATTGGAAACCTGCTTTACGGCTTCCAAAGAAGTAGAAGGAGTTTCCTTTAGCTGTTTATAAACGTAGAAGAGAAAAGCAAGGAAAAAGAAAATAAGAATAAATCCATCCCACCTGTCCAGGGAGCCTTCTGACCCTGTAAAAAAATTGTTTACTAAAAAGAACAACAATATTGCGGCTAACAAAGAAATGGGTATTTCCTTCCACACTGTCGTTTGTTGAACCAACAGAGGTGTTATTAAACCGGCTATACCCAGGATAAAGAACAGGTTAAAGTTATTACTCCCAATAACGTTTGCAAAAACTATGTCCTGATGTCCCTGGTATGCGGCAACTACGTTGACTACCAGCTCTGGGGCCGAAGTTCCGAAAGCTACTATGGTTAACCCTATAGCCAGATCGGAAATTTTCTTTTTTCGTGCAAAAGCTGAAGAGTTTTCCACCAGCCAATCTGCACCTTTTATTAATAACAGGAGTCCTGCAATAAGTAATAAAAATTGTAATATCATAGAAGTATTAATAAAAGTATTAAAGGATGAATTTAAAATATTTTATAGAAAATAAATAGAGAAGAGACTAAGACAGTCTCTTCTCCTTTGTTAGCAGTTTTAAGCGGCAGAATTTACCGCAGGGCGATAACTGATCATAGAATTGATCTTATTATTCCATTTTTCTGCATGTTTCAGTTCATATTCCTGTGCATAGTTTTCCTCACAATTATAAAGATTAACAATTCGGATGGAGTCATTGCGACATGTTAATCTCAGGTCGATACGTTGAAGGATTTCTTCTGTACGTTTGTCAATTTTCAAGGTTTGCACTTCCCGAAGGATTTCACAGTTTTTAACTTCCTTCAGTTTGATAAATTCAGCATGTACCTCAGTCTTTCTATTCTGAACCAAAAGGATTATAGCTTTTTTTGTATCGACGCCTATGATGTTTGAGTTCCAGGAGTCTTTTTCATCAATTATAAGCTGATGATGTAAAGCTTCTTCTTTGAATTTATTTTTTAGCTTTCTTACTTCTCTGGATCCAATAAATATAAATAAGACGTAGGGAATGAAAACCAGCACAAGAAGGGCAAAGTCTACTATTAGTATATCAAGTTTCATTTTTTAAGTTTTTAAGTTTCAGGTAATCGAAAACATGCCATTATAAAGAACAGCACGGGGAGTGAGTATTTCATCATCCAATTTCAAATGAACAGTACTGGAAACTTAAAGAAAAACGTGAAAGGGAAAAATCACCTCCTTCACTCCCAAAGAAGGAAAAATATACCGGGAGCGTTTAATATAATTTTGGGAGATATTGGTGTGGGTAATGGTCTGTTCATACAGATCCCCCACTTTATTCATACTCCCTTTAAGGAAAAATATTGTTTTTTGGGCAGGAAGAATAGAATCACCAAGATTTACAACCTGGTCATCTATTAAAGAGGTGACATTTGAATCGTGTTGGGCTTCCTGAATGCCGTTAACGGAAAATATGAAATTGGCCGAAAAGGAGCCGGTGCTACTCCCAAAGAGCAACAGGAAAAGAAGGACCATCTGTGATGGTAAGAATAATCTTTTCAACATTTTCATTATCAAATGTAATACATTGTTATGTTAAAAAAACACGGGCAATTCGCTTAGGATAAATTTTTTTACAGGGAGAATTATACTGTCTAAAAGCTGCTAAACAAAATTGTTCAGGGCTAATTAAAGATATTTTCGATGCGATCTACTTTTTGCTTTAGGGAATCTAAAGTTGAAGAAGCGTCTTTGATGATAGAATCTGCCTCTTTAAGTCTTTTATTTGTTTCGGGTAAAATTGAATCTAACTCAGTTACCTTTTCAATTCCATCATTTATCATGGAATCAATATCTTCGACTTGAGAATTGAACTCTTTCAAATTTTGTTCAGCCTGCCGGCCATACTCACATGAAGAAAAAAGGACCACCATTAGCAGCCCCAAAAAAAAATTCTGTTTCATCTTTGTTTGTTGTCATTTAAGAAAATTCCTTTACCAAATTCTATACCAGCTCAATTTTTTTGTATACTTATTCCTGATCTTTGGTTGAATATTAAATGATTTTTTAATAAGGGCAAATAAAGGCAGACAAAGAATATGATACCTACAATAACCTCACTCATAGAATCCTTTTAACTTATGACAATAAAAGAAATAAGCTACAAGAAGAACCTGCGGCGTTTAAAAAAGGAGTGATGCAATTTTTGATTTCGATTTAGATGAAAAGGAAAATTGGATTAATTAAAGTTTACTCTTTGCTTGATCAATTCACTTTCACAACACCCGGAACCTCCCATTGATTATCCAATACCCTCTGTTCCGGCCAGTAGATACGTAGCATGAGATTAAAGGAGCTATTGGCATCCTGTGGGGTAGGCAGCCAATTGGATATTTTTTCAATACCGGGGCTGTCTTTTTGAAGGTACAATATTAAGGAGCCATCATCATTCAGTTGATAATCCATATAACTACTGATAGCATATCGGTCTATCGGATTCTGGGCCAGGAAGTGGTCGGCAGTGTACATGGTCAAAGACCAGAATCCTCGTGCCGGAGGTGTCTCGCCCGCCGGAAACGTGATAGTATACTTATAGTTGGTATTCAGTGGATCCAATGCAATATCATAGGTAGTAAACGGGTAGACAGCATCTTCGGGCAAGTTGGCGCCTAATCCTATTTTTGCAACATATGCTCTCAAGTCATAATGATCTTGATAATTCCCGACGTTATCCAACATATAACTCCATCCGTTTTTAATAATTCTTTGAATCGTACTGGCTAAATTTGCCAGTTGAACCTGTCCATCAGCATATCCCGCCCGGATGGCCCTCTGCTCAGATTTCGAGTAGTCAGAAAGTTTAAATTCACCCCCGGGGGTTATCCCTAGCTGTGTAAGTTTCTGTACTATGGCAATATCGTATGAAGCAGCAGGGTTGTCTACCATCAAATCACTCAGCATTTGAAAATATGTTTCAACAGGTAATGCTGCTACCTGATTTACAGGAGGGGTAGCCATATCAATACTATCATTAAAAACGCCATCTGGAGGGTTATAGGATCCAGGCCAGGCTGATAATGGCATCAATGACATATTATTTTGAAATGCCTGGACTGTTGCTTTGTCATCTGTGCCTTTAACCATTGTCCTGCCCAATAACCATACTAGCCTTGTGGGAGATACATAATGTGTCATTCCTCCCGGAACACTTCCTGACCAATTTGGACCTGATATCAGAAAAGACTGGGCCTCTGTACCTGTTGTTCTCACACCCGGTGCAGCAAACACATTGCTCCAGGCATCCATCATTTGAATCATATAATACCTCCATGGCGCATTTTCAGGCTTATATAAGGTTGCGTCCGGGACAGACAAAACCATAGGCTCTTCATCCAGGTCCAGCCATGCTGAAGAATAAAAAGTATCTACATTAGGCGAAACTACAGATGTAAAATTGTAATCAGGAATTTCATTTCTGTGTGAAAACTGATTGTAAGGAGCAAAACCTCGATCCGTACTATGCACAACATTGGTCACCACATTAGCTGTTGTTTTCATTGAAATAAGCGGATATGCATAAATGTATGCATCCTTGATGATTTGTGCTGTCTCATCAATCACGGGCGGTTCATCTTTTTCACATCCAGTAAGAAGGAAGAAGAACATACTTAAGAAAAGTAAATTTTTCATTTAGGTAAAAGGTTAATATTATTTCTAAAGTAAAAGGAATCGTATTATTTGTAAGATGATATTTGTCAGTTAGTTACAATAATATTATTAAAAAATGGCAGTAATTCAGATCGTTCAGAATTCACGATTATAATACATTGAAATGCAGTCAGTGATGGATAGGAAAATCGCCTTTACTGCTGTTACTGAAGGGAAGGTGCAGGTAGAGATAATGGGATTTGATTACCAGGGAATAGCTGTAAATAATTTAAGGAATCAGAAAGTGAATTTGAGAAAGTTTCTCCACTTTCTAAATGTTTTGTGTTTTTAGAATTGCATCCGCCATTTATACCTATGAGTAATACCTCTCCCAACTGTTGAACTTTTCATTGTTGACTTTAAAATATCTCATCATTCTCCTGCTAAAGCAATATAATTCATGTTTTGAAGTAGAAATGATTATTTTAAAACTCACAATAATGCTTTAAAAGTGTATTTAACAGGCAGTTAACCCCTTGATAAAAAGATTTTAGCTAAATTCTATGTTCTGTTTAATTAATTCAAGAATTTTAAGATTTAGGTATGAAAATGAAATCACTTTTCTTATTATTTAGTTTCGGGTATATACTTACAAGTTCATCGCAGGAAACCGTTGGATTAGAATTAGTAGCCCAGGATCTTGTTTCTCCTGTAGCACTTGTGGAATCCCCTGATGAATCGGGAAGACTCTTCATTGTTGATCAGGTGGGCTTAATCAGGATTCATGATCCTCAAAAAGGTCTTCTCGAGGAGCCTTTTTTGAATCTGAAGGATAAAATAGTTCCTCTGAAAGATGCACACGAAGAGCGGGGACTTCTTGGTCTGGCTTTTCATCCCGAATATAGTAATAACGGAAGATTCTTTGTGTATTACAGTGCACCGTTAGACGAAGAAGCTCCCGATAACTGGGATCATACCAGCCATATTTCTGAATTTCGGGTGTCCCCGAACAATCCCGGTATGGCCGATCAGGCTTCAGAAAAGATCATTATGAAAGTCCATCAACCTCAGGATAATCATAATGCCGGAAGTTTAGCAATTGGCCCGGATAATTATCTCTATATCGCCCTTGGTGACGGTGGCGGTGCAAATGATATCGATATGGGACATGTCCCCGACTGGTACGACGAAAATGGTGGCGGAAATGGACAGGACGTAGAGCAGAACCTTCTGGGAAGTATTTTGCGTATTGATGTTGATACTGGATCTCCCTATGCCATTCCTGAAGATAATCCTTTTGTAGACAAAGAGGGTATGGATGAGATTTACGCTTACGGACTTCGAAATCCCTATAGATTCTCTTTTGATCTTGAAGGGAATAATGATTTAATAGCAGGAGATGCCGGTCAGGTTTTATGGGAGGAGATCAACGTAATCACTAAAGGTGGTAACTACGGTTGGAATGTAAAGGAAGGAACTCATTGCTTTAATGCATATAATAACGATAAGACCAGGGAAGAATGTCCTAAGGAAGATAAAATGGGTAATCCTCTGATTGATCCCGTCCTGGAGTTTAAACAAGGTGGCGCCGAAGACGGCGGAAAAGGACTTGTTGTAATAGGGGGGCATGTCTATCGGGGTGATAACCTGCAAAACATGGCAGGAAAATACATTTTTGGAACCTGGACACAACACCATGGTAAACCTGAAGGAGTAGTGTTTATGGCAACTCCAAAAGAGACCGGAATGTGGGATTTTCAGGAGCTGAAAATTGCTCAAACTAATTCGAGTTCGATTGGCCATTATCTTTTGTCCTTTGGGCAGAGCAATGACGGGGAAATGTTTGTCCTTACGACAGATGAAGAAGGCCCTATAGGTAATACCGGAAAAATGTTTAAGATGGTTCCCGGCAATTAAACATCTATCGGTTCTTGAAGACAACAAAAAACCCTCCCATATAGGGGGGTTTTAGTTTTTTGGGAAAGTTATATCTCAAATGATAAAGTCACTCCCATGGTAGCGGGGTTACCCAGGTGAACTGCCCCAAAATTGTAACCGTAACTTATGTATTGAGTATCAAAAATATTCCGGCCCCAAATCATAAGTTTAATATCTCTATAGGAGACTCCAACATTTCCATTATACAAATTGTAAGGCTCCTGCCTGAGTGAATTTGCCAGATCAAAATATTGTTCTCCTAAATACTTCCATTCCGCACGTGCCGTAAACTCCCAGTTTCCATTAAGTCCTAAATTTGACCTGTATTGAAGGGCCAGCATCGAAGTTACCTCCGGGGTGAAAATTTGCTTGTTGTCCTTTAAATTAACTTCACCGCCATCCTGTGCTATAAGCAGCGACTCATAACCTGCATCAGTATATCCCAGGTCATAACTCAATTCGAGACCTGTGGTTAACAAGGTTCTTAGTTCTACTTCCAGGCCTTTACTGTTTAGGCTTCCGGTGTTTTGGGTTACTATCACCCCATCGGGCATAATTAAAGTGGGCACCTGTACGTCTGTCACTTTCGTATAAAACAACGTGGCGTTCACAAGCAGCTTATTCTCAAAAAATGAGTTTTTTGCACCTATTTCATAATTGTTACTAAACTCAGGTTTGTACTCGTATAGAGGGGGTTGAGCAGGATCTGCACTAAGGGGAGTAAGTCCTCCTGCCCTAAAGCCGCGGCTGTAGGTTAAGAAGACGAGATTTTCTTCTGAAAGATCATAGGTAAGACCAACTTTTGGCGAGAAGGCATTGAAGCTTGCAGTGGCGGTAGTGTCCGGCTGATACTCGAAAAGTGGTTCAGTATCGGAATCTAACTGGTACTCTCCCAACACCGATTGCTTCTTGTATTCGTGATCATATCTTAACCCTGCAATAACTTTAAGTTTCTCCCTGACTTGATAGTTAACCTGCCCAAAAAATGCAATTCCTTTACCGGTTGCCTCACTGGTGTTGATGAGCGAATAATTCGTTTCTTCAGAGCCTAGTAGCGCCGCATCCTCTCCAAAATGCGTATCCTGTTTTACCGGACTTTCCTGGTAGAACATGTAAGTTCCCGCAGTCCATTCAAGTTTATTGTCGGGACCACTTGGAGAGGAGAGTCTTAACTCCTGTGTGGCAACTTTAACAGTGTTCCAGTCCTTTCCATAGTCATTAATGATCGACATAGCATCCAGAGGGGAGAAATCTGCATCAATAGCATTTTCGTAATACCGGTAATTCTGCTGGTAGGCAGTTTGTGAACTGAAGTTGAGGTTTTTTCCTTTGTGATCAATGACCAGGGAAGTGTTAAAGGTCTTATCATTCATTGTGGAAATCCGGTTCTGGTTGAGTGTATAAGGGTTTTCCAGCGCAGCCTCAATCCCCATGTTCAAAGGGAAAGCTCCTTCATTTTCGGCTGAAAAATGTTTAAAATTCAGAGCGGCATTCCAGGTGGGGCTGAAAAGGTACTTCAGGTAATAATTTCCTGAAAAATTGAATTGATCATCGTAACTGGAATCGGTGAATTCATTGGTATAAAATCCTTCTCTTTCCTCATATAATTCGGCTGCACCAAAAAACAGATTCTCTCCTATAGGAGTTCTTATTCCTGCCATGTACCGCTGCTGGTTATAATTGCCCAGGGTAGCTTCTCCAAATACCGTGGTATGGTTTTGAGGTTCCCGGGTTATTATATTAATTACACCGCCCATAGCATTCCTTCCATAAAGAGTTCCCTGTGGTCCTCGTAAAACTTCTATTCTTTTAATATCAAAGAGCTGGGTAATATAAGTATCAAGGTTATATTGATTTACCCCGTCTATATAAGTAGCAATGGCAGGATCGTAAGAGGTAGTAACAATTCCCCTTATTGAAGTTACGGTTCTCCTATCCCCGGGATCACCGGCATAAAGATTCGGAGAAATAGCGGTAAGATCATTTGCATTCTGGATCTGGCTCTGCTTTACGTTTTCATAGGATAGGCTTGTAATACTCAACGGGATCTCCTGGATGAGCTCTTCTCTTTTCTGAGCAGTTACCGTCACCTCATCCAGGCGGTTCATTTTTGATTCCAGAAGGAATTCAATTGTGTTGGAAGTTTCATGAATAACCACATTTTGAGAAACCAGAGCAAAACCTGGTTTTTGGATAGTTATTACATAAGAACCATAGGGCACCTTCAAAAAGTCAAATTCTCCGGAAATGTTTGTGGTAGTAGTAAATGAAGTGTTTAAAAGATGAACCCTGGCGTTATGGACAGGCACAGAAGCCTCATTTCTTACAATGCCTTTTAAATCTGAGCTAGTCTGGCCAAAAACAGGCGATGAGAGGATAATGATAAGTAAGAGGAGAAAATATTTCATGATTTAATTTAAAGTTGATGTTCCAGGTTTTTTTCTGGAGTGAATATTTAAAAGGTTTAATACAGCTGAAAAGATCAGGAGAAGCAGCCCAAAGAATTCCCGGGTCTCTTCAATCCAGGGTTTATCTGTTTTCATGGATTGTGCAATATTTTCGGCGTCATGGTCCCTGTACCAGCTCAGGACTCCGGTAGGGCTTAAAAGAAGATATGTGGAATAGATGATATAAATCGTGAGGACGATCCAAATTAACATAGGATATTCTCTTTCTGTCAATCCCAGGATGCAAATTACCACACCCGAAAAATACAGCAGAAACCATAAGAGAGGATCGGGATCGTTCAACTGGAGGAAGGCAGCTATAATAAAAAGGATGGAAAATAAAATGTTAGTTATCTTCATGTGTTACAAATGTCAAAATTTTTCTGAGCGACTATTTTTAGTTTACCACTTTAATAATGTGCCCTATACTACCCAACAATCCTGAGCCGGAGCCTCTATTTTCCGCCAATTTTTCTCTTCAGTAACTGAGCATTTATGGCAACTATAACGGTACTCATACTCATCAAAACAGCGCCAACTGCCGGACCTAAAACAAAGCCGGTAGAGTAAAGAACCCCCGCAGCCAGTGGAATGGCAACAACGTTGTAGCCCGTCGCCCAAACCAGGTTCTGGATCATTTTATTATAAGTAGCCTTTCCGAATAAAATAAGATTTGCGATATCCTGAGGGTTGCTGTTTACCAAAATGATATCAGCAGTTTCAGCTGCTACATCCGTTCCCGAACCGACAGCAATACCAACATTCGCCTGAGCCAAAGCCGGGGCATCATTGACACCATCGCCGGTCATTGCAACGAATTCACCTTTGCTTTCTAATTCTTTAACTATTTCTACTTTTTGGTGGGGTAGTACTTCAGAATAATATCCATCCAGACCAAGTTTATCGCTAACTGCTTTGGCAGTTTTTTCATTATCTCCTGTAGCCATGAGCACCTTAATATTGTTTTGTTTAAAAATTTTAATAGCCTCTGCAGATTCCGGCCTTATCTCGTCCGCAAGAGCAATATATCCCGCCAATTCTCCTTCGATCAACACAAAAACAATAGTTTCAGCCGCATCACGGTAAGCATCTTCAGGAATGTTGATTTTTTCATCTCTTAAATAACCCGGGCTCACCACTTTTACTTCTTTCCCTTCTACAGTAGCTTCAACCCCTTTTCCGGTTATGGCATTGAAATTTTCCGGTTTTGGAATCTCAACTTTATCTTCTTTTACTTTTTTGATGATACCCACAGCGATGGGATGTTCAGAACTTTGCTCCAGGGCACTTGATAGCCTTAGGACTTCCTCTTTAGAGAATTTATCATTTACAGATTCGATGCGGGTGACCCCAAAGTCCCCTTTGGTGAGGGTACCCGTTTTATCAAACAATAAGACGGTAATTTTTCGGGACTCTTCAAATGCTGTCCTGTTTCTAATCAATAAGCCGTTCTGAGCAGATACAGATGTAGAAATAGCCACTACTAAGGGAATGGCCAGTCCTAATGCGTGAGGGCAGGCAATAACCATAACCGTTACCATTCTCTCAAGTGCATATACAAAAGGAAAGCCTAAGATTGACCAAACTGCAAGGGTTCCAAAACCAATGGCCAATGCGATATAGGTGAGCCATTTTGCAGCCCTATCAGAAAGATTTTGCATTTTCGATTTTGATTTTTGCGCTTCCTCCACCATCATTATCACCTTGTTCAGGTAACTGTCTTTCCCTGTATGCTCCACTTTTGCCTTTAATGACCCGTTGCCATTAATAGATCCCCCAATTACTTTTTGATCTTTATTCTTTTTAACCGGTTTTGATTCCCCGGTTAGCATGGCCTCGTTCAGGTAGCTCTCACCCTCCACAATAATACCATCAGCCGGTACTTTTTCCCCAGGTTTTATAAGGATTATATCTCCTTTTTCTAAAGAGTCCAGCTCAACATCTTCGACTTCATCGCCATTTATACGGTGAGCTTCGGCAGGCATCATACTCACTAAAAGCTGCAAAGCTTTAGAAGCACCCAGGACAGATTTCATTTCTATCCAGTGTCCTACCAACATTATAGCGATAAGGGTGGCAAGCTCCCAGAAAAAATCAACCCCTTCTAACCCGAAGACTGTGGCAGAACTGTAAAAATATGCTACCGTAATAGCCATAGAAATAAGGGTCATCATCCCCGGTGCAGCCTTTTTTACTTCAGACCAAAAACCCTTTAAAAACGGCCAACCCCCGTAGAAATATACCACTGTGGAGAGGGCAAAGAGGATGTACTGGTTGCCAGGTAAAAGGTAGTCATACCCAAAGAAATCCTGGATCATTGGAGAGAGGAACAGGATTGGGATAGTTAGGACCAGGGTTACCCAAAAGCGTTTTTTAAAATCGGCAATCATCATTTTATGATGATCGTGCCCCGCATGGCCATGTCCCGGCTCGCTATCAGCATGTTTGCGTTTTTCATCGTGGTCCATTGCCTTATTATGCCCGTGTTTGGTTTTTTCGGCCAGCTCATCCTGTATATTTGATTCCTCTTTCCCGGCTTTCCGCTTCGGAGCATTTTTCGGCTCGTCGTTGTCTTTGTCGTGATGGTTATGTTCCATGATTTCCTGATTTACTGGTTAACTCTTACAGCTTAATCTTCAGCTTTAGAATGGATGAAGAGCTAAAGGTTGAATGGTCGTAAAACTGACTCCCTTAGATTCTCATAAAAGCATCTTAGTTTTATGCTGGAATGGCATTTACCAGTTCTTTATTTAATCGTAATAATTAGCCAGTGACTAATTAAATTACGCATTTTTTTAAAATTTTGAGTTACTTCATGTTGTACCTATCACCAGCCGGTTCTTTTTGAAGCGGAATCGAGAAAGCTCGAAGTGGATCATTGGGAGGCTGCTATCACCATTTCCGTTATTTTACTCAAGGGAAGTGACTTGAGAATCCCTTAAGACCAGATTATATAAATTTTAACCCTAATTAAGCGGTAAATATTAATGAATCACTAACTTTAGTTAGCTGCTGGAATAGGAAGATTGATTTACCATATATAATTTATTACGGAAATTTTATAAACATTTAAAATGTCACAAAATGAAAACCTTATTTAAAACAACGATTATAGCTTTTTTATTCACTGCATTTATTGGTTGTAAGGAAAAGCAATCGGTAGAAATAAATACCCCCGAGGAAGTTAAAAAAGAAAGCAAAAAGACTGCTGATATTGCAGATCAACATTTCATTGATGGGATGACGGGTAAAATATGGCACAATTACCTGGAGATAAAAATGGCATTAACTTTATCTGATGCAGATCAGGTGCAGGACGTAGCACATTCCATGGCTGAATCTTTTTCTGAAGAAAGGGCTGTAATGAAGGCCCTTGCAGTGCAAATGTCCGAGACAGATGATATTGAAGCTCAAAGGGAATTGTTTGCCCAATTCACGGAAAATGCCGGGCCAATGTTTGAAGATGCGCTCTCAGGGGGTACGATCTACAAAAAATTCTGCCCAATGGCTTTTGATAACAAAGGGGCTTATTGGTATGCCAGTGTAGAAGAAATTTCCAATCCATATTTTGGGGAAAAAATGCCAAAATGCGGATCAGTTGAAAAAACCATATCAAAATAACAAGAAGAAATTACCCCTTGTATCTTATTCATATAAGTACTTTCTAAACATTACTTGATTAATAGAAAAAAAAATTAAAAATAACCAACAGTAAATTTCATAAACAATGAACCCAGAAGAAAAACAACACAGCGGAATGAAAAAAGGGAATTATACCAGATTTATAATTATGCTGGTCCTTTCATTTATTGCAATGTATATAACAATGTACATGAACACCTATGATTGGGACCACGTTTGGTTTAGTCTAACAAGATTCTATATGGCTATTTTAGGGATCTGTGCAATGGCCGTGATCATGTTGACCATGATGTTGGGAATGTATAAAAACCGAAAAAAGAATATAGCCATATACGCAGGTAGCCTGGTGATTTTTTTAAGCTCTTTAGGTTTAGTAAGGGCACAAATTCCGGTGGGTGATGTGTTGTGGATGAAGGCAATGATACCTCATCACTCAATTGCCATCTTAACCAGTAAGAGAGCAGATATTAAGGACCCTGAAGCACAAAAACTTGCAAAGGAAATTATTGAGGCGCAGGAACGGGAAATTGCGGAAATGAAAAAAATAATTTACAGGCTTGAAAACATTGAAGAGTAAAGAATACTTTTTCTAAAAATTAGAAATCAGGAAGTGGCACTTTGCCGCCGATGTCTTAAAATAAAATTCCCGTTCAGGTGAAAATACCTGCCGGGAATTTTATTTTAAATCCATTGCAGAATTTCCGCTTGATTGTGGAGTCGGAGGGGTTGGCTGCGCCTTCCCCTGGTAATCCCATACTGCAATTACAACTGCCCATCCCTGCGGTCTGGGTGCTTTAAAACACAAAATCCTGCTCGAACAAGTTCGGCAGGATTCTTTATTTTTAAATCACAACGCAGTTGTGAATGATTGTGGAGTCGGAGGGGTTCGAACCCTCGTGCAAACAAGCAATTCAGCTGCTTTCTTCACGTTTAGTTTTCGCTTGTTTTTCGATGCAAAGCCGGCCGAAAACCACCAACTTTACACTTATCCTCAATTAAGTTTCGCAACCGCATCAAGGCCCTGCAGTTACTATATTTACTTTATCGGTGCCTCTGGTGTGGACGCCGTAAATCAAGGCTTCCACGAGACATCTTGGCTCCCTGCCTTGCAGGGACTAAGCTATCCTACTGTGATTCGGATTATGCAGCCAAGGCGTAGTTATTCTCGCCGTTTAAAAAAGTGTGAAATATGAGATTTACGAGCTATATCCCAGCGCTCGACGTGCTTACAACCCAATTAGACTCGCTGTCAAAACCAAGTCGACCCCATAAATAAAAGAACTTATTGTATTTAGTGCATTTTTCATGCCAATTATAAAGGCGGCCTCCTCTCCGCAAAAGCTACGAGGAACCGGGCTTTCCACTTTTAGTTTTTACTCGTTTAACTCGCAAAAAGCTAACCGCTTCAATCCCTGCCGCAGTGCAAAGATAGTATTAAATTCCTATCTTTGGGGTTCGTCCTCATAATCACAAAAGCTATTCCAAAATATGATAAAATTTGCCCTCATAAAAGAGCGTAAAACCCCGCCCGACCGCAGGGTTGTTTTCTCTCCACAAACATTGAAGGAAGCTGCCAAAAAGTTTCCTGATGCACATTTCGAAGTCGAGAGTTCAGATATTCGCGTCTTCTCAGATCGGGAATATGAGGAAGCAGGCTTTGAGGTTTCCGAAGATGTTTCGCACTGTGACGTTATGCTGGGGGTAAAGGAGGTGCCAATTCCATATTTAATTCCAAATAAAAAATACTTTTTTTTCTCTCATACCATTAAAAAACAGCCTTATAACCGTGACCTCTTAAGGGAGATCCTTAAGAAGAATATTGAACTTTACGACCACGAGGTGATCGTGAATGAAACGGGGGCACGTCTTATAGGCTTCGGAAGATACGCGGGGCTGGTGGGAGCCTATAACGGCTTCAGGGCAATAGGCCTCAAAAACGACCTTTTTGAGCTGCCTAAGGCAGAGTCCCTTTCAGATCTTAATGCCATGCTGGCAGAACTTGACAAGATCAGTCTTCCTCCCCTAAAGATCGTACTTACAGGAAACGGAAAGGTAGCGCGTGGGGCTAAAGAGATCCTTGAACACCTGAAGATCAAAAAGGTTAAGGTGAAAGATTATCTGGAAAAGGATTTTCAGGAACCGGTTTACTGTCAGATTGATGTGATTGACTATAATAAACGTAAAGACGGTGGGGAAGGATCTATACGTGAATTCTATAAACACCCTGAACTCTATGAATCAGATTTTATGAGGTTTGCACGAGGAAGTGACTTCTTTATTGCCGGCCATTTTTACGGGCAGGGTGCACCGGTATTCTATACGGAAAAGGATATGCAGGCAGATGATTTCAGAATTAAATATGTGGCAGATATTTCCTGTGATATTGCAGGACCCATCGCCAGTACTATCAGGCCTTCAACAATAGCGGAACCTTTCTACGGTTACAATCCCCAAACGGCCGCAGAGGTTGATTTTAGGGAAAAAAGTGCGGTAACGGTAATGGCGGTAGATAATCTGCCTTGCGAACTTCCCCGGGATGCCAGTGAAGGATTTGGCAGGATGTTCCTGGATAATGTTCTACCGGCTTTTTTTAATAATGACCGGGATGGGCTCCTTGAAAGATCAGGAATGACAAAGAACGGGGAGCTGACGCCACGATTCAAATACCTGCAGGACTATGTTGATGGAAAGATCAAAATGGAACAGAAATGAAAAAAGTATTTTTAATATTCGTTTTAGCAGCAATCGTATTCCCTGTACAGGCGCAAATGGATGTCATGACCTATAATATAAAGTATGCCAATGAAACCGATGGGGAGAACAGCTGGTCCAAACGAAAGGACCACCTAACTAACCAGATCAAATTCTATGAACCCGGCATCTTTGGAGTGCAGGAAGCGGTAAAGGAGCAGCTGGACCATTTGAAAACCAATCTCGGGGGATATGAATTTTTAGGTGAAGGCCGTGATGGGGGAATAAAAGGGGAATATAGTGCGATCTTTTATGACACCCGGGAATTTGAAAAACTGGTGTCGGGCACCTTCTGGCTTTCTGATACCCCTGCAAAACCTTCAATGGGATGGGACGCCTCCTATCCAAGGGTCTGTACGTATGCAAAATTCAGCAATAAGGAAACCGGCGAGGAATTCTGGGTGTTCAATACCCATTTTGACCATGAAGGCATAGAGGCAAGGAAGAACAGTTCCCAAATGATCCTTGAGAAGATGAAAGAGATCAATGAGCAGGAATTACCTGCTATTCTTATGGGAGACCTTAACCTGGAGCCGGAAACAGAAGAGGTGAAGTTCCTTTCAGAAAAAATGGAAGACTCCAAAGCCGTTGCCGATCTTGTTTTTGGACCCGAAGGCACTTTCAACGGTTATAATTTTCACGAACCGGTAAACAAGCGCATTGATTACATCTTCCTTTCCAAAGGAGACTTTAAAGTATTCAAATACGCGGTACTTTCAGATTCCAAAGACCTGAAGTATCCCTCAGATCATTTACCTGTATTGGTTAAGGTGCAACTTAAATAGAAAATTAAGACATAAAAAAAACCGGCTTGAGCCGGTTTTTTTTATGTTTCTACTACATTGGCGGAGTTGGATTTTCGGGTTCATCTTTGTCTCGGGGAGTTCCCGGTGAAGGAGGAGGTGTCCTTCTTTCCCCCGGCAGGTCAGTTTTTTTACGCATTGGATCTTCCATATCTGAAGCTTCAGACCGGAACTTCTTAATAATGTCCCTGAAGTGTTCTCCCGCAGCTTCGCGTCCCCCAAGTCCGTAGCTTAAAGCGACCGCAACGGCTATAGCTCCAAGAATGAGTCCGAAGGCAAGTTCCACGATCTCGTTGGCGATTCCCATGGTCCTTAGGGCAATGGCAATGAACAAAGCCAAAGCCGACCATCTTACCACTCCTGCGATAAAATGATTTTTACCAGACCGGGTCATAGTGTTGTAGATCAGCAGGGAAATATAGTTTCCTATCGCCAGGATCACAATTCCGAACAATATTTGTCCTGTCACCTCAAGAATCTGGTGCAGGATCTCGGTTAACCTTGAAAGGCCGAGGATCTCTACCGCCGTAATAATTCCGAAGAAGACCAGGAAGAAATAAATTAAGTTAGCCACCAGCTTTGATAAGGATTGCCCTGATCCTATCATATTATGTATCTGGATCTTTTCCGCAGTATGATCAAGTCCCAGACTCCTGAAAAGGTCTTCCAGGAAATTGGCCAAATACTTTCCTCCCCATATAAATACTATAAGGATAAGCGCTGCAATTACGATCTCCCCAATAAGCTCAGTAAAACCGTACAGAATATCATTTGCGGGTTCTGAGATAGCATCCAGTTGTAAAGTATTGAACGCCTGGATAAGGAACGGAATGAAGATCACGATGAATACGATCTTGCGAATGATGTCGACCAGTTTATCTGTATCCTTGAATCCTGTTTTATCCACCCACTTGTCCAGCAATCCTCCACCTATATGGATGAGGTTAGAAACGAATTTCGCGAGGATATATCCTATAAAGGCAATAACGATAGCTCCAATAAGATTTGGAATGAACATGAGGAATTCATTTACCATGTTTTCCAGAGGGGTGAGTACCTCACTAATGCCCAGGATCTCGAGAACGATCAAAAGAACGATGATCATTATGAGATAGTAAAAGATATTGGCTACGAAAACGTTAGTGTCTTCAATGTTTTCCCTTCCAAAAACACGTTCATCCCAGGAGGTTTTCCGAAGCATCTTTACGATAAGGGCTTTGATGCCTTTCGCGATCAACCAGCCTATTAAAAGGACCAGTAAAGCCGCAAGAAGATCAGGCAGAAAATTGGCAATACGTTCACCAATTTGTTCTAATTCATTTTCCATTTTTTTTTGGTTTTAGTTAGAAAGTTAGTACCTGAAGTTAGCATAAAAACCCCTTAAGCCACAGATGGTTAACAAGAGTTTAGAAAATATTTCAATTTATTGTTAATATAATATTAAGGTTAAAAACTGGACAGGATTTTGATGGAATCAATCATAGTAAGGGCTGGTGAAGCGTGTGGATTTTCTAAAAAAAAATCAAAAAATTTTTCAACAGTCTTTCGTTAATAAGAATGTGTATGAGCTTATTTCAGGAACGAATAATTAAAATAACTTTATCCCTCTTTCTTGTAATAATAAAATTAAACTGCCATGGTTGAAGAATTATTTAGCACCCAGACCTATAAGTATGATGAAGTCTTAAAAGCATCATTGAAATATTTTAATAATGATGAGCTCGCGGCCACTACCTGGATCAATAAATATGCGGTAAAGGACAAAAGCGGAAATTTCCTGGAACTTACTCCAAATGATATGCATCAGCGTATGGCTAAGGAATTTGCCCGTGTTGAGGCAAAATATGCCGACCGCGCAAACACTTCTGAGAATCTTTCAGAATACGGTAAAACGAGGGAAGCTCTTACAGAGGAGCGTATTTTTCAGCTTTTTAAAGACTTCAAATACAGCATTCCACAAGGTAGTGTGATGGCAGCACTGGGAAATGATCAAATGATCGCATCCCTTTCCAATTGTGTGGTCGTACCTCCGGTTTATGATTCTTACGGCGGAATTCTTTATACAGACCAGCAGCTTGTGCAGTTGTTTAAAAGACGTTGTGGAGTAGGGGTAGACCTTTCGGGATTGAGGCCAAAAAATGCCATGGTCTCCAACTCGGCAGGAACTACCACCGGAGCAGTTTCTTTCATGGAGCGTTTTTCTAACACTACCCGTGAGGTGGCCCAGAATGGTCGACGGGGTGCGTTAATGCTTACCATTGATGTGGCTCACCCAGATGTGCTCGACTTTATTACCATTAAACAGGACCTGAAAAAGGTGACCGGGGCAAACATTTCCCTTCGTCTTTCTGATGAGTTCATGCAGGCGGTTACAGATGATACAGATTTTACACTTCGCTGGCCAATTGACAGTCCGAATCCAAAATATACCCGAACCGTTCGTGCAAAAGATCTGTGGGATACGATCATTAAATGTGCCCATAATACTGCAGAGCCAGGTTTGATCTTTTGGGATAAGCAACACACTTATTCCACCTCTTCATACTATCCCGGCTTTAAGAACAGTTCAACCAACCCATGTTCTGAGATCGCAATGCAAGGCGGGGATTCCTGCCGTTTGATCGCAGTGAACCTTTACAGTTTTGTTGATGAGCCGTTCACAGAGAATGCGAGCTTCAACCATGAGAAATTCTATAAAGTGATCTATGAAACACAGCGTTTGATGGATGACCTTGTAGATCTTGAACTTGAAGCTGTTGAAAAAATACTTGCGAAGATCAACCAGGATGATGAGCCAGATTTCATTAAGAAGAATGAAATCGATACCTGGAAACTGTTAGCAGAAAATGGTAAAAATGGCCGTCGTACGGGTCTTGGTTTTACCGCTCTTGCCGATGCTGTTGCCGCCCTTGGGGTGAAATTTGATACTTCGGAAGCCATTGGAGTGGTTGACAAGATCATGCAAACAAAGTTCCGCGGAGAGTTTGACAGTAGTATTGACATGGCGATCACCAGAGAACCTTTTAAAGTATTTGATCCTGAGATCGAAGAGAAATCAGACTTCGTTCAAATGATGAAAAGGGAATTCCCCGAGATCTACGGAAGAATGATGCAGCACGGCCGAAGGAATATTTCCATTAGTACGGTAGCTCCTACCGGAAGTTTGAGCATGCTCGCCCAAACCTCTTCAGGAATTGAACCGGTTTTTATGTTGGCTTATACCAGAAGAAGGAAAGTAAATCCGTCTGAGAAGAATGCGAAAGTGGCATTTGTAGATGACACAGGTGATGCTTTCGAAGAGTTCACTGTTTATCACCCAAAAGTGAAAACCTGGATGGATGCTACAGGTAAGGATGACATCAATTTAAGTGCATACGCAGGTGCCACTGCATCTGAGATCAACTGGCAAAAACGGGTTGAGATGCAGGCTTTGGTACAAAAATATACCACCCACTCAATAAGCTCCACCATAAACCTGGCTAAAGATGTTAGCCTTGAAAAGGTAAGTGACATTTACGTTGAGTCCTGGAAAAAGGGGTTAAAAGGTATTACAGTTTACCGTGATGGTTCCCGAAGTGGTATCCTGGTTTCTTCTGAAGATAAAAAGGCCAAAGACAAGGAAGCTATTTTCACAGAAACCTTTGCGCCAAAAAGGCCTAAAAAGATTGATGCGAAAATCGTAAGATTCAATAACGATAATGAGAAATGGATCGCAGTTGTAGGTTTACTGCATAATCGTCCCTATGAGATATTTACCGGGAAGATGGAAGATGTTTTCAATCTTCCTACCTGGGTAGAAAAAGGATATGTGATCAAGAATCGTGATGATGATGGTAATTCAAGATATGACTTCCAGTTCTGTGACAAACATGGATACAAAGTAACCATTGAAGGCTTGTCGAGATCGTTCAATGAGGAATACTGGAACTATGCTAAGTTAATTTCAGGGGTGTTGCGTCATGGAATGCCAATTCCTTACGTGGTTGACCTTATCAATAACCTTAACCTGATGGATGAGAACATCAACACCTGGAAAGCCGGTGTGGTTCGTGCCCTTAAACAGTTCGTACCCGATGGAACTCCGGCTGCCGATAAACTATGTGAAGAATGCGGCGATCCTGAAGGAATACATTTCTCTGAAGGTTGCCTGGTTTGCAAGAGCTGCGGATACTCAAAATGTGGATAGTAATTTTTGTCCCCCGATAAAAATGAAAAACCCCGGTTCCTTTTGGAAGCGGGGTTTTTGTTTTATTTTCAACCTCAGAAGTTCGTGGTTTGAGCTTCTTTAAAGAAAGGTTTAAGTATTACTTTCTTTCTCTGAAGCTTTCTTGTTTAAAAGCCCGATCATAATATCCAACTCCTGAACCATTTCCTCGTTATTTCCGCTGTATCCCACTTTTTTGAATCTCATTTTTCCTTCAGGGCCAATAATGACTTTTGTTGGGATTCCGGAGATATCGTAGTCCCGGGCAGTCTTGAATGTATTAAAGTCGTCTAAAGCCTGATCGAAAAGTACGTGGAAAGGATAATCATTTTCTGAAATAAAATCGGCTACGTCTTTTTCTCTGGTAGCAGCATTTTCAAAAGTGTCAATAAACAGAAACGCGACCTTTGGATCATCCTGATATTTCTCAACTGCCTTTTCCATACCGGGGAAGGAATTAATGCAGGGTCCGCACCAGGTAGCCCAGAAATCAAGAACCACGGTTTTTCCCTTCAACGATGCAAGGGAGACTTCATTTCCTTCAAGGTCTTTTAATGTAAAGGCAGGAGCCTTCTCATTAAGCATTTCCTTTTTAATATCTGCTATAGCTTTTTCTTTTCCTGCTTTCTCCAGTTCTGCAAGTTTTTCCTGAAGCCCTTTTTCTGATCCCTTAGTTTTTAAATAAGCTTCTTTAAAAACTTCTTTTGTAGCCGCAGTTGCAGTGTTTTCCCTGATATATTCGGCAGCCTTATTTAGTGCCTTTTCCGTTTGGCCACCTTTTATTAAAAGCTGAACATAGCGCTCATTCATTTCGCTATAGAGACCTTCGCCTATAGCTTTCTCCTGGTATTCGATTGCCTCTCCGATATTCCCTTGTTTCATCAGGATATAGGCGTATGTGTCCTGATACATCCTTTCAGAATATTCCTGACTGTTTTCAAATTGATTCTTTGTGTAGTAATCAGGTTTTTCTCCCTGCTTAAGCAGTTCTAAGGATGATCTGGATAATTCGGCGGCTTTTTTAAGATTTTGATCCTTTTCAGCCATATTCCAGGCAGTGCTGTTATAAAGGGACGCTTGTTTATCTTTATTTGTCATTAATTCAGAATACTGGTCGAACTTTTCCCAATTCCCTTCTTTCGCGTGGACCCTGAGTAATGATTCCAACATATAGTTTTTCTCGAATCCTGTTTCCTCCGGTCCAAATTTCTTATTGAACTCTTCAAAGATCTCTTCTTTTTCAGCCACGTTTTTCGCCTTCTGTAGATCCTGCAGGTATTTCTGCTTCACCAGTAAGCTTTTTGGAAATTTTTGGGCAATGATTTGTTCAAGTGAATCGACAGATTCTTTCTCCTTCAGAAGTTCATATAATTTATGGACAGTCATCAAATCCTCTTTTTCCGGATTTTCTTTTCCACCTCTTTCTTTTATCCGCTGCTCAATATAGGCTTTGGCTTTTTCTTTGTCCTTTGCATATAACATTCGGGCATATACTACATCCCAATCCTTATTCAACTCAGGATTTTCCTCCAGATCTTCTTCAAGCAAGGCGAAAGCAGAGTCATTTTTGACTTCATACCTGCTGCCATAAGAATTATAGAAGTGTCCCTGGCTGGCTTTGCTGCCGGCTAACAATTCTCCTTTCGAATCATAGAGCGGAAGAATAAATCCTTTCTTATTGTTATTGTCTATTTTCCAGTTTTGAGAGATATTGATGGCAACGGTAGTTGCAGAATCGGGCAGTACAATGCTGGCTTTCCATACTCCTGACGAATCGGTGAATTCAATGTCTTCAGGATAAGCATCAGGACCAACGAAATAATGATAAAAGGCTACTACTTCCGCTGAGTCTGCCAAATTTGAGGCATCTCCGGTATAGGTCAGGTCCAGTTGATCGCCGGGCTGAGGTTTCTGCTTTGAAATATGCAGTGCTCCCAAATTAGTTCCGGGATCTTCCATATTCTTGTCATCTTTACAGGACAGGATAAGTGCTGTGAGGAGCACAAACAAAATAATCGATTTTATTTTCATAGGTTAATAAATTGAGAAAATCCTTACAATGTAATTATTTTTTAATGGAATTGACATATTAGGCCCTTTATTTCTGCTGAATAAGGAAAATCAAAAAAAAACCCACAGCGGTGGAGGCAGTGGGTTCTGAATAGAAAAACCTGAAATATTATTAAAACGAATTGATCGTTTTCCTGATCGCGGTAAGATTGGTAAGCAGCTTCTCAAGATATTGTATATCCAGCATATTGGCACCGTCACTTTTTGCCGTAGAGGGGTCAAAATGGGTCTCTATGAAAATACCATCTGCTCCAGTGGCAATTCCGGCACGGGCGATGGTTTCGATCATATCAGGTCTTCCCCCGGTTACTCCACTGCTCTGGTTTGGTTGCTGCAGGGAATGGGTGACATCAAGCACAGTTGGTGCGAATTGTCTCATGGTGGGTATTCCTCTAAAGTCAACGATCATATCAGTATACCCGAACATGGTACCACGGTCAGTCACCATCACCTGCTCATTGTTACAGTCGGTGACTTTGGTAACCGCATGTTTCATGCTCTCCGGACTCATGAACTGGCCTTTTTTCAGGTTTACTACTTTTCCGGTTTCGGCTGCCGCGACCACAAGATCGGTTTGGCGCACCAGGAAAGCAGGGATTTGCAGGATGTCTACATATTCTGCAGCCATGGCAGCGTCAGATCTTTCGTGAATATCTGTCACCGTAGGAACTTGAAAGGTTTCTGAAACTTTCCGAAGGATCTTCAGGGCTTTTTCATCACCTATCCCTGTAAAGCTGTCAATACGACTTCTGTTAGCTTTTTTAAAGGAACCTTTGAAAACAAAAGGGATCTCGAGTTTATCTGTAATGGTCAAAATAGTTTCGGCAATACGCAAAGCCATTTCCTCGCCTTCAATGGCGCAGGGCCCGGCCAGCAGGAAGAAATTGCCGGAGTCTGTATGTTTTAACTGCGGAATGTTGTTCAGTTTCATAGTTCAAAATTTGAGTACAAAGATACTTTTTTTAGACTTCTTTGTGTGTACCTCTCCCCACGCACATTTTTCCGGAAAGATCTTTTCTTACCTTCTTTGTAACCCGGGAAATGGTTGTTCGTTATTTCAGAGTTAACCGGATTTTGATTTGATGTCCTGTGAATTAAAAGGTCAATTAATTGATCTACAGATATTTCCGTAGTAATAATCCAGCCTCAAAAGCAATTCTTGTATCATAATTTATGAGAAGGCTCAGGTATTAACCTTTTTCGGTGAAAATATATTTTTAAGTTGTCCTGTTAATTCTGTTTTCAGGGAAAATTTATTCCATGTAACCCTTTGTATGCCAGTATTTTGAAGGGTTTAGTGAAAAGTAAAAGAATTGAATAAGAGGCTGTCTTTTTTCGAAAAAAATAAACGTACCTTTGCAGCCTTTAAAAATCAGGCGTTTATATGACAGCTATTAAAAACATTGCGATTATCGCACACGTTGACCACGGAAAAACTACTTTGGTAGATAAGATTATGTACCATTGTCACCTCTTCCGGGACAACGAAAATACAGGGGACCTTATTCTTGACAGTAATGATCAGGAACGGGAACGCGGGATTACTATTACCTCAAAAAACGTATCCGTTATTTATAAGGATACCAAGATCAACATTATTGATACCCCGGGTCACGCCGACTTTGGTGGAGAAGTGGAAAGGGTATTAAACATGGCCGATGGGGTTCTACTCTTGGTGGATGCCTTTGAAGGACCAATGCCTCAAACCCGTTTTGTACTTCAAAAAGCCATTAACCTTGGTCTTAAACCTTGTGTGGTGATCAACAAAGTTGATAAGCCAAACTGTACTCCTGAAGAAGTTCATGAAAAGGTTTTTGACTTGATGTTTGAACTGGGCGCCGAGGAATGGCAGTTGGATTTTCCATCTGTTTACGGTTCTGCCTTAAACAACTGGATGAGTACAGATCCAAATGTTCAAACAGACAGTATTGAACCATTACTTGATATGGTAATTGAACATATTCCTTCTCCAAAAGTGGAGGAAGGGAGCCCTCAAATGTTGATCACTTCTCTTGACTTTTCTTCCTTTACCGGGAGGATCGCGATTGGACGTCTGCAAAGAGGTGTATTAAAAGAAGGAATGCAAATCGCTCTGGTAAAACGCGATGGGTCCATTAAAAAGACTAAGATTAAAGAGCTTTTCACTTTTGAAGGTTTAGGACGTGTAAAAGTGAAGGAAGTAGTAGCCGGCGACATTTGTGCGCTGGTAGGTCTTGAAGGATTTGAAATTGGTGATACTGTTGCCGATATCGAAAATCCTGAAGGATTAAAAACCATTGCCATTGATGAGCCAACAATGAGCATGTTGTTCACGATCAATGATTCACCTTTCTTTGGAAAGGATGGAAAGTTCGTGACATCGAGACATATTAAGGAGCGCCTTATGAAGGAGCTCGAAAGAAACCTGGCCCTTAGAGTGGAAGAGACAGACAGTGCAGATAAATTCCTGGTTTATGGACGCGGAATCATGCACCTTTCTGTTTTGATCGAGACTATGAGAAGGGAAGGTTATGAAATGCAGATAGGACAGCCACAGGTTATCATTCGTGAGATTGATGGTGTGAAATGTGAGCCTGTAGAAGAATTGACAATTGACCTTCCGGAAGTTGTTTCAGGAAAGGCAGTGGAGATGGTAACCATTAGAAAAGGTGAACTTCTTAGCATGGAAACCAAAGGAGAGAGAATGACTATTCAGTTCCTGATCCCTTCCCGCGGAATTATTGGTTTGAGAAATCAACTTTTAACCGCGACAGCGGGAGAAGCTATTATGGCTCACCGTTATAAAGAATATCAGCCCCTAAAAGGTGGAATTCCTGAAAGACAGAACGGGTCGCTTATTTCAATGGAAAAAGGAAAAGCCATTCCTTATTCAATCGATAAGTTACAGGACAGAGGACGTTTCTTCGTAGAACCGGGAGAGGATATATATGAAGGACAGGTTATTGGGGAAAATTCACGCCAGGATGATATGACCGTGAACATCACCAAGACAAAAAAGCTTTCTAACGTACGGTCTTCAGGAGCAGATGACAAAGCAAAAATATTTCCTGCTTTGAAATTTTCTCTGGAAGAAGCACTGGAATTTATTCAGAAAGATGAATATGTAGAGGTTACTCCAAAGTTTATTCGTCTGCGGAAGATTCACCTTACCGAAAACGACAGAAAAAGAAATAAGATTATGTAATTCTGAAACACTTTTTTATAAAAGCTGCTGAAAATTGTATTTTTGGCAGCTTTTAATTTTTAAAACAATACCGGATTTCAGGGAGGGAGAAGTAACTCTTAAATTCTGAATCCTGATTTATAAATACTGAATTAATACTATGGAAATACTTGGAATATCACATGTGGAATGGTTTGGTTACCTCGCCTCTCTTTTCGTTTTACTTTCATTCCTGATGAAGAATATCAAAACCCTGCGCTATGTCAATACCCTTGGATGTGGTTTTTTTGTGATCTACGGAGTGCTGCTTAATTCCTGGCCCATCATTATCACCAACGCCGCAATCATCCTTGTTAATGCGTACTATTTGATCATCCATAAGAAGGAACATGTTCCTGCCGATGAGGTGAAGCCATAAGGTTTGTTAATGACTACGGAAGTATGATAGCTTTGCCGGGCATTATTGCCAACAAAACAAGACCTCTCAAAAATGCATTTTTGAGAGGTTTTTTTTTACGTCATTCCGAATTTTTTTCAGTATCTCATCTGGACCCTGAAACAAGTTCAGGGTGACGGATTTTGATAGGGATGAATTTTGCGTCATGCTGAATTTATTTCAGCATCTCATCTGGACCCTGAAACAAGTTCAGGGTGACGGTTTTGCGGGAAGACTATCATTCTACACAGCGTTTCTCCATAGGGAGAGTGCTGAGCATTTCATTCTCCCTCTCCTTTGGAGAGGGTTGGGGAGAGGATGAGAAGAACAGTATGTCATGCTGTATTAAACAGACCCTGAAACAAGTTCAGGGTGACGGCTTTGCAAGAAGACTATTATTCTACACAGCGTTTCTCCATAGGGAGAGCGCTGAGCATTTCATTCTCCCTCTCCTCTGGAGAGGGTTGGGGAGAGGATGAGAAGAACAGTATGTCATGCTGTATTAAATAGACCCTGAAACAAGTTCAGGGTGACGGCTTTTGATAGGGATGAATTTTGCGTCATGCTGAATTTTTTTCAGCATCTCATCTGGACCCTGAAACAAGTTCAGTGTGACGGCTTTGCAGGAAGACTATCATTCTACACAGCGTTTCTCCTCTGGGAGAGTGCTGATCATTTCATTCTCCCTCTCCTGGAGAGGGTTGGGGGGAGGATGAGAAGAACAGTATGTCATGCTGTATTAGACAGACCCTGAAACAAGTTCAGGGTGACGGATTTTGATAGGGATGAATTTTGCGTCATGCTGAATTTATTTCAGCATCTCATCTGGACCCTGAAACAAGTTCAGGGTGACGGCTTTGCGGGAAGACTATCATTCTACACAGCGAGGGTGACGCAGTAGAATAACTCGGGTCTCTACATTTCCCGATTCTAGACGGTTTTCTGTACCACCTCAAAAACTTTTTGTCCGTCGCACTTAAGTGTTTTTGAAGGATATTTCAGCAGCAGGGCATAATCATGGGTAGCCATAAGGATGGTTTTTCCGTTCTTACTAATTTGCTGAAGTACTTCCATGATTTCCACTGAAGTTTGGGGATCAAGATTCCCCGTAGGCTCATCTGCGAGGATGAGTTCGGGGTCATTTAAAAGGGCGCGAGCAATGGCAATTCGCTGCTGTTCCCCTCCTGAGAGCTGGAACGGGTTTTTGAACCCTTTGGTTTGCATTCCCACTTTTTTTAGCACCTCCTCGATCTTGGCGTTCATGGAGGCCTCGTCTTTCCATCCGGTAGCCTTCAGTACAAACAGGAGGTTCTCGTTCACGTTACGGTCATTGAGTAGCTTAAAATCCTGGAATACCACTCCCAGCTTACGGCGCAGAAAAGGGATGTCCTTTTCTTTCAGGGTCCTGAGGTCGTAGTCTACAATGTTGCCTTCCCCTTCGGTTAACGGAAGATCTCCGTAAAGAGTTTTCATAAAACTACTTTTTCCGGTTCCGGTTTTTCCAATGAGGTAAACAAATTCACCTTTTTCGATCTCTATATTAACATCAGAAAGTATGAGGGTCTCCCGTTGGTAAATGGAAGCGTCCTTCAGGTATAACACCGTATTGGCCATGAAAAGTTGCTTTTTGTGAGGTAAAAGTAAGAAAGAGAACGTAAATAGAAAGACTTGAATTGTTTTTCTTCAGCTTTATTTTAAGTAGGAAATTTTAAGTTTCATTTAACGGGAGAGCATAATTTATCTTACAGGATGGGCGTTATTACCACAGAGTTTCTTATATCTTTGAATCATCAACAAAATAAACCCTCGAATGACACATAACAGAACCTACCTTTTTGGTGTTTTTCTATTCATTTGCATTTCAGTTTTTCCGCAGCAATCTGCGATCCAGACCAGTGAACTGGCCGACTATAACCGAGCCCTGGAACTTTACAACAATCAACAATACCTGGCAGCCCAAACTTTGTTTGATGAGGTGCGGGATGAGGTGGAAGATGAAAGGATCGAGGCCAATTGTGCCTATTATATAGCGAATGCAGCCATACGGCTTAATCAACCCGGAGCCGACAAATTGATGGAAGACTTTGTACAGCGCTATCCTACCAGCACAAAGACAAATGCGGCTTTTCTTGATGTAGCCGATTATTATTTTGAAAGCGGAAAATATTCCCTGGCCCGAAAATGGTATGACACAGTAGACCAGCGTAACCTGAGCCGCTCTGAAACCGAAAGGTTCAATTTCAATAACGGATACGCCTACTTCAGGGCGAATGACCCTGATAACGCGAAGCTCTACCTTAATAAGGTTAAGGACTCTAAGAAATATGGTTCCCAGGCTAAATATTATCTCGGCTTTATGGCCTATGAAGGGGATGATTACCAACAGGCGAATGCTCTTTTTGAGGAGGTAAAGGAAGATGAACGCTACCAGGAGAACCTTACTTACTTCCAGAGTGACATGAACTTTAAACAAGGTAATTTCGAAAAAGCCATAGAACTGGGGCTTGAGCAATTACCGAATGCCACTCGCAGGGACCAATCTGAACTCAACAAGATCATTGGAGAAAGTTATTTTAACCTGGGGGAATATGAAAAGGCCATTCCTTATCTGAAGGAGTATAAGGGAGCACGTGGTAAGTGGAACAATACAGATTATTATCAGCTGGGTTATGCTTATTTCCAACAGGGGGATTATGAAGCAGCAATTTCTGAATTCAATAAGATCATTGACGGTACAAATGCTGTGGCACAAAATGCCTACTACCATCTAGCCCAGTCTTACCTGAAGACAGACAAGAAGCAACAGGCATTGAACGCTTTTAAGAATGCCAGTGAAATGGATTTCGACAAGGATATCCAGGCAGATGCTTCGCTTAATTACGCCAAACTAAGTTACGAGATAGGGAACAGCTATGCCAGCGTACCGCAGGTGCTGATGAACTATCTGGAAAAATATCCAGATTCGCCCGCTAAAGAGGAGATCAATGAATTGCTAATCAATTCATTTATCACTTCGAAGAATTATGAGGAGGCTATGCGTTTACTCAAAGGAAACAGGAACTTTCAGAATAATGTGGTATACCAGCAGGTGGCTTTCTATCGTGGGCTGGAACTCTACAACGAAGGGAACTACACTGAAGCCGAAGAATATTTTGATCTGGCCTTAAGTGAAAGAAGAGATCCCCGGTTAACAGCTCTGGCCACGTTTTGGAAAGCCGAAACAGATTTTAACCTGAGAAGGTTCCAGGATGCACTTATTGGATATCGGGAATTCACAGGAATGAGTGGCGCAAAAGATGCCGCAGAAAGGGAGAATATTGATTACAATATCGCTTATGCGTATTTCAAACAGCGGGACTATAACCGGGCTGTCGAATACTTCAAGCGATATGCCGGGAATACAGCTCACGAAAAATCCCGAAGAAATGATGCCTTTGTGAGACTGGGGGACAGTTATTTCGTGAACAGCAGTTACTGGCCGGCGATGGAAGCTTATAATTCGGCTATCGCTCTTAATGGAACCCAGAATGATTACGCGGCATTCCAAAAGGCGATCAGTTATGGATTTGTAGACAGGAACGACACCAAGCTTCAGGAGTTGAATGAGTTCCTCAACCGCTACCCACGTTCCTCTTACAGAGATGATGCATCCTATGAATTAGGAAATACCTATATCGCCATGAACCGTACCTCTGAAGGTATTGAAGCATACAACCGGCTTATTCGGGATGTACCCGGAAGCGCCTATGTGCCCAAGGCGATCCTGAGACAGGGATTGATCTACTACAACAGCGACCAGGGGAATAAAGCCCTGGAAAGACTGAAAAAGGTAGTTGCAGAACATCCTAATTCTCCCGAGGCTGCACAGGCCGTAAAGACTGCAAGATTGGTTTATATTGATCTTGGAAGAACAGATGAATATGCAGCATGGGTAAGAAACCTTGATTTTGTCGAGGTCACCGATGCAGATCTTGATAACACCACTTTTGAATCTGCAGAGAAACAGTACAGGGAGAACAATACTGCACAAGCTACGGCGTCTCTTGAGAAATATATAAGCTCTTTCCCTAAAGGATTACATTCGGTGCAGGCGAATTTCTACCTTGGCCAGCTTTATTACAGGGAAGGAAACAAGCAAAAAAGTATCCCACATTATAAGTTCGTAGTTGACAAAGGTACCGGTGAAAATTCTGAAACGGCACTTTCCAGACTGGGAGAAGTATATCTTGAGAACAGGAATTATTCCGAAGCGATCCCGGTATTAAAAAGACTGGAGAGTGAAGCTACCTATCCACAGAATGTGATCTTCGCGCAGTCTAACTTAATGAAGTCCTACCTGCAGGAGAACAATTACAACGAAGCAGTGCGATACGCAGAGAAAGTACTGGCGAATCCTGAGGCTGAAACAGCCGCTAAGAATGATGCGCAGGTGATCATTGCCCGGGCAGCTATCAAAACAGGAAATGAAGCCCGTGCGAAACAGGCTTATGCAGAAGTCCAACGATCTGCTACAGGAGAACTGGCAGCCGAAGCTTTATACTATGATGCGTATTTCAAGAACAAAGAAGGAAAATACCAGGCTTCTAATGACGCAGTACAAAAACTGGCTAAAGATTACTCCGGTTATAAACTTTACGGCGCAAAAGGCCTTGTCCTGATGGGAAAAAATTTCTACCAGCTGGGCGACGCCTATCAGGCCACTTATATTCTGGACAACGTGATCAATAACTTCCCAGACTATCCCGAGGTGGTCAAAGAGGCCAGGCAGGAACTGGCAAAGATCAAAGCCGAAGAAGCCAAGACCAATGCTTCTGTAGAAACCAACAATTAATTTTCTGAATAAAACAGCCTTCCCATGAAAATCAACTTTTTAAGGAATAGTTTTCTAATCATGTTCTTTTTTCTCACCGGTTTCATTTTCTCCCAGGACCTGGGGAGCGAAACAGTAACAGTGGTGAAACCATATACCCCAAGCGTAAATGACGCCAATAAGATCAAAGAAGTTCCGTCAATAAGTGACTCTGTGAACCTGGAGAAAAGGCCGGTGCAGTACAGCATTTTTTCGGTGCCGGTGGCTTCTACCTTCTCCCCTGCAAAAGGCCGTGCGACCACGGTGGAAAGGCAGAGGCCTCCTAAATTGTATGACAACTATGTAACTCTGGGCTTTGGTACTTATACGAGTATACTGGCCGAATTTTACAGCAACATCGAGGTAAGCCGCACAGATAACTTCGGAATTTTCCTAACCCACAACTCGGCTCAGGGAGATATTGAAGGAGTATATCTTGATGACCATTATTACGATACTGAGTTAAACCTGAATTATACCTCAAGACAAAGGAACCTAACCTGGAAAACCGATTTTGGAGTGGAGCATCAGCTTCAGAACTGGTATGGAGTGCCTTCATCCCTGACCAATGAAGTTAGAAATCAGATCGATCCGCAGCACAATTATTACAGTGTATATGCCGGGGGGGAATTAAGGCCTGAAGATTCTTTTTTTGATGGGGCTAAGGTGAAATACCGCTTTTTTGGAGATGATTACAGTTCGGCAGAACATCATATTAATTTCAAACCCAGCTTTGAACTTCCGTTGGGAGGGGAAATCTTCCATACCAATGTCACGGTTGATTATTTGAATGGAAGCTTTGACCGAAACTATTTCAATAACGAAGGATTAAATTACAGTTTCCTGAACCTGGGGCTCGATTCCAGTCTTTTGATCCTCAGGGATGATCTCACTTTGAACCTGGGGGCGGCCGTTTTTTACAGCATGGATACAGAGAACAGTGACGGGGCAGTATTTGTTTATCCAAAGGTTACGGCCAGCTACCGCATGGCGGGGGAATATTTTATAGGATACGCAGGTCTTGAAGGAGAATTGAAACAGAATACCTATTACCAGATGGTACAGAAGAATCCTTTTGTTTCTCCTACGTTAAACATTCAGCCTACAGATCAGCAATACAATGCCTATGTTGGGGCCAAGGGAAAATTGAGCAACAGTGTAGGTTATAACCTTAAGGGAAGTTATATCGCCGAAGATACCAAACCTCTTTTTCTTGCGAATCCTGTTGTTTCTTATAGAAATGAGGAAGATTATGCACATGGGAATTCCTTCGGAATCGTATATGATCGCATGAAAACCATTTCAGCCTTTGGGGAACTTAATTTTGACCTTAGCAGGAACTTTAACCTTCGGGTGAACGGGGAATATTTTGTTTATGATACAGATGAAGAGGCTGAAGCATGGAACCTTCCCGATTTTAAAGCCAACCTTCTGGCAGATTATCAGATCACTGAAAAATGGTTTGCAGGGGCGAACCTTTTCCTTGTGGGAGAACGCAAAGACCTTTTAAATTATGATCCATTTGAAATGGCACCTCCTTCAACCGTGGTTACCCTCGACAGCTATTTCGATATAAACGCCAATGTTGGGTATCGTTTCAATGACCGGCTTTCAATTTTCGCAAGAGGGAATAACCTGCTGGGAGAAAATTATGAAAAATGGATGAACTACCCGGTTATGGGGCTCCAGGTCATGGCGGGAGCTACTTATAAATTTGACTTCGGAAGGTAAAAAACACGAAACTAAAAACTAAAGGCTGATCGATCGATCAGCCTTTTTTTGTTTAATTCTTAAACCTTGATCATATTCCTGGAAAATAATTCATTTACCATGACGTAATATTCTTAACAATTACATAACATTGAAAAAAAATAGAATAACCGGGTAAGTCTGTAATTTTGCACCTCGAAAAACCGGGAAAAAGAATCCTTTGATTTTCATCTTGTAAACCAAATATTCTATTTGAATTTTTAAAGAAATGGCAAAAACTAAAAAATTTACCCGCACAAAAAGGAACAGGCCTTATTTAAATGTCCTGGATTTCATGGTACAGGAAAAAACATTCCTGGCTATTGTAATTATAGGTCTTGTGTTGGCGGGAATTCTCTCGGGTTATGGACAGGCCGGGATGTGGTTGGGATTCTTCTTTGCGGCATACGCAACAGTGGCCAATGACAGTATTCAGTCTCTTGGGACTTTCATTGAAAGTAACAAACACAGAAGTTGGTGGTCAATGTGGTTATTTATTGGAGTAATCTTTTTGGCGGTAGTCACCTTTAGCTGGGTCTATTTTGACGGGGATGTTACTTTTCAACGTTTATTGAGTTCAGACGGAACAACAAAATACCCACATCCCGAAACCTTCAGCTTTTTCCAGATCATTGCTCCGTTGGTACTGTTGATTCTTACCCGAATGAAGATGCCTGTTTCGACCACTTTCCTTATTCTGAGTGTTTTTAGTGCCGATACCTCCGGGATCACTTCCGTGGTATGGAAATCATGGTCGGGTTACATAATGGCATTTATCCTTTCCTTTCTGGTTTGGTATCTGTCTTATAACCTCATTAAAAAATATTTTAAAAGCAGAAAATTCAACAGAAGTTGGAGTGTTGTACAATGGATAGTTAGTGGAACCCTTTGGGGAGTTTGGGTGATGCAGGACGGTGCAAATATTGCTGTGTTCCTTCCAAGGCAAATGGACATGTTTCAATTTCTTATATTCTCTTTGACCATTTTTGCCGGTCTTGGGCTGTTGTTCTACTTACGAGGTGATAAGATCCAGGAAGTTGTTAGTGAGAAGGTGAGAATATCAGATGTCAGGGCTGCAACATTGGTAGATGCAACCTATGTTATTCTGTTGATCTATAAGTTATTTATAAGCACAGTACCAATGAGTACCACCTGGGTTTTTCTAGGGGTTATTGGAGGTAGAGAGATCGCAGTGAGCCTGGCCAGATCCAAGAAAGGTAAAAAACACCGTAAGAAAGCTGGAAAAATGATCTTTAGAGACTTCTCTTACGCCATGATAGGACTATTCGTTTCTATCGCTCTTGCTGCAGGAGCCAATTCTGAAATTCGCCGTACCATTGGTGATACAGTTTCAAGCTGGTTTTAATTAATAAGTACAGATAAACTTTAAATGCGCTTCTTTATTGGAGCGCATTTTTTATTTTTGGTCAAATTTGAATCTGATGAAAAAAGTACTTCTATCCTTACTTATCTGCGGAATTTTCTTCTCCTGCAATACTAAAGAAGAGGCCGACCTGATGGTGGTCAATGCCAGGGTCTATACCGTGAACGATGATTTTCATGTAGCGGAAGCATTCGCCGTTAGGGATGGAAAATTCCTGGCTGTAGGTACTACTGCAGATCTTCTGGAGAAATATGAATCTGTTGAAACTATAGATGCCGACGGAAAAGCTGTTTACCCCGGACTTATTGATGCTCATGCCCATTTTTTTGGTTTGGGTACCACCTTGCAGCATGTTGATCTAACTGAAACCACAAGCTTTGAGGAGGTTGTAAACAGGATCACCGAATTTCAGAAGGAAAAAAATGCAGAATTCATAGTAGGAAGGGGATGGGACCAAAACGACTGGGAAGTGAAAGAGTTCCCTGTAAAAGATACATTGGATATCTTATTTCCCACTACCCCCGTTGCGATCACCAGGATAGATGGGCACGCCTTACTGGCAAACCAGGCAGCACTTGATGCTGCAGGGATCACGATCAATACTCCTGCTGAAGGCGGTGAAATCGAAGTAAAGAACGGAAAGCTTACCGGGATCCTTATTGACAACCCTATGGCATTGGTGGAGAATGCTATACCTGCAACCAGCCTGGAAGACCAGACGACCGCTTTACTGGATGCTCAAAAAGAAGTTTTTCAATATGGATTAACCACTGTGAACGATGCAGGGCTTGACAGACAAGTCATAGAGTTGATCGACAGTTTGCACCAGACCGGGGAACTTGATGTGCGCATCTATTCCATGATAAGCAACACCAAAGAAAATCTTGATTATTACCTTGAAAAGGAACCCTTAAAAACTGAAAAGCTAAATGTGGGCTCGGTGAAATTTTATGCAGATGGTGCCCTTGGCTCCAGGGGTGCAGCTTTAAAAGAACCGTATTCAGATAAACACAATCACTACGGGGCCCTTCTTTCTTCTGTAGCAGATTTTAAGGAAACAGCTACACGTATCGCAAAGACAGATTACCAAATGAATACCCATGCCATAGGGGATTCGGCAAATATGGTAGTTCTTAAAACCTATGATTCCCTGTTAGAAGGTAGAGAAGACCGGCGCTGGAGAGTGGAACACTCCCAGGTGATTGACCAGGAGGATTTTAAATACTTCAGTAAAAATATTATTCCGTCTGTACAGCCTACCCATGCAACCAGTGATATGTACTGGGCCGGGGACAGACTTGGAGAAGAGAGGGAGAAAGGCGCCTATGCCTATAAAAAATTATTGGATCAAGCCGACATTATTGCTCTGGGAACAGATTTTCCGGTAGAAAAAGTAAGTCCTTTCCTAACATTTTACGCTGCGGTGGCAAGGAAGGATTTGGAAAACTGTCCTGATGGAGGTTACATGAAGGAACAAACTCTCTCTAGGGAGGAAGCGCTTAAGGGTATGACCATCTGGGCCGCGTACAGCAATTTTGAAGAGGAGGAGAAAGGGAGTATAGAGGAAGGAAAGTTTGCGGACTTTGTGATACTGGAGCGGGATATCATGGAGATCCCTGAAAGTGAGCTTCCGGATGTGGAAGTGAATGCAACTTACCTGGACGGGAAAAAAGTTTACTAAAGCAGGAGATACCTGTGCAAGATCAGTGGTGAAAAAACCAGATGACTAATCACTATATAAGTTGGTTATCTGGTCATGCATTTCAACAATGCTGAGAACAGGGACCCTGAAGACATTTTTTAACGCAAGTTTGCTCTTTAGATACCTCTCGACTCCGCTCGAGGAGACGATTGAATATTACTTCACCCCAAAGGAAACTTTGCCGAATTAAAACTAAGCGAAGGAATTCTTATGAAAATTATTTTCCACCATTGGCAACAAGGTCCAACCTGCATTTTTCGTCAAAATCCAGGATTTGTTCTTCATTTTCAATTTGGTTGACAGCACTGGCAAAATCAATGGATCCGGCCATTAGACAATCTGCAACATTGCAGTGTGCTTTATAGGCCGGGTCAGTATCTTCATGGGGAGATTGCGCCGGGCTCCCATTGTTCACCAGTCCAAAAAGGTGGCCAAATTCATGTCTCAGGATGGTGTGTTCTATTTCGGTTTTAGTGACATTAGAAGAGGATGCCGCCATATCCTGGACGTCTTTTTCAAAAATTACAATGGAAGAACTGGAATACGCTTTTCCAAGGATCCTTTCATCGGAATTTTCCAATTCAAGCGAAGCTTCACTAATATTATCTGCGAAATAGATAAAAGCGGTCAGTTGTTTATCGGTATTAAAGACCGTTCGGTTTTGCTTTTCGATTTCCCTGACTTCTGAGATGGAAAGAATACCTTTTTCAGGAGATGGAATTGCCCGTTCAGAAAAGATGATTCCCGCAGGTTTATTCAAATACTTTTTAAGAAAATTTTCCAGAACCGTGAGAGTGCTCTGGGTAGGGTTATAACCGTTTACATAAACTATTTCCACCTTTAAAGATGTGTAATTCTCATCACTTAAAAAATCTCTTGCAGAAGCTCCAAGTATCTTCTTGTCACTTGCAGGTTCATCAACAGTACATCCTGTTAGCACCAAAGTAAATGTGGTAAGAATTACAATTAAATATCTTTTGAAATTCATCGAAAAACCTTTATTTTTTAAAAGTCAATTTTGCCAAATAGTCGTAATGTTCTCCTTCTTTAACGAGTTCACAAAGAAAACCATTTTTTGCTGCCGCTAAAGATAAGGAATCAAAGTCCAGATACAACCAGTCAAAATTATTCGAGGTCTCTCCTTTATAGTTAAGACTATACATCAATTCCCCGTAATATCCCTGTGCTGTATCGATCCAGATACCGCCATCTTCATCTGGATCAAAAAGATAAATAAGATCTGAAGAATCTATAAGCACTTGTCCGGCTTCTTTCAGGAGAGACTTCAGCTTCAGGAAGAAAGCATCCAGGTTTCTCATTTTTCCAATGATTCCCGTGCCGTTCATCAACATTAGGATAGTATCGAACTTCTGTTCTGACAGGTCCTCAAAAGCGATATTTTGTGCATTTTTCAATCCGCGTTGCCGGCAGACTTCAATGGCCCCCGCCGAAATGTCGATCGCTGTTACAGGAAGTCCTTTTTCCTGTTCAAGATAAAGAGAATGACTTCCTGCTCCACACCCTACATCAAGAGTGTCCCCCTGGCAGAGGGAAAGAGCTGTTTGCTCTAGAACAGGCATTTCCTGGTAATTTCTGAAGAGGTAGGCTACAGGTATGACATCTTCGTCAAAATCTGGGGAAAGCACCTTGATCTCCTCTTCGGCACCGGTTTCATAGAAAGCTTTTATAGCCTTTCCGAAGATATCTGTATCTTTTTTTTGATCATTCATCTTTCGTTCTTTTTATCTTTGCAACATGCAGGAAGAATTAAATGAGCTCCCCCAAAGGGCCAAAGATAAGCATAAGGAGAATAAAAAATTTTTCCAAAAACTTAAAAAGAAGCCGCCCAGGCAACTGGACCGGCAGATGCAGGAGATCCATGATCAAGAATTTGAGCGAACAGATTGCCTGAAGTGCGCCAACTGCTGTAAAACAACCGGCCCCCTTTTTACTCCCAGGGATATTGAACGTATTTCAAAACACCTCAAGGTAAAGCCCCGGCAATTCACAGAGCAATACCTCCGGATAGATGAAGATAATGACTATGTACTGCAGGAAGTGCCCTGTTCTTTTCTGGCTGCAGACAATCATTGTCTCATTTACGAAGTTCGTCCAAAGGCCTGCAGTGAATTCCCGCACACTGACCGAAAGGATTTTCACAAGATCACAAATCTTACCTTGAAAAATGTAGCTATTTGTCCGGCCGCTTTCAGAATAGTGGAGGAGATGAAAAAGAGGATAGGTTAACTCTGTTTCGGGTTTCGGGTTACGCACATCCCGCAACTAGCCTGCATCTTAAAAAGGATATCAGGAAAGATTTTGCAGGTATGGCAAAAGATTATTTGAGTTCCGGGGCAAAATACCTTAAAAAGAATCAGAAGAATTATCAGCTTATCAAGGAAAGAATAGAACTCAACGAAGCTATGGCAGATCTTTATTCCGATGATCTAAAAAAGGTGGAAAAATTTCTACGTAAGAAGGATCTGGCCGATTTTGATGCCAAACACCTTATGATCGTTGCATTTTTAAAGAGGGCGGTTTCCCTCAATGACAATTCTCCCGAAGCAGAAAAATGGGCTGACTACTTTGCTGCTCAAAATAACGAGGCTTACGAGGTGCGGTGGAAGTTATTTTCCAGGGACAAAGAAGCTTTTGCAGAAAGTAATCTTTAGTATAGGAGATAACTTACCCTGATCTTATTGAATGCTTTCAGCCCCGGTTGCCAGCTTTCCCTGATCGTTTCCTCACTTAACCCCTTTTCGATCTGTCTGCTTAGGTTTTCAGTCCCCGCGAGATTGGTGAAGAAATTATTGAAAAATTCAGATTTTTCGCTCGTATCTCTGTAGGCATTGATCAGCCACTCCAGGTTGATTCGGTCCAGTGCGGGACCTGATGAAAGATCCTTACCATAGCAGGTTTTTCCAAGATGTTTAGGCGATTTAGCACCCTCATTTGACTGAGGGGTATATTGAAAATCATACTTTTCACGAGGTAGGAAAGGAGAGCCAAAGACCTGGAATTGTTTATCGGTTCCCCGACCGGCATTCACATTGGTTCCTTCAAAAAAACAAAGACTGGGATAAAGATTGATGGCCCGTGCATTAGGTAGGTTAGGCGAAGGTTTCACCGGAAGATCATACTCCAGTTGGTGATCGTAATTCTCGATCCTGATCACATGTAAGTCTGTTTCTATCCCATTTTCCAACCACTTTTCTCCATTGATCATTTGAGCGTATTCTCCAATGGTCATTCCATAGACCACAGGAACGGGATGCATGCCGACAAAACTTTTGTGCTGAGGTTCCAGTACCGGGCCGTCTATATAATGCGCGTTGGGGTTTGGTCTGTCAAGCAGGATCACCGGAAGATCATTTTCTGCAGCGGCTTCCATCACGTAATGAAGTGTGGAAATATAAGTATAGAAACGCAAGCCAACATCCTGCAGGTCAAAGACCAGGATGTCCAAATCCTGCAATTGTGAGGAAGTTGGTTTTTTGTTGTTTCCGTACAGAGAGATCACCGGCAGACCTGTTTGAGTATCTTTTCCATCTTTGATAAGTTCTCCTGCATCAGCCGTGCCTCTAAAACCATGTTCGGGTGCGAAAACCTTCCGTAGATCAACATCGAGGGAGAGCAGGGAATCTACGAGGTGAACATTGCCATTTTCGGTAGGGATAATACTGGTTTGATTCCCGATCAATCCCACCTTTTTCCCGGCTAACAATGGCAGGTATTCCTCAAATCGTGCAGCTCCCAAACGGAGTTCTTTTTTTACTTCCTCTGGAGATCCTTCCGTAGCAACAGGCGTCATAACCTGATCCTGTTGTGAGGAGGTGTTTCCGCAGGCGGTGACCGTAATAAATACGAATAAAAATGTACTTTTGAGGAATCTAAAAATCATAAGCTACTTTTGAATCTGGAATTTTTTATAGCCAAACGCCTTATAAGTGCGAAGCAGCACAAAAGTAGCATTTCGGCCCCAATAATTAAAATTGCCATAGTGGCCATCGCTATTGGGGTTATAATGATGCTTGTCTCTTTTGCGACCGGAATTGGGCTACAGCAGAAGATACGTGAAAAAATGTCGGCTTTTACCGGCCACGTCACTATTTCCAACTACGATAATAATAATTCCCAGATCTCCCTCAAGCCAATATCCTTAGACCAGGATTTTTACCCTGAGTTCACCAGCGTGGAAGGGGTGGAGCATGTGCAGGCCACGGCCTATAAAGGTGGGGTGATACGAACAGCTACAGATTTTGAGGGGATCATCGTCAAAGGTATCGGAAAAGATTATAAATGGAATTATTTTAAAGATTTCCTGGTAGCCGGAAGTATTCCCGATTATACCGACCGGCTGCATGATAAAGTTCTCATTTCCGAATATATTGCCAAAAGGCTTGGATTCAAAGTGGGGGATAAGGTGATAACTTATTTTTTAAGGGAAGATAGCAGTAAAACTCCGCTGTTAAGGGCCTTTGAGGTGCAGGGGATTTACAATTCAGGTTTTCAGGAGTTCGATGAGCTATACATGCTGGCGGACATAAGGCATATTCAACGGCTCAACAAATGGGAAGAGGATGAGATTGGGAATTTCGAGGTATTCCTGACAGATTTCAAAAACCTGGATCAAAAAGGGCAGGAGATCTATGAGAACACCGGGTCTTTTCTGGATACCCGCACCATAAAACAAAAGTATTATTCCATTTTTGAATGGTTATCGCTCTTTGATTTTAATATTGCCCTTATCATAGGGATAATGATCCTTGTGGCCGGGATCAATATGATCACCGCACTGCTGGTATTGATCCTGGAACGCACCCAAATGATAGGAATCCTCAAAGCTTTGGGAAGCAGCGACTGGAGTGTTCGTAAGATCTTCCTGTACAATGCCGGATATTTGATCCTCCTTGGGTTATTCTGGGGTAACTTGATAGGGCTGGGGCTGCTTTTCGCACAAAAGTACCTGAAGCTCATTCCACTCAATCCTGAAACATATTACGTAACAGAAGCACCGGTTTATATTGGCTGGGAATACATCCTGGCGGTGAACGCAGGCACCCTGTTGTTATGTATGCTAATGTTGCTGCTCCCGTCTTACATCATTACCAGGATCTCTCCGGTCAAGGCTATGAAGTTCGATTAGGTCTGGCTATAAGGTAATGCATAAGCCTTTTTCCCGACCTATTCCAAAACCTGCTTTTTTTTCTACCTTTGCAGCCGCAAAAAATGAGATATGGAATACGCTGAAAATATATTAGGTACCATTGGGAATACGCCCCTTGTTAAGATCAATAAACTGGCAGAGGAGATCGACGCCCTGGTACTTGCAAAATACGAAACCTTTAATCCCGGAAACTCGGTTAAGGACCGCATGGCGGTTAAGATGATCGAAGATGCCGAAGCCGCAGGTTTACTTAAACCGGGGGGAACTATCATTGAGGGGACTTCCGGAAATACAGGAATGGGTCTTGCCCTGGTCGCTATTGTAAAAGGTTACAAGATGATCTGCGTAATTGCAGATAAGCAATCAAAGGAGAAGATCGACATACTTCGTGCGGTGGGTAGTGAAGTGGTGGTATGTCCTACAGATGTGCAGCCTGATGATCCTAGATCATATTATTCTACTTCTAAAAGACTGGCCGAAGAAACTCCGAATTCCTGGTATGTAAATCAATATGATAATCTTTCAAACCGAAAGGCTCATTACGAGACCACCGGTCCTGAGATCTGGAGACAGACAGATGGGAAAGTAACTCACTTTGTTGTGGGAGTCGGTACCGGCGGAACTATTTCTGGGGTTGGAAAATATTTAAAAGAACAAAACCCTAATATCAAAGTCTGGGGGATCGATACCTACGGTTCGGTTTTCAAAAAATACCATGAAACGGGAGAGTTTGATGAAAAGGAGATCTATCCATATGTTACCGAAGGGATAGGTGAAGATATACTTCCGAAGAATGTTGACTTTAGTATTATTGACGGGTTCACAAAGGTGACCGATAAAGATGCGGCTATCTATACTCAAAAGCTTGCCAAAGAAGAAGGAATGTTCCTTGGGAACAGTGCAGGTGCCGCCATGAAAGGTTTGTTGCAGCTTAAGGAGCACTTCAAGAAAGATGATGTGGTTGTTGTTTTGTTTCATGACCACGGAAGCCGTTATGTTGGGAAAATGTTCAACGATGAATGGATGCGGAAAATGGGATATATTGAATAAAATATTTCTTCCGGATAATAGTAGAGCTGTCTTATTGGCAGCTCTTTTTATTTTCTGATTATAGTTTTTTCTGGAAGTGGCGGCTCCTGGAGATAATAGAACAGAACCGAACCCGTAAAGTATAAAATAACATCAATGACGTCTGCAGTATATCGCTCCATGAACTGCGGAAGCAGAATTTCAAAATATATCGAATAGAAGGTGGCAAGTGATAAGACCGTGAACAAGGAGAGCCTGATGTTGCTGTCTTTTTTTAATTTTTGAACAGTAAGGAGGCAGAGGCTCAGGATGATAGGCATGCAAAGGAAATCGTTTAGATAGAACCTCAACCAATCCGGCCGGGGAATACCGGTAATTGAGAGGAAGCGTTCAAAGAGAAAGATTCCGCTGAAGATCACCAATGTCCACAAGATCTTTTTCATAATAACAGCAGGGAAGTAAGAAAGGCAAGAACTCCTCCAATGACCATCACCGCCACCCATACAGAAAAGCCAACCTTCTTGACCACTTGCAGGAAAGACTTTTTTTCAGGTTCGTTCCCGATGGGTTTTCCTGATTGTTCCCTGTTCGCTTCCTTTGGAAAGGTTGTTTCAGAATGTTTTGGATTTGAAGTGTTTTCGGGTTCCATAATCTTTAAATGCATTCAGGGTAATATAATTATTTCCCTTCTTATTTAAAGAATGCCCAGATAGGTTTAACCCCGAATTAAGAAAGTTATTCTTCCGCACCCCATGGTGCCGGAGGAGTTTCTACTGGCCGGGTAAGATCAAATTCCACTCTGAATTCCCTGTCTGTTCCCAGGCGTCGAAGATTGTAAGTGAAAAGGTTATCATCAAGGGAGATCCACCAGATGTTTGAGGCGGCCTGCGGAATGAGAGCGGCAGTTTCCTGGTCTGCCGGGAAAACCTGCAGGTTTGCCAGCCCCGGGTTGGAAGTCATTCCTCCATACATGGTCACTTCATCTTCGCTGCCGTCCTTGTGGCGGTGATCATGTTTTAACTGAATACGGTCACCCACCCGGGTAAGTACCCAGGTTCGGGACCTGTCCTCGCCCACAAAAAATGGGATTCTGATGACATTTTCTTCGCAGGAGCGAACGTGCATCACTAATTTTTTTCCTCTGAAATCGTCATTTTCGGGCGCTTCGGCCACTGTTCCTTCGTATGATTTTCCGCAGTGATCCTGCAGGCTGTTCCAGAATTTCAGCCCGGGGTCGGGTTCCTGAGCAGAACCATTGAGGCTTACCATCAAGAGGAGGAGAGGCAACAAAGTTTTCATAAAAGGGTATTTTTGATAAATATAGATAAATTACATAGAGCCGGTTTTGTGAAGGAAAAATTATATTTTGCAGACTTATTTACCCACTATGAAAAAATTACTCTTCCTCTTTTTCGTTAACGCAATCTTCTGTAGTTGTATAGATTCAGAAGAAAAACTTCCAATAAAAGAAACACCCGAACTAAATTATCTTGCCCTTGGGGATTCTTACACCATAGGTGAGAGCGTTCATAAGACGCTCCGTTGGCCGGTGCAATTAAGTGACAGTTTGAGGGAACGTGACGTGCCTGTAAATCACCCACGTATCATCGCCCGTACCGGCTGGACTACCGCAGATCTTTTAAAGGCTATGGATGAAAGGCTTAATGATGAGAAATTTGACCTCGTTTCTGTATTGATAGGGGTAAATAATCAATACCAGGGTAGATCTATTGAGGAGTACAGGGAGGACCTTAAAGAGATCTTTAGACGGGCTATTTCCCGTTCAAATTCCGGAAAAGACGGAGTCTTTGCCGTAAGTATTCCTGATTATGGAGTGACTCCATTTGGCAAGGAAAAAGCAGAGGAGATCAGGAAAGAGATCGACCTGTTCAATGCAGTGTTTGAGGAGACAGCAGCAGAATTTGATATTGAATTCTATAACATCACCCCTATTTCCAGAAAGGCAGCAACAGATCCCTCCCTAACCGCCACAGATGATCTTCACCCAAGTGGCAAGATGTATACGCTTTGGGTACAGGAGATCGTAAAAGAAATTGCTGAAAAGACAAGTGGGGGTAATTAGTATAAATAACTCTTTTTAAGTAAGTTAAGTGGATTTTGTAAAAAGAAATTTTTTACATTTATCCACATGCAGGAAGATTATCTACATTATTTATGGGAGTTTCAAAAATGGAAGCATAGTGGACTTTTCACTACAGAGGGAGCTCCTGTTACCGTTCTTTCTGCCGGAAGCCACAATTTTCTTTCAGGTCCCGATTTTTTTAATTCAAGGGTGGTCATTGGTGATCAGGAATGGGCAGGAAATGTAGAGATCCACATCAATTCATCTGACTGGTACAGGCACCGGCATGAGATAGATCCTGCTTATGATAACGTGATCCTGCACGTTGTATGGAAACATGATGTAGATGTTTATAGAAAAGATCAATCGGCCGTGCCTGTGCTCGAATTGCATAATATCGTACCAAAATCAACCCTTGAGAATTATGAGCGGCTGCTCCTTCGCCCTGCCGGCAACTGGATAAATTGCGAATCTGATTTTAAGGGGTTTGAAGAATTTACTTTAGACAACTGGCTTGAGCGTCTGTATTTTGAGAGGCTGGAATCAAAATCAAAATTGATCTATTCGCTTCTTCAACGATCTGCCGGAAACTGGGAAGAAGTACTTTTTAAAATGCTGGCCAGGAATTTTGGTCTCAACTTGAACGGGGAAGCTTTTTTAAGCATTGCCGAATCTATTCCATTTGCGGTTGTACGGAAATGCAGGGGTGATCGGGATAACCTGGAAGCGCTTCTATTGGGTCAGGCTGGGCTGCTGGAAGACGACCTTGAAGATTCGTATTATCTAAAACTGAAACAGGATTATCTGTTCCTAAAGCATAAATACCGGCTTTCAAGGGAAGGAATAAGTCCGGTGAAATACTTCCGGTTAAGGCCCGATAATTTCCCTGAGTTAAGGTTGGTGCAACTTGCTGCAGTATATAAACTAACGCCGGCACTATTTTCGAAATTGATGGAAGCCGGGAACGTGGAAGAATTAAGAGAGCTTTTTACAGGCGGGATAAATGAGTACTGGAAAACCCACTATACCTTCAGGAGATCTCATCCTTCCCGCAAGAAGGCATTCACTACTTCCTTTCTAAACCTTCTTATTATTAATACCCTTGTTCCGGTCAAGTTCTGTTACCTTCAGCAGCAGGGTAGGGAGGAGGATGAAACCCTGATCAATATTATGACCTCTTTACCGGCGGAATCCAACAAGATCATCCAAAAATTCAATGAGCTGAGAACGGGAACTGCCACCAATGCCTTGCAGTCTCAGGCGCTGTTGCAGTTAAAGAAGGAGTATTGCGATAAAAACAACTGCCTGCATTGCGGACTGGGTATAAAATTATTGCAGAGGCAGGCATGAATTTAATATCTTTGTTTTTATGTATAAAATGGTCACTCAAATAAGGAATTTTTTTGAAAGGCATGGCTTTTACGTGTCCTCCAGATTTGCAGACAAACTGGGAATGCGGGCCAAGAATGTGCGCCTTTTCTTTATCTACCTTTCTTTTGCGACCTTCGGAATAGGTTTCGCTTTTTATCTTACCCTTGCCTTTTTGCTAAAGTTCAAGGACATGATCTATGCTAAGCGAACTTCAGTTTTTGATCTGTAATTCTTCGGAAGCAAAGGGTTTTTTGAGGCAGCAATAGATCGCACTTAACGTTTTCTTTGCAATTTAACTTGCTAAAATTTGAAAACGTTAAATTTTTTAGCATCTTGCTTGGCCGAAAAAAACAACCCAAAAATTAAATTTTTTAATCAGATCTTATGAGAAAGTACTTGCTTTCATTTCTTTTTTTCTTTTCAGTATTCACAATTTTTGCCCAGGAGTTAAAATTAAATGCTGAGATTGAAAATCCATCAAAAGTTATAAATGACGGTTTTGTTGAGTTGAACGTTGAAGGAGGAACCCCACCTTATACTTATCGATGGTCCAGCCAGTCTACTCCTATGGATTCCCCCCGGTCAGAAAATCTGATAGAGGGAGTGCCATATAGCGTTACGGTAACAGATGCTGCAGGGAATGAAGTTACTGAAGAGTATACTGTAGAGGCCAAAGCTATAACTGAGCACTTCAACGGAACCTTTGCCCCAATAGTGGAGAGCATGGGAAGTGTACTATTCTGGGATCCTTTTTCGGCTATAGGTATTTATGATCCTGTGGTTTATGCCGACGTAAAGAGAGTGCCGGCACCAGAATGGTCTGCCACCATAGAAGGCCAGTTCATATTAAAAGAATGGTTACTGGCAGAAGGCACTCATGTTGAAGAGGGAGAGGCCATTGCTATAATTTCCAAGAACGGAGAAGATATTACTGCCTATGCCAATGCAAACGGGAATCTTAAATACCTGGTGCAGGAAGGCGGAATGATCTATAACTCAGAGAACAAACAACACGTGATAGAGCAGGGTGCACAATACCTTGCCGCTATAGAATATGACCAGCCGGTAGCCCTTACACATCCAAACGGGGACCTGCAGCAAAAAGATATTCCTTTTATCGTGGTATGGCTTGTTTTGGGCGCGTTATTCTTTACATTAAGATTAGGGTTTATAAATTTTCGCGGGTTCAAACATTCGCTTGAACTGGCCCGTGGGAAGTATGACGATCCAAACGCACCGGGACAGGTTACCCATTTCCAGGCACTGGCAACTGCCGTATCGGGAACTGTAGGACTCGGTAATATTGCCGGGGTGGCTGTTGCTGTATCGCTTGGAGGAGCAGGAGCAACTTTTTGGATGATCCTTGCGGGTCTACTGGGGATGTCTTCCAAATTCGTGGAATGTACCCTTGGGGTAAAATATAGATTTATCAACAGTGAAGGCCGTGTTTTTGGAGGGCCTATGAACTACCTGAGATATGGTCTGGAGAAAAGAGGTCAGAAAGGACTGGGTAAATTCCTGGCGGTTTTCTTTGCTATTCTTGCCATTGGTGCCTCTTTTGGAGGAGGAAACATGTTCCAGGCCAACCAGTCTTTTGTGATCCTTGCTGGTGAATTTCCGGCCCTTGTAGGCAATGGATTCATCTTTGGTCTTGTTGTAGCTGTACTTGTGGGAGTAGTTATCATTGGAGGAATTTCCAGTATTGCAAAGGTTACGGGAAAGATAGTTCCTATCATGGCTGCAGTTTATATACTTGGAGCCCTGGTGGTGATTGGGGTAAATATAGAGAACATTGGGCCTGCATTTTCAGCAATCTGGAACGGAGCTTTTAGTCCGAGTGCCTTAAAAGGTGGAGTTATTGGAGTATTGATCGTTGGCTTCCAGCGTGCTGCCTTTTCGAATGAGGCCGGGGTTGGTTCTGCTGCCATTGCGCACAGTGCCGCCAAGACCAATCACCCGCCATCTGAAGGTTTTGTGGCGCTTCTTGAGCCCTTCATTGACACGGTTGTGGTATGTACCCTTACCGCCCTGGTGTTAATATTTACCGGTATGCACGAAGTAGAAGGAATAGGTGGGGTAGAACTTACTTCCAGCGCGTTTGGAAGTGTGATCTCCTGGTTCCCTTATGTACTGGCCACTGCTGTATTCCTTTTTGCATTCTCCACAATGATCTCATGGTCATACTACGGGATGAGGGCATGGACTTACCTTTTTGGAAAAAGCAAAAAAATTGAAATAGTTTATAAGGCGTTATTTTTAGTATTTGTGGTCATAGGAGCATCTGTAAGTCTTGGAGCCGTGCTGGATTTCTCAGATATGATGATACTTGCAATGTCTTTCCCTAATATTATCGGACTTTATATTATGTCTGGTGAGGTAAAGAGAGACCTTGATGAATACAGTAGAAAATTAAAGGCCGGTGAGCTATTTCGCAGCCCCGAAAAAGAAAAGGTTAAAAAGGCTTCTTAACATTTAGACCTTATGAAGAATTGGAGATCCCATTTTGTGCTCAACAGAAGCCAACAGAATGGGATCTTTCTTTTGGTACTGGTTATAATCCTGCTGCAACTGGTTTATTTTTTCTACCCCTTTTCTTCACGGGGCGCCGGGAATGAAGATCAGCAGCAGCTGGTAGTAGAACTGCAGAGGAAACTTGACTCCCTCAAACTGGTGGCCTCAGAAAAAGACACGGTGGTTACAGCCCCTTTTAATCCCAATTTCATTTCAGATTATAAAGGTTACACTCTGGGCATGACTGTAGATGAGATCGACAGGCTGCATGCATATCGGGCAAATGGTTCATGGATAAATTCTGCGGAAGATTTCCGGAAGGTTACCGGGGTATCTGACTCCCTGTTGGAGGTTATTTCTCCCCACTTTAAATTCCCGGAATGGCGGGAAACGAACTTAAAAAAAGAAATGGGTCAAAAGACTATTTCAGAAGCCGTCATTAAGCAGGACCTTAATGCTGCTACTGCCGAAGATTTACAACGGGTGTACGGAATTGGAGAGAAACTTTCTGAAAGGATCGTAAAGTACAGGGAAAGCCTTGGCGGCTTCAGGCATGCGATACAGCTCAAGGATGTTTATGGACTTTCCCCTGAAGTAATAGACCGGGTGCTGAAGGGGTTTGAGGTGAAAGAAAGTAATTTGGAGAAACAGGACATCAATTCTGTAACGATACTTCAACTTTCAGAATTACCTTATTTCAATTATGAACTTGCGAGAGTAGTGATAAAATACAGGGAGCGAAAAGGTGAGATCCAGTCTTTTGAGGAGCTGGGACAGATAAAGGAATTTCCGGTAGAAAAAATAGACAGAATTAAATTATATTTGGCAATCGACTAAGAGATCGTGTGATTTCTTATCCCCCCTTAAACTATTCAGATACTATAAAACAATTATATGAACAGCAGGTATTTTACAGAAGAACACGAATTATTCAGAAAAAGCTTTCAGGAGTTTTTACAAAAGGAGGTGGTGCCACATATTGAAAAATGGGAAAAGACAGGTACTATAGATCGGTTTATCTGGAAAAAATTTGGGGAAATGGGCTACTTCGGCCTTAATTACCCAGAGCAGTATGGTGGAATGGGTCTTGATATTTTTTATACCGTGATCTTTTTGGAAGAACTTCAGAAGATAAACTCAGGTGGATTTGCTGCAGCAATGTGGGCCCACGCTTACCTTGCAATGACCCATGTGGCAAAAGAAGGGGATGAGGATATCAAACAAAAATATCTTACCGCCAGTATAGAAGGTGAGATGATTGGGTGTCTTTGTATCACAGAGCCTTTTGGAGGCTCTGATGTTGCAGGAATGAAGACCACTGCAGTTAAAAAAGGGGACAAGTATGTGATCAACGGTTCCAAGACCTTTATCACCAATGGAGTATATTCAGATTATCTGGTGGTAGCGGCAAAGACCAACCCTGAACTGCACAATAAAGGGATGAGCATTTTTATCGTGGACCGGGATACCCCTGGAATTTCTGCTACCAAGCTTGATAAGCTTGGCTGGAGAGCTTCAGACACGGCAGAGATCGCATTTGACAATGTCGAGATCCCTGCGAGCCACCTTATGGGAGAAGAAGGGAAAGGTTTTCCATACATCATGCAGCACTTTGCATTTGAAAGATTGATCATGGGGATCAATGCTCATGCCCGCGCAGAGTATGCTCTTGATTATACTCTTCAGTATATGAGTGAGAGAGTGGCATTTGGAAAAACTATAGATAAATTTCAAGCTCTAAGGCACAGCATTGCAGATATGGCCAGTGAAGTAGAAATGAATAAAGAGTTTAACTACTCGGTTGCCGAAAGACTTGACAAAGGGGAGTATGTGGTGAAAGAAGCGAGCATGTCAAAACTGCTTTCAACAAAGATGGCCGATAAGGTGATCTATCAGTGTCTTCAGTTCCTTGGAGGGTATGGTTATATGGAAGATTATCCCTTGGCAAGGCTGTCCAGAGACAGCAGGCTTGGACCAATTGGAGGTGGTACTTCAGAGATCCTAAGGGAAGTGATCGCGAAAATGGTGATCGATAAGAAGGAATACAGGCCCGCGGCGAAGTAAATTCAGGATTCAGGATTCAAGATTTGGAATTTCGAATATGGTGCCTGGAATTTTAAATTTTCATAAAATATAATTGTGAGTTTGTAATTAACGAGTATATTTGCAGCTCGAAATTAATTCTTAAAGAAAGGAGGTGACACTATGTTAATTATACCAGTTAAAGACGGAGAAAATATTGATAGAGCGCTGAAGCGTTTCAAGCGTAAATTTGATCGCACAGGAACAATGCGTCAGTTGAGAAGTCGTCAAGCATTCACAAAGCCGTCCGTAGAACGTAGGGCTCAAATCCAAAAAGCTGAATACATTCAGCACTTAAGAGATCAGGAAGAGATCTAGTATCAATTCCTAAGCCTGGTTCTTAGGTATACATTATATTAACTGTTGGTAAGCTAAAGTTTGATAACTTTGTTTGCCAACAGTTTTTTTATGCCTCAGGATCAATTTACCCGTTTTTTCGAATACCTTGAACTGGAGAAGAATTATTCTCCGCACACGGTAACTGCCTACAGGAAAGACCTTCTTTCCTTTGCAGAATTCATTACTGCGGAATATGATCAAAAGGCACTAAAAGAAGTAAACTATCCTCAGGTTAGAAGCTGGATCGTATCCCTGGCGGAAAGCGGTCTTTCAAATTCAAGCATTAACCGAAAGGTTTCCTCCCTAAAATCTTATTTTAAGTTTCTTCAAAAGACCAAACAGCTCGAGGTGTCACCGCTTTCCAATCACCGTTCGCTTAAAGCTTCAGGGAAGCTGCAGGTTCCTTTTTCTGAAACCGAAGTAAGCCTGGCATTAAGTTCATTTCCTGCCGAAGGATTCGTAGAAATGAGGGATAAACTCATGATAGAACTTTTCTATTCAACCGGGATTAGACGCAGTGAACTTATAGGGATCAAACTTGGAAACGTGGAACTTTCAGGAAAGCTTCTCAAGGTTAGGGGTAAGGGTAACAAGGAGCGTTTCATCCCGCTGCTGCCTTCTGTAATAGAAACTATAGCAGCGTATTTACCGGAGAGAAAAACAGTTGAAAAGGGGGATTCCGGAGGGTATTTATTCCTCACCGTGAAGGGCGTTAAAGTATACGATTCCCTTGTTTATAGAACAATAAATAATTACTTTAGAGGTATCTCGAGTAAGCTAAAAAAAAGTCCGCACATCCTGCGGCATTCTTTTGCTACTCATTTGCTGAACCAGGGTGCTCATTTAAATGCTGTCAAAGAACTGCTTGGACATTCAAGTCTTGCTGCTACCCAGGTTTACACCCATAACAGCATGACCGAATTAAGCAGGGTTTACAGGAACGCACACCCGCGGAACAGGAAAAAGGGACCTCACTAATTGTTTAATTAAATTTCAAGTACTATGAAAATTAACGTACAGTCGGTCAATTTCACTGCAGATCAAAAACTGGTAGATTTCATTCAAAAGAAGCTGGATAAACTGGAGAGTCATTATGACAATGTGATCCATGCAGATATTTATTTAAAAGTGGAAAATACCAGTGATAAAGAAAATAAGATTTCAGAAATTTTGCTGAGCATTCCCGGTGATGAGCTTATTTGCAAAAAGAAAGGCCGAAGGTTTGAAATTGGTGTAGATGAATGTGTTAGTTCTTTGGAACGCCAGCTTCAAAAAAGAAAAAGGAAATTTAGTGCTCAGGTTGCCTAAAATATTTTTCAGAAATGTTTTGAGAACTGAATAAAATTAATACATTTGCAGTCCGTTAGAAATAGCGGACTTTTTTTATGGAAAAGAAGTGATTGGCCGATGTAGCTCAGCTGGCTAGAGCAGCTGATTTGTAATCAGCAGGTCGTGGGTTCGAGTCCCTCCATCGGCTCTGAAAAAACAGGCAAGGAACCTGTTGTTGATGTTCTTAAAATATTGAAAAAAAAGCTTTGGAAGATAATTTAATTTTCTTTTAATTTGCGGCTTCAAAAAGCAAGCCCTAAGCCAAAGCGAGTGGTTCTGTGAAATATTGATAAGATTATAATTGGGGAGATACTCAAGCGGCCAACGAGGGCAGACTGTAAATCTGCTGTTTTTAACTTCGCAGGTTCGAATCCTGCTCTCCCCACAAAAATTAAATTCCAAATAACAAATTCCAAATACCAAATTGGGATTTGGTGCTTGAGACTTGGGATTTAAGAATTGCGGGAGTAGCTCAGTTGGTAGAGCGTCAGCCTTCCAAGCTGAATGTCGCCGGTTCGAACCCGGTCTCCCGCTCTAAGTCTTTCTGGTGGAAATAAGATTTATGAGAATTGAATTTTATTTAAATCAGAATGCAGGGTGAGAAGCCTGTCCTGAGTTAGCTTGCAAAGCGAATCGAAAGGAGCCTGGTATCCCGCTCTATTCCTTTTTGGGGAGGTTTAAATTCAGATTTGATCCTGTTCGGGGCGGAAAATAGGGGAAAGGAGGTTTTTCTTTTCGAAAGTAAGGATTTCACGCTACAGGCGTGTTTTTCTGCTAAATAAAATTTAAGGTTTATCCTTATGTATTTTCTCCGGCATATAATAGGAGAAAGACTTTTTTGCCGACGTAGCTCAGGGGTAGAGCGTTTCCTTGGTAAGGAAGAGGTCACGAGTTCAATTCTCGTCGTTGGCTCTAGATTTTGTATAAAATTGAACACTAATATATAACTAAGATTAAATAAGTATTAATTATGGCAAAGGAAACTTACGATCGGTCCAAGCCGCACCTAAACATAGGTACAATTGGACACGTAGATCACGGAAAAACAACTTTAACAGCAGCGATTACTAAGGTAATGGCTGATGCCGGTTATTCAGAAGCTAGATCTTTTGATCAAATTGATAATGCTCCGGAAGAAAAAGAAAGAGGTATTACCATTAACTCTTCGCACGTTGAATATTCAACAGAGAAGCGTCACTATGCACACGTTGACTGTCCTGGTCACGCGGATTATGTGAAGAACATGGTTACTGGTGCTGCCCAAATGGACGGTGCTATTCTTGTGGTTGCGGCTACAGATGGTCCTATGCCACAAACTCGTGAGCACATCCTTCTTGGACGCCAGGTTGGTATTCCAAGAATCGTTGTATTCCTTAACAAAGTTGACCTTGTTGATGATGAAGAGCTTCTTGAGCTAGTTGAAATGGAAGTTAGAGATCTTCTTTCTTTCTACGAATATGATGGTGATAACGGACCTGTAATTTCAGGATCTGCACTTGGTGCTCTTAACGGAGATGAGAAGTGGACAAAAACTGTTCTTGATTTGATGGAAGCTGTTGATAGCTGGATCGAATTGCCAGAGCGCGATGTTGATAAGCCATTCCTTATGCCTATCGAAGATGTATTCTCTATTACTGGTCGTGGTACTGTTGCAACCGGTCGTATCGAGACTGGTGTTGCTAACACCGGAGATCCTGTAGAGATCATTGGTATGGGAGCTGGAAAATTGACATCTACTGTTACAGGTGTTGAGATGTTCCGTAAAATATTGGATAGAGGTGAAGCTGGTGACAACGTTGGTATCCTGCTTAGAGGTATTGAGAAAACTCAAATCTCAAGAGGTATGGTAATTACCAAGCCAGGATCTGTAACTCCACACGCTAAATTCAAAGCTGAGGTTTATATCCTTAAGAAAGAAGAAGGTGGACGTCACACTCCATTCCATAACAACTACCGTCCACAGTTTTATGTACGTACAACTGATGTAACTGGTACTATTAACTTACCAGAAGGAGTAGAGATGGTAATGCCTGGGGATAACTTGACTATCCACGTTGATTTGATCCAGCCAATTGCCATGAATATTGGTCTACGTTTCGCTATCCGTGAAGGTGGTAGAACAGTAGGTGCTGGCCAGGTTACTGAGATCCTTGACTAATTAAAGTCTAGAATTATAAAGTTAAGGTATTCACTTTTGTGAATACCTTGACTTATATTTACGGGTTTAGCTCAGTTGGTAGAGCACTGGTCTCCAAAACCAGGTGTCGGGAGTTCGAGTCTCTCAACCCGTGCATAAAGAAATGATCGAATTTTTCTGATTATTCTTAATAATATTGATCAATTAGGCAGGAGGCCGTACCTCTTTCAAAGGGGAAAGAATCTCAGAATGCCTGCACTTAGTAAAGCTTAAAAAGGCAAAATAAAATACCATGGCAGGAATAGTTAATTACATCTCAGAGTCATACAATGAATTAAAGAACCACGTAACCTGGCCAACCTGGCCGGAAGCGCAAAGGCTTACTGTTGTTGTGGCTGTATTTTCAATCATTTTTGCCCTGGCTATCTGGGGAGTTGATACCGTTTTTAGCGGAATGATAGAGCAATATTTTGAATGGATTAAATCATAAACAGTATTGCAATGGCAGAGGTGAAAGACAAAAAATGGTATGTGGTTCGTGCCGTTAGCGGACAAGAGAATAAAGTAAAGGAATATATTGAGCGGGAGATCGCTCATGAAGGCCTTGAAGATTTTATAGAGCAGGTTCTTGTACCTACAGAAAAGGTCATTCAAATCAGGAATGGCAAAAAAGTAAACAAAGAAAGGGTATATTTCCCTGGCTACGTTATGATCCTTGCTAATATTGGCGGGGAGATTCCTCACATAATCAAGTCTATTAACGGCGTTATCGGTTTCTTAGGAGAAACGAAGGGCGGAGATCCTGTGCCTTTGAGAAAATCTGAAGTTAATCGTATGCTCGGTAAGGTTGATGAATTATCAGTTAAGGCTGATAATGTTGCGATCCCGTTCACTATTGGAGAAACCATTAAGGTGATCGATGGCCCGTTCAACGGCTTTAACGGTACGGTTGAGAAGATAAATGAAGAGAAGCGTAAGCTTGAAGTAATGGTGAAGATCTTCGGAAGGAAGACTCCGCTGGAACTAAGCTATATGCAGGTAGAAAAAGTATAATAACTGTTACACTATATATTTTTGGGTAGTTTTAGTATGCTTCCACTAACAAAACTATCATCTTAAAATTAATAAAATGGCAAAAGAAGTAAGTAAGGTTGTTAAGTTACAAGTTCGCGGAGGTGCTGCTAACCCATCACCACCAGTTGGACCAGCTTTGGGTGCCGCCGGGGTTAATATCATGGAGTTCTGTAAGCAGTTTAATGCAAGAACCCAGGATAAGCAGGGAAAAGTATTGCCTTGTGTGATTACAGTATTTAAAGATAAGTCTTTTGATTTTGTAATTAAGACTCCACCGGCTGCAGTTCAGATTTTAGAAGCTGCGAAGGCTAAAAAAGGTTCTGGTGAACCAAACCGTAAGAAAATAGCTAGTGTTTCTTGGGATCAGGTAAGAACCATTGCTGAAGATAAAATGCAGGATCTAAATGCATTCACTATTGAGTCTGCAATGAAGATGGTGGCAGGAACAGCAAGATCTATGGGAATTACTGTAAAAGGACAAGCACCTTTTTAATCCAAAAAGAAATTAAAAATGGCAAGATTGACTAATAAGCAAAAGGAAGCACAGTCTAAACTTGAAAAAGGTAAAACTTATTCGGTTACAGAAGCTTCAGCTTTAATAAAAGAGATTTCCAATGTAAACTTTGATCCTTCTGTGGATTTGGCCGTTCGTTTGAACGTAGATCCCCGTAAGGCTAATCAAATGGTGCGTGGCGTAGTTACCTTACCACACGGTACAGGTAAAGACGTGAAGGTTTTGGCTCTTGTGACTCCAGATAAGGAGGCAGAAGCCAAAGAAGCCGGCGCAGATTATGTTGGTTTAGACGAGTACCTTGAAAAGATCAAGGGCGGTTGGACAGATGTTGATGTGATCATCACTATGCCAAGCGTTATGGGTAAACTTGGACCATTAGGACGTGTTCTAGGACCAAGAGGGCTTATGCCTAACCCAAAGACCGGAACGGTAACTATGGATGTGGCTAAAGCTGTATCTGATGTGAAAGCCGGTAAGATCGATTTCAAAGTAGATAAGACAGGTATTGTTCACGCTGGTATCGGGAAAGCATCTTTTGATGCAGAGAAGATAGCAGGAAATGCAAGAGAATTATTAACTACCCTGGTAAAATTGAAACCTCAGGCTGCTAAAGGTGTTTACATTAAAAGTATACACATGTCAAGCACAATGAGTCCGAGTGTTGAGATTGATACAAAAAGGTTCACTGAGCAATAATATTATTAGATTATGACAAGAGAAGAAAAATCAAGAGTAATTGAAGATTTAACTGCCCAGTTAGCTGATAATACCACTATTTACTTAGCAGATATTTCAGGCTTAAATGCTTTGAGCACAACAAACCTGCGCAGAGCCTGTTTTAAAGCCAACATAAAACTTGCGGTAGTTAAGAACACACTTTTGGCCAAGGCCATGGAGAGTTCAGATAAAGATTTTGGAGAGCTTCCTTCAGTATTGAAAGGAAATACTTCCATCATGTTTTCTGAAACAGGAAATGGACCGGCTAAGGTAATTAAAGAATTCAGAAAGAAATCTGATAAGCCTTTACTAAAGGGCGCGTTTATTGAAGAGGCTATCTTCGTAGGAGATGATAAACTGGAAACCCTGGTTAACATCAAGTCTAAGGAAGAAGTTATTGGAGATATCGTTGGATTGCTTCAATCACCTGCTAAAAATGTTATTTCGGCACTTAAATCGGGTGGCGGTAAACTCGCAGGAATTCTTAAGACCCTTTCAGAAAAGGAAGGATAAACAAGTACGCACTTTTTAACAAATATATTTTTACAGAACATTTTAAAAACGATAGAAAATGGCAGATTTAAAAGATTTCGCAGAACAATTGGTTAACCTAACAGTAAAAGAAGTAAACGAGTTAGCTGATATATTAAAAGAGGAATACGGGATTGAGCCTGCAGCTGCAGCTGTAGTTGCTGGTGGTGCTGCTGCCGGTGGTGGTGAAGAAGCCGCTGAAGAGCAGTCTGAATTTGACGTGATCCTTAAGGCTCCGGGTGGTTCAAAACTAGCCGTAGTTAAATTAGTAAAAGAACTTACCGGTCTTGGCTTGAAAGATGCTAAAGAATTGGTAGACAATGCTCCAAAACCAGTAAAAGAGGGAGTTTCTAAAGACGAAGCTGAAGCATTAAAAGCACAGTTAGAAGAAGCAGGAGCTGAGGTTGAGCTTAAGTAAGCTAAACCCACTAAATAGTATAGGTTTAGACCCGGAGATTAGGTTCTCTGAGGTCTAAACCATTTTGCGTATATGAACATTTCCTGTTTATTTCGCACATATTTTTTTTATTTAACATAATTCCGTCCATTGATGTTAGCAACGCAAACTGAAAGATTGAGTTTCTCTTCTGTAAAGAACAGGCCTGCTTACCCCGACTTTCTGGATATCCAGATCAAGTCATTCCAGGACTTCTTTCAACTAGAAACAAAATCAGAAGAAAGAGGAAATGAAGGTTTATATAACACCTTCATGGAGAACTTTCCCATTACGGACACCCGTAACCAATTCGTACTAGAATTTTTAGACTATTTTGTGGACCCGCCGCGATACTCTCTTCAGGAATGTATCGAGCGTGGATTGACCTATAGTGTACCGCTTAAAGCACGGTTAAAGCTTTATTGTACAGACCCCGAACATGAGGATTTTGAAACTATTGTTCAGGATGTGTACCTGGGGACTATTCCTTACATGACCCCAAGCGGGACCTTTTGTATCAATGGAGCTGAGCGCGTAGTAGTTTCTCAGTTGCACCGGTCTCCCGGAGTATTCTTTGGACAATCCTTCCATGCCAACGGGACAAAACTTTACTCTGCCCGTGTAATTCCTTTCAAAGGTTCATGGATTGAATTCGCTACCGATATCAACAGCGTAATGTACGCCTATATCGATAGGAAGAAAAAATTACCCGTTACCACTCTTTTCCGTGCTATTGGATTTGAGCGTGACAAAGACATTCTTGAGATCTTTGACCTTGCTGAAGAGGTGAAAGTATCTAAAGCAGGGCTTAAAAAAGTCCTTGGGCGTAAACTCGCCGCACGTGTATTGAACACCTGGTATGAAGATTTTGTAGATGAAGATACTGGAGAGGTGGTTTCAATTGAACGTAACGAAATCGTACTTGATCGTGATACCGTTCTTGAAAAAGATCATATTGAAGAAATAGTTGAAACCGGTTCCAAGACCATTCTTTTGCATAAAGAAGATAATCAAACCGGCGACTACGCTATTATCCATAATACCTTACAAAAGGATCCAACCAATTCTGAAAAAGAAGCGGTGGAACACATATACCGTCAACTTCGTAATGCAGAACCGCCCGATGAGGAAACTGCCCGCGGAATCATTGACAAGCTTTTCTTCTCAGACCAGCGATACAGCCTTGGAGAAGTGGGGCGTTACAGAATGAATAAAAAACTTGGTCTTGATGTTACTATGGATAAGCAAGTGCTTACCCGTGAAGATATCATCACCATCGTTAAATATCTTATTGAACTTATCAACTCTAAGGCAGAGGTCGATGATATCGATCACTTGTCCAACCGTCGTGTAAGAACAGTAGGAGAGCAGCTGTCTCAGCAGTTTGGAGTAGGTTTGGCTCGTATGGCCAGAACTATTCGTGAGCGTATGAACGTACGTGACAATGAAGTGTTTACTCCAATTGATTTGATCAACGCGAAGACACTTTCTTCTGTGATCAATTCATTTTTTGGTACCAACCAGTTGTCTCAGTTCATGGATCAAACGAACCCGCTGGCAGAGATCACTCACAAACGAAGATTATCGGCTCTTGGGCCTGGTGGTCTTTCCCGTGAGCGTGCCGGTTTTGAGGTGCGTGACGTTCATTATACTCACTACGGAAGGCTTTGTCCTATCGAGACCCCTGAAGGTCCAAACATTGGTTTGATCTCTTCACTTTCTTCTTATGCGAAAGTGAACTCTATGGGATTCCTTGAAACTCCATACCGTGAGGTGATAAATGGAAAAGTTAATATTAAAGATGAGCCTCGATACCTGAGTGCCGAAGAGGAAGAAGAGAAATTGATCGCCCAGGCGAACATTCCTATTTCTGATGATGGTACCATTGAACGAGAAAGGATTACTGCCCGTGAGGAAGGTGATTTCCCGCTCGTAGAACCAACAAAGGTTCATTATATTGATGTTGCTCCTAACCAGATCGCTTCTATTTCGGCTTCTCTTATCCCGTTCCTTGAACATGATGATGCGAACCGTGCTTTGATGGGATCTAACATGATGCGCCAGGCAGTACCGTTATTGAGAGTTGATTCCCCAATCGTAGGTACAGGACTGGAAAGACAGGTAGCTACAGATTCCCGTGTATTGATTAATGCTGAAGGAGAAGGAACTGTGGAATATGTTGATGCAGAAAGGATTACGATAAAATATGACAGAACTGAGGAAGAGCGAATGGTAAGCTTTGATTCAGATTCCAAGACCTATGAACTGGTAAAATTCAGAAAGACCAACCAGGGTACTTCCATTAACCTGAAGCCAATCGTAAGAGTAGGAGACAGGGTAAGTAAAGGACAGGTACTTTGCCAGGGTTACGCTACAGAAGCAGGGGAACTTGCACTGGGACGTAACATGAAGGTTGCCTTCATGCCATGGAAAGGATATAACTTTGAAGATGCTATCGTGATCTCAGAAAAAGTGGTTAGAGATGACATCTTTACTTCAATCCATATTGATGAGTATTCTCTTGAAGTAAGGGATACCAAATTAGGTAACGAAGAATTGACCAATGACATTCCTAACGTTTCTGAAGAGGCTACAAAAGACCTTGATGAAAACGGAATGATCAGGATTGGTGCTGAAGTTAAGCCGGGAGATATTCTTATAGGTAAGATCACTCCAAAAGGAGAAAGCGATCCTACTCCTGAAGAAAAACTTCTTAGAGCGATCTTTGGAGACAAGGCCGGTGATGTAAAAGATGCTTCTCTTAAAGCTTCTCCATCGCTTAGAGGTGTGGTAATAGACAAGAAATTGTTTGCCCGTGCCATTAAGGATAAGCGTAAGAGAGCTCAGGATAAGGAAGATGTTGCTGCACTTGAAAAGAAATATGAAGCGAAATTTGCCATTTTAAAATCTGAACTGGTAGATAAACTTTTTGCTGTCATTGGTGGAAAAACTGCCCAGGGTGTTATGAATGACCTTGGAGAAGAGATCCTTCCAAAAGGGAAGAAATATACCCAGAAAATGTTGAACGCAGTAGACGACTACGCTCACCTTACTCAGGGAACCTGGACTACAGATGATCACCTTAATGCTATGGTTGCAGACCTTCTGCATAACTACCGTATCAAGGAGAACGACATCCAGGGTAACCTTAGAAGAGAGAAGTTCACCATTTCAGTTGGGGATGAATTACCATCTGGTATCATCAAATTGGCAAAAATTTACATTGCCAAGAAGAGAAAACTGAAAGTTGGGGATAAAATGGCAGGACGTCACGGTAACAAAGGTATTGTTGCCAGGATCGTACGTGAAGAAGATATGCCATTCCTTGCAGACGGTACGCCTGTAGACATCGTGTTGAACCCTCTTGGGGTACCATCGCGTATGAACATTGGGCAGATCTATGAAACTGTTCTTGGATGGGCCGGACAAAAATTAGGGAAGAAATATGCTACTCCAATTTTTGACGGTGCGACCATAGACCAGATCAATGAATTGACAGATGAAGCCGGAATTCCACGCTTTGGTCACACCTATCTTTATGATGGTGGTACCGGAGATCGTTTTGACCAGGCTGCAACTGTTGGTGTGATCTATATGCTAAAACTTGGTCACATGATCGATGATAAGATGCACGCACGTTCCATTGGGCCATACTCACTCATCACCCAGCAGCCTCTTGGAGGTAAAGCACAATTTGGTGGTCAGCGATTTGGTGAGATGGAGGTTTGGGCTCTGGAAGCCTACGGTGCTTCTGCAACCCTGCGTGAAATTCTTACTGTGAAGTCTGATGATGTAATTGGAAGGGCTAAGACCTATGAGGCCATTGTAAAAGGTGAGCCAATGCCGGAACCTGGACTACCTGAATCTTTCAACGTGTTGATGCACGAACTGAAAGGTCTGGGATTAGATATTAGATTAGAAGAATAAAGCTTTGCAGTGTGCTGCTCACCCGGCACACTGCATTTTACAATAATTAGATAGCACCATTTATTATGGCTAGAAATAATGATAAGAATACAGTACAGAGGTTTAACAAGATCTCTATAGGTTTAGCTTCTCCCGAGTCCATTTTGGCTGAGTCTCGCGGGGAAGTCCTGAAGCCGGAAACTATCAATTATCGTACGCACAAACCTGAGCGGGATGGTCTTTTCTGTGAGCGAATTTTTGGTCCTGTAAAGGATTACGAATGTGCCTGTGGAAAATACAAAAGGATCCGTTACAAAGGCATCGTTTGCGATAGGTGTGGTGTAGAGGTAACTGAAAAGAAAGTACGTAGAGATCGTGTGGGGCACATCAATCTTGTTGTTCCCGTAGCGCATATCTGGTACTTCCGTTCTTTACCTAACAAAATTGGATACCTGCTTGGTCTTCCGTCCAAGAAACTGGACATGATCATTTATTACGAGAGATACGTGGTAATTCAGCCGGGTATCGCCAAGAATGAAGATGGAGAGCCTTTGAAGAAAATGGATTTCCTAACAGAAGAAGAGTACCTGAACATTCTGGATACCCTTCCGCAGGAAAACCTTTATCTTGACGAGAATGACCCGAATAAATTCATCGCCAAAATGGGTGCAGAATGTCTTATTGACATCCTGCAGCGCATTGATCTTGATGCACTTTCCTATGAATTAAGACACAAGGCGAACAACGAAACTTCCAAGCAACGTAAGACTGAAGCTCTTAAGAGACTTCAGGTTGTGGAAGCGCTTCGTGATGCAAATAAAAACCGTGAAAACCGTCCTGAGTGGATGATAATGAAGGTGATTCCTATCATTCCGCCGGAATTGCGCCCTTTGGTGCCGCTTGATGGTGGACGTTTCGCAACTTCAGATTTGAACGATCTTTACCGTCGTGTAATTATTCGTAACAACCGTTTGAAGCGTTTAATGGAGATCAAAGCTCCTGAAGTGATCTTACGTAATGAAAAACGTATGCTTCAGGAATCTGTAGATTCATTGTTTGACAACACCAGAAAATCTTCAGCAGTAAAAACTGATTCCAACAGGCCGTTGAAATCCCTTTCAGATTCCTTAAAAGGAAAGCAGGGGCGTTTCCGTCAAAACCTGCTTGGTAAGCGTGTGGATTATTCGGCACGTTCGGTAATTGTTGTAGGACCTGAGTTGAAATTCTATGAATGTGGTCTTCCAAAAGACATGGCAGCTGAGCTTTACAAGCCTTTTGTGATCAGAAAATTGATCGAAAGAGGTATTGTTAAGACCGTAAAATCTGCCAAGAAAATTATAGATAAGAAAGAACCTGTTGTTTGGGATATTCTTGAGAACGTGTTGAAAGGGCATCCTGTGTTGCTTAACCGGGCCCCTACTCTTCACAGACTTGGTATCCAGGCATTCCAGCCTAAATTAATCGAAGGTAAGGCGATCCAGTTGCACCCGCTTGCGTGTACTGCATTTAACGCCGACTTTGATGGTGACCAGATGGCTGTTCACCTTCCGCTTGGGCCAGAGGCAATCCTCGAAGCTCAGCTGTTGATGCTAGGTTCTCACAATATTTTGAATCCCGCTAACGGTTCTCCTGTTACGGTACCATCTCAGGATATGGTTCTGGGACTTTACTACATGACAAAGTCCAGACAATCTACGCCTGAAGTACCTGTAAAAGGTGAAGGCCTTACCTTCTATTCAGAAGAAGAGGTAGTGATCGCTTACAACCAGAAAATGGTCGACCTTAACGCTGTTATTAAGATAAGGGCTAAGGATTATAATGATCAGGGGGAACTTGTTTTCCAAATCATTGAAACTACTGTGGGTAGAGTACTGTTCAACCAGTCTGTTCCTGAAAAAGCCGGATTCATCAACGAGGTATTGACCAAGAAATCTTTGAGAGATATTATTGGTAACATCCTTAAGGTAACAAGTGTTCCTGAAACAGCAGAATTCCTTGACAATATCAAAGACCTTGGATACGGTTTCGCATTCAGGGGAGGGCTTTCTTTCAGCCTTGGGGATATTATTATTCCTGAAGAAAAACAAGGAATGATCGACGAGGCAAACGAGCAGGTTGAAGGTATTATGGCCAACTATAACATGGGTCTTATCACCAACAACGAGCGTTATAACCAGGTTATTGATATCTGGACTTCTACGAATGCCGGCTTAACGGAATTAGCCATGAAACGTATTCGTGAGGATCAGCAAGGATTTAACTCGGTGTATATGATGCTTGACTCGGGAGCGAGGGGATCTAAAGAACAGATCCGTCAGTTGACCGGTATGCGTGGATTGATGGCTAAGCCTAAGAAATCTACCTCTGGGGGTGGAGAAATTATTGAGAACCCTATTCTTTCCAACTTTAAGGAAGGTCTATCGATTCTTGAGTACTTTATTTCTACTCACGGTGCACGTAAAGGTCTTGCCGATACGGCTCTTAAAACTGCCGATGCAGGTTACCTGACTCGTCGTCTTGTAGATGTTTCACAAGATGTGATCATCAACGAAGAAGACTGTGGTACTTTGAGAGGAGTAGATGTGTCACCGCTTAAAAAGAACGAAGAGATCGTAGAGTCACTTGGTGAAAGGATCCTTGGTAGAACTGCCTTACACGATGTTTACAACCCAATTACCAATGAACTTTTGGTTGTTGGTGGTGTTGAGATCGATGAAGATGCGGTTGATAAAATAAACAATGCGCCAATAGAGAGTGTAGAAGTTCGTTCTGCCCTTACCTGTGAGGCAAAGAAAGGAATATGTGTGAAATGTTATGGTCGTAACCTGGCTACCAATAAAACGGTACAAAAAGGTGAAGCTGTAGGTGTTGTAGCTGCCCAGTCTATTGGGGAGCCGGGAACACAGCTTACATTGCGTACCTTCCACGTGGGTGGTATTGCAGGTAACATTTCCGAAGAAAATAAATTGATCGCCAAATTCAATGGTATCGCAGAGATCGAAGAACTTAAGACCGTTAAAGGAGAAGCTCCTGATGGTGGAGAGGCTGAGATCGTGATCTCCAGGACTTCAGAATTGAAGTTAAAAGATCCAAAATCAGGAATTGTATTGAGTACCAATAACATTCCTTATGGTTCACAGATATTCATTAAAAATGGCGACAAAGTAGTACAAGACGAAGTAATTTGTCAATGGGATCCATATAACGGGGTGATCATTTCAGAATTTGCAGGTAAGATCCGCTACGAGAATATCGAGCAGGGAGTTACTTACCAGGTAGAGATCGATGAGCAAACCGGATTCCAGGAAAAAGTTATTTCTGAATCACGTAACAAGAAATTGATCCCAACCCTTCAGATCTTAGGTAAGAAGGATGAAGTGATAAGATCTTACAACCTTCCTGTTGGAGCCCACCTTATGGTAGACAACGACGAGAAGATCAAGGTAGGTAAGATCCTTGTAAAGATTCCGCGTAAGTCTTCAAAATCAGGGGATATTACGGGAGGTCTTCCAAGGGTAACCGAATTGTTCGAAGCACGTAACCCATCTAACCCTGCTGTAGTTAGTGAGATTGATGGTGTTGTTTCCTTCGGAAAGATCAAACGTGGTAACAGGGAGATCATCATTGAATCCAAGCTTGGCGAGATCAAGAAGTATCTTGTGAAGCTTTCTAACCAGATCCTGGTTCAGGAGAACGATTTTGTTCGTGCGGGAATGCCGTTATCAGACGGTTCTGTAACGCCTGAAGATATCCTGTCTATCAAAGGTCCAAGTGCCGTACAACAGTATCTTGTGAACGAAGTTCAGGAGGTTTACCGTTTACAAGGTGTGAAGATCAATGATAAACACTTTGAGGTGGTTGTAAGACAAATGATGCGTAAAGTTAGGATCGTTGATCCGGGTGATACTATCTTCCTTGAGAATCAATTGGTTCACAAAGATGATTTCATGGAAGAGAACGATGAGATCTTTGGTATGAAGGTAGTTGAAGATGCAGGGGATTCAGAAAACCTGAAACCAGGCCAGCTTGTTACTCCGCGTGAGTTAAGAGATGAAAACTCTATTCTTAGAAGAGAGGACAAGAATCTTGCAACTGCGAGAGATGTGACCCCGGCTACTGCAACGCCAATACTGCAAGGTATTACAAGGGCTTCCCTGCAAACCAAGTCATTTATTTCTGCGGCTTCCTTCCAGGAAACTACAAAAGTGTTGAACGAGGCTGCAGTAAGCGCTAAAGTAGATACTCTTGAAGGACTTAAAGAAAATGTTATTGTTGGTCACAGGATCCCTGCCGGTACCGGTATGAGAAACTATGAGAATATCATTGTAGGTTCAAAAGAAGAATTTGACGAAATGCTTGAGAAAAAGCAGGAAGTTAATTATAACTAGTAAAGGGCTGCTATTGCGGCCATCTACTGGTAAAACAAAAATCCCGGCCAAAATGGTCGGGATTTTTTTGTACTTTTAATTGATAAAATTTATAGATAATGAGTGAAGAGAAAAAACCAAAAAAAGGTCAGATCAATATAGAACTTGATGAAAAAGTAGCAGAAGGAACCTATTCTAACCTTGCGATCATCAACCATTCCGTTTCAGAATTTGTAGTAGATTTTGTAAGCATTATGCCCGGTACTCCCAAGAGTAAAGTCAAGTCAAGGATCATTCTTACCCCTCAACATGCAAAAAGACTTTTGAAAGCATTGGGTGATAACGTGAAGCGGTTCGAAAAAGCCCACGGCGAGATCAAGGATTATGAGCAACCTCCCATTCCTCTGAATTTTGGACCTACAGGACAGGCTTAATTAATTTTTGATAATAAAAAGATCAACCCTTTCAGGGTTTCAAGCCCTGGAAGGGTTCTTTTTTGCCGGAATTCCGCAACAAAAAAGCCCTCCAAAACAGAATATTTTTGAAAGACTTTCCAATATTGAATTAAAACCTTTAAAAGATTAGAGTCTGCTCCATTTTGTTATTTCTTCTTGTTAGCTTTTCTACACTGGGTCAGGATAGGACACTGTTGAAAGGAAAGATCTATACGCCTGATAAGGAAATTACTTCCATTAATATCATCAATCTCACGAGCAAAACGGGGACAACGAATAATGAGGCCGGAGAGTTTGAAATTGAGATAGCACTCAAAGACACCCTTCTGTTTTCTTCAGTTCAATATGAATCCAGAAAAATAATCATTTCAGAAGAGGTGCTGAAAAAAGCATTTTTGACAGTATTGCTTGTGGACAAGATAGATGAGCTAAAGGAGGTAAGTATCAGCGATATTAGTCTTAGCGGAAATCTTTTCACAGATCTCCCCGAAATTCCCACCTTAACCCAGGCCGACCTGGGCTTTCCCATGTCTGATACCCCCAGGCTTACATCAATTGAGCGAAAGCTAAAGACAGCTTCAAACGTTAGTACGACATCCAGGTACAATCCACCCGGAATGATAAATGTAAGTCTTGATGGGATACTAAACAGGATCAATGGAAGAACAGAGAAGCTTCAAAAAGCAGCCGCCAATGAAGATCTTTCTCAGATGGTTGATGCGGGGGTAGCGGCTCTGCCATTTTCATTTTTTAAAGATCTTGCCATCCCTGAAGAGCGTATTCGGGACTTCATATATTTCTGTGCTGAAGATAAAATTTTTTATAGTTTATTATCTGAAACTAAGCGTCTCGAGCTGGTGGAATTTTACCTGACAAAAGCACTAGAATTTGTAAAGGAGCGGATGTAGTTTTGTTGCATTTATTTCAAAGACCTCACAGGTTTAAAAAATTGTGAGGTCTGGTTTCTATAGGGTGTAAAGAATAAAAATAAGACTATTCAAAAATGTCGTTTTTCAAGATCCATATATTTTTAGAATTCCGAAGTATAATGGAATTTTATGGAAGGATATTTTTGTTGTGCCATTTGAAGGGAGAATGCTGAATCGGCCAGGAAAACCAACTGTCCTCTTTTGTCCTTTGCAAGATATTTTGATTTTACTCTTTTAAAATCTGCGAATTCCTCTCCTTTGGGGTTTTCCGGTTCTATCCAGCACGCCTTGTGTACATTCAGGTTCTCATAGGTACATTTGGCTCCATATTCATGCTCGAGACGGTACTGGATCACTTCAAACTGCAGGGCACCTACTGTACCAATCACTTTTCGGCCATTCATCTCCAGGGTGAATAACTGGGCAACCCCTTCATCCATTAGCTGGTCGATCCCTTTTTCGAGCTGCTTTGATTTCATGGGATCGGCATTATTGATATACCGGAAGTGTTCTGGAGAGAAACTGGGAATTCCTTTATACATTAATTGTTCACCTTCGGTCAGGGTATCTCCTATCTTAAAGTTTCCCGTGTCGTGTAATCCCACAATGTCTCCGGGGTAAGAAACCTCTACGATTTCCTTCTTTTCTGCAAAGAAAGCATTGGGACTGGAGAACTTGAGGTTCTTTCCATGTCTCACGTGCAGGTAAGGCTTATTCCGTTCAAATTTTCCCGATACTACCTTAATGAACGCCAAACGGTCCCTGTGTTTTGGATCCATGTTCGCGTGGATCTTGAAAACGAATCCGGTGAAATCTTTTTCGTCGGGGAGTACTTTTCGTGTGTCACTGTCTTTGGGTCTGGGAGTGGGGGCAATGTTTATAAAGCAGTCCAGGAGTTCCCGTACACCAAAGTTATTTAATGCAGAACCAAAAAACACCGGCTGCAGGTTCCCATCCAGGTAATCCTGTTTGTTGAATTCGGGATACACGCCGTGAGCCAGCTCCAGTTCTTCCCTAAGTGTACCGGCTGCTTTTTCCCCAATTAGATTATCAAGTTCTTTAGAGGAGAGGTCAGAGATCTCTACGGTTTCTTCAATGTCGCGACGGGGATCTCCGGTGAAAAGGTTTACGTTCTGTTCCCAGATATTGTAGATCCCTTTGAAATCATAACCCATTCCAATAGGGAAACTCAGGGGGGTAACGGTAAGTTTTAATTTTTGTTCAATTTCATCAAGAAGTTCAAACGCATCCTTACCCTCACGATCAAGTTTATTGATAAACACGATCATAGGAATGTTTCGCATGCGACAAACCTCCACCAGTTTTTCAGTTTGTTCCTCGACCCCTTTTGCCACGTCTATAACAACGATAACCGAATCTACGGCGGTAAGGGTTCTAAAGGTGTCTTCTGCAAAATCCTTATGCCCGGGAGTATCCAGGATATTGATCTTGATGTTCTTATATTCAAAAGCAAGTACAGAAGTTGCTACAGAAATACCTCTTTGACGCTCTATCTCCATAAAATCACTGGTGGCGCCTTTTTTAACCTTATTTGATTTAACAGCACCGGCTTCCTGGATCGCACCTCCAAAAAGCAGCAATTTTTCGGTTAAGGTGGTTTTCCCCGCATCGGGGTGGGAGATGATCCCAAATGTTCTTCTTCTTTTGATCTCTTCTGAAAACTTCATACCTGGATTTAAGGCTGCAAAGATAATTATTTGAATGTGATTTAGGGCAATGCAGCAATAAGGCTTTGGGTCTTTCCCTCTGCCATTAGTTACTTTTATTTCCCGGGCGATTTCGTACATTTGAAACTCAATTTTAGAAATGAAGGAAGAACAAGTGATCCTGGTGAATGAAAAGGATGAGCAGATAGGCTTGATGCCTAAGATGGAGGCTCATGAAAAAGCGCTGCTCCACAGGGCGTTTTCAGTATTCGTTTTTAATAAGAAGAACGAATTGCTCATACAGCAACGGGCAATGGGAAAATATCATTCCCCCGGGCTTTGGACGAATACCTGTTGCAGCCACCAGAGAGAGGGGGAGAGCAATATAGCGGCCGGAAAACGCAGACTAATGGAGGAAATGGGCTTTACAACAGATCTTAAGGACACGATATCCTTTATCTATAAAGCTCCTTTTGATAATGGTCTTACTGAACATGAATTTGATCATATTCTTGTGGGGTTCTATGATGAAGAACCCAATCCTAATCCTGAAGAAGTTCATGCTTTTAAATGGATGGAACTGGAGACGTTGAAAGAAGATATGATCAAAAACCCGGATATTTATACCGAATGGTTTAAGATCATTTTTGATAAATATTATAAGCACATTCAACAATGAAAGTAACTGTTAGCAGAAAAGCACATTTTAATGCTGCACACCGGTTGCACCGGAAGGAGTGGGATGATGCACGCAACGAAGAGGTTTTTGGAAAGTGTAGTAATCCTCATTATCATGGTCATAATTATGAGCTTGTGGTTGCGGTGACCGGTGAAATATGTGAGGAAACAGGCTTCGTAATTGATCTTAAAGATCTGAAGGAATTGATCTATAATAAGATCGAGATCCCTTTTGATCACAAGAATCTTAATCTTGAGGTGCCTCAGTTCAAAGACCTGAATCCTACAGCTGAAAATATATCTGTCGTGATCTGGAGAATCCTTCGCCATGAGCTCCCGTCCCATCTAAACCTGGAGGTAACCCTATACGAAACACCCAGAAATTTCGTGACTTACAGGGGGGAATAAAAAAAGTTAAAAAAGAATTTTTCTAAACAGGAAATAGTTTAAATTCGCAGTTGAAAAATAAGCACCAGGATGGCTAATAAAAGAACACTTAAAAGGGATATCAATTACGTAATGGGAGACATTATCGAAGCAGCATACCTGCACCAGATAGCTAACCCAAAGGAAGATCCTGCAAAGTCTGAAGCAGTAGTAGATCAGGCAATTGCAGATTTCGACGAATTGATCGCGAAGATGAACAGGAAGGATGTTGAGAACAAGAAACAACACTTTAAAAGTATCGAAAAAGAACTGGAAGTTAAGGCTACCGCTCTTGTAGAGAAGATAAACGCTTTATAGCAGATCAAGTGCCGATGTAGCTCAGCTGGCTAGAGCAGCTGATTTGTAATCAGCAGGTCGTGGGTTCGAGTCCCTCCATCGGCTCAAGGTTAAAACCTCTCTTTTGAGAGGTTTTTTTATGGAATATACTGAGGGACGAGAAGCCTGTCCCGAGCGCTAGTCGAGGGGAGTCCCTCCATCGGCTCAAGGTTAAAACCTCTCTTTTGAGAGGTTTTTTTATGGAATATGCTGAGGGACGAGAAGCCTGTCCCGAGCGCTAGTCGAGGGGAGTCCCTCCATCGGCTCAAGGTTAAAACCTCTCTTTTGAGAGGTTTTTTTTATGGAATATGCTGAGGGACGAGAATCTCTAAGCAGGTTCCTGGATGAAGATTGGGTAAGTGAATATTTGGTTTAAGATTTAAATTAAAAATAGGACAGCATGCTTAAATCAGGAAATAAAAAAAGGCAGTAAAAACTGCCTTTTTGGTAGGGATATCTTGTTTTGTTTTTACTCTGTCTTTTTCTCCTGTTCCTTTCTTTCCCTTAGGAAATCTTCCAGGCTTTTTCCGTATTTGGAATTCTTTACCTCGGGAGTCAGGACTTTATAGATAGTGTCGAGATATTTGATGTTGGCATCATATACTTCAGAAATTGCCAGATAAGGGGCCAGTTCAAGATCTTTATTGTTAATGGCAAAATTTACGGTGTATAGGTATTTTCTTTTGATTAGGTTTTCATATTCCTTTGAAGTAGAATCTATTCGCGCTCCATTTTTCTCTTTTTGAGCCTGCAGGTTGGCCTGGATTAGCTCAAGGTTCCTGGAATTGAACTGCTGGATCATTTTCCGGTACTCTATGAATTTTTTCTGATTTTCGGAACCCTCTACGATCGCGTCTTTTTCAAAGTTTTTTAAAGTGGTATTGACCACCATTTCCCCCGGCTCTGCAAAGAACATTATCCTGTCATCAAATTCACTGTGATCCACCTTGTTGAGGTATAGATAAAGTACCTGGGGATCCTCGATAAAAGTTTCAAAAGTGAAGTTTTCATTCCCTTTTATTACAACCGAGTCCAGGGTTACCAGTGAAGTATCCTCAATTTTCTGAAGGTACAGTGTTCCTTTTTTCAAGCCCTGAATTTTACCGTTGATGGTAAGGTTCTTTTCATCTTTCGAACAGGCTGTTACAGAGAAGATGATCAACAATAGTAGTCCTAATTTTTTCATGAATCTTTTTAGATAATATGCGCGAAAATATGATAAAAAATAGAGTAACCTAACCTGCCGCAGCAATTTGCATTAATATGGTACTTAATATTGCTCCGTAGGTTCCCACTACATAGCCAAATACGGCCAGGAGCACGCCTACTGTTGCAAGAGAGGGATGAAATGCTGCTGCTACAACGGGAGCAGATGCTGCTCCTCCCACGTTTGCCTGGCTTCCAACGGCCAGAAAAAAATATGGAGCTTTGATCAATTTAGCCACAAGTATCAACAGGCCGGCATGAATTGACATCCACACCAATCCTATAGCTATAAGCCCGGGATTGTCAAAGACCATGGTAAGGTCCATCTTCATCCCAATAGTGGCTACAAGGAAATATATGAACACACTCCCTATTTTACTCGCCCCGGCACCTTCATATTTTTTTGCGCGGGTAAAAGACAGGGCGATCCCAACTGCCGTAGCTATGGTGATCATCCAGAAAAAGGAAGAAGCAAACGAAGATATCGCAGATTTTGTATCATTTACGGCATCAAAATTTGCGATCAGAAAAGCAGAAATCCCTTCTGCTCCCCAATGCGCCAATCCTACTGCACCAAAAGCAATGGCCAGCATGATCATAAGATCTGAAAGGGTAGGATTTCGGGTTACACTTTCAGCGTAGGCAGTAACTTTGTGTTTTAATTCTGTTATGGCAGAGTTGTCTGCTTTTAGCCATTTGTCAATTTTATCGGTTTTTCCAATTCCCATTAACAGGATCGCCATCCAAAGATTGGCTACCACTATATCCACAAGTACCATTCCGCCGTAAAGATCGGGGTTATATTCGAAGATCTCCAGCATTGCAGCCTGGTTCGCTCCACCGCCAATCCAGCTTCCGGCAAGGGTTGAAAGACCCCTCCATACTGCATCAGGACCTACTCCGCCAACGGTTTCAGGTGAAAACATAGAGATCAACAGGATGGCGATTGGTCCGCCGATTATGATCCCAATCGTTCCAGTAAAGAACATTACCAGGGCCTTCACTCCCAGATTATAGATGGCCTTAAGATCAATACTCAGGGTCATTAAAACCAGGGAGGCAGGTAAAAGATACCTGCTGGCTATAAAATAAAGTTCTGAGGTCTCATCAGAAATGATATTCAGGGAATTGAGGATTGCCGGAATCAGGTAACACATCAGCAGTGCCGGCACTACCTTATAAAATTTATACCAGAAACCTGTTTGTTTCGAAGATGTAAAAAAAACGAAGCCAAGGGCGACCATCAAAAGTCCGAGAACTATGGCGTCATTTGTGAAAATAGGGGGATTGTCCATGAATTTACCGTATGAGGGCGGCAAAATACAATTTTTACGGAACTCTTAAAAATATATTAAAACTAAGTCAGATTAAAGAGTTTCTGAAGGCTGAGAGCCACCCCGTCTTTCTTACCCTCATGGGTGATCTCATTGGCAATTTTTAGAATTTCAGGTCTGGCATTTCCTACCGCTATTCCCATACCTGCTGCTTTGAGCATTTCATAGTCATTGTAATTATCTCCAAAAGCCAGGATCTCTTTTAAGGAAAGGTGAAAATATTGGTCCAGCAATACCTTTATGGCGGTTAGTTTGGAAACCCTTTTATTGGCTATTTCCAGGTAGGTAGGTTTTGACCGGTAAAGGTGAAGTTCGTTCCTAAATTCATTTAACAGGTATTTTTCAATGGCATCTATTTTTTCTTCTTTCCCCATACACATGATCTTATGAGCTCCTTTTTTCTGTGCTTCCCATTCCTGGATAACTTCCTTGGCCGGTTTAACTTCCGGTGTTACGCGGGTATTGTTCTCTTCTCTTTTTGCCCATTCATCCATAGCAGGAACAAACCAATCTTCGTTGTTATACAGGCTTAGGTGACAGTCTAAACCAGAGTTGAATTCCTCCAGGCTTTTTACAACAGCGACTGGGATCTCTGTAGAACCCACTTTCTTTCCATCAACAATAATGAGTCCGCCGTTGTAGCAAATGAGCGGCTGGTGCTCAATGTGAAGCTCCTGTTGTAAATGGGTCATGGCCTGGGGCATTCGGGAGGATATCAAAACCACCGGCACCTTTTTTTGCAGCGCCCTGAATACTTCTTTGGTTAATTGAGATAATTCCCGGTCTTTATTAAGTAAAGTTCCGTCGATATCTGTAAAAATGATCTTGTATGGCATTAAAGTTTTTTGATGAATTCTACTATGGCTGGGGTGAGTTGCGGGTGCAATGGAAGCCCGGGTTCATTATAGGATTTGGAATTCTCCAGCTCACTACCTGAAATATTTCTTAGAACATGGTTCATATTTTCTATGAGGAGAAGTTCTGCATCTGGATTGGCCCTTTTAAGGGATTGGGCTTCCTGCTCGCTTATCTGGAGGTCTTTTGTCCCGTTGATCAACAATAACGGCATGTCAAGGTCTGTGATCTTTTCCTTAGGGTCGTACTTCATCCAGGAAAGAATAAAAGGTTGAACCGAAGGCCTGAAGATCATTTCAAGCATTGGGTCATAATTGCGACTGCTGCCAGATTCCCGGAGGTCTCTGAAACTCTGTTCCACATTTTCTGACAGAGACGGCATTTGTAAAGCAACCTGTGAGGTGATGATAGAATCAATGGTTTTGGAAGCTCCCGCTATAGAAATGAAAGCATCTGCTTTTTTTTCCTTCGCAACCACCATTCCTACAAGAGAACCCTGACTGTGGCCAAGGATAATAACCTTACTGAATCTATTTTCTGTTCTGAAATGATCTACGGCAGAGGAAGCATCTTCGATAAAATTTTCAAACCTGATATCCTCTTCTTTTATTCCCAGTTTTGACATATGGAGAATTCGTTTGTCAAATCTGAAGCTGGCGATCCCTTCCCGGGCGAGTTCATTGGCCAGTTTTTTAAAGGAATCATTCTTCATAAAAGATTGGTTCCCGTTCCTGTCAGTAGGTCCCGATCCCTGGATGAGAAGCACCAGGGGAGCAGATGTTTCTGTGGCAGGAGTAAGAAGTGTTCCTTTCACATATTTGTCGACCTCCACTTCTTCACTGTTTAAAGGAGTTTCCTGTCCTATGGCAATCGTAGTGAAGATGAGGAACAAAATGAAAAGATTATATTTCATGAGGGGCTTTTTTAACTGTGGACGGGTGGTATATTTTTATGATCTCTTTTGCCGCAGCCGGTCTTTGAGTACCTATCAGGAATTTTTCATCATCATTGGTGATAATTTGTATGCCTTTGTTACCGGATACTTCATAAGCTTTAGATTTGCTGCCCAGGCCTCTAAGCCCCCAGCCCCCGAATTCCTTGACCGAATTGTACTGTCTTACATGACATTCTTTTATATTTTTCCACTCAAAATGCTTTTTGGTAAAGCCAAAGGGTTTGAACCAGGTGGTAATTCCTTCCCGGTCAATTCTTGTTTCCAGGCGCAAATATAACAGCCCTGCCACAATGGGTAAGGCTATAGCTATACTAATTATTGATACCAGGAGTTGGGTGTTTTCCTTTGCGTCCAGGGTGGCATAATAAGCTGTCCCAACTATTATCAATAATACAGCAAGAATGAACATGAACAACCACCAACGATTAATGAACTGTTTTTCCCGGAATATTTTCATAGGTCCAATTTTTCTCTATTAAAGTTACAAATTTCTTTTATGCTTTGATCATCTTCGGAAAGACTTCAGAAAAAAGGCAGGATATTTGTCTGATAGATAATCTTCCGTGTTTTTTATCTTTGCGGAAATAAATTAAAACTTATGAAATATCTATTACTGGTAGCGGCTGTATTTTTTTCTTCCATTACGTTTGCTTCCGAAGCAGATTGGGGAAGAACAGGACACAGGGCAACAGGGGAAGTAGCCGAAGGACACCTTTCTAAAAAAGCCAAGCAAAAAATAAGAAAATTACTGGATGGGCAAAGTCTGGCATTCGTATCTACCTATGGGGATGATATAAAAAGTGATCCGAAATACAGGTATCTTAATACCTGGCATTATGTGAACATTGATAAGGGTGAAACTGAATATTCGAAGGAAAATGCAAATCCTAAGGGAGATATCATCCAGGGAATTGAGGAGTGCATTACTGTTCTAAAGGATAAGAATACTTCCAAAGATGAAAAAGCATTCTATTTGAAATTGCTGGTTCATTTTGTGGGAGACCTTCACCAGCCAATGCATGCGGGAAGAGGAGAGGACAAAGGTGGTAATGATATCCAGGTTAGATGGTTTGGCCAGGGAAGTAATATTCACCGGGTATGGGACAGCGAAATGATCAATGATTTTCAAATGAGCTATACAGAACTTGCTCATAGTACAGATGAGCTTTCTAAAGAAGAGATCAGACAAATAAAAGCGGGGTCTCTTCTTGACTGGATGTATGAATCAAAGGAACTCAGTACAAGGGTTTACGATTCTGTAGAGATCGGGGAAAAATTAGGGTATGAATATATGTATGAATGGTTTCCTGTTTTACATGACCAGATCCAAAAAGGTGGAATTAGGTTGGCAGATATACTGAACGAAATTTTTGAGGAATAAACCTTTTCCTCTCAACAATGATAAGAAACCCGGTACTTGTTAACCGGGTTTCTTATTTATAAAATCCCCGAAAAGTGAGAATGTACACAACAAAAAATAGAAAACATTCAAGTTTTCTATTTTTTGTTGTGTAATCCATTAAAAATAAATAATTTGCAGGGCCCTACAGCTATAGAAACTTAACCGAAAAAATTTGAGGAAAAACTACTTTCTGAGTGTTATTGGTGTTCTCTTATGTCTTCCGCTGTTTGCTCAGAATCCGGTTAAGACCTATCAGGATAGTGTGGAAAGTCTGGCTAAAGCTGCTAATGAGGCCTATGACAGTTATGATTATAACGTCTCTCAGGAATACTTCCTCGAATTAATAAAACTCGCTTCTACCCGGGACGATAATTATAACCTGCACCGTGGATATAACGGCCTTGGGGTGACCTATGAAGTGCTTGAGGATACCCTTCGCGCAAGAGTGAATTATGAAAAATCCCTGGATTATGCCCGGGCAAGCAACAATGATACTCTCTTATGGTATGCATATAACAACCTGGGGAATATTCTATCTTCAGATAAAAGAACGGTTCAAAAAGGGCTGCAATATTATGAAGAGGCAATAGAGATCGCCTCGCAAATGACCCAGCCGGAAGAAGCTCTTACTCCGGTCATTAATATTGCCTGGACACATCTTGAAAATCATAATTATGACCGGGCTCTTCCGTACTTGCAGCGGGCCTGGACGCTGAGTAAGGAAGAGGAGAACAGGAAGCTACAGAGCAATTTGCTTACCCTCTTTGGAATGTATCATTCAGGAAAGGATGAATTTATCCAATCCAGGGACCATTTTGAACAAGGTATTGACATTGCCGAAAGTGATACTCTTCTTGTAGAAGCTTCTTTTGCCTATAAAGAATTTGCCAAGATGTTGTTTAAGAGCGGGGATTTTGAGGAAGCTTATGCTGCACTTGAGACACATCAGAATAATCGTGAGAAAATATTCCAGAAAGAAAAGAACCATCAGCGGGAAGCCGTTTATGGCAAATTTGAAACTGAAGTTTTAAAGAAAGACCTGGCCCTCGCCCAACGGGAGCAGGAATATAAGGATGAAGTAATCGCCAAGACCAGGCAAATGTCTGTATGGATGGTAGTTTCTTTGGTGATCATGTTCATGTTCCTCATCCTGCTATACAGGAATAACCGTATCAGGAAAAAACTTATTAGGGAACTTAGAGATAAGAACGATGAGCTTGTGGAAGCCAAAGAAGAAGCCGAAAGACTTTCTTTACTTAAAACCAGGTTTTTCTCTACTGTTAGTCATGAATTGCGCACCCCTCTTTATGGTGTTGTAGGTTTGACATCACTTTTGCTCGAAGACAATGAGAATGAAAAGCAACGGGAGGATCTTAAATCTCTTAAATTTTCTGCCGATTATTTGCTGGCTCTTATCAATGATGTACTGCAAATGAATAAAATGGAATCCAACCTGGTCCACCTGGAGAAGATAAATTTCAATATTGAAGAACAATTAATTGGTATCGTAAAATCCTTTGAGACCACCCGGAACCAGAACTACAATATAATTGAGCTGGAAGTAGACCCTAATATTCCAAAGAACCTTATTGGCGATTCGATGCGCTTTTCCCAGATTGTGATGAACCTGGTAGGGAATGCGGTGAAATTTACCGAAAACGGAAAGGTATGGATCAAAGCCAAAAGGATGGAATGTGATTCAGAGGATTGCCTGATCTATTTTGAAGTGGGTGATACCGGACCCGGTATTCCTAAAGACAAGCAAAAAGAGATATTTGAGGAATTTTCACAGTTAAAATCGAATAATTACAACTACCAGGGAACGGGATTGGGTCTGCCTATCGTTAAGAAATTACTTAACCTGTTTGATTCAGAAGTTAAATTACAAAGTGAAGAGGGAAAAGGCTCTGTATTTACTTTTAAGATCAGTTTCCCAATTGGGAAGGAGATCCTGACCCCAACAACGGTGGCAGCCCCTGAAGCGGAAACCGGTAACAGTGGCATCAAAAAAGCATTGATTGTTGATGATAACAGGATCAACCAGGTGATCACCAGAAGGATCCTGGAACAAAAGGATTTTCAATGTAAGGTGGCCAGTTCGGGTGCTGAGGCCATTGATATTTTAAAGTTAGAAGAAATGGACCTCGTATTGATGGATGTCAACATGCCGGGAATGAGCGGGATGGAAGCCACAAAACGTATCAGGGAGTTTAATCCCACCGTCCCAATCATTGCCTTGACGGCAGTAGAAGTGGGGGAGATGCGGGAGGAGATCCTTAGTGCGGGAATGAATGATATTATCAACAAACCTTACAACATTCCGCAGTTCTTCGATACTATTTTAAAGAATTTACTGCAACCGGTAGCATGATGCGCGAAGCGCATTCCAAATTCCAAATTCCAAATTCCAAATTCTAAATTCCAAATTCCAAATTCCAAATTCCAAATTCCAAATTCCAAATTCCAAATTCCGGGGTCAGGATTTAAGCTGAATTTTTCATTCATTTAATAATCCTCAATTCTCAGTATTCAATAAAAAAACCGCCTCTTCGGGAACTTCCTGAAGAGGCGGTTGTACTTATAGGGTTAAGAAAGTCTATTACTTAACCATCTCAAAACTTCGCTTAATGAAAGCAGTAAGTTCTTCCCCTTTTAAAAGGTTCTGAGACAATTTTGCAAGATCGAGGGATTGTTTGATCAATCGTTCTTGTTTCTTAGCGGTCTTGGAGTTCAGGATCTCAGAAATGAGCTCATGATTGGTATTTACCACCAGGTTATACATTTCAGGCATGTTGCCCATCCCGAACATTCCACCTCCGGTTTGCTGCATCTCCTTCATACGTCGCATGAATTCCGGTTGCGTAATGATGAGGGGAGCTGCATTGCTGTCCATTGCCTCCAGTTGGATGGAATATTTTTCTGCAGGGATCACCTTTTCAAAATCGGCTTTCAGTTTCTCTTTTTCCTCATCTGTAAGTTTCGAGATCTTCTCTTCATCCTTCTTGATCAGGTTATCTACATGGTCTGAATCTACCCGTACGAATGAGATCTTTTCTTCTGTAGATTCCAGCTTTTGAAGCAGGTGGGAAACGATAGGGGAATCAAGTAGCAGAACTTCATAACCTTTTTCTGTGGCAGCTTCGATATAACTGTGCTGCGCATCTTCATTGGAAGCATAGAGAATGACCTTGTTGCCATCCTTGTCTGTCTGATTATCCTTTATCTTTTCTGTGAATTCCTCAAAAGTGTAATATTTGTTATCTACCGTAGGGTAAAGGGCAAAGGCCTGTGCTTTTTCAAAAAACTTGTCTTCAGAAAGCATTCCGTATTCAATAACGATCTTTATATCGTTCCATTTCTTTTCGAAATCTTCACGGTTGTTATTGAAAAGAGACTTCAGCTTATCAGCTACCTTCCGGGTGATGTAACTTGAGATCTTCTTCACGGCACCGTCTGCCTGCAGGTAAGACCTTGATACGTTAAGTGGGATATCGGGAGAATCGATCACTCCGCGTAACATGGTAAGGAATTCAGGTACGATCCCTTCAACATTATCGGTTACGTAAACCTGGTTCTGGTAAAGCTGGATCTTATCCTTCTGTATGTTCATATCCTGTCCCATCTTCGGGAAGTAAAGGATCCCGGTGAGATTGAAAGGATAATCTACGTTAAGGTGAATGTGGAACAACGGCTCCTCAAATTGCATAGGATAAAGTTCCCTGTAGAATTCATTATAATCCTTGTTTTCAAGCTCTGTGGGTTGTTTGGTCCAGGCAGGATTGGTGTTGTTGATAATGTTATCAACGGTCTTTGTTTCCGGTTTTGCATCTTCGGGAGCATCTTCGGGTAACTCGATGGTTTCCTCTTTTGTTCCGAATTTAATAGGGATCGGCATGAACTTATTGTACTTAACCAATAATTGTTCAATACGGTGTTCTTCCAGGAATTCCTTGTCATCTTCATTGATGTGAAGGATGATGTCTGTTCCGTGTGTTTTTTTATCGGCTTCTTCCAGGGTGAATTCAGTAGTGCCTTCACAAACCCAATGTGCTGCCGGCTCATCTTTATAAGACTTGGTGATGATCTCCACTTTATTGGCCACCATAAAGGCGGAATAGAAACCAAGACCAAAATGGCCAATAATTCCGCTGTCTTTTGCAGAGTCCTTATATTTCTCAAGGAATTCTTCGGCTCCAGAAAAGGCTACCTGGTTGATATATTTTTCAACCTCTTCCCTGGTCATTCCAATCCCCTTGTCAGAAATGATCAGTTGTTTTTTCTCTTTATCGATCCTCACCTCGATGGTAGGATTGCCATATTCAACCCCTGCTTCTCCAATGCTGGTAAGATGTTTTAGCTTCAAAGTCGCGTCTGTCGCGTTAGAGATCAATTCCCTTAAAAAGATCTCATGATCACTGTAAAGAAACTTTTTTATTAAAGGAAAAATGTTTTCTACAGATACATTAATGTTTCCGGTTGCCATATATTATTCTATTATTTGATTAATGTGGTTTATATACTCAGCCACCTAAGGGCAAAAAATGAACCAATACTATTTCGCTGACAAACTGACATAAGGTTGTAAGGTATGTTCTTTATTTCCGTCAAAGAAGTAGATACTTTTCTTGTATAATCACCAATTACAGACTTTTGTTAAGTATTATCGAATTCTAAAAAGTATAATTTCTTTCAGAAATAAAGAATTGACTATGGCCACAGTAAAAAAAACCGGAAAGCAAAAAGAAGTATTGACCAAAGATCACCTTATCACTTTATATATGGATGAGGTCCTTGAAAAGGAATCTATCCCTGTGACCGTTTACAAATTTTGTAAAACCAATGATGTCAGGGAAGAGGAATTCTACAGTTTCTTTGGAAATTTTGATGCTTTGAAAGAGGCTGTCTGGGTAAGGTTCTTCGAACATTCCCTTGATGTAATGCAGCGGAGTGCCGAGTACGAGACATTTATGGTTAGAGAAAAGGTACTTACATTTTACTATACATTTTTTGAAGTACTCACGGCAAACCGGAGTTATGTGATGCTGAGTCTCAGGGAAAGCAAAAGCCCCCTTAAAAATCTGGAACAATTAAAAGGCCTCCGAAAAGAGGTGAAAGCATTTGCCCGGGACCTGGTAAAGGAAGCTAATGATGAGAAGCAAATGAAGTTGGTGAGGAATTCTGGAACTGTATTTTCTGAAGCGATCTGGCTTCAACTATTGTTCCTTATGAAATTCTGGATGGATGATGCGTCCCCAAAATTCGAGAGTACAGATATCGCCATAGAAAAATCTGTCAACACTGTTTTTGACCTCATGGATAATACAGCCCTTGAACGGGTGCTGGATCTTGGGAAATTTCTCTGGAAAGAAAAAATGGCTTAAGACCTCCCGTTATTTGCCTGCAGGCAGGAATGCCCCTACCATTCTCCTGTGGGCTTTTTTTTTGAAAAAAATATGTATGAAGACTATAGATAAGATCCCCACAGGAAAAATTGGCCGCACCGGAAAAATGGTAACGACCGGAATGAAGGTGGGTGGCAATTATTTGAAATATTATGGGAAAAAGGCCCTTAATTCTGATCTAGGCCGGGAGGAGCTTGACAAGGATAATGCCCGTGATATTTATGACGGGTTAAAAAGTCTGAAAGGAAGTGCACTCAAGCTCGCCCAGATGCTTTCCATGGAAAAGAACCTTTTGCCCGGGGCCTACGTTGAAAAATTCAGTCTTGCCCAGTTCAGTGTGCCACCATTATCGGCTCCCTTGGTGCGAAAGACCTTTAAAAAGTACCACGGTGTATATCCCGAAGACCTTTTTGACACCTTTACCTCCCATTCTGTCAATGCTGCCAGTATTGGGCAGGTGCATAAAGCGGTTAAGGATGGAAAGGAACTTGCAGTAAAGATCCAGTATCCCGGGGTTGCAGAGAGTATAGGGTCAGACCTGGCATTGGTGAAACCTGTGGCCTTGAAGATGTTCAATATAAAAGGTAAGGATGCTGAAAAATTTTTCAAAGAAGTGGAGGGCAAGCTGCTGGAAGAAACAGACTATCTGCTGGAGTTGAAACAAAGCCGGGAGATCTCTGAAGCTTGTGCCCATATTCCAAACATTCGTTTTCCGAAGTATTATGAAGAACTTTCCAGTGAAAAGATCATTACGATGGACTGGATGGAAGGGATACATTTGAGTGAGTTTACGAAAATCAATACAGACGGGAAGAAGGCCAACAAAATTGGGCAGACCCTTTGGGATTTTTATATGTTCCAGATCCACGAGCTCAAGGCCGTTCACGCCGATCCTCATCCTGGGAACTTCCTGATAGATGATCAAGGTGATCTTAATGTCCTGGATTTTGGTTGCGTGAAGAGGTTGCCTGAAGAATTTTACAGTCCCTATTTTGATCTGACTCAGGAAAAGAATTTTAAAGACCCTCAAATTTTGAAGACGCGGTTATACGAGCTGGAGATCCTGAAAGAGGATGACAGTCCTGAGGAAGCTGCTTATTTTTCAGAACTTTATTACCAGATGCTAAGTCTGTTTTCAAGACCGCTTAATTCGGAAAGTTTTGATTTCTCTGATGAAAGTTTCCTGACTGAAATTTCTAAACTCAGCGAAAAGTATAGTAAAGACGAGAAGCTGAGAAAAATGGATGCTAACCGCGGAAGTGAACATTTTATTTACATTAGCAGGACCTTTATGGGACTTTACACCCTTTTGACTGAGTTGAAAGCAAAGGTGCAGACGCGAAGCAAATAATCAGAGCTTGAAGAAAGACAATATGACCACATTAAAGATAAAACTGTTTTCACTACTGTTCATTTCCTCTACCATTCTCTTTTCACAGGAATATTCAGAATTCGACCTTAATAGTGACGGGAAGGTAGATCCCAGGGAATTTGAGGAAGTTTTCGGTGATAGGTTTCATGAATGGGATCAGGATGCTAATGGCCTCCTTACAGAAATTGAGTTCCATGAAGCCGTTTTTGACCGCGTAGACAGCAATAGCGACACATTTTTGGATCCCAATGAGTGGAATGAAGGGTTTGATTATATTTTTGGTGACTTTCTGGGTACTCCGCATAACAACCAGTTCGACGTAGACGGGGACCACAAAATATCCAAAGAAGAATTTCACGGAGGCATTAAATTTTCAGACTTTTTTAGCTTCTATGATGAAAATGGTAACAGCAGCATTGATCCCAAAGAATTACAGAATGGGGTATTTGCCCATTGGGATGAAGACCGTGATCACCTTATTGACCAAAGAGAATATAATACCTTTGGTCCTTATTTTCTGACCGGGGAGTAGGAATAGAAAAAATCATAAAAAGACGCCCGCAATTTGCGGGCGTCTTTTTTGAGAAAACTTTTTTAGTTCTGTAACTCGGGAGTAGCTTTTTCAACTCCGGTTTTCGTTTCTTCTTTATTCTTTACATATTTCTCAAGCCATTGATCCTGTTCCCATAGAACATGTAAAACAGATTCCTTTGCGCTGTAACCGTGGCTCTCCTTTGGAAGGATCACCAGGCGTGCGGTAGCACCCAATCCTTTTAGAGCATTGAAATACCGTTCGCTTTGCATGGGATAGGTACCCGAATTATTATCGGCTTCCCCGTGAATGAGGAGTAATGGGGTTTTCATCTTATCTGCATGCATGAACGGAGACATGTTGTAATAAACCTCCGGGGCTTCCCAGTAGTTTCGTTCCTCACTCTGGAAACCAAACGGGGTAAGTGTCCTGTTGTAGGCACCACTCCGGGCAATTCCCGCGGCAAAAAGGTTTGAGTGAGACAAAAGGTTGGCGGTCATGAAAGCCCCGTAGCTGTGGCCCCCTACGGCAACACGGTCCCTGTCAATATAACCCAGGTCATCTACAGCATCAATAGCCGCCTTTCCGTTTGCTACCAGTTGATCTCTAAAACTATCATTTGGCTCTTCTTCCCCTTCACCAACGATGGGGAAAGAGGCATCGTCCAGCACTACATAACCACGGTTCACCCAATAAATGGGAGAGCCATAGTATGGGTAGGTGAAATCATTCGCATTTGAAGTATTTTGAGAAGCTGAATTCTTGTCCTTAAACTCCCGGGGATAGGCCCATACGATCATTGGAAGTTCTTCAGGGTTCGCCTTATCAAATCCTTCCGGAAGGTAAAGTGTTCCGTTAAGCTCCAGGCCGTCATCACGCTTGTAAGTGATCACCTCTTTACTAACATTTTCTAGGGCTTTGAAAGGATTTTCAAAAAAGGTGATTTGCTCCAGATCTTCAGTTTTGATATTTCTGATGTAATAATTGGGATATTCTGCAGAAGCTTCGATCCTTACCAGGAGCTTACCTTCTTCCATATCAAGAGCCTTCATCAAAGTTTCCTTTTTATCATTGTATGCTGATTGGTAAAGCCGTTCTGTTTCTCCGGAAGTCAGGTCGATCTTATCGGCAAACGGGAATTGTCCTTCCGGGGTAAATCCATCTCCTAATAAATAAGCGGTGCTTTCATTTAATTCCAGGATATCGCGCCCGAATTTGTTCTTGGTGGTCACAAAACTTCCGGGGTCACTATACCTGTCCTGGTAATTTCTGTCAAAAAGAATGGTGGGTTCTTCTGAAGGATTGGAAGGGTTGAAAACATAAGTCCTGGTATTCCTGTTGTTCCACCAGTAATCATAGATCAAAGCTGTATCCTTATTCCCCCATAAAATTCCGGAATAACGGTCTTTGGTCTTAAAGATTGATTCTCCTTCTCCTTTAAAAGGCTTTTCCAGGAGAAAGATCTCATCGCGAAACTCCACCTCATTCTCCGGATCCCCTTCATCGAGAGCTTCAGCATAAACAAGGGTGGCGGGAGCGTCATTTCTCCATTCCAGATTACGCCGGCCTTTCCTTACGGCCATGAATCCTTTTGGAAGATCTTCAATAAGCGGAACTTCATTCACAACACTAACCAACTCTCCTTGTTTCGTGTAGATAATACTTTCCGAAGGAAATCGGTAATACGGCACGAGATAAGAGAAAGGTTTTTTGATCACACTCGTCATAACATAATTCCCATCTGGAGAAAACGAAATATCGTTATACATTTCTGAGTGTTTCCATGTTGACGAAGTACCGTCCAGGTTAACCTTCACCAGTTCAGCACGGGCAAGCTGCTCAAAATTATATTCATCGTTAGGGTTCTTTAATAGGTCCTGATAAGTTCTGTTCTGGGCTTCCTTTCCGTCACTTACAGACACGGTTGGCCCTGTAGGTACCGAAGTTTCAGTATCAATAAGATCTTTACGATCTTTTGGGAGCATTTTCACCAGAAGGGAGGAATTATCCTCAAACCAGTTGATCACATCGCGCATATTGGCATTCAAATGCGGTCCCACGAGCTTTCTGGCTTGTGCAGAAGCAAGATCTGCAACCCATAGTTCCACCCCTTCAGTAGCAGTATGGGTAAATGCGAGCTTTGTTTCATCAGGAGACCAACTGAAGTTGGTAAGACGGGCATCTTCAGGGAGGCCCTTGATCTGGATCGGCTCTTCTCCTTCAAGCGGTTTAACCTCAATATTGTTGAAATAAGTGGCTCGACTACTAATATTGGTTACCGGGTTGATACGCAACCCTGCCAATCGTAGTTCTTCTTCACTAAGCTCGGCAATAGATTTGTATTGGTCCCTGTAAAGGAATATCATCATTTCACCTTTGGTGTCGATCAGGGTTGACGGTGCAAGCGGCACATCAACCAGTTCCAGGATCTCCTGTGGTGGCTTTTGATAGGTCAGGTTTTCCTGCGAATAAAAGCTACCCGTAATAAGTAGCAGGATTAGAAGGCATAAAACATTTTTGTTCATGGACTTTAGGTTTTTTTGATATTTAGGCATTGAAATTAGGGGAATGTTAATCTTTCTTATATTGCACAACAGCATTTTATTAAATGCTTAAATTTAAGAGAAATATTTTTTAAGATCCTAAAATATAAAGAATGTATCAAAGTAAAATTGCAGGGTTGGGAAGTTATGTACCCGAAAATGTGGTGACCAATGATGACCTGGCCAAACTAATGGACACTAATGATGAGTGGATCCAGGAACGAACCGGAATCAGAGAACGCAGACATATAAAGAAAGGTGACGGCAATACTACAGCTACCATGGGAGTAAAGGCTGCCAAAATAGCTATTGAGCGGGCTAAGATCTCAAAAGATGATATTGACCTTATTGTTTTCGCAACCCTTAGTCCAGATTATTATTTCCCAGGTTGTGGAGTACAGGTGCAGGATATGCTGGAAATCAACACCTGCCCGGCCCTGGATGTAAGGAACCAGTGTAGCGGATTCATCTATGCTCTTTCTGTTGCCGATCAATATATCAAGACCGGAATGTATAAGAATGTTTTGGTTATTGGTAGTGAAAACCATAGTGGAGGATTAGATTTTTCAAATCGGGGAAGAGGAGTATCTGTGATCTTTGGTGATGGGGCCGGGGCGGCTGTTTTGACCCGAAGTGACCATAACGGTCAGGGTATTTTGTCAACTCATTTGCATTCTGAAGGAAAACACGCCCTTGAACTTTCATTGAAAGGTCCAAGTACTCTTCACTGGGTTCCTGAGATCATTGCTGAAAATCCGCAGGGTGATGATATTCCGTATTATCCATATATGAACGGGCAATTTGTGTTTAAGAATGCTGTCGTTCGGTTTTCAGAAGTGATTAAGGAAGGTTTGGAGGCAAACGGCCTTGAAGTAAAAGATATTGATATGTTAATACCTCATCAGGCAAATTTGAGGATTTCTCAGTTTATTCAGCAGAAATTTCAACTTGGTGATGATCAGGTTTACAACAATATTCAAAAATATGGAAATACAACTGCGGCTTCTATTCCTATTGCTTTAACCGAGGCATGGGAAAATGGAAAGATCAAAGAAGGAGATACAGTAGTTCTTGCCGCATTTGGTAGTGGATTTACCTGGGCAAGTGCCATCATGAAGTGGTAACTTAAAAAGCTTAAATTAGAGAGGCCTTGAAAATGGCATTTTTGAGACATAATAAAAAACCCGCGACTGTAATAGTTGCGGGTTTTCAGCTAAATTAACAAACTACTAAAACATTCCTCCGCCGTCCTTTTCATTATCATCCCTGTCCTTACGTTTAAGCGCTCCGTTCTTTCCGCCACCAAAACGGTAAGAGAAGCCCAGGTACACATTTTGTGAATCTCCCTGGAAAGTCCCGCGCTGGGAATATGGGATCTCACTGGTGAAGGTGAATTTTTGGGTGTTGAAGATGTCATTAAAATTAATGCTTAAGGTCGCCTTATCCTTTAGGAAGTTGTAGCGGGCACCTGCATTGATAAAGTAAAATTCTTCGGGACTTATTTGTAACATATCTGTACTGCTGCGGTACAAGCCGAACATCTGCAGTGTAAGTTTTTTAGTGACATTCCAGCTTTGAGTAAGCCTGAAGTTCCATGCAGAGCTTTCAACCTCCTGGTATTCTTCTCCCACCATCCCTTTTTCTGTACTTTGGTAAAGTTCAAAACTTGGGTTAATGCTCCACCAGTTAAAAGGTTTATACCTTCCGCTAAGTTCGAGTCCGTAGGCTGTGTTGTCTTCCCAGTTCATATAGGTGAGCAGCATCCTGGAGGGATCTTCGGGATCAATGATCAAGATCTGGCTTATCTCCTGTTCGATGAGCCTGTAGAAAATCCCGCCCGTAAAACTGCCTTTTTCGAAGTTCTGGGTATAGTTCAATTCTATGGAATTTGTGAACTGCGGGTCAAGTTCAGGGTTACCCACCCCTGTTATCCTTGGGGTAGAGAATTCCCGAACAGGATTTACCTGGTTCAGGCCGGGTCGGTCAACTCTTCTTCCGTAGCTCATTTGCAGGGTTTTCATTTCGTTGAACTTATAGGAAACAAAAGCACTGGGGTAAAGGGTTAAATAATCTGTCTCATAGATCTGGTTGTCGTTGAGGACCGCCTCTACGTCATAATGTTCAAACCGGGCGCCAAACTGGTATGACCATTTGTCGAAGTTCTGTCCAAAGGTGGAATAGAACGAATAAATGTTGTTGTCGTAATCATAAAGGGCATCTTCCAGAACGGTATGAGTGGTGCGATAGTCATTAGTACTCCTCCTGAACCTTGCCTCTGCACCCAATTCAAGTTTTGACTTTTCTGAAAGGGGATTCTCATAATCCAAATTTAGGGTGGTGTTGGTGATATCATCATTGACATCATCACTATAGGAGGTGTAATCTCCTGCCCCTTCTCCTGTATAGATGAACCGGGCTTTTTCTGAGTCGTCTGTAATACTGTGATCTGCTTCCATGATAAGGTTATGGCCTTCTTTTTCAAAATCCCTCTTGTACACAAAGTTGTAAGTGCTTGTTGCATTCTCATTCTGAAGAAAGAAATCCTGATAGATATTTCCGGTGGAGGAATCAAAAAGTATATCTGCATCGCCTGAAGGCTCCCCGTCATAGAAATTCTGGTTGGTGTAGACTGAAAAAGTATTCTTGTCATCCAGGTAAAAATCTACCCCTACCTTAAAAAGGTACGATTCACTATCGTTTACAAACCTTATGAGTTCGGTATAATTCCGGGTAAAATTCTCGATCTTCCCCATTTGTTCCCGCTTCCCGCCGTTAGTTCCCAGGTTTCCGAAGAAATTCAGTTTGCCGGTGCGGTAGTTCATATTTAGGGAGCCATTATACCTGGTGTGGTCTCCAATGGTCACGCCGGTGTTAAGGTTACCGTTGAAGCCCAGATTGGAATTCTTGTGCAGAATGATGTTGATGATACCGCTCATACCTTCAGGGTTGTATTTGGCTGAAGGATTGGTGATCAATTCAATGCTCTTGATGGAGGTACTGGGAATTTGCTTTAGCAGTTGTGCAGCGGGAATATTGGTAGGCTTCCCGTCAACCAGGATCCTTACATTGTCATTCCCCCTCATTGAAATATTACCGTCCTGGTCTACAGTGAGGCTTGGTATATTGCCCATAATCTCAGAAGCAGATGCTCCTGCGGTAGTAAGGTCCTTCCCTACATTGATCACTTTACGATCAATTCGCTGTTCTATGGTTGAACGTTCGGCCACCACTTCAACATTTTCCAGCTGGTCTACTGCAGGTTCCAAAAAGATCTCCCCCATGTGAAAATCTTTCTTTTTATCTGAAATAATGACCTCTGTTGAATAGGATTCGTAACCCATAAACTGAATCTGGAACATGTAGGTGCCTTCAGGTAATTTATCGAGAACAAAAGTGCCGTCTACGGCACTTACTGTACCGGTTACGATCTCACCTGCTTCATTCTTTACCGAAATGGTTGCATAGGGAATGGGTTCTTTAAACTCCTGATCCATTACGATACCTGTCACACTACCTAACTCTCCTGATGAATAGCCGATGTTACCATACAAGTTGGTTGCCACCAGGACTACTAATAAAAATAACTGTTTCATTTTTTGACTGATTGATGATGAATTTGTTTGTATTTATTTATTACCCATTACTAGGTAAAACCTAATTCCTGCACCTGCGCTCCCAAAAATAAAGGGAAAGAGGTAAAAGAATTTTCCTGATAACGATACCCGGGATGATTAGCTCCGGGGTGTTCGTCACTTTTCGCTGCCTTACCTTTTAGGTTTCGGTATATATAATAGACTGTCAAAAAAAAGTTTTGTTACACCCATTTGTGATTTTTAAGAAAAAAAACCCACACAAATTTTGTGTGGGTTTAGCACCAGAGCTCTCATAACACTAACCATCAATGTAATTCGAGAGCTTTCATGCGGGAAATATTTCTTAACTTAAAGACTGTTTAAATTTATATTTGTTACACCTACAGCAAAAAAAAACAGAATGGAGAAGAAGACTTTAGTACTTGGCGCCTCAACCAACAGGAACAGATACGCTAATATCGCAATGAACCGCTTAGCCTCCCGTAATATACAAACAGTAGCCATTGGGCTACGAAAAGGGGAGGTGGCAGGAATCCAGATCGAGACCGAAAAACTGCCTTTTGAAGATATTGATACCGTAACCCTTTACCTGGGTCCACCCAGGCAGGAAGAGTATTATGACTATATCATATCCCTGCACCCCAACCGGGTGATCTTTAATCCCGGCACAGAAAACCCTGAATTTTTCCGTCTTCTTAAAGAGAATGGAATTGAAGTCGAGGTAGCTTGTACCCTTATCTTACTTTCTACTGATCAATACTAATCCCAGGAAGGTCAGGAGTCCGTTAAGGATAAGTACAAAGAACCCAAATTCAAATCCAAACCAGGCAAGGCTGTTGATGCTAATGAGATAGGTAAGGATGGGGGAAGCTATGGCTATTGCCGGCACCAGCCTGTCCTTAATGTTCAATCTGGTAAATAATCCAAAACTGTATAGTCCCAGTAGTGGGCCATAGGTATATCCCGCAAAGACAAAGAGTTTCGCGATCACACTTTCATCCTTAATAATATACTTAAAGGCAATGATCACCAGGATCAGGACAACTGAGACTCCTACATGTATCTGTTTGCGCATCCTTTCCTGTTTTTCAGGGGTATATTTTTTTTCAATATCCATGATATCGATACTGAAGGAGGTGGTGAGGGAGGTAAGCGCACTGTCGGCACTACTGTATGCGGCGGCTATTAAACCAAGTATAAAAAAGGTAGCTATCCCTAATCCCAGTCCGCTCTGAGTGGCGAGCACAGGGAAGAGTTCATCTTTGGAAGCATCTATCCCGTTGGTTCGGGCATATTCAGTTAAAAGAACACCTAAAGCCATAAAGAGGAGGTTTACGAAAACCAGTACAATGGTGAACCAGAACATGTTCTTTTGAGCATCCCCCAAATTGCGGCAGGTAAGGTTTTTTTGCATCATATCCTGATCCAGCCCCGTCATAACAATAGTAATAAACGCTCCTGAAATAAATTGTTTCCAGAAATAATCGGCGCTTTTAATATCGTCAAAAAAGAATATTTTGGAGAGTTCACTGTTTGAAATATGGCTTACCAGGTCTCCTCCCTGGATCCCCAGGTCTTCAGAAACATAATAAATACTTACCCCTACAGCAATAAGCATACATAGGGTTTGCAGGGTATCTGTATAAACAATGGTCTTGATCCCCGACCTGAAGGTGTATAACCAAATGAGCAGAATGGTCATGACCACTGTGACCCAAAAAGGTATTCCCAGGGAATCGAAAAGTATGATCTGTAAAACATTAGCCACCAGGAACAACCTGAAACTGGCTCCTACAACCCTCGAAAGAAGAAAGAAGGAGGCACCTGTTTTATAGGAATAATACCCAAACCTTCCTTCCAGATAGGTGTAGATCGATGTGAGGTTCATCCTGTAATAGAGGGGAAGCAACACCAGGCCTATTACCAGGTAGCCTACCACATATCCCAGGACCACCTGCATGTAACTGAACTGGCTCGCCTCCACCCATCCCGGGACAGAGATAAAGGTCACCCCACTCAGAGATGCTCCAATCATCCCAAAAGCAACAATATACCATGGCGACTGCCTGTTAGCCTTAAAGAAGGTGGCGTTATCTGATTTTCTTCCGGTTATCCAGGAGATGAAAATAAGGGTGAGGAAGTAGGCTGCAATTAAAAGGAGGATGTATTGGGGCTGCATTAAGTTCAGAATTTCGGGGCAAAATACAAATAAACCCTAAACGTGCAGCAAAGAGATCGGCGGTTATTTTTATGAAGTCTCATGGAAAAATCCGTATTTTTGGGGCATGGAATTTTCGTCAAAATTACTGGAGGAAGCAGTAAATGAAATGTCCCAGCTTCCGGGTATTGGGCGCCGCACAGCTCTACGTCTTGTGCTACATTTGCTTAAACAACCCGAGTCGCAAACCGTGGCCCTTAGCAAAGCATTACTCGACCTCAAGACCGAAGTGAAATTCTGCAAGAACTGTCACAACATCAGCGATACAGAGCTGTGTGAGATCTGTGCCAATGCATCAAGAAATTCAGAGATCGTGTGCGTGGTGGAAGACATCAGGGATGTGATGGCCATTGAGAATACCAGTCAGTACAGGGGGTTGTATCATGTCCTGGGTGGAAAGATCAATCCTATGGAAGGTATTGGCCCTTCCCAGCTTACCATAAAGTCGCTGGTGGAGAAAGCTAAAAGCGGTAAGATCGATGAGATCATTTTTGCCTTAAGCAGTACCCTGGAAGGGGATACTACGAATTTCTATATTTTCAAGCAACTGGAGGGGCTCGATATTAAGACCAGTACCATCGCCAGGGGTATCTCTGTGGGAGATGAACTGGAATTTGCAGATGAGGTCACCCTGGGCAGAAGTATAACCAACCGGATCCCTTTTGAAAGCTCCCTGAGGAATTAAATAAGAAAGTTGTAATGATCTTTCGGCTAAAACGTTTTCGTCTGAAAGCATCCGTAAAGTAAAAAACAGTTGCAATACCTTCGGAATAAACCTGCGAAATCGTAATTTTACGCGCAAAAGCAGCTCAGTACAAGAGCATAAGCAGCTTCCGGATTTTTTATGGGCTGAATATTTATTATTAAAATACCTTATTTTTTAGTAAATTCGCAGTCAGTTTAACGTATAACATCTTCGAGATAAGAATATGGCAAAATTTGAACTTAAATTACCCAAGATGGGTGAAAGTGTTGCCGAGGCAACGATAACAAATTGGTTAAAAGAAGTAGGAGATACCATTGAAGCTGATGAGGCAGTTCTGGAGATTGCCACAGATAAGGTGGATAGTGAAGTTCCCAGTGAAGTAGATGGCGTTCTGGTGGAGAAGCTGTTCAATGCAGATGATGTTGTACAGGTTGGGCAAACCATTGCTATTATTGAAACCGAAGGAGAAGGCGCAGCAGATGTTACCCCGGTGGCAGATCAGGAAGTACCTTCCCCTGAAATTGAAGAGGCCGTTGCGGAAGCCGAACAAAGAGTGGAGCAGGCCCAGGGTATCAGCACTTCAGATTTTGCAGATTCTAACAGGTTCTACTCGCCCCTGGTTAAAAACATTGCCAAAGAAGAAGGGGTATCCTTTGAAGAACTTGAAAATATTCAAGGTTCCGGAAAGGATGGAAGAGTGACTAAAAATGATATTTTAAGCTACCTTGAAAATCGTACAGCTCAACCGGCTGCAGCGCAACAAAAGACCGCACCAAAACAAGCGGCTCCACAACCGGTTGCTAAAACTCCGGTAAGTGTGAATGGGGAAGATGAGATCATTGAAATGTCCAGAATGGGTAAAATGATTGCTCACCACATGGTAGAAAGTACCCAAACTTCTGCTCACGTTCAGTCTTTTATAGAAGTGGATGTCACCAACATCTGGAACTGGCGAAAAAAGAACAAGGATGCTTTCGAAAAGAGAGAAGGTGAAAAATTAACTTTCACTCCAATCTTCATGGAAGCTGTGGCCAAGGCTATCAAGGATTTTCCTATGATCAACATATCTGTTGACGGCGACAAGATCATTAAAAGAAAGAACATTAACCTGGGGATGGCAGCAGCCTTGCCAGACGGTAATCTTATAGTACCTGTGATCAAGAATGCAGACCAGTTGAACCTGGTGGGCATGGCGAAGACCGTAAATGATCTTGCCAACCGTGCCAGGATGAACAAACTGAAACCAGACGATATCCAGGGAGGTACCTATACGGTGACCAATGTGGGTACCTTCGGAAGTGTTATGGGAACCCCTATTATCAATCAGCCTCAGGTAGCGATCCTTGCCCTGGGTGCGATAAGAAAAGTACCTGCGGTAATTGAAACGCCTGAAGGTGATTTCATAGGAATAAGATATAAGATGTTCCTTTCCCACAGCTATGACCATCGTGTGGTGAATGGGGCCCTTGGGGGTCAATTCGTACAGCGTGTGGCACAGTACCTCGAGAAATTTGACAAGAACAGGGATCTTTAGAATTAAGGTCCCGTTAGCATAAAAGCCATGAACTTATGAAAAAGAGAAGTTCATGGCTTTTCTCTTTATATTATAAAGGTCCTGTCAATCCTATTTTCGGGACCTCCAAAAAACAGTATCTTTATCAAAATTTGAATTAAGATTATGGAGTTAAAACTCACCAGGCCTATTTGTTTTTTCGACCTTGAAGCAACCGGTACCAATGTAGCAAAGGATCGTATAGTTGAAATTTCGATCCTGAAGATATTCCCTAACGGCAATAAGGAAAGCAAGACCTGGCTGGTTAATCCGGGAGTGCCTATTCCTAAAGAAGTAATAAGCATCCATGGGATAGATGATGAAAAGGTGGCCAATGAACCCACTTTTAAAGAGCTGGCCGGGGTGGTGAACGAAATGATAAAGGGATGTGATCTTGCGGGCTATAATTCAAACAGATATGACATTCCGCTTTTGGCTGAGGAGATGCTGAGAGCCGGTGTTGATTTCGAGGTAAAGAACATGATGGCAGTAGATGTGCAGACCATTTTTCACAAGATGGAACAACGCACCCTGGCGGCCGCATATAAGTTTTACTGCGGTAAAGATCTGGATGGTGCACACAGTGCTGCGGTAGATGCAGAGGCTACCTATGAGGTGCTTAAGTCACAGCTGGACATGTATGGCGATGATCTCAAAAATGATGTAAAATGGCTTTCAGACTTCAGTGCCCGAAAGAACTGTGCTGATATAGCAGGTTATATTGCCTTTGATAAAAAAGGCAGGGAGATCTTTACTTTCGGAAAGCACAAAGGAAAATATGTAGAGGAGATCCTGGAACAGGAACCCGGCTATTTCGGATGGTTCCAAAATGCCGATTTCCCCCTTTATACCAAAAAGATAATTACTGCCATTAAGTTGCGAAAACTGAATACCAAACTTAAATAACTATTCAAAATTAACACTGTGCCCGGCAGTTACATGTTGTGCATTTAAAGCAGTGTTATCTTCCTTAGTCAGGAAAACCGCTACCTCAAAATTATTGGGGTTATAACTGTTTTTTGGGGTGTTGTAAACATATGAAGAGAGATCAACAGGTCCATATTCAAAGGTGACTTCTTCAAAAGCAGAAACAGCACCCAAAGAATCCCCCAGAACATTGGTGAGGGAAACCTCAAGGACCTCGTCATGAACAAAGTTGGGAATTGGATATCCTGCCTGGTACCAGCGACTTGAAGAATCATTGTTCAGGTAGTTCTCCTGTGGAAAAATGACCCCGTTTTGCAGTACATAAACCACTAATTTGTAATTCGCGGGAATATCAACTGCAGAGATCATTTTTACTTCAATATCCAGCAGGTCATTGTTAAGCGTTGTATTTATGGCAAAACTATATAGGGATTCTGTGCCTGCGACATCCAGGACCTGCTCAAGTTGCTCTTCTCCATCTTCGGGATATTCAAGCACGTGGGTACGATTCAACCTGGCGTGAGGAAACCTCAGGATCTCAAAATGGTCCACCAGCACCTCAGATTCATCCTTCATCATATCATCCTGGTAGTGAACAGCAACCACTACAATGTCATTAGTTTGTTCCTTGATAAGAAGAATAGCGTTTGTAACCCGTGGGCACCATCCGCACCAGGTGCCTGTATAATCTTCAAATAAAGCTTTTCGTACCGGGGTGAAAACCTCAAAACCCTTTGCTTCGGTTTCCTCCCCACTGTCGGTTTTGGCGATTACTTCATACACTCCCGTAGTTTGGGTGCTAAAGGTATTCCCGCTAATAGCGCTACCGTTGACGAAAAAGGTGGCATTAGTCGTAGCTTTCTCTCCATCAGATCCAAAAAATTCAAAATTCACTTCCTGACCTTTTAAGGCTTTGTTTCGGTTGATCGTTATATAATTGGAAGAAGTTACTTTGAAATTCAGCGCGTTACTATTCAGGTTTTCATAAACTGCCTTGATCTCATGGTCACCGCCCTCGTTAAAAGTGTGTTTGTTTCCTTTGATAGGTTCCCCGTTGACCATTATCGTACTTAGGGAAGTATACTCGATCCCGTTATCTCCCAAAACCTGAAAAGTTACTTCTTCATTGACGTTAACATTTGAGGATCCCATATTGGAGGAGAGGGTGATGGCATCAGGTTGAGCTACTTCTCCAGTGTTTTCAACTGTAATGGAGATTACATTACTGGTAAGTTTGTCCATTTTAGCAGTAAAGGAATGAGAGCCACCCTCGGTAAATTTGTGACTTTTTCCGCTTATAGCCTCTCCGTCAAGGTAGATCGTACTTTGACTGGTATAGTCTTTTCCGTCATTTCCCTTAACAGTAAAATTGATGATCTCATTTACGCTGGCGGTCTCCGAAGTAAAATTGGAGGAAAGTGTTATAGACTGGGGAGAATTTGAACTTCCGCCTCCTTCTCCGCCATCATCACTGCTGCAGGAAAAAAAGAAAATTGAGAAAATAAATAGGATGATAACGGTGTTAAAGGAATAATAATTTTTCATGATGCCCCACTTTGTTTTACTTAAAAATAAATAAAAATTTAAAACATTTATCATAATCTCTTGATTATTTACCTTAATATTAGGGGATTATCAAACTTTTAGCTAAATTCCTTTTCTTAAAATCTATTAAATAAGTAAGGAGTGAAAAAACTGTACTTCATTATTATTTACTTTGTTTTCTCTACTTGTTTTGCCCAGTCAGAGGTGCCCCGGTTCACCTTAAAAGATCTCGATGGCAGGCAGGTGGATCTTCAAAAGATCTCTGAAGAAAGAACAGTGGTCATTTCCTTATGGGCAACCTGGTGCGTTCCCTGCATCAATGAATTGGAAGCCATTAATCTCTATTATGAAGATTGGCAGGAGGATTTCGATCTTGACCTTTATGCTGTCTCCATTGATGATCCAAGGACCGTAAACCGGGTGCGGCCCATGGTGAAAGGAAAAGGATGGGATTACAAGGTCCTGCTGGATACCAATAACGACCTTAGAAGGGCTCTTGGGGCCGCAACTGTTCCTTTAACTCTCCTCGTAAAAGACAATAAGATACTGTATAAACATTCGGGATATTCTCCCGGATCTGAAGATATATTGTATGAGAAACTGCTAGAATTTTCACGGTAAAGGCACCAATAGGTATGAAGAAGACCCTTTTCTTGCTTTTCCTTTTCACTTTGCCCTGGCTAACCTTCTCACAGGATACCGGCAATTTCTATGGAAGCTTCGAATCCAATTCCCAGTGGCTGCAGGATGATGAAGGCCTGGATTTTACGGCTCCTTCTGAAGATCTCAGATCAAACAATTATTTCAATCTTAATTTTAGTTTAAAGAACTTCACGGTGGGGTTGCAGTACGAGGCTTATCTTCCTGAACCGTTGCTGGGGTACGATCCTCTGCTGGAGGGAAATGAGATCGCTACCTACTTTCTTAATTATAAAAATGAGAATGTTGAAGTAACTGCAGGCTATTTTTATGAGCAGTTTGGCAGTGGCCTTATTCTGCGTTTTTGGGAAGACAGGCAGCTGGGGATCAATAATGCTATGAGAGGGGTAAGGTTAGGTTTTACAGGGATTGATCATTTTGATCTCACGGCTTTGTATGGGGAGCAAAGAATAGGTTTTGAGACTTCAGAAGGTACCATTGGGGGAATAGATGCAAATCTTGATATTTCCGGACTAATGGGGGCTGAAGCTTATAGCCTGAGCTTTGGCTCAAGTGTAGTGAACAGGTTTCAGGATGACAGAGACCTTGAAGGAGTTCCTGTTTCTGTTGCTGCTTTCTCAGGAAGGTTAAATTTTGATTTTGGGAATTTCTTTTCTGAACTGGAAGGAGTCTATAAGCAGCCCGATGTGCTGGTTTATAATGGTTTCATAACCAATGAACGTAAAACTTTTAAAGGTTCAGCCTGGCTTTTAAATCTGGGATATGCAATCCCGGGCTTCGGAATTAATACAACTTTCAGAAGATTGGAGAACTTCAGTTTTTATTCAGATAGGTATGCAGAGGGGAATCAATACAACCGGCAGCTTATCATTTACGTCCCTGCGCTGACCAAACAGCATGATTATCTTCTCAACAATATTTATGTTTATAGTTCCCAGCCCAGGTTGTTGCTTTCATCCGCACAAAACCAGGCCGGGGAGACAGGTGTCCAGGCAGATGTATACTATTCTCTACCTAAAGAAACATTTTTTGGAGGTAAATATGGAACGAAGCTCGAGTTGAATTTTTCTCACTGGTCTGGCCTTGATGCAGAATTCGATGTGACCGGGAATGAGTATTCTTCTGCATTTTTTTCATCAGGAAAAAACTACTTCAGGGAATTAAGCCTTGGCATTAGAAAACGCTGGAATATGAAATGGAGCGGGATATATTCAGTAACAGATCTTAATATTGATGAAGGGATCACTGTTGGCAGTCCGCTGGGGTACTATGATATTCAGGCCACAATTGCGATCATTGAAAATACCTATAGGTTTGGAAAGGGGAGGTCTGCACGGCTGGAACTTCAGCATCTTTGGACCGAAGAAGACCGCGGTAATTGGGCCGGGGGTTTACTCGAATATAATTTTACCCCGGCACTGGGTATTTATGCGGCAGACTCGTGGAACTATGGTGGGGAGTTTGAATATCATTATTATAATTTCGGCGGAAGCTACACTCATGGTAGTACACGCATTGCCCTGAACTATGGGAGGCAGCGTGGAGGATTAATCTGCGTTGGCGGAGTGTGTCGTTTCGTGCCCGAAAACACCGGTCTCAGCATGAATCTTCAGTTAAGCTTTTAAAACTGCCTTTTAAAATTCCTATATTTGGCTGGGGAGTCAAAAAGGATTCTTTCTCTAAAACTGGTTTAGACGTTATAAATGAAGATAATTTGTATTGGCCGTAATTATACCGATCATATTGAGGAACTGAAAAATGAACGGCCCAACGATCCCGTGATCTTTCTAAAACCCGATTCTGCGATCCTTCTTAAAAAACAACCTTTCTTTATTCCGCCATTCACGAATGATGTGCATTACGAGGTCGAGTTGCTGGTAAGGATCAACAAGATAGGAAAACACATTCAGCAAAAATTCGCTCATAAATACTATGATGAAATAGGATTGGGAATTGATTTTACTGCACGTGACCTTCAGCAGAAATTAAAGGAAAAAGGACTCCCCTGGGAAAAAGCAAAGGCGTTTGACGGGGCTGCGGTGATCGGGGAAAAATGGATAAATAAAAGTAAATTTTCCGATCTTGATGATATTGAATTCAGTCTTGAAAAGAATGGAGAGCTAGTCCAAAAAGGCAACACATCTCACATGCTTTGGAAAATTGACGAATTAATTCAATATATTTCGGAATATTTCACCCTTAAGATTGGCGATGTCATTTTTACAGGAACACCAGCAGGAGTAGGACCGGTAAAGATCAATGATGGGCTTAAGGGATTCATAAAAGATGAACAAATTTTTTCAATACAGGTAAAATAATGAGCACTTACAACTTAGACAGTGTAGAAGAAATGGCCGGTGGCGACCAGGATTTTCTTAAAGTCGTGGTACAGACCTTTATCGAAGAGATCCCGCCAGATCTTGAAGCGATGAACCAGGCTGTTTCAGAAAACAATCCGGGGCAGGCATACCAGTATGCGCATAAAATGAAACCTAACCTCCAGATGTTTGGCCTCGAACTGATGCCTCAAATCAAGGTCATTGAAGAGTGGGCGAGAGACGGTAAAGAAAAAACTAAAGTAGACGAGGCTGCCGAAATCATTACTGTAAAGGTTGACAAAGCCGTTAACGAACTGAAGCAAGATTTTGACCTGTAGATGACGGCAGAAATTATTACCATTGGGGATGAACTTTTAATAGGGCAGGTGGTAGATTCCAACTCTGCCTTTATTGCTAAGGAACTCGATGGAATTGGAATTTCTGTTTATCAAATCACCAGCATCCAGGATGATAAAGCTCATATTCTGGCAGCCCTTAAAGAGGCTTCCGGCCGCGCCGATGTTATTCTTCTAACCGGCGGATTGGGTCCTACAAAAGATGATGTCACCAAATATACCTTCTGCGAATACTTTGGAGATCAACTTGAATTGAATGAGAAGGTCTTGTCACACATAGAAGAACTTTTCAAAAAATATAAAACCACACCCATTTCAGATCTTAACCGGGAGCAGGCAATGGTCCCTTCCAAAGCCGTTGTTTTAGAAAATAAATACGGTACTGCACCGGGAATGTGGATGGAAAAGGACGGGAAGGTCTATATCTCCATGCCGGGTGTGCCTTATGAAATGAAGGAAATCATGGAGCTAGAGGTGATTCCCCGCCTACGTCAAAAGTTCCACAGACCTTTCATTTACCACAAGACCCTCCAGACCCGGGGGATGGGTGAAAGTGCCATTGCGAACAAACTTGCAGGTTTTGAGGACAAATTACCTTCCCATGTCAAACTGGGTTATCTCCCTGATTTTGGTAGTGTGCGTCTGCGATTAACCGGGAAAGGTGAGGATGAAGAAAACCTGATAAGTTCTGTTGAAAAAGAGGTAGAAGACCTTTATGAAATCCTGGGAGACATTATTACAGATGAACATGAAGAGGATGAGACCATCGCGGTACAGATAAGTAAACTGCTTAGTACTGAAAAAAAGTTCCTTTCAGCAGCCGAGAGCTGTACAGGAGGTGCCCTGGCAGCCGAATTCACCACCCATCCCGGAGCTTCTGCCTGTTTCAAAGGTGGGATCGTAACTTACGCTACACAAACCAAGATCGAGCTCCTTCACGTAAATAAAGAACTAATCGAAAAATACAGTGTGGTGAGTGCTGAGGTTGCAGAAGCTATGGCAAAGAATGCCCGGAAGTTATTTAAGACCGATTATGCCCTTTCTACCACCGGAAATGCGGGCCCATCAAAAGGGGACAGTGATGCTGAGGTGGGTACAGTGTTCATCGCTCTTGCAACTCCTGAAAAAGTGTTTTCGCAAAAGTTCCTCTTCGGAAATCACCGCGACCAGGTGATCAAAAAATCCATTTACAAGGCTTTTGAGATGATATTGAAGGAAATTACTTCTTGAAGAAGCTTTTAGCTGTTGGCCATTATCTGTTAGCCGATTTCTCCTGGACCCTATGTATCATCAAGTCTAAAAGCTGGGAGAAGCAACTGCCGGTCCAATTCGTGTTTTGCTATGTTAGCTTGTATATTATGATGAGATTGCTTCAGGTGATTCTCCTTCGGCAGGCTCGCGAAGGCGAAAAAAAGGCCAGCGGCTAACAGCCAAAAGCCAGTGGTTTTTTAAGGTGTTGCTGCAGAAGTCTTCCGAAGAATAATCTCAAAAAATAATTTTTAATCGCTGTTGGCTATTAGGTAAAAAATTCGTTAATTTGCAGCCTGTTTTGAAATAACGAGTTAAAGTATAGAGCAATGTCAAGAGTTTGTGAACTTACAGGTAAGAAAGCGATGGTTGGAAACAATGTTTCCCACGCGATGAATAAAACAAAACGTAAATTTGACGCCAATTTGGTCAAAAAACGTTTTTATATTCCTGAGGAAGATAAATGGATCACTTTGAAAGTATCTACTTCTGCAATTAAGACAATTAATAAAAAAGGAATTGCTGCAGTAATTAAAGACGCCCGTGCAAAAGGCTTTTTAAACAAGTAGTAAATCTAATATCTAAGAAGCAGTAAAATGGCAAAGAAAGGCAACAGAGTACAGGTTATATTAGAATGTACAGAGCATAAAGGTACTGGGAAACCGGGAACTTCAAGATACATTACAACAAAAAACAAAAAGAACACGCCAGACAGAATGGAGCTGAAGAAATTCAACCCTATTCTTAAGAAAATGACGGTTCATAAAGAAATAAAATAATAAGTCATGGCAAAGAAATCAGTAGCAACATTACAGACAGGATCAAAGAGATTGACCAAAGCGATCAAGATGGTAAAATCTCCTCAAAGCGGCGCCTATACTTTTGTGGAGCAAATCATGGCTCCAGAAATGGTAAATGACTTCTTGAATAAGAAATAAGTTATTTTAAAATATTTAAAGCCGTCCCGATAGCTATCGGGACGGCTTTTTCTTTTTGTGTATATTTACCTGCACTATGAAGCCGGACATCAGTTCCCATATATCTTCTTTAGGAACGATAAACTGCTTTAGCAGGTAGAACTTTAAGACCATTTCAAATAATGAGTTTATTTAAGAAAATCTTCTCTAAGGAGAAAAAAGAAACCCTTGATAAAGGGCTTGAAAAATCCAAAACCGACTTCTTTTCCAAACTGGGTAAAGCCGTTGCCGGAAAAGCAAAAGTTGATGACGAGGTCCTGGATGACCTTGAAGATGTGCTGGTAAGCAGCGATGTGGGGGTGAGTACCACGGTAAAGATCATTAACAGGATAGAGGAGCGTGTGGCCAGGGATAAATTCCTGGGAACAGACGAGCTTAATAAAATACTTAGGGAAGAGATAGCAGCCCTATTGTCAGAAACCAATTCAGGGGAGGCTACAGACTTCTATGTGCCTACAGATAAAAAACCATACGTGATCATGGTAGTGGGTGTGAATGGTGTGGGTAAGACCACGACCATTGGTAAACTTGCCTACCAGTTCAAGAAAGAAGGCAGGAAGGTTGTGCTGGGTGCAGCAGATACCTTCCGTGCTGCAGCCATTGATCAATTGCAGGTGTGGGCAGACAGGGTAGATGTACCCATCGTCAAACAAAAAATGGGAAGCGATCCTGCTTCCGTAGCCTTTGACAGCGTGCAAAGCGCAGTGAAACAGAATGCCGATGTGGTCATCATTGATACTGCCGGCCGTTTACACAACAAGGTCAATTTAATGAATGAGCTTACAAAGGTGAAAAGGGTGATGCAAAAGGTGGTTGACGATGCCCCTCATGAAGTTTTGCTTGTTCTTGATGGTTCTACAGGCCAGAATGCTTTTGAACAGGCAAAGCAGTTTACCGCCGCTACCGAAGTTACTTCCCTTGCTGTTACCAAGCTTGATGGTACTGCGAAAGGCGGTGTGGTGATAGGCATAAGTGACCAGTTCAAGATCCCTGTGAAATACATTGGAGTAGGAGAGGGAATGGAAGATCTCCAGGTATTCAACAAATATGAATTCGTAGACTCATTTTTTAAATAGCATTCCTGAAATTCCCCATCTTATGAAAAACCTGTACTTCCTGCCGCTTTTGTGCCTGGCACTGTTTTCCTGTAAATCTGACTCCACACAAAAACCCACTTCAGAACCCATTGTTTGGGAAGCCGGCGATGAAAAAGCTGAGCTTGAGGAACAGGCAAAACACGAGAATGAAAGGATGCAGTTTAAACTCATCAACTCAAAATTTTCGGACAAAAACGATATCTGGAAATCTTTTGAAGCTGATCTTGCAGATTTTTCCGAAGAAAAATATGAGGAACTAAAACCCCTTATTCTTGAAAAAAATATTCCGGAACTCCAAAATGCGATAAAGGAAGGAAAGCTTAGCTATACAGACCTCACCTTGTTTTACATTTACAGGATAAGGAAGTTTGAAAGTGACAACCGGCTTTCCCTTAATGCCGTGATCGCGCTCAATCCAGATGTGGTTGAGCAGGCAAGAGCCTTAGATGCACGAGCGGGAGTGAACGTAAACGAGAATTCTATTTATGGTATGCCCGTACTTTTAAAGGATAATATCAACACCAGTAATATGCCTACCACTGCCGGCTCTATTGCTCTTGCAGCAAATGAACCTTCAGAAAATGCTTATATAGTTGATCGTCTTATAAAACACAAAGCCCTTGTACTGGGTAAGGTTAACCTAAGCGAATGGGCCTATTACTTCTGTGAAGGCTGCCCGTTGGGCTACAGTGCCGTTGGGGGGCAAACCCTTAATCCCTACGGAAGGAAACAGTTCGAAACAGGGGGTTCCAGCTCCGGTAGTGGGGTTGCGGTAGCCGCTAATTTCGCCGTAGCTGCGGTAGGAACCGAAACTGCCGGTTCCATTCTTTCGCCGGCTTCCAAGAATTCGGTAGTAGGGTTGAAGCCAACTATTGGGCTTTTAAGCCGAAGCGGAATCGTTCCTATTTCGGGAACTCTCGATACCCCTGGCCCAATGACCAAATGGGTGATCGATAATGCCATTTTAATGAATGCAATGACAGGAAAAGATAGCCTGGATTCAAGATCTGTTGCGGGTGGGAAGAACTATGTTCATGCCCTGGAAGGAGCTACTTTGGAAGGAAAAAGGGTAGGGGTCATGAAATCTCTGCTGACTGATTCCCTGTATAATCATGCGGTGGAAAAAATAAAGGAAATGGGCGCTGTCGTAGTAGAATATGACACTCCTGAAGTACCGCTTGATGGCTTCACCACCCTTCTGGATGCAGATATGAAAAGGGATCTTGCCGGTTATCTTTCCTCAAGTGCCGGTGATAAAGTACAGTATAAAAATGTGGAAGAACTGCTTAACTTCAATAAGGAAGATAGTGTATTACGGGCACCCTACGGGCAAAAATTGTTTGAAGGCATTGTGGCTGACACCACCAGCCCTGAAGATCTGGAGGCGCTAAGTACAAAACTGGAGCAGAACGGCAGAAGGTTTTTTGAGGAGTCCATGCAACAACATAATCTGGATGTAGTACTCTCAGTAAATAATTATCATGCGGCCTATGCCGCCGTGGCGAAATATCCGGCCCTTACGGTACCCATGGGTTATGAAGCCTCGGGGGAGCCTAAAAGCCTTACCCTGATCACCAGGCCGTTCGAAGAGGAAAAATTACTCCAACTGGGTTATGCCTTTGAGAAGAATTACAGGACCCGTAAGGTACCTGCAAATTACAATTAGGAATGTCGTACAGAAACCTTGTCATCCTCACCAAGATCATTTTGTTCTACAGCCTGTTCTATATGTTTATGAAGGCGGTGGTCATTATTTTCAGGGAAGCCTGGGTAGTACCTAATCTCCTCCTGAGTGTACCATTTTTGATCCTGGCCGTAATTTCCTGGTGGCAGGTAAAAAAAGAAAAATATTCCTGGATCTTCGTCTTTTTGGGAGCCGCGGCCATCATCCTCACCCGCATCTACGAAAGGGAACTGGCGGTGTGGATACAGCAGCAGCTATAAAAAGTGATATTTTAAAGTCCATTGGAAAAATACTTTCTCATCCTGCAGTCTCCTGGAGAATTTTTTTCTTTGAACTATTCCCTGAAATTGTTAAAAAACCCTTCGCTCCTTTAGGTTTTCCTTTAGCTACTTATGCAGGAATTTGATAAATTTACGGGGAATCGGAAAAATTGATTTCATCAATCTTTTTTTTGATAAAAATCAAATTGGTTTTCCTAAAAAGGTTGTGTGCACGGCTTCTTGGACGACCAAATAGACGTACTTTCTAATTTTTAAAAGGATAAGCAGAATGAAAAAATCAAAAAGTATTAATTCAAAGCCTTTTAAAGGTGCAGGTTACCTCCTTGGGGCGATCATTGGATTTACCGCAGCAATTACCTCATTTGTTATCACAGAAAACATTGCCATCTCAATACCATTGCTTGCAGGACTCAGTATTCCTTTAGGGATGTTTATTGAGCAAAAATTCCAGGTTCAGGACAAAGAGAAAGATACAAGTAAAATGAAAATATTGGTTGCTCTCTTTGCGGTTGGTATTTTGTTATTTTTCTTAATTGTTTTTATTGCAAAATTGATATAATACAATTCTTTTCCAAAATTTCAATCAGTTACCAGGTGAAAAGATATGGAGGCCAAAACCATAACTGTAGAAACTCTTGTGGACCTTCCCGCAGAGAAAGTCTGGGAACTGTGGACCCAACCCCAGCACATCACCCAATGGAATTTTGCCGCAGAAACGTGGCACTGCCCCTCGGCAGAGAATGACCTGAGACCCGGTGGAAGGTTCTCCTGGCGTATGGAAGCAAAAGATGGCAGCATGGGGTTTGATTATAGCGGGAAGTATAACGAGGTTGATGCCCACAAACAAATTTCCTGCACCCTTGACGATGGCCGGCCGGTAGTCATCCAATTTTCTGAGGTGGAAGGCAAAACCAAAATCACCGAAACCTTTGAGGTAGAAGGTTCTCACAGTATGGATCAGCAAAAGACCGGCTGGCAGGCCATCCTGGATAATTTTAGGAAGTATGCCGAGAAACAGGCTGGACAATAGTTTTCTGCGCCGGGAAACTTCCCGGTGATTCCGTAGATTTGCGCTGAAAACTTTTGGTTTTTGGTGCTTTAAATTAGGATTTTTCGAAGGTTTTCACGCAAAGTCCGCAAAGCTCTTCGCAAAGACCGCGAAGGAGATTTGTATTGAAAACGATTGGAATTTAATGCTTGAACAATTGGAATTTCACGAATGTCTGGTGCTTAAAAAATTTTCCCAAAGGTGTGGTGCTTAACAAATTGTGATTTTTCCGATATTTATCTTTCAAAAACCTACTTTCATGAAAAGATTTTTCCTGGCAATCCTCATTGCCATGTTTTCAGCTTCAATTTCAGCCCAGGAGGCTGCGCACTGGTTGCGCTCCCCGAGCATCTCGCCCGATGGGAAGACCATTATTTTTAGTTATATGGGCAATTTGTACCGTGTGGCCCAACAGGGAGGCACAGCCATTCCTATCACTACCGGTGACGCGTATGACGGTTGGCCTGTGTGGAGCAACGACGGCAGGACCATTGCCTTTGCCAGCGACCGCAACGGGAATTTCGATGTCTACACCATGCCTGCTACCGGCGGTGCACCTGTGAGGTTAACCTTCAACAGTACAGACGACCTGCCTTATGATTTCACGGCAGATGATAAGAAGGTACTATTCGGCAGTGGGCGCAATGCCCCCGCAGAAAGTGTAAGATTCCCGAGTCCGGGTTTGTTTTCCAACCTGTACACCATTCCGGTAAAAGGGGGGAGGCCTATCCTGCTCACCGCGGCAGGGGCAGATGATGCAAACTTCAGCAAAGACGGTTCTAAACTCGTTTTTGAAGACCGTAAAGGATATGAAGATGCCCTGAGAAAACACCACACTTCTTCAGTCACCAGGGACATCTGGTTGTATGATATCAATAACAACACCTATAAGCAACTGAGCAATTTCGAAGGCGAGAACAGGGAGCCGGTTTTTAGTTCAGATGCTTCCGCAGTATATTATCTCAACGAAAAGAGCGGAACGCAAAACCTTTATAAAATGCCCCTTTCGGGAGAGAATGAAGAACAGCTGACGCAATTCAAGGATTTTCCGGTAAGGCATTTGACGATTTCAGATGATAACCAACTGGCCTTTTCCTGGAAAGGGGATATCTACACCCTGAGTCCGGGTGCAACGGCCCAAAAAGTGGAGGTAAAGGTGATGAGTGATTCGGGCTATGAGGCCGTGAAGAATATGGAGATCAATTCGGTCACCGAGTTCGCGGTATCACCAAACAACAAGGAGATCGCCTTCGTGAACCGCGGGGAGGTCTTTGTTACCGGCGTGGATGATTCGCGCACCAAAAGAGTCACGAACACCCCCGAGCAGGAAAGAATGATCAGCTGGTCCAAAGACGGGAAAACCTTGTTATTTTCCGGGGAAAGGGACGGCAGCTGGAATGTGTATAAAGTGACACTAACCCGACCCGAAGAGGAGTATTTCTATGCTTCTACCGTGCTAAATTCAGAACCTGTTATTGCTACGGAAGCAGAAGAATTTCAGCCAGAATATTCACCGGACGGGAAGAAAATCGCCTTTATTGAAGAAAGGAACATCCTGAAGGTGCTCGATCTGGATTCAAAAAAGAAGACCACCATTTTCCCCGAAGGCAGGAACTATTCCTACAGTGACGGAGACTGGTCTTACGAATGGAGCCCCGACAGCCGATGGCTGCTGGTGGATGATCAAAAAGGTTATTTCTTCAACAACAATGTGGCCCTGATCAAAGCAGATGGTTCGGGAGAAATTTTCCACCCGGTGAACAGCGGATTTGGCGAGTCCAACGCCAAGTGGGCCATGGAAGGAAAAATGATGACGTATGAAAGCAGTAAAGAGGGAAGAAAATCCCTCGCCTTACAAGGCAGCAGGGAAGTGGATATTTATGGGGTTTTCTTTGACCAGGAGGCCTATGACAAGTACAAACTAAGCAAAGAAGAGTTCGAGCTGCTTACCGCTAAAGAAAAAAAGGAGAAGGAAGAACAGGAGGAAAAAGAGAAAGAAGAGGAAGAAGCCAGGAAATCTAAAAAGAAAAAAGAAAAGGTTGACGACAAAAAGCCCCTAACTCTTAACCTGGAGAACCTGGAGTATAGGAAGGAAAAGTTGACTATCAATAGTTCCAGTATCAGTGACTATGTGCTTAACAAGGACGGGAGTAAAGTATATTACCTGGCGTCTTTTGAAAAGGGTTATGACCTTTGGGTGACAGAGCCACGCACGAGGGAAACGAAGATCCTCGCCAAGATGGGAGGTTCCCCCGGCGGTGTTGAGATCAGTGAAGATGACAAAACCCTCTTTTTGAGCAATGAAGGGAAATTGGTCAAAGTTGATGCAGAATCGGGGGAAGTGACAAATATCGCCATTGCAGGAGATATGCTGGTAGATGCAGAGGGTGAAAGAAAATATATGTTCGACCACATGTGGCGGCAGGTAAAGAAGAAATTTTATGATCCCGGGCTGCATGGAGTCGATTGGGAGATGTACAAAGAAGAGTACTCTAAGTTCCTTCCTTACATCAATAACAATTACGACTATCAACAGCTTTTAAGTGAAATGCTTGGGGAACTCAATGCCTCTCACACCGGCGGCAGATATCGCCCCGAGAATAACGGACTAAAATCTGCAGCTCTTGGCTTACTTTACGATGAAAAATACAGTGGAGAAGGAATAAAGATTTCCGAAGTACTTGCAGGAGGTCCTTTAGATAAAGCCAATTCAAAAGTTAAGGCCGGCGATATCATTATAAAGATCAACGGGAAAGAAATTGGAGCCAATGAGAACTGGAACAAATACCTGCTGGGTCTTGAAAAAAAGAACACTCTGTTGACCTTCAAAAGGGGCAATACCACTTTTGATGAAAAAGTACAGCCATTTTCCACAGGTGAAGAAAGTCAGTTGATGTACAGGAGATGGGTGAACAGGATGGAGAAAATGGTCAACTCCCTTAGTGGTGGGGAGTTGGGTTATCTTCATATTCGCGGAATGAATGACAGCAGTTTCAGAGACGTATATGAAAATGCCCTGGGAAGGAATATCGGCAAGAAAGGGCTGGTTGTAGACACCAGGTTCAACGGCGGGGGATGGTTGCATGACGACCTGAACACCTTTCTGAGCGGACAGGAATACCTGAAGTTTGCACCACAAGGCAATGTTGTTAAAGGAGGGGAACCAATGGCCAGATGGACCAAGCCGAGCATCGTGGTAATGGGAGAGGGGAATTACAGTGATGCCTTTATCTTTCCTTATATATACAAACAAAACAAGCTCGGAAAGCTGGTAGGCATGCCTGTTCCCGGAACTGGAACCGCAGTATGGTGGGAACGCCAGATCGATCCAACCATCGTCTTTGGAATTCCAATGGTGGCCACTATCGGTGCCGAAGGCAGGCCAACCGAGAACCTCCAACTGGAACCGGATATCATGGTACCGCTGCCCTACAATGATTTCCTTAACGGAAAGGACCCTCAAATAGAAACCGCTGTTAAAGAGTTAGAAAAAGAACTATCTCAGGAGTAAATTTTAATTGATTCTGAAGTCAAAAAGCCTTTCGTTATCCCGGGAGGTTTTTTTTCAAGGTTCGGGGTTTCGGGTTCCGTGTTTTGAAATGTATAGAAGATGGACCCTGAAAGGGTCAAAGATTTATAGAAAAAGTACGATTAGAGGGTACGACCCCTTCGGGGTCGCATGTATTCACCCATTACTTTTCTATAATTATACCATCCCTTCGGGATGAAAATGTAAATTAATAACTGGCTATTTTAACTGGTAAAAACTTGTTGATTCTATAAGGCTCAAATGCTTCCTGAATTGGAATTCAAAAAATAACCTGGAAAGGGGGGCAACTGAATAGAAAAATAAATTGATTATATCACGATCCCGACAGGGTGGAATATCTTTTTTTGTAATTTACTGGGATTTAAAAACAAAAGAAATTCTATCTAATGCCGGGCACCTTCTCACAACTTTATATTCAAATTGTATTTGCTGTAAAAGGACGCCAAAGCCTGATTGCAGAGAAATGGGAAACAGAACTTTATAAATACATAACAGGAATAATTACCAATAAAAATCAGAAATTATTGGCTATAAATGGTATGCCAGACCATATCTATATTTTCATAGGTTTGAAACCATCCTGTTGTTTATCAGATTTGGTCAGAGAAATCAAGAAGGCTTCAAATGAATTTATAAATAATAAAGGTTTTTTAAAGTCAAAGTTCGAATGGCAGAAAGGTTGTGGTGCATTCTCCTATTCTCATTCAGCCGTGGATAATGTGATTTTGTATATCCAGAATCAGAAAGAACATCACAGAAGACGATCTTTCAAGGAGGAGTACAAGGAGTTTCTAATCAAATACAGAATAGAACATAAAGACGAATACTTGTTCGACTGGATTGAATGAAGCTGTCGCAAGTTGCCAGGCGAATTTTTATGCGACCCCTTCTGGGTCGAGATTGGATCAATTGAATTACTTCTATAAATATTTAATCCCTTCGGGATTCATTTTTCATGAAAATATTATGATAAACTCAAAAACTCCTCTTTATTGAGCCAATATGAATACCACCCTGAAAGGGACATATATTTCCAGAGCAGTGGAAAATGAAGGTATGACCGCGACCTTATTGACTTTATATTGTACAACTGCAAGAAAAATTCGACCCTTAAGGGTCGAATATTACTCTACTACCTATTATTATCGAATCCCTTCAGGAGAAAAAGACTTGTAGACGATTGTTTTGGCAGAGAATATTATTTTGCAACCTGAATAAATCCTGAGATAAAATAATTTTTCTGAAAGGCCTTCCGTAAATTCGGGAGGCGTTTTAGAACCAGTATGAAAAACAAAAAAACTTACCCCTCAGAAGTTTACCTCAGCGGCAAATGGATGCCACCCCGGGAAGCTACTATATCTGTTTTTGACCGTGGCTTTATGTTTGGTGACGGAATTTATGAGGTAACCCCTTTTTACCGCGGAAAAGCTTTCAGGCTGCAGGATCATCTGGACCGGCTGAAGTATTGCCTGGCTGAAATAAAAATACCGTTCGATCTAAGCATTTTAGAGCCCCTGATGTATGAAGCTCTTTCCCGCGCCGGACTGGCAGCTTCAGATGCGGCGGTTTATGTTCAGATTTCTCGTGGCGCTGCTCCGCGAACCCATTACTTCCCGGAAACTCCCAAACCAACTTTTCTGATGTATGCTTTTCCTGTAAAGCTGGAAAATTTTCATGAGAAGCGATGGAAGGTTCTGGTTTCTGAAGATTTCAGGTGGCAACGCTGTGATATTAAATCCACAGCCTTACTTGCAAACACCATGTCCAATGAACAAGCCGTTTTGAGAGGTTATGACGAGAACCTGCTGGTACGCGATGGATATTTTACTGAAGGCTCGCATTCTACCGCATTTTTCGTCAGTAATGGAATCATCTACACCCATCCCAAAAGTCCGCACATCCTTTCCGGCATCACCCGCAAGGTGGTTCTGGAAATTTGTAGGGATCTCGGAATCAAATTCAAAGAAGAAGCTTTTCCGTTGGACAAAATTTCAGAAGTTGATGATGTATTTCTCACCGGCACTACGACACAGATCACTGCCGTTTCCCTACTGCAGGAAAAGGAACAGGTGTTGTTTCAGGGTGAAAAAGGGGAGATCACGGGAAGGCTTCAGGAGGAGTTTTTGAAGAGAACCAGGGGTTAAAGCACTAAGCACCAAATTCCAAATTAATGTCAGGTCGAGCGGAGTCGAGACCTCATAAATCATAGACATTCCGTTTCAAAGGTACCCCTCGACTCCGCTCGGGGAGACAATCGTGGTGACTTCTGCCGTCAGTTCGAGTGATTTTTTAGAGCGGCAGCGAGAAAAAATTGTATCGAGAATAGAGGCTGACACTCTCCCTTGTTCTCGATACAAATTCCCTTCTGCTGTTGCAGTAGAGAATTCACTCGAACTGACGGGAGATCTGTAGTTTTTGGTACTTGGAATTTCATGCCAGGAAATTAATTCCTGATAAACTCCATCACCTTCTCCACCGGCAACTTCTCAACAGTTCTTCCCTCAAATCCCGTCATAGTCTCTGCCATAAAAAGTGAATTTATAATTGCCTCCTCAGTGGCTTCGATGGCTGCCATGAAAATGGGAGTCACCCGGTCATTAGGTACGACCTCCTGTGTTAATGTGTTGGTTTCTATCCTGTATGGAATTCGCATATTTTCAGCAGTCGAGAAGGCGATAACGTAATCACCACTGCCGTTAGAGGCAATTCCGCCGGTTTTAGCCAGTCCCATAAAAGCCCTTTTCGCCAGGCGTTCGAGGTTGCGGTGATCAAGAGGAGCATCTGTAGCGACCACGATCATACAGGAGCCATCCACATCATTTAGAAGTTGCCTGCTAAAGCTGAATTTCCCCAGCTCTTCGCCAACCTGCATTCCATCGATCTGGAGTACACCTCCAAAATTGGTCTGCACCAGCACTCCCACCGTATAGCCTCCCAAAGATTCAGGCAGTTTTCGGGATGAGGTGCCAATTCCGCCTTTGTAACTAAAGGCAATTGTACCGGTGCCGGCACCAACATTCCCTTCGGAAATGTTATTTTCCGAAGCATTTTCTATTGCCGCGATCACATCTGCTTCTTTCAAATGTCTCCCGCGGATGTCATTCAGATATCCGTCATTAGTTTCTCCCACCACCGCATTCACAGACCGAACATCCTCGTTGCTTTCCAGGCTCAGCGTATAATCGATCACCGCATTCATAGCAGTAGGAACACTTAGAGTGTTGGTGAGGATCACCGGAGTTTCCAGAAGGCCGAGTTCTGAAATTTGTGTGCTGCCGGCAAGTTTTCCGAAGCCATTGCCGACAAAAACGGCGGCAGGTACTTTTTCCTGAAAAATATTTCCGGAGTGGGGGAGAATGGCAGTTGTTCCTGTTCTTACAGAATCGCCTTTGATCAGGGTAGTATGGCCCACTTTCACTCCGGCAACATCATTAATCGCATTTAACGTTCCCGGGGTCATTACGCCAATCTCTATTCCCAGATCGCGTGCTCTTTCCTGGCAAAGAGCAGAAAACATTGGAAACAGGATGAAAGTGAGGCAGATAAAGAAGTTATTTTTCATTGGAATAGTTTAATGAGGCTTCAATTTAAATTTTTTCGGGAGATTATTCTAAAAACTACAAGCTTAAGTTGTTAGATGAGAGATTTCTCATTTTTGATTGTATCTTTGCAGCCCCTAAGAAAGACCTAACCTGTTTTCAAAACCTGTTAGGTCTGGAAAGGTACAAGAGAAGAATTTTATGAGAACAAAGTCGTTAAAGAAGAACAGGATCAATGTGGTCACCCTTGGATGCAGCAAGAACGTCTATGACAGTGAGGTGTTGATGGGTCAGTTAAAGGCCAATGAGAAGGATGTGGTACATGAACAGGATGGGAATATTGTAGTGATCAACACCTGTGGTTTTATTGATAACGCCAAAGAGGAATCTATCAATACTATTCTTGATTTTGTTGAGCTTAAAGAGCAGGGTGAGGTGGACAAGGTTTTTGTGACCGGATGCCTTAGTGAACGCTATAAACCCGATCTTTTAAAAGAGATCCCAAATGTGGATCAATACTTCGGAACTACCGAATTGCCCGAACTTCTTGCCGCTCTTGAAGCCGATTACAAGCATGAACTGGTAGGAGAAAGGTTAACGACCACTCCGAAAAACTATGCATACCTGAAGATTGCCGAAGGTTGCGACCGGCCGTGCTCTTTTTGCGCCATTCCGCTAATGCGCGGGAAGCACCGTTCCACGCCTATTGAGGACCTGGTGACTGAGGCAAAGAAACTGGCTGCAAAGGGGGTTAAGGAACTTATCCTTATCGCCCAGGATCTGACCTATTACGGTCTCGATATCTACAAAAAGCGAAATCTGGCTGAGCTTCTTGAAAACCTGGTAAAGGTGGAAGGGATCGAATGGATACGTTTGCATTATGCCTTTCCCACCGGATTCCCGATGGATGTACTGGAGGTGATGAAGCGGGAACCGAAGATTTGTAATTACCTCGATATTCCGTTGCAGCATATTTCTGATGAACTTCTGAAGTCCATGCGCCGCGGCACAACACACGAAAAGACCACCAACCTTCTTAAGGAGTTTAGAACATTGGTACCCGGAATGACCATTCGCAGCACGCTGATCGTGGGATATCCCGGGGAGACCGTGGAACATTTTCAGGAGTTAAAAGATTGGGTGAAGGAGATGCGTTTTGAACGCCTCGGATGTTTTACTTATTCGCATGAAGAGAATACCCATGCCTACAACCTGGAAGATAATGTGCCGCAGGAAGTGAAGCAGGAACGCGCCAATGAGATCATGGAGATACAATCTCAGATCTCCTGGGAACTGAATCAGCAGAAAATAGGACAAACATTCAGGGTCATCATTGACCGTAAAGAAGGAGAGTATTATATTGGAAGGACAGAATTCGATTCTCCCGATGTAGACAATGAAGTGCTGATAGACGCTACAAAAATTTACCTGAAGACCGGGGAATTCTATGAAGTGAAGATCACAGAAGCCGCAGATTTTGACCTTTATGGTGAACCGGTGAACGTGAAAGACGAAAGGCCTAAGAGAAAAGAGCTGAAAATAAGAACAGTTTAAAATAATGCCCGGGTGCTGGAACTGGTAGACAGGCATGGCTCAGAACCATGTGTCCATTAGGGCGTGCGGGCCTGTCTGCCGACAGGTAGATTCGACTCCCGCCTCGGGAACTTTGCTAAACCTAACAGGTCTCGAAGACCTGTTAGGTTTTTTTATTTAGGTTTTCTAGTTTTCCGCCTCATGCTCCAAACCTGCAAGGTCTTTTTTTTGACCTTGTAGGTTTCCTTTTTTAAGCCACGGAGGCACGGATAATTTTTTAGCTCTGACAGGACATTGGATTTAACTCTGAAAGGGTTTTCTAGTTTTCCACGTCATGCTGAACTTGTTTCAGCATCTTTGAGTTAAGCTACTGAAAACTCAGTACTGAATACTCACTACTCAGTACTGAATACTCACTACTCACTACTCAATACTCACTACTCAATACTCACTACTTTTTTAAGCTACAGTGATCTCTTTCTCCAGATAAACCTCCTGTACACTTCTTAAGATCGTGACTCCCTCATCCATGGGTCTCTGAAAAGCTTTTCTGCCCATTATGAGTCCGCAGCCTCCCGCACGTTTATTGATCACTGCTGTTCTGACTGCCGCCTGAAAGTCTGAGTCCCCTTTGGAACCTCCGCCGGAGTTGATGAGTCCTATTTTTCCCATGTAACAGTTGGCTACCTGGAAGCGGCAAAGGTCAATAGGATGATCTGTGGTGAGACTTTCATACATTTCCTGACTTTGTTTTCCAAAGCCAATGTCCCTGAAACCGAAATTGGTTTCCGGAAGTTTTTGTTTGATAATGTCTGCCTTTATAGTAACTCCAATATGATTGGCCTGCCCGGTAAGATCGGCTGCTGAATGGTAATCTTTATCGTCTTTTTTGAAGGCTGAATTTCGGGTGTAGCACCATAAAATGGTCGCCATTCCCAGTTGGTGTGCTTCCTCAAAGGCAGCTGCTATTTCCTGGATCTGCCGGGTGCTTTCTTCAGATCCAAAATATATGGTGGCTCCAATCGCGGTAGCGCCCATATCCCATGCTTCACGAACACTTCCGAAGGGAATCTGGTCATATTTATTGGGATAGGTAAGTAATTCGTTATGATTGATCTTTACGATGAAAGGGATTCTATGTGCATATTTCCTGGCGTGCAAGGCTAGTCCGCCAAAGGTGGAAGCCACGCCGTTACAGCCTGCTTCCATAGCAAGTTTTATGATGTTTTCGGGATCGAAATAAGCCTGATTCTTATAAAATGAAAATGCTGCACTGTGCTCTATTCCCTGGTCTACCGGTAGGATATTAAGATAACCTGTACCGCCCAGCGACCCGTGATCATACAACTGCTTTAAACTTTTTAAAACCTGCGGACTCCGGTCGCTGTCAATGAAATTATCTACGCTATGAGGACCGGGTACTACCAGACTATCTTTTGGTATACTTTTGCTTTCATATTTCAATAATGACTCAGCATCTGAGCCCAGGAGTTCAATAATTCTGTCAATAGTTCTCATAGCGACTGGTTTTAGATTAGTTGTGTATTTATGGTTGGTAGAACACCTATGATTCTGAAGATAAGATTTTTAATATGAAAGAGGGGGAGGAGGATTCCTAAAAAATATATAAAAGATCAGCGATAGTGGTAAAAAATACCCTCGTCAAAAGGAGTCCAAAGACAGGCTTTCATATTAGCTTTTTTCAAACCGTTGTTCACCCAGGTGTTGCAGGTGTAGAAAAAGTTCAAAGACCTTTTGGCTTGGTAAAACACATCATTTTGGTTGTAATGAAGATCTTTTACCGGTTGCACCCGGCCTACAGTATTGGTCTCAAAACTTTCGGCAACATATTGGGACAGCACACGGTACTGGGAAGATGTGATCTCCACCGGCACCATTGGATAACGTGACCTCCGCGATTCCATGAATTCCACATGAAGGGCTGATGGTTTGGGGAGGAATACTGCCTGAAAGGCTACAGGAAAAGTAAGATCGGACCATTCAGGGGTCTTTTCATAAAATTCGAGATCGCCCCACCCAAAAGAAATATAACTGAAATCTGTTCTTTTTGAGAGGGTATGCTGCGGATCTGTAATCTCCTCCCAGTTCATAACCTCGTTCTTTATTGGGAAAACAAGGTCTGTGTGTATCCCGTTCGTGCGAAGATAAATGGTAATTTCACCGTTTTCGGGCTGTTCAACATTTACCGGGACTACAGATCCTATCAATGCCCCTATAAAATACAGCAGCATGACGATCAAAAGTGAAAGAATCCCCTTGGTGATGAAGGTCAATATCCGGTAAAGCCATTTCAGCATCTTATTTGGAATTCATAAATAGAAGGTCTTTGAGCGCTTTTTTAAAGATCTCAATTTCCTCCCGGGTATTGTAGGGAGCAAAGCCAATTCGTATCCATCCCCCGGTAGCCATGACCGGAAAGATCTCGGCCATTGTGGCAGCATAAAAATGCCCGTCTCCAATGCACAAATTATACTTTTCTGCGAAGAATTCAGTCGCTTTTCTGGAATGGATATTTTTAATGCGGAAGGCAAAGGTGGGGGTCTTCTCGATCTTATCGGGAGCCCTGTAAAGGGTAACCTCCGGAATATTTTTCAAGAAACCCTCCAGGTCCTTCATAAGTTCCTCCTCATAAGCTTTGATAAACTCCATTCCCGTTCTCAGTCTTTGCTTCCTGTGACCCCCTGATCCCAGCTTTGCGATGAACTCAATCGCTCCGCACAATCCTGCAATAGCCTCATGATTCTGAGTTCCGGTTTCCAGTTTGTAAGGAATCTCATTGGGAGCGGGTTTTAACTTTGCCACCGGTAACTTATTGAACAAGTCAGCTTTTATTACGGCTATTCCTAAATGTGGTCCAAAGAATTTGTAGGCAGAACAGAAAAGTATATCACAATCGAGGCTTTCGAAATCAACCGGGAAATGAGGAACGGCATGAACAGCATCTGCAATGGTAAACGCGTCTACTTCCCTGGCTTTTTGGAAGATGATTTTAGCATTAGATACAGTGCCAGTGAGATTTGAAGATAGGCCCACGGCCACCAATTTTGTTCTTTTTGTGATGATCTCTTCCAGTTTTGTGAGGTCCAGGGTAAAATCATCTTTATTAACGGGAATGAATTTTACAACAGCTCCGGTTTCTTTTGCCAGGTAAAGCCATGGATCAACATTGGCCCTATGGTCCAGTTGGGTAACCACAATCTCATCACCTTCTTTAAGAAAACTGCGCAGGCTGTTTGATACCTGGAAAGCCAGGCTGGTCATGTTCTGTCCAAAAGCTACTTCTTCGGCTTTACAATTTAGGAGATCCCCAACTGCTGTTTTTGCTTCGAGCAGCAAGGCATCGGTTCTCTGGCTGGTGGGAAATGTGCCATGTAAATTCGCCATTCCGGTGGTAATGTATTCCGTCATTCTGTCCAGGCAAGGCTGTGCCATTTGGGTTCCCCCGGGTCCATCAAAATAAATGGGAAAAACCTGTTCCTGGTCTTTAATTTGAAGTGCGGGGAAAAGGTTCCTTACTTTTTCGATCGGAAATGTGGTTTCAGGCATTTTTTCTTTTTTTGTAGTCCATATAAATATAGAAAATGTAAAGGACTGCTCCCAGACCTCCCACCCAGTATAATCCGTTCTCAAGCCGGTCAAGATCTTTTGAAAAATAAGCTACGGCAATAGAGAGAAGGATCATTCCCGTATAGGTGGCCAAAATGAACTTTTTAAAACTCATTTTGAAAATTCCGGCAATAAAACTTATGGCATCATTGGAGAAAAAAGGAGATATACGAAACAGTATTATGGTACCAAAGGCATAATTGGAGACCCGGAAATCCATTTTCTCGAACTTTTTCTTGCCGAGAAAGACTCCTTTTAACTTCTTTCCTATATGATAACCTATTGTTGAGGCGACTCCAACTCCAATAAGATTGATCAATATTCCCCACCAGAACCCGTAGGCAAGTACTGAGACTATTATGGGCAGCCAGGATGGAAAAACAATAAGGAACATTTGCAGAACAACAAAAAGTATAATAGGCACAGGACCCCAAATTCCAAATTGGTCCACATAATTTCCTATGATTTCCCTGTCTTCACTTAGCAGGACGCGCCATGCTTCTATGGCCCCTTCCCGGAACCGGGGATCATAGAAATATAATGCCACCAAACCGAGGATAAGGATGCCGCTTAGGATAAAACTGAGATATTGACCGAAAAACGATTTTGCCAAACCGGGATTTTATAAATCTAAATTACAAATTATTAAATCTATAGGTGGTTGAGGATATTTTAAATTTCCATGCTTATATAAAATACAATTAATTAAAGATTTGGTAATTTTAAGGTTACACGGGCAAACCGAAACTATTCTATTTTTGAAGGACTTAATGAGAATTGAGTAGTTTTCATATATTCTTAGTTTTTGTCAATTAGATGTATGAGTAAAGGTTGCCCCGGCCAGGCAGCCTTTTTTACTTAGAAATAACCTGCCGGTAACATTCAGTTAACATTAATGAGGGTTATTTGCAGTGACAAAAACAAAGAATACCATGAAATTTCAAAAAAGCATATTTGCTATTCTATTATTATTAAGTTCCTTATCGATCAAGGCTCAGGATGTAACCGAAAGCAGGTTCGGAAAAGGACTTTTCAATGTAATCGCCAAAGACAGTTCGTATAGTGCGAATTTCACGGTGAGAATGCAGTCCTTATTTACTTCAGATTGGGGAATCCCTGAAGCGGGAGATTGGGAAGATGCCCAATCCAACCTGATGATAAGAAGAGCCCGGCTAAAACTCGGTGGTTTCGCATACTCTCCGAAATTAAAATACAAATTGCAGTTAGGCCTTGCCAACAGGGATATATCGGGAGCATCACCGTACACAAGTAATGCCCCAAGATATATTCTTGATGCACTGGTAGCCTGGAATTTCTATGAGAACTTTGAGCTTTGGGTGGGCCAGACCAAACTACCCGGGAACAGGGAGCAGCTTATTTCCTCTGGAAGTCTCGAAACGGTTGACCGTTCCCTGGTGAACAGCTATTTCAATCTTGGCCGTGAAATGGGAGTGCAATTACACCATTCTACAAACCTGGGCGGAAATTTTCTGCTAAAAGAAGCTGTTTCTGTTTCCCAGGGGGAAGGAAGAAATATTACTACCGGAAATCTTGGAGGCCATCAATATATGGGGAGGTTGGAATTACTTCCGTTTGGAGATTTTGATGCCTATTCGGGTGCTGATCTGGATAGGGAGGAAACTCCTAAACTGGCTATAGGATTGAGTTACGAATTCAATAATGATGCGGTTAAGACCCGTTCCAATGCCGGTTCTTACATGGTGAATGATGAAGGTTTTTTCGAAACAGATATTACCACCTTCTTTCTGGACGCCATGTTCAAATACCGCGGATTTTCCTTGATGGGTGAATACGCCGATCGCAGGGCAGATGATGCTTTTGCCAGGAATTCTGATGGCAGCCTTACAGGGGATGCGGTAAACATTGGTAAAGGATACAACCTGCAGGCCGGGTATGTATTCGGGAAGGATTGGCAGGTTGTGGGTCGTTATACCAATATTGATCTTGACGACCAAATTTCCGAAGCAATAGAAAACCAATATACCCTTGCACTTTCAAAATATATCGCTAAACATAAACTTAAGATCCAGACAGATCTTAGCTATACAGACCTTGACCTTGGACTGGACGATAATCTACTTTACAGATTGCAACTTGAAATTCAATTTTAACAACGATAACTCATGAAAAAACTCATTTTACTAGCCGCTGTGTCCTTCACTGTGATGTCCTGCGGAAATAACAAAAAAGACGACGGGAGTACCTCCATTTCAATTGACGGTTCCAGTACAGTTTATCCTGTGACCGAAGCTATGGCAGAAGAATTCCGTAATGAAGACCCAAAGACCGATATTACCATTGGAGTTTCAGGAACAGGGGGCGGATTTAAGAAATTCGGACGAGGGGAATCAGATATTGCCAATGCATCACGTCCGATTAAAGATGACGAACGTGCCATTGCAGAAGAGAACAACATCAGCTTTGTAGAACTCGAAGTTGCCTATGACGGACTTGCCGTAATTGTACATCCTGAAAATGACTGGGTGGACTGTTTCACTGTGGAGCAACTAAAAATGATCTGGGAACCCGGGGCACAGGGAACGATCACCCGCTGGAACCAGATCGATCCTGCATGGCCAGATGAAGAGATCCATCTTTTTGGACCCGGAGTAGCTTCAGGGACCTTTGATTATTTCACCGAAGCTATTGTAGGAAAATCGGGAAGCAGCAGAGGTGATTATACCGCCAGTGAAGATGATAACGTGCTGGTACAGGGAGTTTCCGGTGATAAATACGGTCTTGGTTTCTTCGGACTAGCCTATTTTGAAGAAAACAGCAATAAATTACGCCTGGTGGGTGTAGATGGAGGTGAAGGCTGTGTGAAACCATCTATAGAAACCGTGAGCAATGGTTCCTATGCCCCACTTTCAAGACCACTATTTGTTTACGTGAACAGTTCATCTGTGAAAAATAACCCTAAAGTGATAGATTTTATCAATTTTTATCTTGATGAAGCTTCATCTTTATTGAAGGATGTGGGTTATGTGCCATTGACTCCTGAAGAGTACAAAGCACAAAAAGAAAAATTCAACACTTTTGTTGAGAAACATCAGAAGTAAATAAGTATTCCTAAAGGAAGATACCAGGGTCTTACAGGACTCTGGTTTTTCCTTGTAATGGATTTTTTATGCGAAAATTAAAAGAAACGGTAATTGAAAAAACGCTCCTTTCGAGTGCTTTGGTTACCATTGCGGTTACTGTTGGTATCATCCTGGTCCTGTCTCTGGAAGCGATAAATTTCTTTAGTGAGGTGTCCATCATTGATTTTCTTACAGATACACAATGGACACCGCTTTTTTCAGATAAACACTTTGGGATCCTGCCTTTGTTATCGGGAACATTACTTACCTCTTTTATAGCCATAATATTTGCTGTACCTGTTGGTTTGTCGATAAGTATCTATATAAGTGAGTATGCACCCAAGAGCTTCAGAAGGACCATAAAACCTGCATTAGAGCTCCTCGCTGCTGTACCAACAGTTGTATATGGATTCTTTGCCTTAACGGTAGTCACACCATTTTTACAAACCTTTATCCCGGGATTGTCGAGTTTTAACTCCCTTTCAGCCGGACTTGTTATGGGAATCATGATCATTCCATTCATATCTTCTTTGAGTGAAGATGCCTTGCATGCGGTACCCTATTCTTTAAGAGAGGCAGGCTATGGAATGGGGTCTACAAAGCTTCAGAATTCTTTTAGGATACTTGTTCCTGCAGCATCCTCGGGAATCATTGTTTCCATTATCCTGGCTATTTCAAGAGCAATAGGGGAGACGATGATCGTAGCCATCGCGGCAGGACAACAGCCAAGATTGACCTTTGATCCAACCGTCCCAGTAGAGACCATTACTGCCTATATAGTACAGGTAAGTCTTGGAGACGTCCAGCATGGTTCCCTGGAATACAGGACCATTTTTGCAGCGGGGATCACCTTATTTATTTTCACCTTCCTGCTGAATACCATCAGTTATAAGATTAGGAAAAAATTCAGGGAGAAATATGAATAGGATAAAGAAAAACCGGTTAAAAGACCAGATATTCAAAGCCTGGGGTGTTTTTTGCACCTTACTGGGAATTGTGCTCCTTGCCATTTTTATAGGATCTATCCTTGTAGATGGAATTCAAAGAATAGACTGGGATTTCATTACTAACCTTCCCTCCCGGAAAGCTGAAAGAGCCGGTATATTTACGGCTTTAATGGGAAGTGTTTGGATCCTGGTACTTACTACGATCATAGCGTTACCAATAGGGATCGCAGCGGCTATTTACCTGGAAGAGTACGCTAAAAAAGGTAAACTGTCTTCCTTGCTGGAAATCAATATTTCGAATCTTGCAGGTGTTCCTTCCATCATCTACGGGCTTTTGGGATTGGAGATATTTGTAAGAATTATGCAAATGGGATCAAGTGTGCTGGCAGGAAGTTTTACCCTGGCGCTTCTAATCCTGCCCATTGTGATTGTTTCTACAAGAGAAGCTTTGAAAGCCGTTCCAAAATCAATCAGGGACGCTTCTTTTGCCATGGGTGCTTCTAAATGGCAAACCGTATCCCGGCAGTTATTACCGGCCTCATCGGGAGGAATACTTACCGGGGTGATCCTGGCCTTATCCAGGGCAGTAGGAGAGACAGCACCGTTGATCGTTATTGGTGCGCTGGCTTATGTTCCCTTTGCACCTTCTTCTCCTATGGATGAGTTCTCTGTATTACCAATCCAGATATTTAACTGGATCTCCCGTCCACAGCACGGCTTTGAAGTAAATGCAGCAGCAGGAATCATAATTTTATTGTTGATTACTTTTATAATGAATGGAGTTGCAGTTTATTTCAGAAATAAATGGCAGAAAAAATTTAAATAAAGCTTTTCATGAGCAAAGAGAATAAAGAAAAAGTTGTAGATAAGTCTATCAAAAGAAAGCATAAACTACAGGCGAAAGGTGTGAAGGTGTTCTATGATGATTTCATGGCTATTAAAGGTATAGATATGAACATCAGGGCGAATAAGGTCACTGCTTTTATAGGCCCTTCCGGCTGCGGAAAATCCACGTTCCTGAGATTGTTTAACAGGATGAATGATTATGTGGATGGCTTTAGAATGGAAGGGGAAATTTTGATTGACGGAAAGAATATCTACAAAAAGGATGTCAACGTAGAACAACTCCGGAAGCAGGTAGGTATGGTTTTTCAAAAACCGAATCCATTTCCAAAATCAATTTTCGAGAATGTTGCCTATGGTTTGAAAATTCAGGGAATCAAGGATAAGAAATTTCTTCAGGAGAAGGTTGAGGAGTCATTAAAAAAGGTGGCGCTTTGGGGTGAGGTGAAAGACGATCTTCAAAAATCGGCTATGGCGCTTTCCGGAGGGCAGCAACAAAGACTTTGTATTGCAAGGGCCCTGGCGGTGGAGCCTTCTATTATTTTAATGGATGAACCTACTTCTGCGCTAGACCCATTGTCTACAGCCAAAATTGAGGAGCTCATCTATGAATTAAAGGAGCAGTATACTATCGTTATTGTGACGCATAATATGCAACAGGCAGGAAGGGTCAGTGATTACACAGCATTTTTCTATCTGGGGGAATTGATTGAATATGACAAATCAAAAAAACTGTTCACCAATCCCGAAAAACAACAAACAGAGAATTATATCACCGGTAGATTCGGTTAAAAATTTTGAGCCTATGATAAGTTTAGACCAACATAGAGAAGGATTAAATCAAACAGGGTTAGAGATGTTGCATCTTTGCACCAAGCAATTGGAGAATTCCCGGGAAGCTTTTTTTAATCATGACAATGATCTTGCAGAGGAAGTGCTGCATACAGAGAACAGGGTAAATGCCCTGGACCTGAAAATTGATCGCGACTGTGAGCGGTTTATTGCCTTGCACAATCCCGTAGCCAGTGACCTTCGATTTGTTCTTGCCCTGAGAAAGATCAATTTTGACCTGGAGAGGATAGGGGATCATGCCTTCGGAATTTCCAAGTATATTATCGAAGTAAACACTCCCATTGATGATCGGCTGATGGAAAAGATGAGGGTTAAAGAGATGTTTGATGCCACCCTTTCTATGCTGGAAGATATCACTGATGCCTATAATGAAGTGGATACAAAGGTCGCCCGAAAGGTGTTCAAAAAAGACAAAACCCTTAACGAGATCAACATGCAATCGTTCGGAGTCATTTCAGAAGAGGTAAAAAAAGATCCGAACCTTATCGACCAATTGATGTTATTATTTTCAGTTATTAAAAAACTGGAAAGAATAGGAGACCTAATCACGAATATTGCTGAAGAGATCATATTTTACAGGGAGGCTGAGGTGTTAAAACATCAAAAGAAGAAGAAAGTTAGAAGAAGTAATGACTGATCAGTTAAGGATAAAGAAAAGAAAAGACTGCGGAGGCAGTTTTTTTTTGCTCCAGGATCAAGATTATGACAACAGATTAATTTTGGTAAGGCAAACAGGATTAGAACAAATAAAGGGCTTCCAATTGGCAGCCCTTTAACTTAATTTTTAAACCTGAATAGCTTTACAGGGAAGCTTCGATCCAATTCCATGCAGAGATATCCACTTTTGTGCCTGTGGTATAATCTCCGTCCGGAGTCGCATCAATACCATCTATTTTTACGTTGCCTAAAGCTCCACCATCCTTCATGTCCACCTTGGTGGTATATCCTTCAAGATACAGGTTAGATAAAGTGGCGCCAGATTCCTTCTTAAATTGCAAAGCGGTTCCTCCTGTGGTTGAAACAGCGGTCAAATTAACCAGATTTGGATTGTTGTTCGCTCCATCAGCTTCAACAGCGGTAGAGAAGTTATCAATGCTGTGATTTACATACACATTGGTAACGGTTCCCTTCCATCCTTCTGTCCAATCTACGGCATCATCTTCGTTGTTCTCAAGGTAAAGATTAGTAGCAGAAACAGTTCCTCCAAAAAACTCCACCCCGTCGTCAGCTCCGTTGATAACCGCAATGTTTTCAACTACAGTTCCAGATCCTACCGCGTAGAAAGAAACTCCGTTATATTGAGATTCTGAATTGATCTGGGCACCCGTTCCCGAGATCACAAGGTTTTTGATGCTTCCTGAGCTGTCTGTATCATCATTTCCTCCATAGATAAAACCACCTACTTCAGCAGTTGCGTCTACACCTTCAGTAGTAGTAGCATTTCCAACCAAAGTCAAACCTCCCCAATCCCCGGGCATACCTTCCTCAGATGAGATCACAACCGGATTGTCTTCAGTTCCCTGGATATCGATCAATCCGCCTTTAAGAATGGCAATATAAACATCTGTTCCACCCTCTCTTGCGATGATCTTTGTTCCGGCAGGAATAACCAGTTTTGCACCGTTTTGAACGATGTATGAAGAGTTTAAGGAATAAGTGACAGCAGGATCAAGGGTCACAGTACCTTCAACTGTTCCCTGTAAAATGTTTGATTCTACACTTGACCTGTTGTTGATCCAATTGAAAGAAGCATGGGAAGTCGTGGCAGGGATAGTATAGTTGGATTCGGGATCTCCAATATTTTTTTCTATGACAACGTTTTCCAAAGACCCGCTGTCTTTCATATCAATTGAAGTATCGTAGCCTGTCAAAGAGAGTCCTTCAAAAGTAGCTCCCGATTCCTTTTTGAACTGTAAAGCAGTACCTCCGGTAGTAGATACAGCTGTAAAGTTGACTATTGTGGGATTGTTATTGACTCCGTCAGCTTCAATTGCTGTTGAAAAACCATCTATGGTATGTAAAACATACACGTTGGTGATCGTTCCGGTCCAGCCTTCTGTCCAGTCAACAGCATCATCTTCGTTGTTTTCGAGGTAAATATCGGTAACTGAAACAGCCCCGCCGAAGAATTCCACTCCGTCATCGGCTCCGTTTTGTATAGCTACATTCCTTATGTTTGTTCCTGAACCCACCGCATACAGCGTCAATCCATTGTATTGAGAATCGGCGTTGATCTGGGCGCCGGCACCTTCTATTACCAGGTATTCGATAGAGCCTGAGTTGTCGGCATTATCAGAACCTCCGTACTGGAATCCACCCACTTCTGCAGTGACATTGGTACCTTCAGTAGTTACTCCTTTTCCAAGGATTACCAGACCCCCCCAGTCTCCTGCTTTTTTATTTTCTGAAGTCATGATAACAGGGTTGCTTTCTGTACCGTTGATCACGATATCTGCATCCTGATGCACAGCGATGTAAACCTCTGTGCCTTTGTTGGCAACTATTTTGGTTCCAGCGGGAATGGTAAGTTTAGCCCCGGCCAGTACTTCGTAAGACCCTGTAAGTTGATATTCTACGGAAGGGTCAAGAGTAACATCTTTATTGATTTCCCCCTTTAGCTCGTTGTTTCCAGCGACAGGAATGTCGATAATGGGATCATTATCCTCACTACAGCCGGTCAAGATCAAGCCGCTAAATACAAACATTAGGACAGCCAATGTGTTGTTCATTTTTTTCATTTTTCTGAATTTTAAGTTTAGTTTAATTGTGTTGTTTTTAAATTGATTAAAGATTAAAAGCTATAGTTTACTCCAAGGCTTAAACTGGCTCCTCTCGTGTATGAACGAACGGTTTTTGTGGTCTCAATTCCGGTGGTGGATGGTCTGATCTTCTGGACTCTTTCACTTTCCGGGTTTAAAAGGTTTTTTCCGGTGAATTTCAAGCTCCAGTGCTCTCCCAGTTCCTGGCTGAATACTGCATTAAGTGTGACGAACCCTTTTTCAACGACTGCATCGTTGTAAAAAGTTTCACTTTCAGTTTGCCTTTCCGGAGCCCCTAAAGCGTAGATCTTGTCTGAAGCATAATTCGCAACAAGACTCGCCATGAACGGATTTTCGTTTCCGGCTATCAGGTTGATTGAACCGTTAAAGATCCAGTCTGATGCTCCTTCCAAACCGGTCTCAGTCAATCCTTTGTACTGAAAGGTTCTTATGAAGGTGCCATCAGCAGCCCTCACTTCTTTCAGGTCTTGTGAATGCCACATTCTGGAGGCATTGAATCCAAGATTAAGATCGTATGCCGCCCCATTTTTCATGGTGATCAATTCAAGTTTTGACTCAAGTTCAAGTCCGTAGATCTCGGCCTGTTTTCCGGCGTTGAAATAAGAGAACACACCTGCAGAACCTCTGTCTTGTACTTGATTAATAGGATCTTCAATCTTCTTGTAGAATCCGGTAAGGGAGATCAGCTGTCCTGCTGAGGGGAAATATTCCCACTTCAGGTCAAAATTGTAATTGTCGGATGCCTGCAGATCTGGGTTCCCACGCGTTACCTGTCCGGTTTGAGAAACATATTCAAAAGGAGCAACTTCCTTAAACTCCGGAAGAGTCAGGGTTTTGCTTGCCGCTAAACGAATGTTGTTCTTTTCATTTAAGGCATATCGCAAATTGAGAGCTGGATAGAAATTATTGTAGGTCATATGGGAAGAACCAATTCTTCCGGGAATATTTCCTACGTTATAAACAACATCCAGTTCATCTTGCTGATAGCGAACCCCTGCGTTGATGTTCAGTTGATCCAAACTGTAATTGAACATGGCGAAACCGGCCGTTGACTCCAGGTTAGCCCTGTACCGGTCTGCCTGTAAACTATTGTTGATGTCCAGAGAACCGGTGTTTAGGTTGGCTTGTGTGAATACTTCTGAAATGTTGTCGATGGAGGAAGGAGTCAGGATCCCTGTAGAAGACTCTTCAAGTCCCAAAAACCTTGAAATGAAATCCCTTGCCTTGTATCTGTAATTTCCGCCAAAGCTTACATCCAGAGAATTCTCTTCATTTTTAAAGAACTGGAGTTTATCGGAAATAGATCCGTTGAATTCCTGGTCATCGATCTCCTGGTAACTTTTACGCTGTTGATATCCTCCGGTGTTTCCCAGATATACAACATCTTCATTAAAATTAACTTCATTCCTGATACGGTTAGGTTCGTCGGCATTTACCATGTTAATACCGGCGGCCCAATTAAGGCTGTTTTTTTCGGTTATTTGGTGCTCTCCTAAAAGTTGGTTAACCCAGAGTCGGGTCTGTTTTGTATTCTGATCCCTTACGAATTGTGACAGTCCGTCTTTTGGATCTGTTTCTTCATAGATGTAACCTTCTCCATTCCTTCCTCCTTCAAATACGTTGTCTGATAGTTTATTAATGAATAGGCTGTTCCCTCTTATTCTATGGTCCTTGTTGAACTCGTAAGCAATAGTAGCGAGTCCGGTTGTGTTGGTGGTCTTTGAAAAGTTTTCGGCATCGGTGATGGAGTCGTTGATAAAATTCGCCCTGAATTCTCTGAACACTCCTTTTGTATGTTCGAAGGAAACATCCTGTGATCCGGTGATCAATACCTCAAGTTTTTCCCCAATTCGCTTTCCTGCTGAAATATTATATTTATAGTTCATGGGGAAATCTGCTGTTCCCGGTGTCCAGTCCTGGTAAATCAATTTGTATTCAGACGCTTTTCCGCCGGTATAAAAACCGAAGTCCACATTTTTCATGTTGGTGGAAACTTTAAAATTGTTGAACACACCTTCTTTCATTACGTTGGTGTTTATTCCCGCACCTGCACCTACGCTTAATTCCTGTGATCCAACCAATTCACGAGTGGCAATGTCGATATTTCCTGAAGCCTGGTCTGCGGAAGTGGTCGAGGAGTGCGTTTTACTGATACCTACACTCTGTATTACCCCTGTAGGGAAGAGTTCCAGGTCAATGTTTTTACGTTCCACATCATCAGATGGGATTGGGAGGCCGTTCAAGGTGGTGTACAGGTAACGGTCTCCCAACCCTCGTACAAAAATGTCACCCGATGCTTCGCTACTGCTCACCCCCGAAATGCGGGTGGTGGCTGTTGCAACATCGGAAACGCCCAATTTGGCTAATTCATGGGCTCCTATACTTTCTTTTATTTCTATTGCTTTTTTCTGGTCCAGCAGCAAAGCAATTTCCGAATCCTTACGGGACACGGTTGTAATGACTACCTCGTCTAATGAGGCTGCGCTGGAACCTAATTCGGTATTTACTTCGGTAACTTTTCCCGCAACCACTTTGACATTAGGTACTTCTATAGATTCATAACCCACAAAGCTGAATACCAGGGTGTACTCTCCGGGCTCCAGGGCATTCAGTACATATAATCCGTTAATATCTGTAGTGGCCCCTTTGGTGGTCCCTTTTAAAAGTATGTTTGCAAAGGGAAGAGGTTCCCCGTTCATTTCCTTGTCTGTTAGTTTTCCGGCGATCGTTCCGGTAGTTTCATTTTGCGCATGTAGAGCAAGGCTCATGAGTAAAGCGGCAGTAATGGTAAATATTCTTATCATTTTTGTCATATTTCTTACCGCAAAGAAAGACCTGTAATGTAACTACAGGGTTAACTCACAATTATTTCATTATCATTTAAACATTATGAGAATGTTACGAAACCGAATCCCGCTGCAGGTTATTATTCTGAAATAGTTAGGGATCTTTTATGGTTCACATTTGGCAGAAGAAGCAGGGGTGAGCCTAAAATGTTTGTGCATTTTATTAACTTGGGCAATCCTAAACTTAATCTGCAATTATGAAAAGAACTCTTCTTCTGGTATTTTTTATAATACCATGTATGCTTCTGGGGCAGAAGCTTGATATGTCCCTCCTAAAAAATATGGAACCCCGTAATATTGGTCCTGCAGGAATGAGCGGAAGGATCACTGCAATTGATGCGGTAACCTCCAACCCTGATATCATTTATGCAGGTTCTGCTTCGGGTGGATTGTGGAAATCTACTTCGGGTGGAGTGACCTGGAAACCTGTTTTTGATGATCAACCCACTGCCTCGATTGGTGCAGTTGCCATTCAGCAGTCCAATCCTTCCGTAGTGTGGGTGGGTACCGGAGAAGGTAATCCACGTAACAGCCTTAACGGAGGCTATGGAGTGTACAAATCTCTTGACGGCGGAAAGACCTGGAAGAGTATGGGGCTGGAAAATACCCGTCATATTCACCGTGTAGTCATTGATCCCACAGATCCAAACACGGTTTATGTAGGGGCTATAGGCTCTCCCTGGGGGGAACATTCTGAAAGAGGCCTTTACAGAACACGTGATGGGGGAAAATCATGGGAAAAAATACTTTTCACGAATAACCGAAGCGGAATTGCCGAGCTGGTGATGGACCCATCCAATCCAAACAAACTTATCGCCGCCATGTGGGAGCACAAAAGAGATCCCTGGTTCTTCCATTCCGGAGGTCCGGGATCAGGTCTCTACATAACTTACGACGGAGGAGACACCTGGAAAGAGATCACCTCAGATAAGGGTCTTCCTGAAGGAGACCTGGGAAGAATGGGGCTGGCAATTGCCGCCAGTGATCCAGATAGGGTGTATGCCTATGTGGAAGCCAAAAAGAATGCTTTGTACAGGTCTGACGATGGAGGAGAGAATTGGACCATGGTGAACGATGATATGGATGAAATAGGAAATCGTCCTTTTTATTACGCTGAAATATATGTGGCACCCAATAATGAAAACCGGGTCTACAGCATTTTCACATATGTGAATGTTTCTGAAGACGGAGGAAAAAGCTTCAAGGAACTCATGCCTGCGTACGGGGTTTCCAACGGGATCCATCCCGACCATCATGCATGGTACATCCACCCTCAAAATCCCGATTTTATGATGGATGGAAACGATGGCGGATTAAATATTACCCGTGACGGTGGAAAGACCTGGAGGTTTGTTGAAAATCTTCCCGTAGGACAGTTCTATCATGTATCTGTAGATAACGAGATCCCGTATAATGTGTATGGAGGAATGCAGGACAATGGCAGCTGGCGCGGACCTGCATACGTTTTAAAAGCCCAGGGGATCAGGAACTCCTATTGGCAGGAGATCTCTTTTGGAGATGGGTTTGATGTGGTGCCCGACAGGGATAATAGCCAATATGGCTGGACCATGAGCCAGCAGGGTTATGTAAGCCGTTATGACTGGGTAACCGGGAACAATTACCTGGTTCGGCCAACCCATCCCGATCCTGAAGTAGAGCTAAGGTTCAACTGGAATTCAGCGATCAATATAGACCCCTTTGATAACAGCACGGTTTACTTCGGAAGCCAGTTCGTTCACAGATCAACAGATAAAGGTCTCACCTGGGAAGTGATCTCTCCCGATCTCACTACCAATGATCCCGAAAAGCAAAAACAAATGGACAGTGGGGGATTGACTATGGATGCCACCGGCGCCGAGAACCACACCACCATCCTGGTCATTGAGCCAAGTCCTGTAGAACAGGGAATGATCTGGACAGGGTCTGATGATGGTAAAGTTTTCTATACCCGTAATGGAGGCGGGGAATGGAATGAGGTATCGAAAAATTTGAAAGGCTTGCCTGCCGGAAGCTGGATCGCACAGATCAAAGCCTCTGCGCATAACAAAGGAGAAGCTTTACTGGTGGCAAATAATTACCGCCGTTACGACTATGAACCATACGTATACCGCACCAAAAATTATGGTAAGAGTTGGGAACGAATTGTTGGCAAGGATGACGCTTTAGGCTTCGCTCAATCCATAATAGAAGATCCTAAAGAGCCCAACCTGATGTTCCTGGGAACAGATGACGGTTTGTATATATCCCTGGATGCCGGGAAGAACTGGGAAAAATGGAAAAATGGCTTTCCTACGGTTCCTGTGAAAGACATGGTGATCCATCCAAGGGAGCATGACCTGGTAATTGGGACTTTTGGCCGTTCTTTCTGGGTCCTCGATGATATTTCTCCTCTAAGAATGCTGGCCGGGAACGAAAACCTGCAACAGCAAATGAGATCTGAAGCCGCCGCACCTTTACTAGAGGTCATAGCACCTTCCACGACCTATCTCGCCTCCATACAACAACCCACGGGACTTCGGTTTGGGGCTGATGCTACCTTCCAGGGTGAAAACAGGAGCAGGGGAGCGGAGATCAGGTACTTTTTTAAACCTGAAAAACAAGCGGAGAAAAAAACTTCCGAAGAAAAAGAAGAGGGTTCAGAAAAGGAAGAATCTGATGTCAAAAAGGATTCTGTTACCCTGAAGATCTATGACGGGGAAAGATTGATCAGAACTCTTAAAGAAGAAACACCAGATTCTACCGGGATCTATTCTGTTCGTTGGTATCTTAATGAAAAAGGCGCTGACAGACCTTCCAGAAAAATAACAGAAAAAAACGGGGAGCCGGGAGGGGTTACCGTAGAACCCGGAACCTATAAATTGGTTATGGACTATGCGGGCATGAAATCAACTGCTGATATCACTGTAAAAAGTGATCCAAGACTTGAACTTTCCGAAGCAGATATCAATGAGATCTATGCAGCAGAGAAAGAACTGGAAAGTAAAATGCAGCTTGCCGCAGATGCCGTAAAACAACTGGTGGAAAGCAAAAATACAGCTGAAGATTTTAAGTCACGTCTAAAGAAGGAAGACAAAGAAAAGTATAAAGAAGAGATCGAAGCTTCAACGGAAATGATCAAAAAGCTTGAAGAGAAGATCGCGTTGTTTCTTGGAGAAGAAGATGACAGGCAGGGTATTGTGCGTAGCCGTGAGATGAATGCGGTGAACCGGCTTAACCTGGCTGCTTCTTATGTGGGCAGTCGCCCTGCCGGGATTACCGGTACAGAAGATCAGTTGATTTCACAGGCAGAAACAGAACTCAAAGAGGCCCTGGAGCAAGTGAATTCATTCTATAAAAAAGAATGGCCTGCTTACCGGTCAAAAATGGAGCAGGTGGAGATTTCACCTTTTAAGGAGGTGAAGATGTTCAGTTTGTGATCAATTCAATAAAAAATGCCCGGCTTTGACCGGGCATTTTTTTTATAAATATACTTCAAAGTAAACCTTATTTTTCTGCAGCGACTTCTTCATTAAGTAATACGGGAGTCCCAAATCCCAGCTGCTCCAGGCGGTCAAGCTGAGTGGCGGCATCACCTACCACGAGGTAGTACATCTTGTCGGGATCAACATAATTTCTTGCCAGTTCCCTTATTTCAGAAACTGTGATATTCTGCACTGTTTCTTCCTGTTGCTTGACGAAATCCTTATCCCGGTCATAGTTGTAAATATCCTGCAACATCCCCAGTTTGGAAGCAGGTGTTTCAAACTTGCGGGCGTTGCTTTTGATCATGAAACCTTTGGTAACCTCCAGGTCTTCTTCAGTAAACTCTTCAGCATAAGTTTCGAGAATATGCTTTATCAGGTCTAAAGCTTCATAAGTGATATTCGTTCGAACCCCACTGGAGATGGTGAAAGGTCCCGGAAGGGTACTCCCGGTAAAACCTGAGCGAATTCCGTAAGTGTAACCTTTACCTTCACGCAGTTCCTGGGTTAGCCTTGAAGCGAAACTTCCGCCTCCAAGCCGGTAATTCATTACGGTAGCCTTATAGAAATCTTCGTCTGTTTCGGCAAGCGCAGGATAGCCTATATTGAGAACAGACTGTTTTGCCCCGGGGACATCGTAAAAGTAAATTACTGGTTTTTCGGGGGCTGAGGGAACAGTGATCTCAGGAAGGTTTACATCCTTCACGGGCCATGCAGATGCAAGATCCTTTACAGCTGCCACAGCCGTATTCTTTTCAATATCGCCCACCACATAGAAAGCTGCCAGGTTTGGTGAGAGAAAATTGTGGTAATAATCTTTCAGGTCCTGAAGTTCTATTTTTTCAACCGACTCTTCACTTCCGAGGTTATTGTTTGATAATATATGGTCTTTTCCATAAATGATCTTCCGGAATTCATTGGCTGCAATACTATTTGGAGAAGCTTTTTGCTGCTGGAGCATACTCAGCACCTGTTGCTTGCTTAAGGCAAACTCGGCTTCATCCCAGCGCGGCTCCAAAAGGATCTCTTTTACCAGCTCCATGGTTTCCTCATAATTTCTTGCCAGGGTACTTGCCCGAAGGATCATATTTTCCTCACCCGCAAATACTATAATATTTGCTCCCAAAAGTTCGATCGCCTCTTCCAGTTCCCCGGGGGTCTTAGTGGCAGTACCTTTGGTCATAAGGTTGGCCAGTAGATTTGAAACCCCGGGTTTCTCAGGGTCTTCCATTAAGAGTCCGCCTTTGATCTCCAGAATGAAATGCACCAGTGGAACTTCAGAATGGTTTATTCCAAGAATTTCCAGACCAGATTCCAAATCTTCTTCCCAGATCTTGGGAACATTGACCTTAGCCTGTTCGCCATAGGGCGGTTCTGCGCTTCGGTCAAAGGCAGATGGTGTCCTTTGGTAAGTGACTTCCTTATCAAGATCAAATTCCTGTTCGGCCCCCATGACTATTTCTTCCTCTTCTACCTTTGCCTGAACAGAATTCTCAAGGATGAGCTCCACCTGTCCCTTAGGTACAAAGCTGGTAGCGACATAATTTTTGTCTTTGATATACTTTTTGTAAACCATAAGTACATCCTCTGGGGCGACGGCCATGATCTTACCTACTTCTTTATTGATCATTTCAGGATCTTTTGCGAAGATCTGGTACTGTGCCAGCTGGAATCCTTTACCTAGAACACTTGAAAGTCCGTTATAAAATCTGGTTTCCTGTCCTGCTTTGATCCTTTTGAGGTCTTTTTCGGGAATCCCATCCTTCTCAAATTTTTCAAAGGTTTCTTCGATGGCAGCCAGGACGGTATCCAGATCTTTTCCATCATAAGCCCTTACCTGGAGCATGAATTGCCCCGCGAGTTCTGATGTGTAATCAAACATACTCACACTGGGGGCAAGTTTTTTTTCTTCGACCAGGGACTGGTAAAATGGGGCATTCTTGCCTTGAGATAAATAATTAGCCAGAATTTCCAGGGCATAGGAATCTTCGTGGTATGAATGCACAGATGGCCATGCGATGGTTAATTCCGGCAGGTTGGCGAAATTGTCCTCATAATAGAGCTTTTTCGTCTCAAAAAGTTGAACCGGTCGTTTTTCCATCTGGGGGATAGGATCCCCTTTTTTGATCTCTGCGAAGTATTTATCCACCCACACTTTTGCCTGCTCCTTGTCAAAATCACCGGCTATTGTGAGCACCACATTATTGGGAACATACCAGCGATTGTAGAACTCTTTCACATCTTCTAAAGTGGCATTTTGAAGGTCTTCAAGAGAACCTATTACCTGCCAGCTGTAAGGATGGTCTGCAGGATACAGGTTCCTGTCTAAGACATACATGGTATGTCCATAAGGGCTGTTGTCTACCCGTTGTCTTTTTTCATTCTTCACCACCTGTTTTTCCTTCGCCAGAACGGGTTCTGTTACCGTATTAATGAAGAACCCCAGTTTATCTGCCTCTGCCCAGATCATTTTTTCCAGGGCATCTTTTGGAACGGTTTGAAAGTAATTGGTTCGGTCACGACTGGTGGATCCGTTGGCTCCGGAACCTCCAATGCGGGCACTTAATTTATCGAGTCCGCCCTTCCCAAGATTCTCAGATTCCAGGAACAACAAATGTTCAAAAAGATGAGCGAAACCCGTCCTGCCTTCCTTTTCACGAGCCGATCCAACATGGCTGGTAAGGGCAACTGCAACAACCGGGTCTGAACGGTCTATGTGAAAGATTACTTTCAGGCCGTTGTCAAGAGTAAAACTTTCAATTTCAACTTTAAGTTCTCCCTGTGTTTCCTGTGCAACCAGGCTCCCACCGGAGAAAACCAGCAGAAAAGAGTAAATGATTATTTGAATAGTCTTCATTGATATTTGATACTTAAATTAATTTGTAAAACTTCAGTTTAAGTGAGAAGGTAGATAAGATAGGCCACATATAAGGTGACCAGTACGATCCCTTCCCAGCGTTCCAGTTGCCTTCCTTTTCCCGTAAAAACGAAGATGAACAGCAGGAAACCTGCAAGGATATTGATTAAAATGTCAAAAAACGTTGCCTCGGCAATGTGTAAAGGCATGATACTTCCGGAAATTCCCAAAATGAGGAAAATGTTGAAAATATTTGAACCTACTACGTTTCCTATGGCGATATCTACATTCTTCTTTCGCACTGCGATGATCGAAGTGGCAAGTTCGGGGAGGGAGGTTCCAATTGAGACTACGGTTAGGCCAATAACCCTTTCTGAAAGACCGATAACCTCGGCAATATTTACCGCATTGATCACGATAAGGCGCCCCCCGAGTATAAGTCCGGCAAGGCCAAGAATAATGAAAAGAACTGCTTTTCCAACAGTGTAATTCTCTGTACTTATCATTTCCTCATCTGTATTGCCTTTTGCGACCATAAGGTTGTAGACCAGAAAGATCAGAAAGAAAAGGAGCAGGGTAAGGGCATCAGACCGGGTGATAATGTTAGGAGCAGTTCCATCCAACAGAACATCGGCAGCAACTATGAATACAGCAATCGCAGCCAGAAGGCTGAGCGGGATCTCTAGCCAGGTGGTATTGGTTTTCACCGTTAGCGGATAAATAATTGCTGAGATCCCCAGGATGCCCAGCACGTTAAAAATGTTACTTCCAAGCACATTCCCCAGCACCATTTCTGTACTTCCCGTAGTGGCTGCAAAAACATTCACCACCAGCTCGGGTGCCGAAGTCCCGAAGGCTACGATGGTAAGGCCAATTACTATACTTGGGACTCCAAGCCGGGCGGCAAGGCTGGAAGCGGCGTCAACCAGTTTTGTAGCTCCAAAGATCAGGACCACAAAACCGATAAGTAATAAGATGATGTTGAGAAGCATATTAATAGGTATCTATCTTATTATTGTTCACAAAAAACAGGGAATTCACGAAGAATAATTTTCCGTTTTCCCAGAATGCCCTGAATAAAGGATTGTCTACAAAATAAATAAAACTTCCGCTTCCCATAGATTCCACCCCAAAAGTGAGGCTGCTTTTAATTTTTTCCCGGGCTTCGCTTCCTGCAAAACCTGAGATGATCTTTGGTTCTCCTTCAAGATAAGCCACATTGTACCCTTCTTTCAGATGACTGTAACTGTCACTGCTCAACTTCAGACTATAATAAGAGTCATTATATCCAAAGGCCAGAGGATGGGTATTATCTAGTTTTGTTTCAATGATACTTCCTGTGATGAGATTTTTAATCTCCTCCCGCTCCCTTTCGGCATATGGGGTAAGATTTGCTTTTTGAATACTGTCCTTTTCAGGTTCATTTTCTATCAGGTGGAAACCTTCCTTTCCGGCAAAGGTTTTTACCGCATTTCCAATAGCGATCACTTTCCCTCCAGATCGTACCCATTGAGTCAACTCTTCCAGCCCCTCCTTATCGAATAATTTACTGTAATTCCCAGAAGGTAATACCAACACATCAATTTTTGAAAGGTCGATCCTGTCAAAATTACCGGTGTCTATGGAAGTGACAGCATAGTTAAGGTCCTGCTCAAAAAAATACCAGATTTCCCCATAGTTCAGGGAGGAGGTACCTTCCCCTTTTAATACCCCAATTCGGGGTTTGTTGATGATCTTTACCTGTGAGGACCCAAGATCGGGACCTGTGGTAGAGAAACCTGAGGTGGCCGGGGTGAGCTCGCGCTCATGTTTTTCGGCAAGGGCAATAAGTTTTGAATCGAAATTTTCAAGGTTGCGATTGTCGCTCTTGGTGATCACCAGGCTCCCGCGGCCGAATTTTTTTTCTGCAGTTTCCAGAGGTGTTTCGGTGAACCTAACTTTAATCCCCTCCTGCAGAAGCGCGCTTAGGAACCGCGCATCTTTCATACTGTTCCACTCAGAGATGTAACCCGCACCTTCTGGGGTCGCAGTGTATGTGAATTTTTTAGCTTCTGAAGGTTCAGTGGTCGCAACACTTCTGGTACTGGAAACAGCATCCAGTCCATATGCGTGAGGCAGGCTCCAGGCAGTAATATCATAGGTCAGGGAATCAACAAGTTTGGCCGAAGGTTCCATGAGAACCTTGACCATTTTTCCTTTTGGCTGATCTGTCGGGATCACCAGGGTATTCTCTGGAGCGTCGAAACTCCTGTTCTTTTTTTCGATGTGATCATAACCTCTTACCTTTCCGGTAGCCATTCCGTAAGAGATCTCATGACGGTCAAGTAATTCTTTTAATGCAGATATCTTATCGGGATGACCATTCAGAACATAATTTTTGATCGCCTGATCCTGGTTATTAAAGAAGGCCGCGAATTCAGAAGTAAGTCTGTCAACATTTTGGGAGGCGATCTCAACGGTTGACAGTCCGGTGGTATGATGGTGTGCAACTCTGTCTGTAAGGGTAAGAACATAACCTTCGGTGGTTTCAATTCCCAGTCCCACATGTCCCGCCTGTTCGTAAGTCATTCCAATGGCACCCATATAAGTAGGATAAGTGTCGCCATAACTTGGGTACAGCAGGTCAAACCTTTCCTTGGTAAAATATAACCAGCCTTTCTCGTCAAAGTAACGGGCGTGATTCTTTCCAATCTCAGTCTGGAATTCCCTTTGAAAAGGGGTAATGACCTCATGCAGGGGTTCTGCCGCAGGCGCAAAATAATAAGGATCGTTCCTTCCCTGCTCATGAAAATCTACGTGAATATGCGGCATCCATTGATTATAGGCTTCCAGTCGCTGCCTGGTCTCCACCTGGGTAGCCCAGGCCCAGTCACGATTGAGGTCAAAAAGATAATGGTTAGGTCTTCCCCCTGGCCATGGTTCCATGTGTTCGGCTGCCAAAGGGGATGTATTATAAGGAGTGGATTTCACCTGTTTGTACCAGTTTACATAACGGTCACGCCCATCAGGGTTAACTGTCGGGTCCATGATCACCACTGTGTTTTCCAACCAATCCTTTTTTTCTGTGATGAGCTCAAATAAAGTGACCATGGATGCTTCGGTGCTGGATGCTTCATTCCCATGAACGTTATAACTAAGCCATACGATCGCTTTCTTTTGGCTGTTTTCCTCATTTCCGGGAAGGATCCCGGCATTCCTGAGATGATCTTTTCTTATCTCTTCGAGATTGGCCATGTTTCCTTCCGTAGTAATGACAACATAGAAGAGGGGGCGGCCTTCGTTGGTCTCTCCATAAGTTTGAAAGTTGACCAACGGAGAATTTTGGGCCACGTGAGTGAAATAATCCATCACCTTATGGTGACGGGTAAATTGAGTACCGGGTTCATAACCCAAAAAATCTGCGGGAGACTGCTGTGCAAAAAAGGGCTGCACGGCAAAAGTTAATGCCGTAATAAGACTGATTAATCTTCTCATGTATAGGTTTGTAGTTTCGAAATTAGGGGAGTAAAGATAGTATACCCACCGGAATTAAATTAAAATACCTCAATAAAATACAGAAGTTCGGTATCTTTACATTTTCAAAAGAATTCTATGTCTGGTGACTATATTTCCTATTCTGAGACAAATTATTTTTCAAACCTTATTCTCGATTATCTCAACCAAAAAAAGGAGGTAACTCCTTTTTATAACAGGTTTCCTTCCGCCGAAAATTTTGAAGCGCAGATCGCTGAGAAAAGATCTTTTTTTGAAACTTCAGGAAACGACGTGAGAAAAACCCTGGTTGAGGTCTTGAAAAGGCAATATTCGGGCATCAATTCTTCCGAAGCTACCCAAAAAAATATTGATCTTCTGGCCCTCGACAATACCTTTACTATCACTACAGGTCACCAGCTTAATCTCTTTACGGGTCCGCTTTATTTCTTATATAAGATCGTTTCTGCTGTCAATCTTGCCAAAGAATTGCAGGAAAAATATCCTGGGAACAATTTTGTTCCTGTTTACTGGATGGCGACCGAGGACCATGATTTTGAAGAAATCAGTTTCTTTAATCTCCACGGAAAAAAGTTCAACTGGAACCCTCCCGCTTCCGATTATGACGGTGGCGCTGTTGGAGAACTACCTACGGAAGGACTTCAGGACATATTAGACCTTTTTTCAGCAGAGACAGGGAACAGTCAAAACGCGAAGCAGCTGCAGGACTGGTTCGAAAAGGCTTATCTGGAACACGATAACCTTGCCGATGCTACCCGTTACCTGGCCAACCGTCTTTTTGAAAAATACGGCCTCGTGATTCTCGACGCCAATAACAGGGAGCTAAAGAAATTCTTTGTGCCTTATATGAAGGAGGAATTGCTTGAAAAGTCTTCTTTTCAAAAAGTGACTCCCACGGCAGAAGCCCTGGAAAAAGCAGGATATGATATCCAGGTGAACCCCCGTGAGATCAACCTTTTCTATATGGAAAAAGGCTTACGGGAAAGGATCATTGAAAAAGACGGGAAATATTTCGTTCATGACCAGAATATTTCCTGGAGCAAGGAGGAATTGCTGGACCTTTTGAATAATGAGTCTGAAAAGTTCAGTCCAAATGTACTTTTGAGACCCTTATACCAGGAAGTGATCCTCCCAAATCTATGCTACATTGGAGGTGGAGGGGAACTGGCCTATTGGCTGGAGCTGAAAGATTATTTTGATCGATCAAAAGTTCCTTTTCCTATCTTGTTACTGCGGAATTCTGTCTTACTTCAAACTCAAAAGCAGGACCTGAAACGACAAAAACTCGGCATCTCCCTGCCCGAACTGTTCCTGAAGCCCCATGAACTTATCAACAGGAAAGTAAGAAAGATCTCCAATATTGATATTGATTTTTCTATTCAAAAAGATCATTTGGTACAACAATTCCAGGAGATGTATGAGCTGGCAGAAAAAACCGATAAGTCCTTTCTTGGGGCTGTGAAAGCCCAGGAAGTTAAACAGCTGAAAGGGCTCGAAAATCTGGAAAAGAGACTTCTGAAGGCTCAAAAGAGGAAACTTGAAGATGAAGTTTCAAGGATTACTTCCTTGCAGGCAGAACTCTTCCCCAATGGCGGACTGCAGGAGCGCCACCATAATTTTTCAGAATTCTATTTGGAATATGGAGAAGATCTTATCCCTATGCTTATTGAAAATCTAAAACCCCTGGAATTAAAATTTGATATTCTATCCGTATGAATAAAATGCATAAAATAGATATTGATCTGGTGGAAATGACACTGGATGTGATGAAATATACCATTGACCGTATCTCTAATGTAACCCCCGAGCTGGGCACTCCCAAAAAAGAAGAAGAACTTTTTGAATTGATAGGGGAAACGGTTACTCCAAAGGGAATTGGAGGAGAGGTAGCTTTCAAGATGTTTCGTGATATTCTGGTGAAGGCTACCGTTCCTATAGATCACCCCCGACACCTGGCCTTCGTGCCTGCCGCACCTACCCGTGCAGCTATTATGTTTGACCTGGTGACCTCGGCTTCAAGTATACATGGAGCATACTGGATGGAAGGGGCCGGAGGTATTTTCTGTGAGAACCAGGCGATGAAATGGCTGGTTTCCCTGACCGGATTGCCTAAAGATTCTTTTGGGGTGTTTACCAGTGGCGGTACCGCAGCTAATTTATCGGCTATGGTGACGGCGCGGGAAGCATGGAGAAAGAAAGACAGTGGCAATATAGGGGTAAGGGCTTTACTGCTTACCTCCAATGGAGCCCATTCTTCCATCCAGGCCATGGCTAAGGTGATGGATGCAGATATAGTAATGGTTGATTGTCCTGATGAGAACTTCAGGGGCCATGCGTTGAGGTCTGCAATAGATGAACTTGAAGAGAAAGACAGGAAAAGACTTTTTGCGGTAGTGGCTACAGGTGGTACTACCAATGCAGGGATCATCGATGAACTTGATTCTATCGCTGAGGTTTGTGAGCAGGAAGACCTTTGGTTCCACGTAGATGCGGCATATGGTGGAGGCGCATTGGCTGCACCTTCTGTACGGCACTTGTTCAACGGAATTGAGAAAGCTGACAGTATAACCATAGATCCTCATAAATGGCTTTTTTCACCCTATGATTGCGGGGCTGTGATTTATAAGAACATGGAACTTGCTGCCGAGGCCCATTCCCAAAAAGGATCTTATCTGGAGATATTTAAGGATGAAGGAGCCCAGGGCTTCAATCCGGCAGATTACCAGATACAGTTGACCCGCAGGTTGCGTGGAATGCCTTTGTGGTTCTCGCTCGCCATGCATGGAACCGATAAATACCGGGATTCTATTGAAAGAGGAATTCAGCTGGCACAACTGGCCGCCAAAAAAATAGAGGCTGCAGAGAACCTTGAATTGGTGAGGCCGGCGAACTTGTCGGTGGTACTGTTCCGAAGAAAAGGATGGACTGCCGAACAATACCGGGACTGGACCTACCGAAACCATAAGAGCGGATTGGCATTGGTCACCCCCACAAAATGGAAAGGGAAAAAGGGTGATGAAACCATATCACGCTTCTGTTTTATCAATCCTGAAACCACCGAAGAAGATATCGATCTTATATTAGATACCATGAAATGATCAGGAAGGGATGCGGTGACTCTTGTGGATCTTTACTGTTGAGCCTTCGGCAAGGATCACAGAATGAAGAACCATGTTGTTCAGGATGTTGAAAACGGGGTCGAATTGCCTGGAGAAATCAACATCTATCGAATATTCGTGTACCTTATTGGTATGCCAGGAAGAATGTGAGACCTCAGTTTCATTTGATTCCTTTTCATCTATTTTTCCGTACCCGTATGGCCGGTCGAGAAAGAACGCTGTTTCAGTATTTTCATCATAAGGCGAAGGAATGTTGTTTGTTTTTACCTGCAGGTGTTGCCATTCATTCTCAAACTGCCATGAATACTTTACGTCAAGTTCGGCTTCATTCTCTTTAATTTCCTGTTTTGTGGTATGCAGCCGGTAATCTTCGGAAAGAACGGTATTAGCGAGGAGCTTGAGTGCTACTTTATCAACAATCTCTGCTATGGAAACCACACCTTTCCTCCATTTTGCACCGTCAAATCGCTTCCCGTAGAGCCGCAGACTAATCTCTTCAAAATCTGAATACAAAGGAACTTTGATCCGCAGCTTCCAGATCTTTGAACTGAAATCCTACCAGGCTCACAAAGCAATTCCCGTTCAAATGACCTGGCTTTGTATGTGCCGGTAAATATTTTTCGAGTATTTCATCCTGTACCCGCATAATTGGCAAAAGCCAGTTTTCCCCATTCGCAGTTTAAAGGTGTTTCTATGGGCGGGTTTTTATATCGCAACCGGAATTGATGTTAATAAATTTGCCGCCTTCCGGAAGCTAATTAATTCATAAAGCCGAAATGTTAATAAGTATTTGTGTATTTCATCGATTAAACTTTGCTTCTTGTCGGTTTTAACCGACATTTGAGAGGTTGTAATTTAAATAACTTTCTTTGGAAATATTTTTGCTTGTCCTCTCTTTTTTTCTCTGTATGATCGCCATTGTTTTATTGGTAAGGTCAAGGAAAAGTCTTAGAAGTACCAGGCAACTTATAGCCCGCGAAACCAAAACCCTGGAGAGGATCAAAAAGGCTGCCTGATCGATCGTGCAGCAAAAGAAGGAAGGATTAATTCTTTGGGATCTAATCTATTTCAAACTCCAGCCTCATAGTTACCGAAGCCGTTTTCTTTTTATCGGCAGTATTGTATGCCCCGCCCCAGGTAAAATCTTCCCCACTGTTCTGGCCAATGATCTGGAAGACCCCCAGATCAGCACTTCTAAGGGATCCAAGTTCGCTACCGCTGTTCTCAGCGATCCTTTCAGCGCGTATTCTTGCATCTTCTGTTGCCGCAGAGATCATTTGAATTTTCAGGTCGGCCAGTTTTGTATAATAATACCGTGGGGGAGTAGAGTTGAACTGCACCCCTTTTTGCAAAAGTTCAGTTATTTCACGGGATACCTGTTCGACCAGGGGAACATCTTTTGATTCGATCTTAACAGTTTGCTGCAGTTCATATCCTTTAAAGATATTTCCTACATAATTCCCATTCTGGTACTGCGGTTCACTTTGTTCAAGGGTCTGAACAGAGTTAAAAACGAAATTACCTTCATCAATTCCCTTGGAGATCAAATATTCCCTTACTGTTTCCTTGTCTTCATTAAGCCTGTCATAAGCCGTCTGCAATTCGAGATTCATTTGAGAAAAAGTGCCTTCCCATACAATAAGATCTGAGGTGAAATCTTCACTTCCGGAACCCGTAACAGCGATAACTCCCGGAGGGGTTGCTCTCTTTACATAGGAACTGCCAAGGATATAAGCAGCCAGAACAATGGCTACCGAAAAAACTATTGCAGCAACATGTTTCATAAGACGGGATTGAAAGAGAATTTACTTAAAGATATAAAATAAGTGAGAGCAGGGATAAATTTACCTCAAATTCTTACTTTTGCGCATGCACAACAACGTACTCATTTTAGATTTTGGCTCGCAGTACACGCAATTAATTGCAAGGCGGGTAAGAGAACTCAATATTTACTGCGAAATCCATCCTTACAACAAACCCCCGGAGGATATTACCAACTACAAAGCGGTGATCCTTTCAGGAAGTCCTTTTTCTGTAAGAGGGGAGAATGCGCCACACCCTGATCTTTCAGAGATCAGGAAAAAAGTACCGGTCCTCGCAGTGTGTTACGGGGCTCAATACCTTGCCCATTTTAACGGAGGGAAAGTGGAAGCTTCAGAAATACGGGAATATGGCCGGGCTAACCTTAGTGTTATAAAAGACGAAGAGGCGCTTTTTGAAAACATCAGGGAGAATTCTCAGGTTTGGATGAGCCATAGTGATACCATAAAGGAGCTTCCGGAAAACGGGGTAAGACTTGCCAGTACCCCCGATGTTTTGAATGCGGCATACCGTATAGAAGGAGAAGATACTTATGCCATTCAATTCCATCCTGAAGTTTACCATTCTACAGACGGGAAACAACTACTTGAGAATTTTCTGGTGAAGATCGCCGGGGTAGAGCAGGAGTGGACACCCGAGGCTTTTGTAGATATGACGGTTGCTGAACTCAAAGACAAGATAGGCGATGAGAAAGTGGTTCTTGGTTTAAGTGGAGGAGTAGATTCTACTGTTGCTGCCGTTTTACTTCATAAAGCAATAGGTAAAAATCTCTATTGTATCTTCGTGAACAATGGATTGCTCAGAAAAGGGGAATTTGAGAGTGTTCTTGATCAATACAAGCACATGGGACTCAATGTAAAAGGAGTAGATGCTTCGGCACGTTTCTTGGACGCCCTTGCCGGGATCTCAGATCCTGAAGGCAAACGGAAAGCAATTGGGAAAGCCTTTATCGAAGTTTTTGATGATGAGGCTCATTTGATAAAGGATGTGAAGTTTTTAGCACAGGGAACCATTTATCCTGATGTTATTGAATCTATTTCGGTGAACGGACCTTCTGCAACCATTAAATCCCACCATAATGTGGGAGGTTTGCCAGATTTTATGAAGCTTCAGGTTGTAGAGCCACTTAGGATGCTCTTCAAGGATGAAGTGAGAAGGGTGGGAGCCGAACTTGAGATCGATAAGGAATTGCTGGGAAGGCATCCTTTTCCGGGTCCCGGTCTTGCGATCAGGATCCTGGGGGATATTACTGCTGAAAAGGTGCGTGTTCTTCAGGAGGTAGATGCGATATTTATAAACGGACTCAAGGAATGGATGTTATATGATAAGGTATGGCAGGCAGGAGCTATCCTTTTACCTGTAAACTCAGTAGGGGTGATGGGAGATGAGAGGACCTATGAAAAAGTAGTTGCCCTTCGAGCAGTTGAATCAACAGACGGTATGACCGCAGACTGGGTGAACCTGCCGTATGATTTTTTACAAAAGACCTCAAATACAATAATAAACCGGGTTAAAGGCGTTAATAGAGTGGTGTATGATATTAGCTCCAAACCTCCGGCCACAATTGAGTGGGAATAAAATTTTTTCTATGAGAAACTTACTTGTTCTTTTTCTGTTCTTTCAGATGATGACTACCTCTGCCCTTGCGCAGCAGTACAAATATCACGTTGTAAAGAGTGGTGAAACATCTGCAGAGATAGCAAGGATGTACAATACCACAGTTGAAACCCTTTACCGGTACAATCCCGATGCCCGCAGTGGCATCAGGCCCAATGACAAGCTGGTGGTACCAATAAGTGGACCGGAAAATACCGCACAGGAGAAGGCACAGGAGAAAAACATCAAATTTAAAACCCATCGCGTAAAGCGAAAGGAGACCCTTTTCAGCCTATCCCAACAGTATAATATAAATATCGAGGATATAAAAAGGTTTAATAAACATTTATATTCTGAAGAACTTCGCAGAGGCGAACACATCAGGATCCCGTTGAACCTCCCACTGGAAGTTAAGCGACAACCTGAAGCTGTGGTGGAACGATCTACGTCAAATCCGCTTGACCTTTCTGTAAAAGAACACGTAGTGCTTCCCAAGGAAACCCTTTATGGTATTTCAAGAAAGTACAATATAACCATTGCCGAGTTGCAACGGCTAAACCCGGGGATGGAAACCCTGCAACCGGGAATGATCGTTAAGGTTAGGAATGGCGATGTGGAAAAAGTAGTGGATGTTGAAGGTGATCTGTTCAAGTATTACCTGGTCCAACCACAGGAAACGGTTTTCAGCCTTACCCGCCGCTTCAATATTAGCCGGGACTCGCTTATTACCTTAAACCCTGCTTTGGCTGAGGGATTAAAATCTGGCATGGTTCTGAAAATTCCCAACCTGGAAGGAACTGAAGTGACAGCCTATTCTGAAGCAGCGTTTGTCAATCTTGAAAAAAGGATCAAAAACTATAATACCAAAAATATTGCTGTGATGTTGCCTTTTAACCTGCACAAGGTTGAAAGGAGTGACACCTCATCTAACGCGGCCGAGACCATTAAAAAGGACCAGGTAATGCAGATCTCGCTGGATTTTTATAGCGGGGTATTAATGGCAGTTGATTCTGCCAAATCATTGGGGATTTCTACCAACCTTTCTTTTTATGATACCCAAAGGAATGCAGGTAAGGTGCATGCGATCGTTAATTCGAATGACTTTAGTAATGTTGATGCCGTTATAGGCCCATTATTGCAGTCAACGGCAGAAGCTGCAGCGTCTGGTTTGCAATCAAGGAATATTCCTGTGATCTCACCCCTTACCAAAAGACAGGTGGGTTCTATGCGTAACTTTTTGCAGGCAAGACCTTCAGATGATATGCTGACCAGTGCCATGATCTCTTATATCTCTGAAAATTCTGCCGGAAAGAATCTCATCGTCATAGCAGATGCCGGTTCCGCAGATAAAAAGAGACAATTAATGTCAGCTTTTCCGTCAGCCAGAACAGTTAACCCAAAAGAAGGAAGCTACATTGACCAAAAACAACTTGCTAATACATTGGTGGAAGGACGCCCGAACTGGGTGATCATAGAAAGTGACAAAATTGGGGTGCTAAGCAATGCCACATCCTATCTGAATTCCCTGGCAGGGAAGTTTGATATTACCTTGTTAACGACTGACAGGAACAATTCCTTTGACAGTGATAACATTTCCAACAGTCATCTGGGAAATCTAAAATTTCATTTTCCATCTGTAGACAAGACGGTTTCTGAAGAAAACTCAGGTTTTATCAGGAAGTATGCCGAGAAGTATGGGGTTGAACCAAATACATACGCCGTACGCGGGTTTGATGTGACTTATGATGTGCTGTTGCGCCTGGCTTCATCTAATGATCTGTATACTTCCCTGGAAGAGGAGGGGACAACCCAATATGTGGAAAATAAATTTGATTATATAAGCAGGGCCAATGGTGGGTATGAGAATAAAGCCATTTATATCATGGCTTATGATAAAGGCTTGAATTTAAATGTGGTGCGCTAAATGATCTCAAAAGTAACCTACTTAGGAGATCTCAGAACAGAATGTGAGCACCTTGGCAGCGGCTCAAAGATCATTACAGATGCCCCTCTTGACAATGAGGGAAAGGGAGGATCTTTTTCACCTACAGATACTGTCGCCACTGCTCTGGCGAGCTGCATGTTCACCATAATCGGGATCAAGGCCAGAGATCACGAACTCAATGTGGAAGGGGCTTTTGCCGAAATCACCAAAACCATGGCTTCAGATCCCCGGCGCATTTCAGGGATAAAGGTGGTGATCATTTTTCCTGCGGCATATTCCCAAAAAGAACAAATCATCCTGGAAAGAGCAGCCAGGACCTGTCCTGTGCTATACAGCCTGCACCCCGATATCGACCTGGAGATCAGTTTTGTGTATCCCTAGAAATTGGAACGTTTCTTGTTTGTGGCTGGTATGAGCATAAAGATATTCATTACCTTATTATTCTTTTTCGCAGCCTTTACTGCGGTGGCACAGTTGCCCGACAATCGGATCTCCTGGCAGAAAGATGCCTTGACCTGGGATGATTTTTTGGGCCCGATTGATGGCACAAGTCCTTTTCACGCCAGTACCAATTCCGGGTTATCCTATTCCTGGTCTATGAAGTCCTCTAATGGAAATATTGATTTTAATTACATAGTGGAAACATTTTTTCTGCCCGATAATTCCTGGGTGATCACAGACAAAGCCACCCCGCATCTCCTCTCTCATGAACAGCTTCATTTTGATATTACCGAGTTGCACGGCAGAAAACTTCGGCAAGCAATGAAAGGTTTCGATCCCATGAAGACCAAAGATGTGAAGGTCCATCTTAAAAAATTGTATACAGCCACTGAAACAGGCCGGAAACAAATGCAGGAAAGGTTTGATTTGGAAACAGACCACAGCCGGGACAAAGCCGTCCAGGAAAAGTGGCAGAAATTTTTAGATGCCGAGCTGAAAAAACTGGAAGAATTTAGCGGTTAGAGAAGAGCTACTTCCGCTTTTGCCTGTTCAAATTCGTTTATCATATCCTGCAGGATGATAGCTGCAGGTTTAATGTCGTGGATCAGTCCGGCGATCTGTCCTATTTCCAGTTCCCCTTCTTCAAGATCTCCTTCAAACATACCTTTTTTAGCACGGGCCCTTCCCAGTAATTTTATAAGATCTTCTTTAGACGGGTTTTTGGTGTACAGTTCAGAGATCTGTTCAAAAAACGGATTTTTCAGCAGTCTTACCGGAGCGAGTTCTTTTAAGGTAAGTATAGTATCGCCTTCTCCTGCTTTTACCACCATCTCTTTAAAGTTCTGATGGGAAGATGCTTCATCACTTGCCACGAACCTGCTGCCTACCTGTACCGCATCGGCTCCCAAAACCATAGCTGCCAACATTCCGCGTCCTGTAGCGATCCCCCCTGCGGCAATAAGCGGGATATTTATCTTCTCTCTGACCATTGGAATTAAGGTGAAGGTGGTAGTCTCATCACGGCCGTTATGACCGCCGGCTTCGAAGCCTTCGGCAACCACCGCATCCACTCCTGCCTGCTCTGCTTTTAAAGCGAATTTAACGCTGCTTACCACATGCACTACCTTGATCCCGTTCTCCTGTAAATGAGAGGTCCATGTTTTTGGATTTCCGGCAGAGGTGAAAACGATCCTCACATCCTCCTTTATAATGATCTGCATGATCTCTTCTATATTGGGGTATAGCATGGGAACATTGACTGCGAAAGGTTTGCCGGTAGCTTTTTTACATTTTTGAATGTGCTCCCGTAAAACTTCAGGATACATCGATCCTGCACCAATGATTCCGAGTCCCCCGGCGTTGCTAACTGCGCTGGCCAGTCTCCAGCCACTTGCCCAGATCATTCCCGCCTGGATAAGGGGGTATTTGATATTAAAGAGTTGAGTAATCTTGTTTGCCATGTAAGGGTTTTAATCAGGATATCACGCCGGAGCCTATGAGCTCATCTTCCAGATGCCAGGCCACAAACTGGCCTTCGGTGATAGATGCCTGGGGTTGGTCAAAAACTATATAAAGTCCGTTCTCTTTTTGGTAAAGTGTAGCCTCCTGCAGCGGCTGGCGATAGCGTATGCGCGCCTGTACTTTCATTTCAGCACCTACTTCGGGTTGCAGGTCTGGTCGTACCCAGTGGGTCTCTTCACGGGAAACAAGCAAGGCACGACGGTAGATTCCGGGATGATCTTTACCCTGTCCCGTATAAATAACATTGGTCTCCACATCTGTCTCGATCACGAATAAAGGCTCGGGTGTTCCCCCCACTGCAAGGCCTTTTCGTTGCCCCTTGGTAAAGTAATGAGCCCCCTGGTGTCTTCCTACTATTTTTCCTTCGGAAGGTTCATAAGTATATTTACGGGAAAGGAAATCAAGTTCTTCTTGTTTATTGGTGAAATCAGGTATCAATGTGCTGTATTTTTCTTCGGAAGCCGAAATTTCAACTATGGCACCTTCCTTCGGCTGAAGTTTTTGCTGAAGGAACTCGGGAAGCCGTACTTTTCCTATGAAACAAAGTCCCTGGGAATCCTTTTTTTCTGCAGTGACCAAAGCTTGTTCGGCAGCGATCTTCCTCACCTCGCTTTTCTGAAGTTCACCAATAGGGAAGAGGGTTTTTGAAAGCTGGTCCTGTGATAATTGACAAAGAAAATAAGACTGATCTTTATTCTGATCTTTTCCGGCCAGCAGCCTGTAAACCGTTTCTCCTTCAACGACGGTTTCCCCTTTTCGGCAATAATGGCCTGTAGCCACAAAATCGGCCCCTAAAGAAAGGGCGATCTTCATGAAAACATCAAATTTTATTTCCCGGTTACAAAGTACATCGGGATTGGGGGTGCGTCCTTTTTCATATTCATTGAACATATAATCTACAATGCGCTCCCTGTATTCCTCACTAAGATCAACCGTCTGGAAAGGGATTCCAAGTTTATCGGCCACCAGCATGGCATCATTCGAGTCGTCCAGCCATGGGCATTCCTTAGAAATGGTCACCGAATCGTCATGCCAGTTCTTCATGAAAAGGCCAATAACTTCATATCCCTGTTCCTTCAGCAAATATGCCGCGACACTTGAATCTACTCCCCCCGATAATCCTACAACAACTCGTTTCATAAATCTTCAACAACGCCCTTTTTTGGAGGGCTTTAATAAAGCGCAAAAATACATAAAATATAGTATTTCAAAGAAATCCAAAGGATATAGAAAGGTGAGCTTTAAAGGCGACCGATGGGAAAAAAAGAGGCGACCAAACCTGGCCGCCCTTTGAATCTATTAATTAAACTTTATTTACAACTGTCTTTGGAAAGTAAAGACCACATTTGTCTCACTGGTGAAGACCATACGGTCTGAGCTGGGATAAGAAACGGTTCCTGTGATTGGATCAAATCCGGGGAAATCAAGCGTATAGGATGAAGTTCCCGTTTTCTGCCAGGTGCCATCATCGGTGGAGCCTTCGCATTCATTTTCCGGAAAATAGAAAGTAGCCGTTAAGGTATTGTCACCTTTTATATCCACAATGGAATCAAAGGTACACACCGTAGGGTCAAAAATCTCATTTGGTGCTACACTCTGAAGGATCCATGTGCCTACGATTCGTTCCCCTGTGTCATCATCGTCGCTGCATGATGTAAAGCCCGCGAGGGCAGCCATCATGAAAAGGATAAGATATTTTTTCATAATATATTTTTTTGGTTTCTATTAAAGATAGTGAAAAATAGAATGTTTAAATAACTGGAAAACAAAATATTGAAGCGATGTTTTAAGATTTGGAATAGAACTAATTAAAAATAAGTTTTCTTTATGGGAGGGGGATTTATTGAATTCGAAACCCTTATATAAAATAATAACTTTCTTAGTATGGTGCTATTGCCACCCCTTATAAGGATGTTTCAAAAGATGTCTTACTCAGATATTGCTCTATGTTCATTTGGCGTCAGGAGATCTTTATGATGAGGTCTCTTCTTCAGTAAGGACCGGGTAACGACCTTCTTTCCCTTAAAAACAAAAAGGTGGCCCGTGGCCACCTTTTTAAACAGGATGTTTAATACTATTCCTGGAAAGTGAAGGTCACCGGTACTCCCTGGATGGAAGTAAGAAAGGTGAATTCATTTTGGTTCTTGAAATCAACTGTTCCGTCAAAGCTCTCAAAGCCAGGGACAGATACACTGTATTCTGTAGCAGAATTCTTTTCCCATGTTCCTGATGCTTCTACTGCAGTACAGTCGTTATCTGCATCGTAAAGTGTCCAGTCTGCTGTCCCATTAGCGTTAAAAGTTATAGTGGGCTTTTCAGAACATTCGTCCAGGTTCAAGACAGGTGGATTGATCGATGTAAGGTTCCAGGTGGCCACAATTGAGGCCTCTGCTCCAGCATTATCATCATCATCACTACAGGAGCTAAAAGCGAATAAACCGGCTACTAAAAGTAAAATCAGGTGTTTTTTCATAATATTTTTTTTGGGTTGGAGTAAATATATAAAAATAAAGAGGTATTAGTGGCCGGAGAAGTCTTTTTCCTCTTTCAATTTCCCGTTCTCATAATACTTCCATATACCATGATGCCGGTCTTTTTTGTAATTGCCTTCTGTAAGAAGTTCCCCTTTCCCATTATAAAATCTGGCCGGGCCGTGTAATTCTCCGTTTACATATTGTAAATGTTCCAGCACGACTCCTTTTTCAGAATAAATGATCTTTTCACCCTGCAATTTTCCGTGGGTGTAATTCGCTTTCTCTGCAATATTTCCGTTATCGAAATAGGTGACTTTGGGACCGTGAAGAGAATCGTTCTCGTAGTGTTCGGTCATCATGATCCTGTCAGAATTGTTATGGTAATAGATCCATTCTCCAACTCGCTGTCTATCCATCATTTTACCTTCGCTGATGGTTTTTCCGTTCTGCGCCAGGTATTTCACCTCCACAGTATCTGAACCGGGCCTGAAGAATCTCGTCGCCACCGGATTTTTCTGCTTAGGTTGATAAAATTTGAAGAGGCCTGTTTCTTTGCCGTGTTCAAAGGTTCCTTCATACTTAAGGCTACCGGAATCATTATCATAATAACCTTTCCAGGAGCCATGTCTTTTACCGTTGGCATCATAGGCGTTAAGTCCTTCCTGAGCTATACTCTCTATACTGAACAACACAAAGACTGTCAGAATAAAGGTATTTTCAATGAAGCTGTTTAAATTTAAACTGTATTTCATATATATTAGTTTGGATAATAAGGTTAAAAATTAAATCTGTTTAAATAAGTTTAACTAAATTTAAACAAAATTGAATTGAGTTATGGTGTACATTTGCTTTATAACAAAAATTTATTAATATGAAAACTTATTCAAAATTAGCAAAAATGGCAGTAGTAGGACTGTTGTTTTTCGGATTAACAGCCTGCAGTGATGACGATGATGTGGCAGCAATGCCACAACCAGTGGAAACCAATACCATTGCAGACTTTGTAGCTTCCAATGAGAATTACTCTTCTCTGGCGGCCGCTCTCGAAGTAGCAGGTTTAACTGCCACACTTGACGGAAGTACTAATTATACGGTCTTTGCTCCCGATAATGATGCTTTTGCAGCGTTTCTGACCACCTATGGTTTCGCCGGACTTAATGAAGTACCTGTAGCATTGTTGACCCAGATCCTGATGAATCATGTCCAGGCCGGAGAGATCACCTCAGGAGATCTTACTACAGGTTATATTGAAAGCATGGCTGTAGGGCCAGCTTCTGAAGAAAACCTGAGTATGTACATCAATACCTCAGACGGGGTGAGGATCAACGGGGTAGCCTCTGTTGAAACTGCCGATATTGAAGTAGATAACGGGATCATTCACGCAGTTGATGCTGTCATTGGTTTACCCGATATTGTGACTTTTGCCACCGCAGATCCCACTTTTGAGATCCTGGTTACCGCGCTTTCCCGGGAGGAGGACTTTACATTCGTACCGACTTTAATGATGACAGAAGATCCTGCACCTTTCACAGTTTTTGCACCAACAAATGAGGCATTTATTGCCCTGCTTGGTGAATTGGGGGCAGATAGTCTTGAGGATATATCCTCTGAAGTACTGGCTGCAGCCCTAAGCTACCACGTAGTTACCGGAGCCAATGTAAGGTCCGGAGATCTTTCTGACGGAATGGAAGTAGGAACTCTCCAGGGACAGGACTTTACCGTAAATCTTGGTGATGCGGTTACCATTACAGATGCCAGGGATCGAACTTCTACCGTAGTTGTTGCAGATGTACAGGCTGCCAATGGAGTGATTCATGTTCTGGATACCGTTTTATTACCCCAATTGTAACAGGTTTTCATTTTTAATAGTTAGGTTGGTTAGAAGAGAAAGGCCCGGGATATCCATATCCCGGGCCTTTCATTATTATTCCTTTCAAGAATCAGATTATTTCTTGCCTTTCTTCTGTTGTTGCTCTGCCTGCTCCATCATCTCCTGCATCTTACGGGCAAATTTACCTTGTTTTTTCGGCTTTTGTTTGTTTTCCTGGATCTTCGCATGGATCTTCTCTTCATCAAGAATGAAGTATTTGATCACCAGCATGATCCCTATGGTAATGATATTAGAGGTGAAGTAATATAAGGACAGTCCACTCGCATAGTTGTTAAAGAAGAACAACATCATAAGAGGGGACAGATACATAATGAACTTCATATTTGGCATTCCCGGTTGCTGCGCGTTTTGCATGGTCTGGCCGGTGGTCATCATCATATAAATGAAGATAGCAATAGAGGCCAGGATAGGGAATAAGCTCACATGGTCACCATAGAACGGGATGTTAAAGGGAAGGGTCGCGATGGTGTCATAGCTCGAAAGATCATCTGCCCAGAGAAAACCTTTTTGCCTCAACTGGAAAGCACTAGGGAAGAACTGGAACAGTGCATAGAACACCGGCAGCTGCATTAAAGCCGGTATACAACCGCTCATTGGGCTGGCTCCCGCTTTGCTGTAAAGCTTCATGGTCTCCTGCTGCTTTTTCATTGCGTTGTCCTTATACTTCTCGTTAAGTTCATTGATCTCAGGACGCAATACTTTCATCTTCGCCTGAGACAGATATTGCTTATACTGTACGGGAGAAAGAACAAGTTTGATCAAAATGGTCATCACAATGATGGCGATTCCATAGTTTGGAAGGAATCCGCTTAAAAAGGCAAATAAAGGAATGAAAACATACTGGTTGATCCATCCAAAGATTCCCCAACCCAGTGGCATTATCTCATCCAGGTTCCTGTTGTAGTCATTAAGGATCTTGTAATCACTGGGACCATAGTACCAGTTCATATTGTAGTTCAACTCACCACCTTTTAGCTCAAGCGGAAAAGTAGAGGCAAAGGACTTCGTGTATACGGTATCAACTTCCTCGTCATCCACAAGGTTTTTGGCCCTGAAATTCCCGGTTTCGAAAGGGGTATCTGTAAGAAGGATTGAAGTGAAGAAATGCTGCTTGTAAGCTACGTAGGTAATATCGGTTTCATCGTCTTCCCCGTCCTGCAAGGAGCTGTCACTGCCGCCGTCATATTCGTAAATAAGGTCTGTATACCTATTCTCATATGAGATACTTTTGGCGTGACGGTAACCTTTCAGATTCCAGTTCATGGAGATACCTCCGGAAGGATTGAAAACATCGCTAAGACCCTGAGACCTTATGCTGAAGTCCATCATATATTCCCCGGGCTTCAAAACATAACGGTACTCCAGAAATTCATTTTCAGAAACCTTAAGACGCATGGTGATAATCGTGTTCTCCCCGCTTTCGGTTACCGTTGGTTCAAAATAGAGGTTTTGGGTATCAAGCGTACGGCCGTCTGTTGTGCTGAATTTCAGGTTGAAGGAAGCGTTACCATCCTTTATCATGTAAACAGGGATGGAGTCAAAGGTTTTGAATTCCTTTAAGCGGGCTTCGGTAATATAACCTCCTTTATTGGCAATTTTCAGCTCGAGAAGGTCATTGGAAACAGTAGTGATCTCATCTTTGGCTGAAGCTAAGGTGGCTGAATATCCAAAGGCCCCGAGGCGGCCTTGTGCCTGTGCTATTGCTGCAGAATCTGATGCCTGCAGAACATCTTCCTGAGGCTCACGGGGTTCAATTTGATCAGGAATGGTTTCAACCTGTTCTGTGGTGGTCTCTTCGGGTTCCACTGCATCAGGAGCAGACTGGTTCAGGTATAACATCCATATCAGGATCGCTCCAATTAAAAGGAAACCTATCAGGCTATTGATATCTAATTTTTTTTCTTCCATTATAAGGTGTAAATAATAATCGCGGAACCTTCCGCCTCATTTCCATTAGTCAATTTGGTAGTCAATTTTTCGGCCAATGGGTCTTAATGTGCCAAGGTGGCATTATTTTTTTCTTTAGAATATGTTTTAGCAGCTTTTATAAAGGCAACGAACAGAGGGTGAGGATTTGCCACCGTGCTCTTGTATTCGGGATGGTATTGAACCCCTACAAACCAGGGATGTTCTGGAATTTCCACGATCTCCACCAGTTTTGTCTCAGGATTGATCCCGGTGCTCACCAGTCCGTTAGCTTCCATTTGTACAGCATACCGGTTGTTATATTCGTATCTGTGCCTGTGCCTTTCATGAATGGTGGCAGTCCCGTATACCTCCCGTGCTATAGATCCTTCTTTGAGTTCACACTCCCAGGATCCTAATCGCATGGTGCCTCCCTTATCTGTGATCTCTTTTTGTTCCTCCATAATGTCAATGACAGGATGAGGTGTTGCAGGATCCATTTCAGTGGAATTGGCTTTTTTGAGTTTCAGGACATTTCTGGCAAATTCGATCACCGCCATTTGCATTCCAAGACAAATTCCCAGGAAGGGTAATTTATGCTCCCGGGCAAACTGCACTGCATCTATCTTACCTTCTATACCGCGTTCACCAAAACCTGGTGCTACAAGAATGCCGTCAAGATGTGCTATCTTTTTATTGATGGTAGTTTCGTTGATGAATTCAGAATGTATACTTTCAACTTTCACCTTGATTTCGTTGGCCGCTCCCGCATGTATGAAAGACTCCAGGATGGATTTATAAGAATCCTGAAGCTCCACATATTTGCCAATCAGGCCAATGGTCACTTCATGTTTTGGATTCTTGTGTTTTTTCAGGAATTCATTCCATTGAGTAAGATTGGGGGCAGAGCCTTCAGGAAGGGCCAGTTTTTTAAGGGTAACAATGTCCAGACCTTCTTCGAGCATCATATTAGGAACGTCGTAAATTGTGGAAGCATCGATCGACTGGATCACAGCTTCCTGCTTTACGTTGCAGAAAAGAGCAAGTTTCCTCCTGATGTCATCAGAAAGCTCATGTTCTGTACGGCAAACCAGGATATCGGCTTTGATACCGCTTTCCATCAAGGTCTTTACACTATGCTGGGTGGGTTTTGTCTTGAGTTCCCCTGCCGCAGAAAGGTAAGGAACCAAGGTAAGGTGGATCACCAGGGCATTGTCATCGCCAAGCTCCCATTTCAATTGTCGAACCGCTTCAATATAGGGAAGGGATTCAATATCACCTACCGTTCCCCCAATTTCGGTGATCACGATATCATAGTCGTGGTTCTTACCTAAAAGCTGAATGCGCTCTTTGATCTCATTGGTAATGTGGGGCACCACCTGTACAGTCTTTCCTAGGAATTCCCCTCTGCGTTCTTTCTCGATCACACTTTGGTAAATACGCCCGGTGGTCACATTATTGGCCTGGGAAGTATTCACATTAAGAAAACGTTCGTAATGGCCAAGGTCAAGATCTGTTTCTGCACCATCTTCAGTAACATAACATTCCCCATGCTCATAAGGATTCAAAGTACCGGGATCAATATTGATATAAGGATCGAGTTTCTGAATAGTGGTCTTGTAGCCACGCGCTTGCAGCAATTTCGCCAGAGAGGCAGCAATGATGCCTTTTCCAAGGGAAGAGGAAACGCCGCCGGTGACAAAAATATACTTGGTTTCAGCCATTTCAATAGGGTGTTTGGATGCGTGTTTTATTCAGGGCGCTAAATTACAAAGAAGAATAGAAAAAGAAACCATCTAAGAGGGAATATGTTAGGAAAACTTTAGGCTTTTGGAACCTCTCTTCGGAAGGTTTTTATGTGTTATCAAACTATCGTGGATACTTTTGCCTGATGGTTCGCAGGAGCGGCTCAATACCGTTAACCTTCATTTCCAGAACCTGTTTCAGCTGGTCTCCCAGCTTTCCCTTCGGAAAACCTTTCTGGCTGAACCACACCAGGTAGAACTCCGGAAGTTCAGAAAGGTACCTGCCCTTATATTTTCCGAAGTGCATCTTGGCGTGAGCCAGTTCCAGTAATGCTTTGTAATCTGGTTGTACCTGCATGTGGCGAATTTCAGAAAAAACCCTGAAAGAATGGAGAAACCGGTCACTAATTTACCGGAATTGTAAAGGTTAAATTCATACTAATTCAAAAAGTGCATTCTTGGATGTTTTACCTTTTAAGTATCTTCAGAAAAAATAAAATTTATGGCCGTAATAGGTTCGATCATCAAAGGATTAATTCATGCCAGGGATGCTGTAGTCTCAGACCCGGACCCTCTCGAGGCCCAGGAAAAAGTACTTAGGGGGCTGTTGGAAAAAGCACGGGATACAGCATTTGGGAAACACTATGAATTCAATAAGATCCTGCAGGCTGAAAATATCCGTAAAGAGTTTGCCCGTAAAATTCCATTTTTTGACTACAATAAGCTCAATGACGAGTGGTGGAGCAGGATGCATGAGGGGGAAGAGAATGTCACCTGGCCTGGAAAACCTCCCTATTTCGCCTTATCATCGGGGACCACAGGAAAGTCGAGCAAACGCATTCCGGTCACAGATGATATGGTGGAAGCCATAAGACAAACAGGAATAAAACAGGTGGGAACACTGGCGAATTTTGATCTGCCTTCAGATTTTTTTACGAAGGAGATCATGATGCTGGGAAGCTCCACAAACCTGGCTGAAAAAGGGGACCACCAGGAAGGGGAGATAAGCGGAATTAGCGCAAGTAATATTCCTTTCTGGTTCAGGAATTTCTATAAACCCGGGGTAGAGATCGCAGAGATCGATGACTGGGACGAAAGGGTTCTGGAAATCGCCAAAGAAGCAAAGAACTGGGATATTGGGGCCATCACAGGCATCCCGTCATGGACCGAACTCATGATCAAAAGGATCCTTGAATTCCATAAAGCAAATAACATCCATGAAATTTGGCCTAACCTTATGGTGTATTCTACCGGGGGTGTGGCCTTTGAGCCTTATGAAAAAACCTTTGAAAAATTACTTGCCCATCCTGTGATCGTGATTGACACCTATCTGGCTTCAGAAGGTTTCATGGCTTTCCAGTCGCGGCCGGAAACTATGTCAATGAAACTGGTGCTTGATAATGGGATCTATTATGAATTTGTGCCATTCAAGCCCGAATACATCGAAGAAGACGGTTCTTTAAAACCAGATGCTCCTGTAGTTTTGCTGGAAGACGTTAAAACAGAGCAGGATTACGTGCTGGTCATTAGTACAGTCTCAGGCGCCTGGCGCTATATCATTGGGGATACCATCAAGTTTACAGATGTTGAAAAAAAGGAGATAAAGATCACGGGGAGAACAAAGTTCTTTCTCAATGTGGTAGGCTCACAGCTTTCTGTTAATAAAATGAATGATGCGGTAAAGGAACTGGAGCAAAAGTTTGGTATCACCATTCCTGAATTTACCGTGGCTGCGGTTAAGCGGGGCGAAGATTACATTCACAAATGGTACCTTGGGGTAGAGGGGAAGGCAGACGAAAAGGAGCTGGCCGATGCGCTTGACAATTCTTTGCAGGAAGCCAATAAAAATTACAGGGTGGCCCGGGAAAAAGCTTTAAAAGGAGTAGAAGTAGTGAGTATTTCGCCAGATGTTTTCTATGAATGGAGCGCCGCTAACAAGAAAAAAGGCGGGCAGGTGAAAATGGAAAAAGTCATGAAAGAGGATAAATTCGCTGAATGGGAAAAGTTCGTTCGATCAATGATCAATGATCAATAAAAATTAGCAATCAATAAGCGTTTCCATTATACAATATACATTATTCAATATACATTTACCTAGCTTCCTTCCTGTTCGGCTTTTTCAAGGTCTTCTTCAAGTTTGTTGACCAATACAAGGATCTCTTCGGGAGAAAGATAAAGGCGGGCGATCCTTTCTTTGTAGGTATCGGAGAGATGGGAATGGTTTAGAATAAATTCTTTGGTAGCTAATATATAATCACTCATCCCGGCATTAACCGCATACGTATCGGCGGCTCTTTCAGCTTCTTTGATGTAGTTTGAGGAGGTGACATAACGAAACCCGAAGATCACCAGCCCAAAAGCAGATTTCTCCCGGTAATCCATGATGTGCCCAAGTTCATGGCCCAGCCATCCTGTAATTACTTCTGAAGGAACCTCTGATAAAGTGAACTCTTCCTCCTCGATAAGGAACCTGCTGCTTATGTAGATATTGTAACTGCGGTTTTCCTTCCCCTTAAATAGATTACTGAATTCAGGCTGGGCCTGCATAAATGATTTTTTTATATTGTCCTTATATTTGAATTCGATATGGACGTCCTTTAGTTCGGGGTAGAACGAGAGGGCTTTTTTTGCTTCTTTAAGGATCGAAACGGGAATAACTTTATTGTCTTCTAAAATTACTGTTTCACTCATAGATTTCTTTGCTCCACATCCCCCTAAACCTAACATCAAAGGGACGGTAATTAATAATATAAATATTTTTCTATGCAAGCTGCCTGTTTTAAAATTTAAAATAAAGCTGCCTTTCTTCGGAATATAAAGAAAACCTCAGAGGATCTTTACATCCGAAACAAAAAATTTGGTATAGCAGCTTGTTTTTAAGTAAATTAATGTTCCAAACTTAATTCAACCACTATGCCAGAACTACCTGAAATCGCCCTTTTTAAAGAATATACCGATTCTACTTCCCTGCACAAAAAGATCACCGCAGTAACTTTCCCTGATGACAGTCTGCTACAGAATCCCGCAGCAGATTTTCAAAAGGCACTAAAAGGAAAGGAATTCAGTGAAACCAAAAGACTTGGAAAATACCTTTTTTTGAAGACCTCAGGAAAAAAGTGGCTTGTGCTGCACTTCGGAATGACAGGAGAACTGGAATATTATAAAGACAGGGAGCAGCCTAAGTACACCAAAATGTTGATAGGCTTTGAAGATAATTACCATTTAGCATACACCTGTCGGCGTAAACTGGGGAAGATCTGGTTGACCGGTAGTTACGACGACTTCAGAAAGGAACATGAGCTGGGAAAAGATGCCCTGGATATTAAAGAGAAAGAGTTTCTTGAGCTGCTGGAGGAAAAGACCGGAAGCATCAAAGGGGTTTTGACAGATCAATCCAGCATCGCGGGTATTGGAAATGTGTATTCAGATGAAATGTTATACCAATGCGGCATCCACCCAAAATCAAAGGCTAATAAATTGGAAGAAAAAGAGAAAAAACAGCTTTTTAAGAAGATGGGGAAGGTGTTATCCATGGCTATTGAAAAAGGTGGTGAAAGATCTAAATTCCCGAAGAATTACCTCATTTCCCACCGCAAGGAAGGGGAAAAGTGTCCTAAATGCTCGGGAAAGATCCAAATGATCAAAGTTTCAGGCAGGAGCACCTATTTCTGCCCTGATTGTCAAAAAGAGAAAAAATGAAAGTTTATATAGGATGTTCTGGATGGAACTACAGGGATTGGCGCGGAAAGTTCTATCCGGAAAAGCTTGCGCAAAAGAACTGGCTTCAATTCTATTCCGAAGAATTCAATACTGTAGAGATCAACAGCACTTTTTACCGTTTTCCAAAAGATGAGACCGTTGCGAAATGGAGAGATACCGTCCCCGATAATTTTCGGTTTACCCTTAAGGGCAGTCGGTACATAACACACATGAAGAAGCTCAATGATGTGGAGGAGAGTGTGTTGAATTTCAACACTACGGCAGGAATAATGGGGAAAAAACTGGGCAGTGTTTTATGGCAGCTGCCCCCAAGTCTGCACCGTGATGATGAAAGGCTTACAGGGTTTATCAACCTGCTGGATCCACAGATCAAAAATGTAATCGAATTCCGCCATGAAAGCTGGTATGATGAGGAGGTATATAGACTCTTGAAAAAACATAAGCTGACCTTCTGTTCGATCTCCAGTCCCCGGTTTCCTGAGGAAATGATCACCACTGCCGAAACAGGCTATGTCCGCTTCCATGGAAAAGGTAAGAAGTGGTATGATTACTATTATTGCGAAGAGGAATTAAAGGAATGGGCAGAGATGATCAAGGATTCAGGTCTTAAGGAGATATTTATCTACTTCAATAATGACATGCACGCCAATGCTCCTGAAAATGCGAGGCAACTACGGGAATTACTTGAAAGTTAAATTTCAATTTCCATTCCGTCGTGAGCGGAAATGATTTCCAGGCCTTCATGTTCCATTGCTTTAAGGGTTTTCCGCGACTCTTTTATGTCCTTGAAGAACCAACTGCCAAAGTGAACAAAGGTGATATTTGAGGTGTGAGGACTGTGGTGGGAGGTTAATTTTAAAGAGGTTTTTTAACAAAGTAAAAACAAAGAAACCCTTGGGATCCAGTTTATTGGGATGATATGTGTCATTTTATTCATCGCTCATATTGGCTAGATTTAGGTATGAAAAAACATTCAATTTTAAATCTGCTGTTTTTAACGTCACTTTTGACCTTTTTCACCCCTTCACTTGAGGCGCAACAGGAACTGACCGCTAAAGAAATCGTTGAAAAAGCCGATGAAAACATGCGCGGCAAAAGTTCTGTAGCTGATGTTGATATACAGATAATCAGACCCACCTGGAAGCGCGATATGAATATGAAAAGCTGGACCAAGGGTGATGATTATTCCATGATCCTGGTGAAATCTCCGGCCAAAGAAAAAGGCACTGCTTTTTTAAAGAGAAAAAAAGAAGTTTGGAATTGGATCCCTTCTATAGAACGGAATATAAAATTACCGCCCTCTATGATGTCTCAAAGTTGGATGGGTACAGATTTTACAAATGATGACCTTGTTAAAGAGGCGTCAACAGTTCAGGACTACGAACACAAGATCCTCGGCAAGGAGAACCTAAATGGCAAAGAAACCTATAAGATCGAGATGATTCCGAAGCCTGATGCTGCTATAGTCTGGGAAAAGGTTATTGTTTGGGTAGACACCAGGGATTTTTTGCAGCTTAAAGCCGAGTTCTATGATGAAGACGGGGAACTGGTGAACGTGATGAATTCCGGGGAAATTAAAATGATGGGTGGGCGTAAGATCACTTCTGTAGTTGAAATGATCCCGGTGGACAAGAAAGGTTACAAAACACTCATTATTTACAATGATATTGTTTTTGACAAAGAGATCAATGACAACTTTTTCACTACCCGTAATATGAAACAATTGAAGTGATGTTCTTAAAGATCGCATGGCTGAATATCTGGCGTAATAAGCGACGAACGCTGATTACAGCCACATCCATTTTTTTTGCCGTGTTACTCGCTATACTCACTAGATCTGTCACAGACGGAGTATATGAAAATATGATCAGGAATATGGTGAGTTATTCTTCGGGTTACCTGCAGGTCCATCAAAAAGGCTATTGGGATGAACAATCTATTGATAACACCTTTGAGTCTAACCCTGAGTTGGACCAAAAGCTACTGCAACAACCCGGCGTTACACAGATAATGCCGCGTCTGGAAAGTTTTGCCCTTGCTTCTTCTGAGGATAAAACAAAAGGGGTAATGATCCTGGGAGTTGACCCTCAAAAGGAAAAAGCAGTCAATAACCTTCATGAAAAAGTAACTAAAGGAAAGTATCTGGAGAAGGAAGATGAAAATGCCGTGGTGATAGGGGAGGGACTGGCGTCACATCTTCACTTGAAAATTAATGACAGCCTGGTTTTGCTTGGCCAGGGGTATCATGCGAGCAGTGCCGCCGGAAAATACAGGATAAAGGGTGTCATAAGTATGGGGTCCCCTGAATTGAATGACAATATTGTCTATATGCCTCTTAAACAGGCTCAGTCAATGTATGGTGCTGAGAATCGCCTCACGGCCATCTCAATTATGCTAAAGAAATCAGCAGACCTTAAAGAATTAAAATCAAATATAGATGCACGTATTGATCCCGAAAAATATGAGATCATGACATGGAAGGAAATGATGCCGGAAATAGACCAGTTTATTGAAGCTGACAGTACCGGGCATTTGATAATAATAGGAATACTTTACCTGATAATCTCTTTTGGGCTTTTCGGAACCCTGCTCATGATGACCTTTGAAAGACTTAGGGAATTTGGGATACTTGTCGCCATTGGCATGAAAAAACAACTGTTAGCCTTTATCCTGTTGTTGGAGTCTGTAATGATCTCCCTGATTGGCTGTTTTGCAGGGGTGATTGGCGCCCGTCTTGTAATCCTGTGGTTCACTGAACATCCTATTTATTTTACAGGAGAACTTAAGGAAGTGTATCAAACTTACGGAATAGATCCAATTATCTTCTTTTCTGAAGATCAACAGATATTTATCACTCAAACCTTAATTGTGTTGTTGCTGTCTGTTATACTGGCGTTATATCCGGGAATAAAAGTAATGAAGCTGAAACCTATAGCTGCTATAAATAGTTAAAGATGTTGGTTCAAATTGCCTGGCGGAATATTTGGCGCAATAAAACTCGCAGTCTTATTGTAACAAGCTCTATTGCCATTGGTTTATGGGCAGGTATTTTCATTCTCGCCTTTGCCTGGGGCATGTATAAGAACAATATTGACGAAACGGTCTATAAGCAACTTTCTCATCTTCAAATTCACCATCCTTTATTTTCAAAAGAGAATGATGCGAAGCTTACTGTTCCAGAATCAAACAGGATTTTAGAAAAGCTCAAGAGCCAGCCCAAGGTGGCAGCGGTAAGCTCCCGGGTAATTACTTCTGGAATGATCTCTTCAACCACAACGGCAGGAGGGGTGAAGATCATAGGGATAGACCCTGATTCTGAAAAGCAGCAGATAAGACTCAATGAAAATGTCAGGCAGGGAGGTTATTTTGAATCAGGAAAAGAAAATGAGATTTTGATTGGGGAAAAACTGGCGAAAAAACTAAAGGTTAAATTGAAAAGCAAAGTGGTGCTCACCTTCACTGATGTAAATTCTGATATTATTTCAGGTGCTTTCAGAGTTGGGGGGATATACCGGTCTGGGAATCTTTCTTTAGATGAAGTGAATGTATATGTATTAAGACCTAAGTTGAGAGAATTTTTAGGATTGAGACAAGATGAGACTAATGAAATCGCGATACTTCTGAAAAGTGAAGAAAACCTGGGTTCCATAAAGGAATATGCAAATAGTATTGCACCCGGTTCAAAGGTGGAGGACTGGAAAGAAATGGCCCCTGAACTAAGACTGGTCATAGAATCCTTTAATCTCTACACCTACATTATCACTGGAATAATTTTGTTAGCCCTCACATTTGGGATCGTCAACACTATGCTCATGTCAGTCCTTGAGCGTATTCGGGAGTTGGGAATGCTTATGGCAATTGGGCTCAATAAGTTGAAAATATTCCTTATGATCATGCTTGAAACCCTTTACCTGTCATTAATAGGCTGCCCTGTGGGTTTATTGATAGGTTGGCTGACTATAAAAATACTCGGGAATTATGGGATAAATATTTCCATGTTTTCTGAAGGACTATCTTCTTATGGATTTAGTCCTGTGATCTATCCGGCTTTAGATGATCAGAAATACGGAATAGTAGCCATTATGTGTTTGATCACTGCACTGCTTTCGGCTATTTATCCGGCGTATAAAGCTCTTCAATTAAATCCTTCAGAAGCGATCAGAAAAATATAAGATTATGGCCAGAACTATAATAGACGCGCATAAGATCAGTAAGATATATAATCAAACCATGGTGCCCGTGAAAGCGCTACAGGATGTTCATGTACATATTGAAGAAGGTGAATTTGTGGCTTTAGTGGGGCCTTCAGGTTCGGGAAAATCTACACTGCTTAATATGATGGGGGGGCTGGATAAACCTACGTCGGGCAGTGTGATAATTGATGATGTCGAGATCACCAAACTTTCAGAAAATAAGCTTATTGATTTCCGGCTTCACAATATAGGTTTCGTATTTCAATCCTTTAACCTGATTCCCGTGCTGACTTCAAAAGAAAATATAGGTTTCGTACTGCAGCTTCAGAATGTTCCGAAAAAAGAAAGAAAGGAGCGGGTAATGGAGTTGCTGAAGGAAATAGGACTCGAAGATAAAATCGACAATAAGCCCGGAGAGCTTTCAGGGGGGCAACAACAAAGGGTGGCAGTGGCAAGGGCCCTGGCTTCTAAACCTCAAATTGTTCTGGCTGATGAACCTACTGCAAACCTGGATTCGAAATCGGCCAATAAACTGATGGATACCATGGCAAAACTGAACCGCGAGGAAAATATAACTTTTCTTTTTTCAACTCATGACGCCCGTGTCATTAAGAAAGCAAGAAGGGTGATCACCCTTGTTGACGGTCGGGTGGATTCAGATGTGCAGCAAACTCCAATCTAAGGTCATGGAAAAATGGAGCCTATACCTGCTTTTGGTAATGTTGGTGCCATTCAATATGAATTCACAAGACACGCCAAAGGTCTCTGTAGACGGATATATTAAAAACCTTCATGAATTCAGCTTTATTGACAGGCTGGAACAACTGGAGTGGACAAGCCTTATTCACAACCGGCTTAATTTTAAATACCTGCCAAATGATGAATTTAGCATCAGACTGGAAGTGAGGAACAGAATCTATTACGGGGATCGTATAAGATCTTTCCCGGTTTTTTCTGAAATGATTGATTATGATCCCGGCCTGGTAGATCTTTCCGTTAATTTAATTGAAGAAGATAACCTGATCTTTAATACCCTTATTGACAGGGCGCTGGTGAACTATACAAAAGGTAATTGGGATATAAGCCTCGGCCGGCAGCGGATTAATTGGGGGATGAATTTGGTGTGGAACCCAAATGATATCTTCAACACTTATAATTTCCTGGACTTTGATTACGAAGAACGTCCCGGCAGTGATGCTGTAAGGATACAATATTATACCGGAGACTTTAACAAGATCGAATTAACAGCGAAAAAAGGAGAGCAAAATGATGATCTTATTGTCGCTGGAATGTACAAATTCAATAAATGGACTTATGATATTCAATTTTTGACCGGGGTGTACCAAAAAGACTGGGTAGTTGGGACCGGATGGGCAGGAAACCTGAAGGATGCCGGTTTTAAAGGAGAGATATCCTATTTTGTGCCTTACGAAGATTACCCCGGGGATGAAAATGTAATGAGCGCCTCTATTTCAATAGATTACGCATTTGAGAAAGGCTTGTATTTAAATAGTTCGGTGCTCTATAATAGTTCTGCTGATAATTCTTTTTCAGCAATAGAAGATCTCGCGCTGGCCAGGATCAGCGCCAAAAACCTGATGCCCTTTAAATACTCTTTTTTCCTTCAACTTTCAAAGGAGTTCACCCCCATTTTTTCGGGTACCGCTAATTTCATCTATTCTCCCACGAGACATTCCGTAATTGTAATGCCCTCTCTTAATTATTCTTTGGCCACCAACTGGGACCTGAACTTTACCGGGCAGTCATTTTTCGAATTTGAAGATTACAAAACTTTGGGGAATAGTTTCTTTTTAAGACTTCGTTATAGTTTTTAAAATTAATTCTAATAAAGGTCATTTTCGGTATTCCCTTCGGTCTGAAATAAACTTTAGAAAATTCTAATTGGCTGCAGGAAAATTTTAAGAAGGTTTTAATTAATTCAGGAAACATGCAGACGCACAGATCATTACAGGAATTGCAATTATAAGCTGTCGCTCATAAAGAAGAAAAACTCAGGGACCTGCTGGACGGTTAAATTTCCAGTTCCATTCCGTCATACCCGGGGATGAGTTCTGTCTCTTCGGTTTGCAGTTCCCTGATCATTTTCTTCGACTCATTGATATTTTCAAAGAACCAGGTGCCGTAATGGGTGAAAACCATTTTATTTGTATAGGGACTCAGCAGCCTAATCAGATCGGGTACTCCTGTATGGCCAAAAATGCGATCTTTTTTCCTTCTTATCATTCCGCCCTTTCTAATGAAGGAGGCTTCTGTGATCACTAGATCTACCCTGGGAAGTTCAGCGAGATTGGCTTTTTCGATCCAGGCCACATCCCCAGTAATGAATAGTTTTGTTCCGTCCTTTTCGATCAGATAAGCGAGAGATTTTAGTTTAAGAGCGTGGATCACAGGAATGGGAGTAAACTTGTATCCATTGACGTGAAATTTTCCCGTGATGATCTTCAGGTTAGGCACCAGCTCGTGCTCCTCTGGCCCGAACAGAGGGATCTTTGGGGAGAAAATTTCCTTTTCGGGAACGAAATATGCATGATCGGGATGAAAATGGGTAAAGATGATTGCTTCCGGCTTGTGATCCATATAAACGGGTTCGCCAACGTCTATCAGGATCCTTTCGTCCAGTAAAAATCCGGTGTGATTGGTGTAATGAGGCGCCTTGGGTTCAATTTTTCCCCTGGTGCCCAGGATCTTGATTTTCATGGAAAAGTTTTTAAATTCCGAAGGGATAAGTATCTGGGGTGAGATGTCCGTCTGGAGTAAGATGTAGCGGGTGCAATCCTTTGGTCTTATCTATATAGAGGAAAGCGTCATACCGTTGAGACATTATTGACTGGACATAATTCCCTCTTTCCCTGTGAGGGTCATAAACAACCCCAACTGCACGATGGCCCATACGAGAACTGAAGATCTCCGTTATCGGCGAGTCCTCATCAAAGATCAGTAATTTATTCTTTTTTCCAAGCTGGTGCAGTAGCTTTTCCACGCTTCCTTCAATGGCCTTCGGCAATTCCATTTTAGTCATCTTTCCTCCCCAGAATTCCCCTGCGATCACAGAGCCTTCATAAGAACCGAATCCAACCAGCACCACGCCTTCATCATTGTGCTGTTGTCTTACTAACTGGCCCACATTATGCATACCGTGGGCAGCCATATCTGTCGCCCGGGCATCGCCGATATGTGTATTGTGTTCCCAGATGATGACCTTGGCAGCATCCCCGTGGTAGTCCATAAGGGTATTAAGGGTTTCCACCATATGAGAATCTCTGACATTCCAGGAGGAGCTGTTGAAATGGGCCATAGCTTCATAATATTTTTCAGCATTTTTCATGACCAGGGAATTCAGCTCTGCATTCAGCCCTGCTTCAGATTCGTGGTCATAGCGATGTGTTTGCAGCCGTACTTCAGAAAGTAACTGTACGACTTCATTCCTGCACCTGGGCTTCATATTGCGGTAGGCAGTGACATAGGAATCATTTTTCCGGTAAGGCTCGAAACAATCTGCTGCCTGTCTGGCAAGGACAGCCGTTTCCGGATCCTCCTTTTCAAGATACTTTACAATGGTTTCCATAGATTCCCATAAGCTGTAAACATCCAGTCCGTAAAAACCTACTTTCTCAGGATTTTCGAGATTCTCGTTGTGCTTCCTCATCCATTTGGCAAAAGCAGCTATCTCCCAGTTCGCCCACATCCAGGTAGGCCAGCGTTTGAATTCCTGCAGCACTTCCTTAATGCTGTTTTCTGAACCCGGAAAGTTCTTTACCCAGCGATTGATCTTAAAACAATCTGGCCAGTCACCTTCTACCGCTACAAAAGAAAACCCTTTTTCTTCAATGAGACGCTTAGAGATCTCTGCACGCCAGGTGTAATATTCATGGGTGCCGTGGCTGGCTTCCCCCAGCAAGACATATTTTGAATCTCCTATCCTTTCGAGTAACGGGTCGAGATCGCCGGCATTTTCAAGGGGACGAATATGTTTGTTAGACAGATCTGGTTGCGAGGTGAAATTACTGATCATATTTGCCATAATAGTTTGTTTTTAAGGGAAGTCCTGTTGATTTAATTTACAAATATTATTTTGGAAAGTTGCCGACAGGAGGAGTGGCTTTAGAAAAGTTTAAGTCCTTATTAAATAATTTTAAGGGGGTTTTAATTAAATTGGGACTCATGGAGACATTACAGATCATTCTAGGTTTAGCGATCATCATAATCACCTTTCTGGACTTCTTTCATACCACCCTTTCAGGAAACGGATTTGGGTGGATCTCAGAATGGCTCAACAGAACCCTGAACCGACTTATCATTAAGAACAGGAGCAGATCTATTTATAATTATTCCGGAGTAATTCATCTGCTGCTTACCACCTTTGTTTGGATGGCATTACATTTTTCGGGGACATATCTCATTTTTACGGCGGGAGAGAATATGGTCATTAACGGAACAACCTTTGTTCCCGCAACCTATGCCGAGAGATTCTATTTTACCGGTTACATGCTATCAACGCTGGGGATTGGAGATTTTACTCCGGGAAATGATACCAGCAGGATCCTGGTGGGAATTTTGTCCTTTTCCGGTTTTATTCTCATCACCACGGGATTAACCTACCTACTTAGTGTGGTAAGTGCTGTATTGTCGAAAAAGGAACTATCCTTCTATATTTCCACGGTTGGAAAAGATTATGAAGGGTTATATCATTATTTTAAAAAGCAGGATGAGCTGGAATTCCTCATGTCAGACAGCAGTGACCTGCGGCAACAGATCCTTAAAAATGCCAGCAGCTATCTGTCCTTTCCCATGGTCAACTACTTCCTTACCAAAAAAAGGAACTCTGCCCTTATTTTACAATTGGCCAGGCTTCATGAGGTATTGACCGTACTGCAACTGGATTGGGGGGAGGATACTATTCAACGGGCAAAGATCCAAAAGATCCTTAATGCCATAGAAAAATACCTCAAGATTGGGATTGAAGGGCCTGAGTCTGCCATTCATAAAGAAGAAAAATTAAGGACCCTGCGAGGTTCCTGGAAGAAGTACGGCTATGACTTTCCTGACGGAAAGGAAATTGACCCGTGGTTCACTTCCAGTCTTAAATATGCCGGATGGGATTGGGATGATGTCTATAAGCTGGACCCGGAATAATAAAAAAGCAGCCGAAAGGCTGCTTTTTTAGTTCTTAAATTATATTGTTACTGCTGAAAATGGTCTTTCAGCCGTTGTTGTAATTCAGGATCTGTTTCCAGTTGAGTTGCGATCTCCTGATATCGCTCTACTGTGAGACCTGACTCCTGAATGATTTCCTCCATGTCTTCCTGAAAATCAAGTTGAATTTTTTCCACTTCTGAAACTATTTCAGAATATTTTTCCTGTTCCTTTTCTGTAACCTCCACTTCTACGGAAGGGTCCAGAGTTGCCATATGGATCTCGTTAAAGCGTTTTATTTCCATCTCTTCTTCGGAAATAACCTGGGTCATTTTGACCTGAACCTCCTGGTTCATCATTCTCATTTGCTGAAATGTACCTGCGAACCTGGTGAGTTCATCCTCGCTTACTTCTGTCTGTACTGCCTGGGTCGCGGGTGCGGTTTGAGCAACTGCCCCTGATCCTGTCACCAAAAAAAGAAGGATGGCGGCAATTTGTTTTGTCCTTAAGATCATAACTGTAATTTTCGGTTAAACCCCAAACCTAAAAAACGAGGGATAAGAGACAAAATAATTGGGAGGCTGTTCAGTGAGTTTTTTAAAACAATTAACTAATACAACCCTATCCGGAAGGTCTTAAAGTATTATCGGGATTTACAAATTTATTTCTTGCGGAAAAAGATCCTGATCTTCTATTTGGACATTTTCTTAGCCTTTTGAGTTTCAAATTGGAATGGGACCTGACCATGCACCAGGTCTTCAAAGGTCTCTCTTTGTCTTATAAGATGGGCTTTACCTTCATGCCATAGCACTTCTGGGGGGCGAAAGCGGGAATTATAATTGCTCGCCATGGAGAAGCAGTACGCCCCGGCATTGTCAAAAGCCAGAATATCTCCCTCTTTTATCTCGGTTATGCGTCGGTTGCTCGCAAAAGTGTCAGTCTCACAAATATATCCCACCACCGAATAGAAGCGTTCTTTTCCACCCGGATTGGAAATATTGTGGATCTCATGCCTTGACCCGTAGAGCATAGGTCGTATGAGGTGATTAAAACCACTGTCTACCTGTGCAAAAACAGTGGAGGTTGTTTGTTTGATCACATTTACTTTTACCAGGAACTTTCCCGATTCGCTTACCAGGAACTTTCCTGGTTCAAAAGCGAGGGAAAGATCCCTGCCATATTCCTTACAAAATTTGTTGAAACGCGCGGAAAGTTTTTCTCCCAGTTCCTCGATATTGGTCTCTATATCCCCTTCTTTATAAGGCACTTTAAAGCCGCTTCCAAAATCAATGAATTCAAGATCCTTAAAATTCTTTGCAGTATCGAAAAGGATCTCAGAGGCATAAAGGAAAACTTCAATGTCGAGGATATCACTACCGGTATGCATATGGATGCCGTTAATGTTCATCCCGGTGTTCTCTACAATGCGCATTAAATGCGGGATCTGGTGAATGGAGATCCCAAATTTGGAATCTATATGACCTACAGAGATATTGGTATTTCCACCGGCCATTACGTGGGGATTGATCCTGATGCATACCGGCACCCCAGGGTGTCGGGAACCAAACTGTTCCAGGATCGAAAGATTATCTATATTGATCTGTACGCCCATTTCCGCAACTTCCTCGATTTCTTCAAGAGATACTCCATTAGGGGTATAAATGATCTTTTTGGGATCTACTCCGGCTTCCAGCCCCAGCTTCACCTCCTGGATAGAAACAGTATCCAGCCCGGCTCCCAGACTGTTGAATAATCGCAGGATGCTAAGATTGGAAAGGGCTTTCACGGCATAATTGATCTTCAGGTTCCTAACCGGTTTAAAAGCATTAATAAGTCTTTTGTACTGAGAAATGATTCTTTCGGAATCATAGATGTAGACGGGACTACCAAATTCTTTAGTGATGTTTATAAGATCCTGATTGTTCATGGTAATAGATTTAAAAATGCAAAAGTAAAGCAGATTTCCCTGACGGCAGTACAGCCGGTTTAAAATTAACCAATTCTAACAATTTGTTATTTTTAAAGATATTAGATCCGAACAGGAAAATGTTCAAATTGAAAGTAAGGTTTAAAAAACCGACTTTCATCAGGAAAATAAAGAAAAGATTTTTGTATTTTACATTTTGTAAATCAGTCAGTTATGACCTCTCGATTAGCATTGTTCCCTCTGCAAAGTGTAGTCTTTCCTGGTGAAAAATTACCATTGCACATCTTTGAAGAACGTTACAAGCAGTTAATTAATGATTGTGAAGCTACCGGCCTCACTTTCGGGATCCCTGTATACCTCAATGACCGTCTTGAATATGGCACCGAAGTAGAATTATCTCAGGTGGCAAAGACTTATCCTTCCGGGGCCAGGGATGTGATCTGCAAAGGCCTTAGGGTATTCAGGATCACCGAGTTTGATCACAAGGAAAAAGGAAAGATCTATGCAGGGGGCAATGTGGAATTCATTGAAGATATTGATGATCCTGAAGAGGAACAAACCCTGCAATTGATCGACCTGATAGGAGAACTTTATCTTCATCTCGAAGTACCTGCACCTGTAATGGACCGTAAAACCTTCCGAAGCTATACTCTCGCCCATAAAATAGGCCTATCCCTTGAGCAGGAGTATACCCTCCTGAAACTGCGGTCAGAAAAAGATCGTCTTTCCTATTTAATAAACCACCTCTTGATCACCATACCCATTGTGCAGGAAATGAACCGTACAAAATACATCATCGAACTCAATGGTCATTTTCGGAATTTTGATCCCCTGGATTTTACTGAATTCCGGCTTCGCCAGAAGTGAAATAAACCTTGTTTCAAAGGCCTTTCTGCAGAAGAAAAAAGATTGGCAGAATCCTATAATGTTTGTTACTTTTGTGAACCTAATAAACACAGAAGAAACACCTCATTATGAACATACACGAATATCAAGGAAAAGAGATATTGAGCAGCTTTGGCGTACGCGTACAAAGAGGTATCGTTGCACAAGATGCTAAAGAGGCAGTAGATGCTGCAAAAAAACTTACTGAACAAACCGGAACCGGATGGCATGTAATCAAAGCCCAGGTTCACGCAGGTGGTCGTGGTAAAGGCGGGGGAGTGAAACTTGCAAAAAACCTTCAGGAGGTAGAAGAGATTGCAGGACAGATCATAGGGATGAACCTTGTGACTCCACAGACTTCTGCGGAAGGTAAAAAAGTGCACCAGGTATTGGTGGCTGAGGATGTATACTATCCGGGAGACAATGAGCCGGAAGAATATTATATGTCAGTTCTTTTAAACCGTGCTACGGGTAAGAACATGATCATGTACTCCACTGAAGGAGGAATGGATATTGAGACTGTGGCAGAGCAGACACCACACCTGATTTTTAATGAAGAGATCGATCCCGCAGTTGGACTGATGCCTTTCCAGGCAAGAAGGATCGCTTTTAACCTTGGACTAAGCGGTGCTGCTTTTAAGGAAATGACCAAATTCGTTATGGCTCTTTATGAGGCTTATTCTAAATCTGATTCGGCGCTGTTTGAAATCAATCCTGTTCTTAAAACAAGTGATGATAAGATCATGGCCGTTGATGCCAAGGTAACTATAGATGATAATGCCCTTTTTCGTCATAAAGATTATGCAGAGATGCGTGATGTGCGTGAAGAGAACCCGGTTGAGGTCGAAGCGAGAGCTGTTGGGCTTAATTATGTAGACCTTGACGGGAACGTAGGCTGTATGGTAAATGGGGCAGGCCTTGCAATGGCAACTATGGACCTTATCAAACAGGCCGGTGGAGAACCAGCTAACTTCCTTGATGTTGGAGGTACAGCCGATGCGAAGAGAGTAGAGGAGGCATTCCGATTGATCCTTAAGGATGAAAAAGTAAAAGCTATCCTCATCAATATTTTTGGAGGTATTGTTAGATGTGACCGTGTTGCCCAGGGTATCGTAGATGCTTATAAGAATATGGGAGACGCGATCAAAGTACCTATTATTGTTCGCTTACAGGGAACAAATGCAGATATCGCAAAAGAAATCATTGACAACAGTGGACTTGATGTTCATAGTGCCGTTGAGTTCCAGGAAGCTGCAGACAAAGTACACGAAGTACTGGCGTAACACAGTTTTTCTATATAGATTTAAAAGTCCCGGTCTTGCCGGGACTTTTTTTATGCCTGAAGTTTATGCTAAAAATTTGTTAAATATAAATTAGGCCTGTAACCTAATGGTGGCTCCTCAGTCTTTGAAGTATATCATCAATCAATCTAAAAACTTTAAACTTTAGTACTATGAAAACTTTAAAAACTGTATTTGTCGCCTTAGCTATCTGTTTGACCACTTCAATGTTCGCAGATTCCAATCCTGTATCCAAAGAGGTTAGCACCACCTCTATTTCTCAGGAAATTGAAAAAATGCTTTTTGATTCTCAACTGGTAATTGAGGAGGAATTTAAAGTAACCGTCATTTTTCAGGTTACCGGAGATAAAAGGATAGAAATCCTTTCTGTTAATTCCCCGAATCAGGAAGTGAATACCTTTATTCAAAGAAGATTACAAAACAGAAAATTGCACAGTGAATGTTTGTCTTCAGACCAGATTTATGCATTACCTATCAATATGCAGTCCCTGGAGTAGAAAAAATTTCAGCTTTTAAACCCGGCCAATGAGCCGGGTTTTTTTATGGTGTTCCATTTCAAATTTTTGTAATCTATTAAAGATCAGTTAAAAAAGTGTGGAGTAGTGTAACGAAAGAGATTTGGGAAAGTCTATTAAGTATATCATCAATCAATCTTAAAATCAGACTGTTATGAAAACTTTTGTATTATCTCTCGTATTGACAATCTCACTGAGTATTAACTTTGATAATGCTCCTGCTTTGAATTTTATTAATCCGGATTCTCTTTCTGCGGAAGTTGAAAAATTGCTTGACGAAGCCACTTGTGGGGCAGAAAAGGATCTTACCGTAATCTTGTTCTTTTCAGTTTCTGAAGATCAAAAAATTCAGAGCTTACGTGTAGCTTCCACAGACCTTGAACTTAATGACCTGATTCAGAAAAAGTTCGAAAATACAGAACTTCCCGGGGATTCCTGGCGAATGGATAAGATCTATGAGCTTAAGGTCGAACATAAAGCATGAAAAAATTCTGTGTGCAATTCAGATCCCGGGTTTTTATACCGGGATCTTTTTTATAGGTGCAGGCCGCACTCTGTTTTTGGGTTGTTGTTCCACCTGCCGTTACGTGCATCTCCGGCAACGGTACAATGAGTACAACCTATAGAATTATAACCTTTGGCCACCAGCGGGTGATACGGCAGGTCATGTTCTTTAATAAAATTGTCGCGCTCCTCTTTGGAAACATCCAGTAAGGGGTAGAATTTAAGGATCTCTCCACGGTGTTCAAAAATGTCCAGGCTGGCCCTGTGATCACTTTGCCATTCCATGAGTCCGCTCACCCATACATTATACTTTGATTTAATGCGGTCAAGCGGCTTCACCTTATTGATATAGCAACAAAAATCGGGGTTCTTTTTCCAGGTTTCGTCTGCGGTGGTAAAATCGTGTTCTTCCTTGATCGCGCTGACAGATATCACCTGCAGGCCATAACGCTCACTTAGTTCCCCCTTATACTTCAGGGTTTCTTCGAAGTGATAACCTGTATCTATAAAATATACGGGTTGATCTCTTTTGATATCAGAGAAGAGCTTCAGTAAGAAAGCCGAGGTGGCAGCAAAGGAACTGGTGAGCATGATCTCATCCTGTGAAAAGTCGTTATATAACTCCCTGATACGTTCGTCTAAAGTAAGATCCTTGTATTTCTTGTTCAGGAGGGTAATTTCGTGTTCCGTGAAAATTCTTTTTTCTGCGGTTTCGTTCATAGACCTTATTTCTTTTCCTCCTTTTTCTTCTTATCCTCCTTTTTTGGAAGTGGCCCCCGTTTGTAGATAACCAAACCGTTAAGGAAATTCCTCAGAAACTGGTCTCCGCATTCCATATACTTGGGGTGATCCTCACTTCTGAAAATGGCACCAATTTCACTTTTTGTAACCTTGAAATCTACCAGCGAGCATATATGTACTATATCCTCATCGCGAAGTTTTAAGGCGACCCTTAATTTTTTAAATATATCATTGTTGGAAAGAGGCATACTTCAGTGTTTTGTTTGTCGGGAATCGCGGGTAAAAATACATAAGTTTAATAACCCACTGAAGCACTTCAATAAATTTAACCACCAATATTAAGATTTTTTTGTCTTAAATGCCATAAAGTCATGAATAACATCTTGATTTAAGACATAATGTCTTATTTTTTGCGGTGGTATTTTGTTTGCTAATGGATAAATGAAAAACCTTAAAATTTAAAAATATGAGCTTAATAAAAAGAAATGAGGCCAATTGGCTGCCATCAGTTTTTGACGATATGTTTAAGACTGATTGGTTAGGAGGAACAACCAATGTGAACAGTATAGGAACCAGTATTCCTGCTGTGAATATTCAGGAGAGCGATGACAACTTCATGGTTGCAGTAGCGGCTCCCGGTATGACCAGGGAAGATTTCCAGATCGAATTGGACAATGATGTGTTAACCATTTCTTCTGAACAGAAAAAAGAAGAAGAAAAGACTGAAAAGAACGGTAGGTTTACCCGAAGGGAGTTTAGTTACAACAATTTCAAACGGTCATTTAGCCTTCCTGAAACCGTAGACAGTGAAAAGATCTCAGCAACTTATAACAACGGAGTTCTTGAGATCATGCTGCCTAAAAAAGATGAGGCTAAGGTACAGCCAAAGAGAATGATCGAGATCGGGTAATCAAAGGTCTCAGAAATGATGAAAAAACGCTCCTTTCCCTGGAGCGTTTTTTTATTGGGTTAAAACCCCGGGGAGGGGCAGTATTTAAGTCTCCACCTTTAGGTGGAGGTGATTCAATAAGCATTTTATCTTAAATGGAAAATGAATTGCCTCCCGATGGATTCGGAGGTTAACAATATTTACTTATAAAAGGGCTTTAGCCCAATATCTCTCAAAAATGTCATTTGTTAAACCTGTTATCTGGGGGTAATAATTTATCGTTGAATGCACTTTGGAAAGGTGAAAATTTTCCGGTTTGTAATAGATCACCGCATGATGAAGATCATACTCTAATAATCCTGATCCTTTTAAATTAGTTGCACAACTAAATAGTTTAAGGGATGTCGATGAAGATCAGAACATACCTACCATATAAAAACAAAATTCCAACAGATGAAACGTTTACTTTTAGGTAATGAAGCACTTGCTCAGGGAAGTATCGACGCAGGTTTGTCAGGGGTGTATGCTTATCCCGGCACACCTTCAACTGAAATAACCGAATATATTCAAAAGTCAAAACTTGCAAAGGAATTAAAGATACACACGACCTGGTCTGTTAATGAAAAAACCGCCATGGAAGCTGCTTTAGGTATGTCCTATGTAGGCAAGAGAGCTATGGTGGTCATGAAGCATGTAGGTTTAAATGTGGCATCAGATGTTTTTATGAATATGGCTGTTTCCGGGGTAAATGGCGGTCTTGTAGTGGTAGTAGCAGATGACCCTTCAATGCATTCCTCGCAGAATGAACAGGATTCGCGTTTTTATGGAAAATTTGCGATGATCCCTATCCTGGAACCCTCAAATCAGCAGGAAGCCTATGATATTATGGTATATGCCTTTGATCTCTCTGAAGACTTGAAATTACCTGTATTGGTAAGAATGGTCACCCGTTTATCGCATTCCCGCGCAGGTATAGAAATAACGGAAAGGCGTAAACAAAACGATATAAATTTACCTTCAGATACGTCCCGATTTGCTTTACTACCTATGAATGCTAAAAAGCAATTTGATCTGCTGGTCAGGAAACAGGATGAATTGATCGAACATTCTGAGAATTCTAAATTAAATAGCCTGAAATTAAGTAAGGACAGAGGCATAGGGATCATAGCATGTGGTTTAGCCTATAACTATGTGATGGAAAAAATCGAAGAGAATGAATCTTCTTATTCTATTTTAAAGATCTCTCAATATCCTTTGCCCAGGGAAAAAGTAAAAGCCTTATACGAACACTGTGATAAAATTCTGGTTATAGAAGACGGCTATCCTGTTGTAGAAGAGTTATTACACAACTATTTTGATGAAAATGATAAAATAAAAGGAAAGTTATCCGGTGACCTACCGCGTACCGGGGAACTGAATCCTAACATCGTTGGTAAATCTTTGGGGCTTTTCCACAACAATATTGACCCTATTCCTTCTATAGTTACCCCAAGGCCACCACAGCTGTGTGAAGGTTGTGGTCATACAGATCTTTTTAATACTATAAATGAGTTAATTCCTGAAATTGGGAACAAAAACGTGTTTGGAGATATTGGCTGTTACGCCCTGGGGGCTTTGCCACCTTTGAACACCATCAATACCCTGATAGATATGGGCGCTTCCATCACAATGGCAAAAGGAGCTGCAGATGCCGGGCTGGAGAATGCTATTGCAGTTATTGGGGATTCCACATTTACACATTCGGGTATGACAGGGCTTTTGGATGCCGTATATGAAAACACACCTATTACGGTTATTATTTCAGACAACTCTGCTGTTGCCATGACGGGAGCCCAGGAATCAACTGCAGTAGGAAGATTGCACAAGATCTGTTTAGGGCTTGGAGTCCATCCTGAACATCTGAAAACAATAGTTCCGCTCAGGAAGAATCACGAAGAGAATGTAGAATTATTGCGAAATGAATTGAAATATAAAGGGGTTTCTGTCATTATTTCTGAAAGACCCTGCGTGAGACTATCAAGAGATCAAAAAGAAGAAATTAAAGCTAAAATTGCGGCATTAAACTGATCTATTAAAATCAAAACTTAGAGAATGAAAACAAATATAATATTATCAGGTGTTGGGGGTCAGGGGATTCTAACCATTGCTGCGGTTTTGGATACAGCTGCTTTAAGCCAGAATTTGTTCATTAAACAATCTGAAGTTCACGGGATGAGCCAGCGCGGTGGTGCCGTTCAATCCCATGTGAGAATATCTGATAAGGAAATATTCTCTGATCTCATTCCGGAGGGAAGGGCTGATTTAATTTTATCGGTAGAACCAATGGAATTATTGAGATATCTTCCCTTTTTGAAGAAAGATGGCTGGCTGGTTACAGATTCAGAATCATTTATCAACACTCCGAATTATCCTGAAAAAAATGATCTGTTCGATCAGATCAAAAAACATCCGAATCATGTCATTGTTAATGCAACAGAAATTGCGAAAACCATCGGGAATTCAAAAGTTGCCAATATAGTATTGCTGGGAGCGGCTTCTGCAATTATACCTTTACCGGAAGACAGCATGATCGAAGCCATTAAGAAGTTATTTCAGCATAAAAGTGAAAAGATTATAAGGTTGAACCTGGAAGCTTTTTATGAAGGAAAGAAAGTTGCGGAAGGGATCACTAGTTTGGCTCCCAGTAAATAATTTGGAAATGAATTCTACTGAAAAGGTTTTCATTGACCTTTTCTTTTTCAGAGAATTTTCTTTTTCACCAGATTCTCCTTATGAAGGTTCTTTTTTTTGGACAAGCAAAAAAATGAACAATCATGAAACGGAACGAATTTTTTATGACCGAAGGGAAATTAATTTTTCTAAGCTAGAATATTGAAAGAATTTTGAAGTAACTTTTATCCAGGTTTAAGAACCATTTATGAAAGAACCACTTTAGAATTCTGAAGTACTTCTTTAATTGCTTCAGATAAGATAATCACCCCTTTTTCAATTTGATCCTTTGGCATATTCGAAAAGGAAAGTCGCAACCTGTCATCTTTTTTACTTGCCGGATCAAAGGTTCTGCCGGTTACGAAAACGACACCTTTTGTGACACTTTCATTGAATATATCTGTCGAACTGATATTAGGCGGTAATTTAAGCCAGACATAAAATCCTCCTTTTGGTTCGTTCCAGGTGATTTCTTTCGGCATATGGGTTTTCAGGTGTTTCTGAAGCAAATCTCTGCGTTCCTGATATTCACTTCTCAAAAACTTCAAATAAGGTTCCAATTTGTTTTGTACTAAAAATTCATTTCCCAGGATTTGCATGAAATTAGAAGTACAGGCATCCAGGGCTTGTTTAACTGTTTCTGCTTTTTCGAAAATTTCTTCCGAAGACAACATAAAGCCCAATCTAAAACCCGGACCAAGTATTTTTGAAAATGAACCTGTATAAATTATTTCCACATCCTTGACACCAAATGATTTCATGGCTTTTGTCAGGTGTTTTTCATCTTCATTAAAATACAGGTCGCTGTAGGCATCATCTTCCAGTAATATTATTCCTGTACCAGATAAGGCTTCCAGAAGCTCTTTTTTTCTTTCAGGAGAGTAAATGATCCCGGCGGGATTATGATAATTAGGAGTAACATATAAAAATTTAGGCTTTCGTTCTAAAGACTCAATTTTGCTTTTTAAAGCCTCTATATCAATACCATGCTTATCAATTGGTATACTATGTATTTCAGCTCCAAAAGTTTCAAAAACCGTTAAAGCTCCCACGAAACATGGGTTTTCTGTCAATATAATATCTCCTTCGTTAACAAATTCCTGGGTAATAATAGAGATGGCCTGGAGTGACCCGGTGGTGACTAAAATCTTATTATCGCCAACAACCACACCCTTATTTTCCAGATAGTCTTCTAATGACTTGACCAGAGGAGGATAACCGGAGGTCGGGCCGTATTGGAAACACAATTTTTTTACAGTTTCAGGCAAAGAATTATAGATCTCATCAATTTGTTCTACGGGAAAGAGATGATTGTTCGGCATCCCACCGGCAAATGAGATCAGATTTTTTCCGGAAGCCTGTTTCATTAATTGTTTAACGTCCTCAGAATGCATGGAATTAACTGCGTTCGAAAATGCATACATAGCGTGAAAAGTTTTGACTGGTTTCTCAAATTAACAAAGAGAAAATCAAACAGATTGTGATGAATGTCAGCTAATGTCCTATTTTAAATTTATTTCTTTACCGTGAGTAAATCCTTTATTTCTTATGCTTCATTCGAAATTGATCCATCCCGAAAGTATTGTCGTTGTTGGAGGTTCTGATAATATTCATAGTCCCGGTGGCAGGGTTTTAAAAAACCTGATCGATCATGAATTTAAAGGAAAACTATTTGCGGTCAATCCCAAACAGGAGCTTGTTCAGGGGGTGAAATCATACAATATCATCAATGATATTCCTGAAGTTGACCTGGCTATTATCGCGATCCCGGCAAAATATGTTCTTGAAACAGTGAAGGTTCTTTCTCAGCAGAAGAACACGAAAGGATTTATAATCTTCTCGGCCGGCTTTAGTGAAAAAGATGAAGCAGGAGCTAAGCTGGAAAGTGAAATTGTCAAGTTGATCAATGAAAAAGGTGGAAGTTTATTGGGTCCCAACAACATTGGATTGATAAATAAATATTACACAGGAGTTTTTACGACACCCATTCCTCAACTCGATGATCACGGAGTTGATTTTATTTCGGGTTCAGGTGCAACAGCAGTTTTTATCATTGAAGCCGCCCAGAGTATGGGGCTGACGTTTTCAAGCATTTATAGCGTTGGGAACAGTGCTCAAATAGGAGTGGAAGAGATCCTGGAATACTTAGATCATTCCTTTGAAAATGAATCGGGTTCAAAAGTAAAACTGCTTTATATTGAAAGTATTAAGGATCCACTAAAGCTTTTAAAACATACGGCCTCATTGATACGTAAAGGCTGCAAAATAGCGGCTATTAAGGCCGGAAGTTCAGAAGCTGGAAACAGGGCGGCTTCCTCACATACGGGAGCCATAGCCAATTCAGATGTTTTTGTTGATACCTTATTCAAAAAAGCAGGAATAATACGTTGCTATGGCCGAAACGAACTTATTACAGTTGCGGCCATACTTCAGCAAAAAGATTCCGAAGGAAAGAACATAGCCATCATTACCCATGCCGGAGGCCCGGCAGTAATGCTGACAGATGTCTTGTCCAGGAACGGACTGAAAATCCCTCATCTTAAAGGAAAAGAAAGCGAAGCTTTATTAAGCGGGTTGTTCGAGGGGTCTTCAGTATCAAATCCCATTGACTTTTTAGCGACAGGAAACGCTCAACAATTAAGTGACATTATTGATTATTGCGAAAATTGTCCTGAAATCGATGCCATGGCAGTCATTTTCGGGAGTCCGGGCTTAACCGCAGTGGATGATGTATATGAAGTATTGAATGCAAAGATCAGGACTTCCCAAAAGCCTATCTATGCCATATTACCATCAGTGGTGAATGTGAAAAATGAAATCCGTGAGTTTATAAAGAAAGGAAATATCGCTTTTCATGATGAAGTCTTATTCGGAAATGCCCTGACGAAGGTTTACAACCACACCTTAATTGGTGATGAAACTAAGGATCCTGACTTTCCGTTTTTTGAAAATATAAGAAAACTGGTAGATGCGCTTCCAGACGGTTACATGCCTACAGAAACAGCTATTACCTTATTGGAATATGCAGGACTAAATTTTGCAACTCCGTATCATATTGAGAATAAAGAAGAACTAAACAAGATCTCAAAGTCTGTTACGTATCCTGTAGTTCTAAAAGTTGAGGGACCTTTACACAAATCTGATGTAGGTGGGGTCATATTAAATATTTCCAATGAAACGGTATTATATGACAGTTTCAATAAGTTGATGAAAATTGAAGGAGCAGTTGGTGTTATAATTCAGCCTATGATGAAGGGAATGGAACTTTTCATTGGGGCAAAAAAGGAAACTAATTATCCTCATGTAATTCTATGCGGACTGGGCGGAATTTTTGTGGAGGTGCTGAAAGATATAAGTGCTGCAATGATCCCTGTTTCAGAGGATGAGGCCTTTAATATGGTCACTGATCTTAAAGCCTATCCTATATTAAAAGGCGTAAGAGGTCAGGCGGGAATCAACATTCGATTATTTGCTGAAACTATCGTAAAAATTTCAGACCTGCTGACTGTGGTTCCGGAAATTGCAGAAATAGACCTTAATCCTCTTATGGCTACTGAAAAAGACCTGATCGCTGTGGATGTAAGAATTCGATTAGAAAAATAGATAAAGCTCTTTTTTGAAGGTTTTATTATTTGTCCAGAAGTATCCATCTGTTGCCCGCACTCTGGATCATCATTTTTTGAGAACCGTTGATTCCACTAACCGTGCTGTTCGTGGTCACGTCAAAAAGATCATTTCCGTTTAAAAAAGTAAAAGTCTTGAAGGAATTTCCCGGCCAGTTGATCAAATAAATGATCCTGCCTTTGTTGGTGGCGGCATCTGGAATGGTTATACTGCTCACCTGGTCATTGATCCTCAGGGTATATGTTTCATCAGGGATAAGGTAGGAGCCGGTTGAAGAAGTGGTGGAGGTGTAGGTTTTGGCATTTGGATGTCTCCAGGTTACCAGCCCATTCCCGTCGGTCATCAGCACCTGATCCTGAGTTCCCCTTACATCGGGGAGTATATATTCCTCTGCAGGGGTGGCACCTATTCCCAGTCTTCCGGCAAAATAACCGGCAAATACCTTTCGGGGGTCATTTCCTGCTGCCGTGCTGTAAATACCATAAACTGTTCCATTACCTTGTATGGTACCTATCTTATTATAGATCCCATAGTGGTTTTTGGTGGCGCCAAAGGTCTTTCCAACATCATTATAGATCCCGTAGATCTCCTCATTCGTATTCTGATAGGTTTCGTTGAAGATCCCATAGTGAATGCCTGTTCCATCTGCACTTACCAGGTTCTTAATCCCATACTTTTTATCGGCTGTGACAGAGCGATTGCTGCTTATGATCCCATAAGTAACGTTTTTTGGGGAGCTGCTAGCGTTTTCCACTTCAAATCCGGTCCTGATCGCATGATCTTCAGAAGAGGGAAGGATCACCTTTAATTTGACATTTTCAGCCTCCCCGCCAATATTGACGTTTCCAGTTCTGAAGATAGATTCCTTCTTACTTGCAGCAGCACTTGTTGTGCCTACCCTGTAAAAATCTGAAGAGGCTTCCTGGCCTATCCCTTTCCATTCCTTACCTGTTGAATTCCAGTAGTAGAATCCCACCGGGAAATTTTCCGTAGAAGTATCAAGGAAAACCATCATCCCATTCTGGGCTACTGTTGGTTGTGCAGCGGGGAACCTGGATATCCGGGGGATAAGGATCCCGTCGGTAGCTCCAGGAGCTCCGGGGTCTTCAATAGCTATATCGAGCTGGGCTTTAGGATCTGTAGTATTGATCCCCACCTGTGCCGTAGCAGGAAACAAGGTCACAAGAAATAGTGCTCCAAAAAAGAAGTATTGCTTCAAAACTTTTTACCAAATTAACGGGGAGACACCAAAGAATTGAATAAATGTAAAAAATTAATCGACTGGCATACAGAACAATATAATTATTTTAACACTCAGGAAGCCTCCTGGACCTTCTCCTGCAACATCTTGATCTCGTCACGTAGTTTGGCAGCCGTCATAAAATCCAGTTCTTTAGCAGCCGATTCCATTGCTTTTCGTTTTTCCCTTATCCTTTTTTCCAGCTGGGGTTTGCTGAAGAATTCCGTCTCAGCTTCCGCAGCTTTAAGATCGGGAGCAACTTCATACTGGTAAGGTTCCGGTTTCTTTTTGACCAACATGTTTTCAAAAGATTTTTTAAGGGCAGTGGGAGTAATATTATTCTCGGCGTTATACTTCAGCTGTTTTTCCCTTCTGTATTCGGTTTCATCAATGGTCTTCTGCATACTGGCAGTGATCCTGTCAGCATACATAATAGCTTTACCTTCCAAATGTCTCGCAGCTCTCCCGATGGTCTGGGTCAGGGATCTGTTACTTCTCAGGAAACCTTCTTTATCAGCATCCAGAATGGCTACTAAAGAAACTTCGGGAAGGTCAAGCCCCTCCCTTAAAAGATTCACCCCAACCAGCACGTCAAAAATTCCTTTTCTAAGATCCTGCATGATCTCTACCCTTTCCAGGGTATCAACATCACTATGAATATAGCGGCAACGAATATTAATACGGGTCAAATATTTTGTCAGCTCCTCGGCCATACGTTTGGTAAGGGTGGTCACCAAAATACGCTGATCTTTATCAATACGTAGCTGCATTTCTTCTATAAGGTCATCGATCTGGTTTAGACTGGGTTTTACCTCGATCACTGGATCCAACAAGCCTGTGGGTCTAATCACCTGCTCAATATAGAGTCCTTCGGTCTTCTGAAGTTCATAATCTGCCGGAGTTGCACTCACGTATATTACCTGGTTTTGAAGGGCTTCAAATTCTTCAAACTTCAAAGGGCGGTTATCCATAGCTGCCGGGAGACGGAAGCCGTAATCCACCAGGGTTTCCTTTCGGGAACGGTCTCCGCCGTACATGGCGTGTACCTGCGGAATGGTTACGTGACTCTCGTCTACTACCATCAGGTAATCATCAGGAAAATAATCCAGAAGACAGAAAGGTCTCGTACCGGGTAACCTTCCATCCAGATATCGTGAGTAATTTTCAATTCCGGAACAGTAGCCAAGTTCCCTGATCATCTCAAGATCAAAATTCGTGCGCTCATCCAGCCGCTTTGCTTCAAGGTGTTTCCCAATATCTTCAAAATAACCTACCTGTTTCACAAGGTCATCCTGGATCTCCCTGATCGCTCCCTGCAAAACATCAGGAGAGGTCACGAACATGTTGGCCGGATAAATATTCAGGCGCTCATATTTCTCCAGCACCTCATTGGTTGCCGGATCAAAGGCTTCTATTTCTTCGATCTCATCTCCGAAGAAATGCACCCTGAAGGCATTGTCGGCATAGCTTGGGTAAATATCAACGGTATCCCCTTTTATTCTGAAATTCCCGTGGTTGAACTCTGCTTCAGTCCGGGAATAAAGGCTTTGCACCAGTTTGTGAAGCAGCTGGGTACGGGAGATCACCATATCCTTCTCAATAGAGATCACATTCTTCTTGAACTCTACAGGGTTTCCTATACCGTAAAGACAGGAAACAGAAGCTACTACGATCACGTCCCTCCTTCCCGAAAGCAGGGAAGAGGTGGTGCTTAAACGCAATTTTTCGATCTCCTCATTGATGGAGAGATCCTTTTCAATATAAGTTCCCGACGAGGGAATGAAGGCCTCAGGCTGGTAGTAGTCGTAGTAGCTAACAAAATATTCCACCGCATTATCGGGGAAGAATTGCTTGAATTCCGAATAAAGCTGGGCAGCAAGGGTCTTATTATGTGCCAGGACCAGGGTGGGTTTTTGAACTTCCTCAATAACATTCGCAACGGTGAATGTCTTTCCTGAACCTGTCACCCCCAAGAGGGTCTGGTATCTTTCGTTTGTATTTATTCCATTTACCAGCTGGCTTATGGCGCCAGGCTGATCTCCGGTGGGCTTAAAATCTGATTGAACTCTAAATTTCATAGGGCATTTTTCGAACCTGCAAAAGTAACTATTTAATATGCGTAATCAAAAAAGAGGCCACACCTAATTATCTTAAAATCAGGTTAATTGCAGTTGCCGTAATGAAGGTATAATTACAGGTCGCGTTTCTTCAAAAGAGCATAAGAGAGGTAAACAAAAATGGCGATCCATACACCCACCACCAGTAACTGGTACCAGTGAATGGCATAATCCTTTGTCATCTCAGAGCCCAGTTGGGTAGCTGCCGATTGTACGACGTTCAAACGGGTAAAAGGTTCCTTTACCAGGAGGCTCATAGATTCCAGAGGAAAGAACTGTGCGATATTCTCGGCAGTATCACTATCTCTGAATAACCGGTATTTCATCACTCCAAAAGCTATGCTTTCAAGGATCCACCAGATGAACAGAAACCCAAGGGCGAATGCAGAGCGCTTTACCAGCACTCCCAGGAACATACAGAAAGCGAAAAATCCGGTGAGTTTAATGAAATAGCCCAGTAAATATTCCAGGTCGGAAAATATGATGGAAACCTCGGTATAATCTGAAAATGAAAGCCCCAGGATCATGGATACAATGAACAGGAAAACCGTAGATAGTAAAGCAAAAGAAGTAACCGTAAGGAATTTGGATAGTATAAACTCTTTCTTACTAAGCCCGTCGATCAAATTTTGCTTCAGGGTACGGTTGGTATATTCGTTTGACATCATCGAGACGATAACGATCGCCAAAAACAACTTAAGGGTGGCCGCTATATAGGAGTTAAAGTGCCAGATATAGGGAAAGTTAAAGATCCCCTGATCGGCAACCCTTAGTTCCACACCTCCAAATTTGAATTCAATGGAAGCTATGAGGGCGATGAAGGTAATGAGCACAAAATAGGTAGTGACAAGGATCTTCGCAGATTTACTGTAGCGAAGTTTATGGAATTCTATGGTGAGGAGTCGTAACATTTTAAGCGGAAATTTGGTTGGTTAACTGCAGGAATTGCTCTTCAAGACTTTCTTTTCTTTTCACCAGCTGTGAAAGGATAAGACCATTCTCAAAGAGATAAGTGTTCAGGGCTTCTGCTTCCAGAGGTTCGTTCAGAAAAGCGGTTAAAAGATCCTCTTTTTGAACCAGTTTCCCGAAGGAAGGATGCTTCTCCAGCAGCGAATACAGTTTTGCCTGATCTGCAGCTTTAAGCTCGAAAAATCCGAAACTCGCGTTCATCTGATCCACCGGTCCGCTGTACAGTTTTTCACCTTTCCTGATGATCACCACATGCGTACATACCTTTTCCACCTCATCAAGCAGGTGGGAGGCAAGCAAAATTGTAGTACCGTCTGCAGCGATCTTTTTTATGATGGCCCTTATCTGGTGAATTCCCTGCGGATCGAGTCCGTTAGTAGGTTCATCCAGGATAAGGATCTCGGGATCGTTGAGCAGGGCAGAGGCAATGGCAAGTCGCTGCTTCATTCCCAGGGAAAAAGTTCTGAACTTACTGTCTTTCCTGTCCAGAAGACCTACCAGCTCCAGTTTCTCGTCGATCTTTTCGGGAGAGACATTTTTTATCTTACACACCAGGCCCAGGTTTTGCGCCGCCGTCATATAAGGATAGAAATTGGGTCGTTCTATGATAGCCCCTACCTTTTTTAAGGCTTCGTGGGTACTTTGTGTTCCGTCAAACCACTGGAAATCTCCGCTGGTCTTGTTCACTACATTCAACACGACACCCAGGGTAGTAGATTTTCCACTCCCGTTGGGGCCGAGAATGCCGTAGACATTTCCTTTTTCAATGGTAAAAGAAAGGTTTTTGACCGCTGTTATAGGACCAAAGCGTTTGGTGAGGTTGTTAATGCGAAGTATGGTGTTCAAAATAAGGAAGCTTTTAACATTCGACGCCTAAGTTAACGTTTTGTTACATGGCCATCCCAAAAGAAGTTTTATTTTTGGGGAAATCCTAGGTATGCAAGAAAAACTCATGTCAAAAAAGAAACCTTCATTTCCCGTGAATGAAAGGTTCCATAAATACCTGGCGAAATATAACAGGAATATCAAGATCCCTGTATTTTATGAAGATCTGTTAAGATTCTCAGGTTCTATTGTAGTTTATGACCAACATGAGGAAGATACTTTTTGGGTAAGATGCTATTATGCAGATCACGAAAGGAACGACATTGACACCAGTTTAAAAAAGGTGTATACCATCCTGCATTCAGATGGTAGTGATGACTCCCTTGAATATCTAAATGTGGATGCCATTGATTACTGCACCTTTGGAAACTCCAAACCTTTCCGGATCAAAATAAGGAATGTCCTTAACGACAGTTTCACCTATTTTTATGTAAAGAAAGCAGATGCCTCACGCATCTATGGGCTGGAATTTGAACACATTCTCTCCCCGCACAGGATCAATTTCCTGGTTTACCGTGACACGCTCATTGAGGAACATATTGCAGGGATTCCCGGCGATGTTTTTATCGAGGATGAGCTGCCCCTTTGTGATGAACGGGCAAAGACACAGATCGCCAAGCAATTCGTGAAGTTCAATGAGCGATGTACCATCAGGCTTTTGGGCGATATGAGATCGTATAATTATGTGATCATCCCTACTCACGATTTTGACCATGTGGAATATCAGATAAGGGCAATAGATTTTGACCAGCAATCGTACGAAGGCAACCTGAAAGTATACCGTCCCCAGTTCTTTAAAGAGAATTTTAAAATGGTGCAGCTGGTTTCTACCAAGCTTCAGGAATCTTCTATAGAACAATACCGGAAGGAAGAACGGTCCCTCCTGGCAAAAAGGATCATAAATGCGCAGAGCAGGTACAAAGAACTTATGCGCTGTATCCTCAATGACCAGATCTCGAATGAACCTAATGTAAGGCAATTGAGAAAAGAACTATATGAATTCTCCAACGATATGAAGTTCAAAAGGGCCCGATCTATGGGGCAGATCCTTCGTACGGCACTCGAATTCGTGAAAAGAAATTATGAAGATGTCAATATGAAAAGACTCATTTAATTCAAAGTTCAAAATTTAAAATTCAGGATAAGTCTCTTAATAAAGAAGCCTCTAAAATGACATTATAGAGGCTTCATGTTTATTAAGAATTTTGAATTCTGAACCCGGAATCTTGAATTTATTTAGCTTTTCTGTTCCTTATTGAAGTACACCAGGTAATAATACATCTGTTTCTCTTCGTCCCATCCTTTTTCGATAAATTTTTCAGCAGACTCAGGATTAATAAAATCCATTTTTATCTGGATATTGGTATCAAGGTTAATGGTATTCTTGATCGATCTTCGAGCTGCAGTGACCGCAGTGTTTGAAATAGGGAAATTGGTTAGGTCCTCGATCTTATATTTTGGTGCTTTCTCAGTCTTATAGTTCTGGAATTCGGGGAGCAGATCAGGGTTGTCAATAACAGAGTTCAGAAAAGCTGATTCTTCAAAGTCATCATTTTTCGCAAAGTAGTCCACACTTCGGTTCATGAACATTACTTCCTCTTTTTTATCTTCTGCAGGAAGTACCACATCCTTGGCAAAATTCTGGCAAAACTTGAGATACTTTTTGGTATTGAAGTTTTCATCTGCCAGGATATCCACTCCCAGGAAATTCTCCAGCCAGTATTTTGTATCGTATTTGTTTGAATCTACAGAAAGTATCTTGTAACCTTCAGCGCTGTCCTTATTCAGGATCAAAGCACCTTTATCTAATTTGTTCAGATTGATCCCCTGCTGAATGATCATTTCAAGAATACTTTCCTTTTCCTGGAATTGAAGGAAATCGTGTTTTAATTCAGATTTAAAGATCCCTATGGCCGATGTCTTATTATTGTCAAGCATCACGTTGTCAAAATACACTACGTAAACTTCTCCGCTCTTGATGTGAGGGTGGGAGGATTGTTCGAAAAGTAGCGTGGTGATCTTTTTTGAATATTCATGGATATTCCTTGGGTTCTCAAAGATCTTATTGGCGATCTCAAACAAAGGGTTGAACTCTACATCTACCTCATTACTGAAGTGGTAATAATTTTCCTCTTTTTCCCTGAAAGGTTTCAGGAAATATTCTTTGATCAAAGGGGTGATCTCATCATTCAGCAGAAAAGGTTGGGCAGAAAGGAAAATGTTCTCATTTCGGCTTTTGTTGCCAACCCTGTGAATAGACAGGGATTCAATTTGGGTGTTATAAAGATTGATCATAAAAGTATGGATTTGCTCGTTTAGGCCGGGCACAGGATCTCCGGGCCGGGCGGCAAGATATTAAAAAGAAAAGAAAAATTTCAGCTAAAAAATAGTCCGGAATAAGTTAATTCCAGTTCTCGTCAAACGAAAGATCGTCGTAATCATCAATGTCAAAGTCTTCATCATACTCACCTCCCAGATCATCATCCTCTGCCTGGAATTCTTTCTCGGGTGCAGCTGTGGGCAATTGACCGTGAACAAACATTAGGTTGGGGTAATCCATCTGGGGATCCGGTTCGGCGATCTCTGCCAGTTCCACAAGAAAGGTCCACATGCTCAAAAAATCGTAGATATAGATAAGTTTGGTTTGGGTTTCAGAAACCACATCATCAAGGGTGGTCTCATTCATGAGTCTCACCGAATTTTCCTCCTCATCCATATCAAACTGGGAGACCTCTTCTCCCTGGTTCCAGTCGTCATCACTAAGGTAGAAGGAAGCCATTTCGGTACCGTCAAAACCAAAGGATTGTAAAATAACGTTATGCAGATCTTCCAAAGTGTTATCGGCCATTATTTCAATGTCACGGAACACATCCTCTTCAGCATCAAGTATAACTCTAAATCTGTATAGCATAGATCATAAAATTGGAATGCAAAGATACATTTTTACATGAGAAATCCATCTATCGGCTAAATCTGTGGAGGGTGAAGGTCATTGCGGTGAGCAGGAAAAATGCTCCTACCTGGTGCGCTACCCCCAGCCATAAAGGCACAGCATAGATGAGTGTGAGCACTCCCAGGACGAACTGCAGTACCACTAGTCCAACCATCCAGTTTATTCCCTTTTTCTGCGGAAGGGTGAGCGTCATCTTTCGTGATCTGTACCAGATGTAGATGATGTATGCAACCACGGCATAGGCCAGGTATCGGTGAACGAATTGTACCCCGCTTTTGCCTTCAATGAAGTTTCTCCACAGCGGATTTTGTTCGATCCAAACGGTTTCATGAATAAGCTTCCCATCTGTCATCAAAGGCCAGAAATTGTGGATCCAGCCTGCATCCAGGCCGGCCACGAAGGCTCCCCAGATGATCTGGACCAGCAGCAGGATCATACCGCCCCAAATAAAGTTCCTGAAATTCTTATTTATCGCTTTCTTTTTAGGGTAAAGCAGGTCCATGGCCACCCAAAAGGCGTAGGCAAAGGTGACAAAGGCTATAGTAAGGTGGGCCGCCAGCCTGTAGTGGCTAACTGCCGGCATATCAACCAGTCCGCTTTTCACCATGTACCATCCCATAAATCCCTGGAAAGCTCCCAGGGCCAGAAGCACTAAGGATTTGTAGATGGTGGGACGGGTCATTTGTTTGGTGAAGAAGAAATACAGGAATGGAATTATAAATACAATTCCTATCAATCTTCCAATTAACCTATGGAACCATTCCCAGAAATAGATCCCTTTAAAATCTTCTAAATTGAAATGATAATGCAGTTTTTGATATTCGGGATACTGTTTGTAAAGCTCAAAGGCTTCTTCCCATTCCTGCTGGTTGAGCGGGGGAATGGTACCCGTAATAAGTTTGTAATCTGAAATAGATAAGCCGGAGTTGGTGAGTCGGGTGATGCCGCCTACCACAACCATGATGAAAATAAGGAAACAGCCGGTAAACAGCCAGTACACAACTTTTTTATTGTCTTTCATTGCGTTAAAAAAATAAGGAGGTCCATAAGGGAAGGCTTAAAAGCCGGGTTATTGAGGGTTTAATCCAAGTTCTTTTCCTTTTTTAAGCATATATTCTTTGGCAGCTTCATACTCATTGGGGATCTCTCCTTCAAGGATAGCTTCCTTGATCGCGTCCTTTATGATCCCTATTTCTCGGGAAGGCTGTACATTAAAAGTTTTCATGATCTCCTGACCAGATACCGGTGGTTGAAAATTGCGCACATGGTCACGCTCTTCCACCTCTTTGATCTTTTGCCGAACGAGTTGGAAATTATTATGGTACTTTCTGAAGCGCCGTGGATTCTTGGTAGTGATATCGGCCTCGCACAAGGTCATGAGATCTTCTATATTTTCTCCTGCGTCGAAAATGAGCCTTCTCACTGCAGAATCGGTTACATCCTGTGCCAGCACGATAGGTCTGGAACTCATTAATACCATTTTTTGCACGAACTTCATTTTTTCATTAAGAGGCAGCCTGAGGCGTTTAAAAAGTTTGTAAACCATTTTTGCTCCTACGAATTCATGGCCATGAAAGGTCCAGCCTATCTTTTCATCAAACTTTTTGGTGGGGGCTTTACCTATATCGTGCAGCAGGGCCGCCCATCGTAACCAGAGGTCATCTGTACTTTCTGAGATATTATCTACCACCTCCAGCGTGTGCCAAAAATTGTCTTTATGGCGCTGCCCTTCAATTTCATCTATACCTTCAAGCGCAGTAAGTTCGGGTAAGATCAATTTAAGCAATCCTGTTTTGTGCAGCAGTGCAAATCCTTCCGAAGGTTTTTTTGACAGCAGGATCTTGTGTAGTTCATCTACGATACGTTCGCGGGAAATGATCTTGATCCTGTTCTTGTTTCGGCTTATGGCCCGCAGGGAATCTTTTTCGATCCTGAACCCCAGTTGCGAAGCAAAGCGAATAGCCCTCAGCATCCTCAACGGGTCGTCTGAATAGGTGATGTCAGGATCAAGCGGGGTGCGAATTACACCTGCATTCAGGTCTTGTAATCCGTTAAAGGGATCCAGCAGGTCCCCGTAAGTTTCTTCGTTAAGACTCAGGGCCAAAGCATTGATGGTAAAATCCCTTCGGTTCTGGTCATCTTCCAGGCTTCCGCTTTCCACTTCAGGATTCCGGCTTTCTTCAGAATAACTCTCCTTGCGTGCCCCAACAAATTCAATTTCCATATCATAGGCCCGCAGCATTGCGGTGCCATAGTTCTTAAAAATCTGTACTTTGGGTTTATGCGGAAGGAGTTGAGAAACCTTTTGAGCGAGTTCTATACCACTTCCCACAGCTACGATATCAATGTCTTTGTGATCTCCCCGCTGAAGAATGTGATCCCTTACAAAGCCACCAATCACATAACTCTTTAATTGAAGTTCTTTTGACGCAAGAGAAATTACTTTAAAAATAGTATTGGTCAGGGATTGCTTGTAATTGATCACTGGGTATAATTTTATTTATGGCCTCTGTTAAGGCTTTGGTCTTTCGGGATTAATCGGTGTTCCTGAGTTATTTCCTGATCACCTGAACTTTTCCATCATTGCTCAGCTTAATGATCGCCGAGGGTTTTGGTGTCTTTTTTGACCGGTTCAAATTTACTACATAGTCCACACCTTTTAAAATTTCCGGAGAGATTTGCGCGAAGGATTCGGGAGTTGGTCGCCCGCTGATATTTGCCGAGGTAGAGACCAGCGGTTTTTTTAATTTTCTGATGAGTTTTGAACAAAAATCATCCTTGGTGACCCTAATTCCCAGGGTGTCATCTTCCCCCACCAGGTTCTCTGCTATACGAATAGGCCGATCATATACTATGGTAGTTGGCTTTTCTGCATATTTGAGGATGTCATAAGCCACTTCGGGCACCTCTTCCACATACTGGTTGAGCATTTTGAAGTCTGATACCAGGCAGATCATTGCCCTGGTCTCACTGCGCTTTTTTAGCCGGTAGATCTTATCGATGGCATCTGCATTGGTAGCATCACAACCAATTCCCCACACGGTGTCTGTAGGATAGAGTATGATCCCCCCTCTTTTAAGAACCGTAAGGGCATTGTTTAATTCTTCATAAAGATTTTCCATAGATCACTTTTTTGTATTCCGTATAGGTTTTTTCGGCCATTATTTCACTGGTACATTCCCTGTACAGTTTTTCCCGGGAAATTTCGGCAAAGGTCGGGATTACCTCTGGATTTTGCATTAAAAACCGAATGTTTTCCCCCAGTGCGATATGATCATAAGCCGGTGCTAAAAGTCCGTTCACTTTATGTTGGATTACCTCGGGTATACCGCCCACGTTGGTACTTACCACGGGAATGCCATGGTAAAAGGATTCATAGATCACCTGCGGAATTCCTTCTATCTCTGAGGTCATGAGCATCGCGCTGAACTGGGGGATCAGGCCGGATGCATCAGGGATGTATCCCAAAAAGGAGAAATAAGCTTCCAGTTCCAGGTCATTTACCAATTGCTTCAGCTGTTCAGTTCTTTTACTAAAGTTCCCAATCTGAACAAAATGTAACTTCGTATTTTCCTCCTTTTTCAGCCAGTGTGCGGTCATAATGAAAGTCTCGAGGTTTTTGGCTTCTATATGATTGGCGATATTCCCAATCAGTAAAGTTTCAGATGGAAGTTTCAGCTTTTCATGTATCAAAAAAGGGGCTTTTCTTTCTTTATTATCGGTTCTCGTACCGTGGTATATGACCTCCAGTCTGTTACCCCCATTTATGGTTTGATCACTTATGGTTTTGGTCGCTTCAGAAACGCACAGGATCTTTTTGACCTTAGGATAATTGTATTTGTATAGGGTCTGTTTCCTGGTCCTTATTGGGAAAGAGGTCTTTTTGCTGAGAATGAATGGGGGCAGGTCTGCCAGGTGATCTGCCATGACCGTATGGGTTAGGGCCGTACTGTCATGAATGTGCAGCAGATCAAATTTGTGTTTCTTAACCACACCTAATAACCTGCTCATAAACCGGGGGTCGAGCTTATTGGCCAGGGGTGCATCGTAAAGTGGAATTCCGGTTTTTTTTAATCTCTTGTGCAGGATGCCATTCTGGACACAAAGTACATGATTTTCAACCAGGTCTTTCTTTTCCAGTTCAAAGCAAAGATTTTCCAGGTGGTTTTCACCACCACCCCAATTTTGTGCTGCAGAAAGATGTAGGATCTTCAACTTCATTCTTTGATTTTCAAGTCAGCTGGCGATATAGATCAAGATATTCCTTTGCGGTGGTATCCCAGTTAAACCGGGAACCTCTTTTTTTTAATTCTGCTGTATAGACCTCCGGGTTAGCTTCAAATTCTGCCATTCCTTTATTAAAGACCTGTGCCATAGAATGAGGATCGAAGTCATCCCAATAAAAAGCATATTCCCCTCCAATTTCGGGAAGAGAAGTTCTGTTGGCAAGGAATACAGGTTTTCCGTAGGCCATGGCTTCAATTGGCGGTAAACCAAAACCCTCGAAAAGAGAAGGGAAAACAAAAGCTGAACAATTCTTTAAATAATAATGTTTTTCTTTTTCTGATATTTTGCCGGCCAGGAAAACCCGGTCTTCCAGGTTAAATTTATTAATCTCCTGCATTACAACCTGACCATAAGGTTTATCATTGTTGCCTGCAATGATTAACTGGTAATCTTCAAGATAATGTAGCATTCCAACAAGGGAATGGAAGTTTTTCATTTCCAGGAATTGACCAATGCAAAACAAAAACGGTTTTTTGAGTGAAAAAGAAGTTTTAGGGGCCGGTATTTCTTCCTCAATTGGAACAACAGGATTGCCGTTGTAAATTACAGTTTGAAAGATTGAAGGTGGAATATTAAAATACTGATTGGCCGATTCTCGTGAGTGCTCTGAGATAAACGCAATCGCATCACACCGATCAATCTTTTCTTTCAGAAGTTGAATTTTTTCGGGATTTCTATCTTCAGGTTTATCCTTTTCCATGAAAATAACGTCGTGGAAGGTAAGTAGATAAGGTTGATCGTGGAAAGGTTCTATTTTGGAATTTTGATTAAGTGAATGCCATAGGTCGTACTTTTTTCTTATTCTGAAAGATTTATATCTATTCAGGTCGTAATACTTATTATAGGTTACATCCTTACCAAAATCTTTAAGAGATTTTCTGGAAGCTGCATTGACTACTAAATTAAATTCTTCATTGTTGTTAACCAGGTTCTTTATCAACCAGTAATTGAACTGACCAAAGCCTGAGAACATATTTTTTATATTATGGGCTTCTAAGAAAACTTGCTTGCGTTGCGACATTTAAACGTAATGGTCCTGTTATGTTTGCAAATATATGGAATGAGATAAGGTGCAAGTGTGTAGTTTATTATATTTTTAATGGCTGTAACACTAAAGAAGAAGCTTGAAGATTACCATTATTTCTCCGTTTTCGTTCGGTTATATAAATGCCCTGGTAGAAGAATTACAAAGCTATCCTTCTGTTGAGGTCAGTTTTATTCAACTGGATAAGTTTAAGCTCGAATATTCAGGTGTTCCGCAGAGGGTTAAGAATTTCTTTTCAAAAACACTTCTTTGCAGGAATATAAAGCAAAAATATCTTGAAGATCAAATTAAAAAAGAAATATTAAGCTGCCCTCCTTCAAATTATATTCTTGTGATCAGACCTGATAAGTTAAAAGGTGAGACACTCCTCTTTCTAAAGGAACATACAAAGCAATTAATTTCCTATTACTTTGATGCTATTGTCAATATACCGAAAATGAAGGAAAGGCTTCCTTATTTTGATAAGGTCTATAGTTATGAAAAGGAAGATGTAGAAAAATACGACCTGGGTTTTATCACAAATTTCATTCCTGTCGATCACTATATTAAGAATAAAGAAAATAATATTGTCTTCAATATATCTTCTTATGATGAAAGATTTCCTGTCATCGAAGCTGTGGCCCGGCAATTAAATGAGCAAAACCATCCATATAATATATTGATAAGGCAAAGGAAAGGGCTAAAATCAAAATATGTTAAAATGCTCAGGGATTATCTTCCCCTATCCGAAACCAAGAAGATGATCGAGCAGGCCGGAATTCTTTTAGATATTCAAAAATGTGATCAAAAGGGTCTTAGTTTCAGGGTTTTTGAGGCTCTTGGTGCCGGTAAGAAGTTGATCACTACCAATTCAGCTGTTGTGGATTATGACTTTTTTAATCCTGATAATATTTGTGTGATAAACAAGAAGAAGCCTGTGATCTCAAAAGAATTTTTGAACAAACCTTATGTTGACATTCCCGAATCAATAGTGGCCAAGTACCGGCGCAGAGCATGGATCAAAGAGGTCTTTGGGATTGAAAAGAGGAATTAAGCTTTTTCGAGACCTTTGTAAAATTCATAGTATTCCCTTTCCATCACTGTAAGGTTAAATTTCCTTTGCACCAGTTCTAAAGCATTCTTTTTTACCTTTTCTCTAAGTTCTTCCTCTTCCAGTAATCTAATTACATTATGAGCTAGTGATTCAGGTTGTTTTACGGGAGAGATCATCCCGGTGATTTCATTTTTCACAGCTTCTCCCGTACCTCCTGCTGCAGTTGCAGCCACAGGCACTCCGGCAGCAAAAGCCTCCATTATTGAAAGAGGCAGTCCTTCGGTATCTGATGAAAGCATGAAAACATCAAATTCAGGGAGAATTTCAGGAATATCATTTCTAAAACCTGCAAAAATAACCTGATCGGAAATCCCAAGTTGGGTAGAACGTGATTTCAATTCCTGTTCTAAAGGTCCCTGGCCAACGATCACAAACCTGACAGGTTTCTGAGTGTTTTGTAAAATGATTTCCGCTGCCTCTAAAAAAGTAAAAAGGTCTTTTTGTTTGGTAAGTCCCGCGATGTTTCCCACGATAAGCGTATCGGGAGGCAGATTATAATCCCGGTGTAGTATTCCTGTATTACGAAATTTAGAAAATTTTTCAACTTCAATTCCGTCGTAGATCACTTTCACTTTACTTTCGTCCTTAAGAACAGGTTTCAAAACCTCCTTTACAGCTTCGGAAACACAAATGATTTTGTCTATACGAGGACTGTTATATTTTCTAACTTTAAAGAAGTTCTTGTGGACTTTATTATTTCTTTTCCTGGAGTAAACAAATCGCAGCTTCGGAAAAAATTTCACTGCCAGTAAACTTAATGTAAAAGCTTTTGAGTCATGAACATGCAGAACATTTATCTTCTCCTTTCTTATTACTTTAATCAACTCAGTGAGGAATTTTAAGGAGTACTTCGACTTTCTGGAAGCTGAATAGAAAGAGATATCTTGTTCCAGGCACTTTTTCTCCAGGACAGAATCTTTTGCACAGAAGATGATCTGCTCGAGGTCCCTATGAGTCTTTAATATATGATAGGTGGTCAACATTTGGTTATCCCCACCACGCCATTCTATTATGGTTGAAACATGCAATATCTTCATTTTACAATATTAGGATTAAAAAATGAGATTTTTCAGGCATTAGCTTTAGGTTCTTTTTTGCAACTCCTTTGTAAAAAACTCCTTCTTTATTGTAGCTTTGCCTAATGAAGCTGGTGATCTCAGAAAATTTTGAAAGTTCACGGAAAGAGATCCTGGACCTGTTAAACCATTTTGATGGGAAAGGGGAGCAGTTTGGTCCGGGTTTGCGTAATACCATTAAATTGTTTGAATTACAGGGGATGAGGGTGAATATCAAAGCTTTCAGGATCCCTAATCCAATTAATAAAGTTGCCTACAGGTTTCTGCGAAAGTCAAAGGCTGAACGTTCTTTTAATTACGCCCTGAAACTTTTGGAAAAAGGAATAGGAACCCCAAGACCCGTAGCCTATGCAGAAGAGACCTCCCCGGTTTCCTTTAACCGAAGTTTCTATGTAAGCGAACATCTTCCTTATGATCTTACCTACCGCGAGCTGGTAAATGATACAGCCTTCCCGCAACATGAAGAAATCCTCAGGGCCTTTACCCGGTTTACTTATGAGCTTCACGAAAAACAGGTGCAGTTCCTGGATCATTCCCCGGGTAATACTTTAATTCAGCTCAACAATGGGGATTTTAAATTCTTCCTGGTTGATCTCAACAGGATGAACTTTAAACCGCTGACTTTTGAAGAAAGAATGCAGAATTTTTCGCGGTTAACCTGTAAAAGGGAAATGGTGAGAACCATGGCTTCTGAGTATGCCCGACTCACAGGAAAACCTGAAGCTGAAGTATTTGAGAAAATGTGGTCGTATACGGTAGAATTCCAGAAGACTTTTAGACGCAAGAAAAAACTTAAAAAGAAACTTAAATTCTGGAGAAAACAGACTTAGAGTCTGAACCGCTTCTTTTTCCTTTTGAACATGCGGTTGATCTTCTTTCTTCTTAAGAGAGGAAGTTTTCGTCTTTCGGGGACCCCATTCCTTTCTATGTAATCTTCTACAGCATTGACCATTCGCTCTGCCGACTTGCCATCATTATAAGGATGATAGTTTTCAATGATCAATTGACGATCTTTTTTAAAGAGATCTCTGGTAAGATTCTGTTCTACCTTTCCTGTGAGCCCCGAATATTCTTTTGAATCATCCCATAAGATCAGCTCAGAATTGTTTCTGAAGGTGATCACCGGTTTGTCAAGTAGCAGGAATTCATAGACCACAGATGAGGTGTCGCTTATCATCAGGTCTGCCATCAACAGGAATTTCACGATGTTAGGCTCCTTTTCAAGGATCACATTCTCCCGGTTTTCGGCTAATTTGCGGTAGGTGTCAATTACACCGGGCGCCATGAGGTCATGGAACTTGATAAGTATAAGGTATTCGTTGTTCTCAGACAACCGCTCAATTTCTCCTCTTAACGCAGGAGCAGAGGTAAGGGAGGGTGAAAAAGTGGGGGCGTATAAAATGATCTTTGAAGCCTTGTGCTGCTCTAAAAGACGTTTTTTCTCGGCTTCATATTTTTTCGCATCCTTCCCGTAGATGTCCAGTTTAGGCCACCCTGTTTCCATCACTTCAAAATTTCTGTGCCTTCTTTTCAGCCGGTTAAACCGGCGGGTAAAGTATGGCCCCTGGGTAAGATAGAGGTCAAAATAGTGACGAATCTTAAAATGTCCTTTCTTCTCTCCCGCCAGTCCGTGGAAGACCTGTGTCTTGACGCCACGAAGGTAATGAGGAACTTCATTGCCGGGACAAAAGATGGCATCACTCTCATAGTTTACCAGTTCCTCGAGGTCAAATGTGTGGCGTTCTTCAGGAAAAGGAAATTTTTCCCTGAGATTTTCGGTAAGGAACCATAGGTATTCGTGGTTTTTCTCTTTTAGCACCTGCATTACAGGTTCTAAAATTCCGAAGGCGTAGGGATTCTGGCAGAAAAGTATGATTTTCATCTTAGAACATATTATTGGCAACTTCGAGATCCTCCTTAAAATCAACTTCCATACACCTGAAATCAGAAATATCTACCGCTTTTATTTTTAAATTATCCTTTTCAATAGCCGTTTCGATCCCTTTTTCAAAGTAATCGTTGTCATCACAATTCTCCAAATGGTCTATAAAAACCGGCATATCATCTTTGCTGATGAAATTGATGCCTACTGCTTCTCCAAGCCCGTTCGTAACCTGTTTGGAAAGTTCATGGATATAACCATTTTTAAGGGTGTATTTCACTTCTTCTTCCGCTACTCTTGAAGTATTTACAGAGACAAAGGAATTCTTTTGTCCCATTTCTTCTTTCAACATGGTAAAAAGTTCGGCATCAAAGATAACATCCCCGTTTAGCCACAGTACATCTTCATTCCGGTACTTTTTCAAAGCCTTTAAAAGGCTTTTGGAAGTATTGGTGGCGTCAAAGAACTGATTGTAAATATAGGTGAGATCAGGGAAACGTTCCATGATCAGGTCTTTTTTAAATCCCACTACCACCGAAATATCATGTTCATTAAAGTTTGCCGAGAGGTTCTCTATTTGCAGTTCCATGATGCTTTTTCCTCCATTTAGCGGGGTCAAAGGTTTTGGAAATGGATTTCCAAGTCTTGAGCCTATGCCTGCTGCTAAAATGATGATCTTCATATAATTTGTTTATTCGGGTCTTGTTTAATCGTGTTTTTCAGGAATTTATCCAGGGGGGCGAAGATAAGGTTTGGAGTGAGGAGTTCATAAAATTGATAAGATTTTTTTGCTATCTCCTTCTTTTTGAGTCGGTTTAAGGCTTCCGGATTAAAATCATTAAGATGCACCGATACATTTTGTTTTCCGTCTTCATAGATGCTCCAGTTCTCCTTTTTTATCTGAGGTGAAAAGATGGAAAAGGTAGGGACATTCATGGCCTTGGCCATGTTCACCGCCCCACCTTCGTTCCCTACCAGCGCATCGCAATGGGAGGTGATCGCCATAAATTCTCTAAGGCTTTTTCCAAAGACCTCAAAAAAGATATTTTTCCGGGTTTTCGGTTGGCAAAGCTTCAGAAGATCTTCGGCTTCCTTTTTTTGCTTCGGAATGTAATTGAGCAGTAACCTGGCTTCGGTTTTCTCTACCAGGTGATCCAGCACCCTTGCCATGTAAGGCAAGGGATAGGTCTTTGCCGGGGAACTGCCCAAAATACCACACATGATCAATGGCTGCCCGGGTTCTATTCCTGCCTGCTGCAAAAGCACCTGTGCCGAGTTTTTTTCAGCTTCGGTAAGATAGATCTTAGGTTTGATCTCTTTCGGAAATTTTGAAGACAGTCCTTGCAAAAGCAGCATTCGGTTTTCTATGGCGAGTCCGGCACCGGTTTCTGCTGATTTTTTTAGACGGAAGGTGTGGGTGTAGAAATGTTTGGTGTACCACTTTTTATAGGAGATCCTTCTTTCGGCGCCCGAAAAAGCAGTAATGACAGCCGAATTTATCTTGGAATACACATCTATTACCACCGTATAATTTTCTGCCCTCACCTGTTTCAAAAAGGAGAAAAGTCCGGGGACTTTTTCATCTTTTTCGGGATCGAATAAAATGAACTTATCAATGTTCACATTATGCTCAACTACAGGGAGGGTATGCTTATGAATAAGGTAGTGTAGTTCGGCCGTAGGATACCTTTTCCGAAGTGCTTCAAAGAGGATGGAGGAGGTGAGCACATCTCCTATCATTTTTTGCTGAATGACCAGTATTTTCATTCTCCCTCTTAACGCTTCGATTATCCGAAGCTTTTAATTTTTAAAAAGGGGAGTTGCCGGTCGACTTCTCCCCATTAGATCTAACATGGGATTATACCGCCACGTTATACTCCCTCAATGCGTCATTGAGCGAGGTTTTCTTATTGGTGCTCTCCTTGCGTTTTCCAATGATCAGAGCACACGGCACCTGGTATTCTCCAGCAGGGAACTTTTTGGTATAGCTACCGGGAATCACCACAGATCTTGCCGGTACAAGACCTTTCATTTCTACCGGTTCTTCCCCGGTCACATCAATGATCTTGGTTGACGCGGTAAGGACCACATTAGCTCCCAGAACCGCTTCTTTTTCAACTTTTATACCTTCTACCACAATGCTCCTTGAGCCAAGGAAGGCATTATCTTCAATAATAACGGGTGCAGCCTGCAGGGGTTCCAGCACTCCGCCAATTCCTACACCACCACTTAAATGTACATTCTTACCAATCTGCGCGCAGCTTCCTACGGTTGCCCAGGTGTCGACCATCGTGCCTTCATCAACATAAGCACCAATGTTCACGTAACTCGGCATCATGATCACTCCCTTGGAAATATAGGCGCCATGTCTTGCAACTGCGTTAGGTACCACCCTGATGCCTTTTTCTTTATATCCTCTCTTTAGAGGGATTTTATCATGGTATTCAAAGATACCTGCTTCCAGGGTTTCCATCTTCTGGATGGGGAAATACAGCACCACGGCCTTCTTTACCCATTCGTTTACCTGCCAGCCGGAATTTACCGGTTCTGCGACACGTAGCTCTCCTGAATCCAGGAGTTCGATCACTTCCCTTATGGCCTTGATAGTGTAGCTGTCAGTCAGCAGTTCCCGGTTTTCCCAGGCGTTTTCTATAGTCTTCTGAAGTTTTTCCATATCTTCTAATATTATATTCTAATTCTTATCTTCCGGTCGCTCCACTTTGCTTAGCCCGGTAAAAATTCCGGAGGTGCAAAAATAAAGATAGTTTTCTCTGCAGTCCATAGTTTTCAAAGCTTGTCAAAACAAATACCTCGGGAGTAATCTTTTATTTCACAAGGGGCTGGTTAGTTCTGAAAAAAAAGGGGTCAAACCCAAAGTGCCGGATCTTTTGCAAAGAAACAAAATTTATAAATAAAGTGGTGTCCGTCTCCTGCCTTGAGCTTTCCGCTTAATTTTTCATCTCGCATATAAAAACTATCTTTGCAAAAAAATAATGGGAAGGATTCTGGCACTTGATTTTGGACAAAAAAGGACGGGGATCGCGGTTACCGATGAGCTGCAGATCATCGCCTCCGGTCTTACCACTGTACCCACCTCTGAACTTTTGCCTTTCCTGAAAAAGTATTTTTCCGAAGAAAAGGTGGAAACCGTTTTGCTGGGAGAACCCAAACAAATGGATAACACCGCCTCACAAAGTGAAGTGCATATTCAGGAATTCCTGAAGAAATTTACCGAAGCTTTTCCAACAATGAACCTCGTAAGAGTAGATGAACGTTTTACTTCCAAAATGGCCTTTCAATCCATGATCGACAGCGGACTCAAAAAGAAACAGCGAAAGAATAAAGCGCTGGTAGATGAGATCAGTGCGACGATTATATTGCAGAGCTATCTTTATAGATGAATTTAGGATTGAATATTTTTTATTGAATATTGAATATTGTCTCAATTGAATGAAACCAATATGAAAGAATTACTCAAGAAGCGTTCAAATGTTTTTGCTCACAAATGTGTAAAATTAGCAATTGAACTACCTAAAAATAAATTAGGAGTTCATATTGAGGGGCAATTGATAAGATGTTCAACCTCAGTAGCAGCCAATTACAGAGCTGCATGCTTAGGACAATCTAAAAGAGCTTTTATTTCAAAATTAGGAATAGTAATTGAGGAAGCTGATGAGAGCATTTTTTGGCTGGAGTTTTTAAGGGATGAAGATCTTGCGAAAAATGAAAAATTTTCAGAGATCCTTCAGGAAGCAAAGGAACTAACGTCAATTTTTATCGCCAGCAGAATAACTGCTTTAAAAAATCTCAACAGCAAATAAAAAATATTCAATATTCAATATTCAATTTTCGTTACACATTATACATTTAAGAAATGATACTTCCAATAATAGCATACGGAGACCCGGTTTTAAGAAAGAAGGGAAAAGAAATTTCCCGGGATTACCCAAAACTTGATGAATTGATCGCAAACATGTGGGAGACCATGTACAATGCCTTTGGTGTTGGGCTTGCAGCGCCCCAGGTGGGATTGCCTGTAAGGTTGTTCATGATCGATACTTCCCCATTTGCTGAAGATGAGGATCTTTCCGAAGAAGAAAAGAAGGAGCTTGAAGGACTTAAAAAGGTCTTTATTAATCCGGTCATTACAAAAGAAGAAGGTGATGAATGGGCTTTCAATGAGGGCTGTTTAAGTATTCCCGATGTAAGGGAGGATGTTTTCAGGAAACCGGAGATCACCATCGAATACTTTGACGAAAACTTCAATAAGTATACAGAAAATTACAAGGGACTTGCCGCACGTGTGATACAGCACGAATATGACCATATTGAAGGGATTCTTTTCACCGATAAGCTCAGCAGTCTGAAAAAGCGGATAATTAAAGGGAAACTGGCAAATATCTCAAAAGGGAAGATCACTGTAGATTACCGCATGAGATTTCCCGAACTCAAAAAAGCGCGCTAATTAGTTTTGTTATTTAGAGCAGACATGTGATATTTGCTATCCAAAAAATTAAATCGACCTATGAAATTAGATAAAGTGATGTCAATTTCCGGGAAACCGGGACTTTATGAATTAAAAACCCAGACTCGCGGCGGATTTGTAGCTGAATCAATGCTTGACGGAAAAAAGATCACCGTGAACCTGCGTCACAATGTGAGCCTGCTAAGCGAGATCGCCATTTATACCTATACCGAAGAAGTGCCTTTACGCGAGGTGTTTCAGAAAATCCAGGAAAAGGAGAACGGGGAGGAGGCCATAAGCCACAAGGAATCTAAAAACAAGCTGGAGGAGTATTTCAGCGATGTGTTGCCAGATTACGACGAGGACCGGGTCTATACCAGTGATATCAAAAAGATCATCCAGTGGTACAACCTGCTGGTGAGCAAAGGTGTTACCGACTTCACCAAACCTGAGGACGAAAAGAAAGACGAAAAGGAATCTGACGAGGAAGAATAGAACTTCATAATTTTTTTGGTCCGGCTGCAAAGATGAATGGTCTCTACTAAAAAGGTTCTTCAGCATCTTTCCAGCCGGATCTTTATTTAAACAAAGTTCTCAAAAAAGCTTCTTACCTTGCCTTTTTTAAAATATAATCTATGAATTCCCGCCAAGATCAACTCAAAGCTTTTGACCGTCTACTTACCATAATGGATGAACTTAGGGAGCAGTGTCCCTGGGACCGGAAGCAGACCCTGCAGTCGCTGCGACACCTTACTATTGAGGAGACCTATGAACTCGGTGATGCCATCCTTGACAATGATCTGCAGGAGGTGAAGAAGGAGTTGGGTGACCTGTTGCTACACATTGTTTTCTATTCCAAAATAGGCAGTGAGACGAATGATTTTGACATCGCCGATGTGGCCAACGAGATCTCCGAAAAATTGATAAGCAGGCATCCTCATATTTACAGTGATGTAAAGGTGGAGAATGAAGAGGATGTAAAACGCAACTGGGAACAGCTAAAGCTTAAGGAAGGAAAAAAGAGCGTTCTGGAAGGAGTGCCTGCTTCATTACCTGCACTGGTGAAAGCAAGTCGTATACAGGATAAAGTTGCGGGAGTAGGATTTGACTGGGAAGAGCCACAACAGGTTTTTGAAAAGCTGAAGGAAGAACTCGCAGAACTGCAGCATGAAATAGAAGAGAACAACAGGGAAAAGATCGAAGCAGAATTTGGCGACGTTCTTTTCAGTATGATCAATTATGCTAGGTTCCTAAAAGTGAACCCGGAAGACGCCCTGGAGCGTACCAATAAAAAATTCATCAAACGTTTCCAGTACCTTGAAGCAAAAGCAAAGGAACAGAACAGGGAGCTACGGGATATGACCCTGGGTGAAATGGATGTATTCTGGGAAGAGGCGAAACGCTTGTAAACCCTCCATAAAAAGCTATAAAAAAAGCCCTTTGACCTAAGACCAAAGGGCTTTTTTGTTCCGCAGAAAAAAAGTTAATCTTCGTAAAGTGATTTTACCTTCTGCAGTTTCTCCTTCCAGATCCTGAGCTGTTCGCGGTGATCTGCTATGTTCTTATGTACTTCCTGTACCAGGGGATTGTCATCATCAACATTAGAGAAGAACTGCAGGTTGTTCTCCAACTGGCGTATCTCTGCTTTGGTTTCTTCTACCTTCTTGGTAAGGAAATAATGTTCATTGTCGAGCTTGCGGTTATCATCAGACTCTTCGAGGGCCTGTACCTTGTTCTCATATTTGAGCATCTCGGTCTGCTTCTTGTCCATATCCAGCTTGTCAAAAGCCTGGTCAAGCGCCTTATTGAATTTGCCTTCAATGTATCGCTTAGTTTGAGGAACCCTCCCAATCTTCTTCCATTCTTCAATGTAATTCTTGATAGTTGGCAGGTCTTTTTTTCGGTCCCCGGAAAGTTCGGTGCTTTTTAATTTGTCAAGAAGGTCTTTTTTCTTGTCAAAAGCTTCGTTCTCTTCCTGATTTTCTTCGCTTTTTGAAGCATGGAACCTTTCAAAGTAATGATTACAGGCAGCCTTGAATTGCTTCCAGATCTTGTCGCTATCCTTTCGGGGTACATGACCAATGTTTTTCCAGTCATTCTGGATCTTCTTCATGAGTGGGGTTGTAGCCTTGAAATCCTCACTGTCTTTATTGTCTTCGGCGATCTTAACCAGTTCCAGCTTTTTCTCCAGGTTTTCATACTGGTCTTTTTTCTGGTTCTTGTAGAAAGAATTCTTGTTGCGGTTAAAGGTTCGTACCACCTCCTTGAATTTCTTCCAGGTTTGATCGTTTACACTGCGCGGTACTTTTCCTGCCTGGAAGAACTGCTCCCTTAGGGCCTCAACTTCCTTGATCTTTTGCTGCCATTGCTTGTGCGCGCTGTAATTGGCCTCAGCCAGCTGACTTAATTGTTCAATGATCTCCTCTTTTTTCTCAAGGTTCTTCTCGAAATCTTTTTCCAGCTGTTCAAAATATTCCTGTCGCTTATCATGGATCTTTCTGGTGGCATCACTAAACTTCTGCCATATCTCATCCCTGTATTCCTTTTCTACCGGGCCAAGGTCTTCCTTCCACATTTTGTGGAGCATTTGAAGTTCCCTGAAGGCCCTGTTGGTGTCCTGCTCCTGGGTGAGTTCCTCTGCACGGGAAATGATCTTCAGCTTTTGCTCAAGGTTGTGTTTAAAGTCAAGGTCTCTGAATTCGCGGTTAAGGTGCAGAAAGTCGTAAAAATTTTCTACATGGTGGTGGTAGGTATTCCAGACGGTATTGTACTTGTCCCGCGGAATGGCGCCGGCAGTCTTCCACCTGTCCTGCAGGTCCTTGAAATGTTTATAGGTAGTATTGATGTTTTCTTCCACATCAATAAGACCTTTAAGTTCCTCGATGATCTCCAGTCTTTTTTCAAGGTTCTGGTTGAGGTCTTGCTTTAACTGCTGGTAATATTTATTCCTTTTTTCCTTGTAATCGAAATACAGGGAATTAAAGCGTTTTTTGAGGGGAGTGGAGTAGTGGAAGTCAATGATATTGCCACCTGCTGCCAGGAATTCTTCCTTTTTCTCCTCAACTTCTTCATCAAATTTTGCATTGAACTCTGCACGAATTTCTTCCACGTGTTCCTTGAGAGCCTGGACCTTTTCTTTTTTAACGAGTTTTTCAAGCTCATCTGTCAAAGCTTCCTTGCTCATGGCGTGGTAGTCCTTCTTTTCGATCCCATGACGTTCCCCGGCACTCTCATCTTCACTGTCTTCGGCTACTGCGTCATCCAGTTCGGTTTGAGCATCTTTCGGTTTTTTCGGAGATGACTCTGCAGAATCATCTTCTTCCTCTGCGTCTTCTTCTTTTTCGTCCCCATCTTCGCCGTCTCCCGGTTCCTTGCTGGCGCTTTCTTCTGGCTTCTGAGAAATTTTTTCTTCCTCTTCACCTTTTTCTGCGTCAACTTTTTTGGTTACCGCTGCGGGTTTTTCCTTTTCGTCTCCTGCGCTGTCTTCAGGTTTTTGAGAAATTTTATTTTCCTCTTCACCTTTTTCTGCGTCAACCTTTTTGGTTACCTCTTCGGGTTTTTCCTTCTTGTTGTTTGCGCTATCTTCAGGTTGCTGAGAATCTCCTTTTTCCTCTTCACCATCTTCATCACCTTCAAGTCCTGCTTCAGGAGAGGATACGGCACCTGCACTATGACGGCCTTCCCCGGCTTTGGCTTCATCTACCATTGCATCGCTTATAGGGTCATCATTGTTATCCTCGTCTTTTCCACCGGTAGGTTGCTCCACAATATTTTCTGCCGGCTGCGCGGTTTCCGGTTGTTCCTTTTCACTCTTGTTCACAGGGTTCTGATCTTCATTTTTCGGAAGGTCTTTTTCCGGCAGGTTCTCTTTCTCAGACATATCTTTCAATGTTAGGGTTCGTCAATCTTTTTATAATCCTGAAAGATAATAACTCCCGTAAAACCTAACAAGGGTTTGGAAGTATTTGTGAACCTAATAACTGCCTGTTTAGCTGCTGCTTTTATTCCAGATCTCCCAGGCCTTTTCAGCCTGAAATTCCAGCATTTTTTGTCCGTTAACTACGGTAGCACCCTGTAAAAGGGCAAGTTCCATTAGTTTTGTTGTAGGCGGATTGTAGATAAGGTCAAAGACCAAATGTTGTGTAGTAAGGAATTGTATCGGAATATCGGGGTATTCTTCGGTCTTGGGGGAAGTGCCCAGGGGAGTGGTGTTGACCACTACGGTGTATTCCTGCAGGATCTCTTCGGAAAGATCTTCATAGGAAATTGTATTTCGGGAAGCTGTTCTTGAAACGAAAGCTGGTTGAAGCCCCAGGCTTTTTAATCCATGATTCACTGCTTTTGAAGCCCCGCCGGTTCCCAGAATGAGCGCTTTTGTATGCGCAGGCTTCAGGTGTGGCCCAATGGCTTCAATAAAGCCCCAAAGATCTGTATTGTAACCGGTGAGGGTGCCGTCTTGATTTACCTTTATTGTATTTACCGCCCCAATTTCCGCAGCAATGGGATCCATAGAGTCCAGATAAGGGATTATGGCTTCTTTGTAAGGGATGGTGACATTAAATCCTACCGGCTGAGGATTGGTCTTCAGGACGTCGGGAAATTCAGAAATATCCTGCAGGTCAAAATTCTCATAAATGGCGTCGATCTTTTCCCGGCTGAACTTTTTGGTAAAATATCCGCGGGAAAAAGAGTAGGAAATATTCCTGCCAATAAGTCCAAACCTACGCATTGAGTCTTTTGTTTCTGTGTTCATACCAGCCCAGCCACATCACCAGCAGGGCTCCTAAAATAATAAAAATCGTGGCGATCCAGGTTTCCATTGCCATAAGGTCCGGCCAGTAACGGTAATAATTATCAATGATCTGGTTGCCGCTCTTGTCCAATAAAACAGTGCCGTCTGCAGCTTTTCTGTAGATCTCATCCTTCCAGGGCCACACCACCCCCAAAGAACCGGTAATGAAACCTATGATCACAGCGAAGGTCGCATTCTTGTAATGTTTCAGAAGATATCCCAGAATATGTGAGAGGCTTACCAAGCCTGCCAGCGATCCCAGGGTAAAGACCGCCAGGACCTTGAGCATTCTGATCCTTTCTTCATCCTGAAGAAAGGAGAAATCCCAGGCCGTTATATCTACCATAGATTCATAAAGCGCGTTGACAGAATCTACCAAAAGGAGTACATAGTTGCCCAGCAGGATCAGGATAAAAGATCCCGATAAACCAGGTAAGGTCATACCCGAGACCCCTATGATCCCACAGAGAAAAACGAACCAGAGATTGTCATTTTCGGCGGCCGGCTCCAGCCAGCTTATGCTCGCCCCGGCGATGATGCCCAGTACGGCAAAAGTGATATATTTTTTATTCCAGCCTTCAAAATCCTTACTAATGTAAAAGATCGATCCCAGGATCATTCCGAAGAAAGAGGCCCATACGTAGAGTTCATACTGGGTGAGCAGGTAATCCAGCAGCAGGGAGACCGAGAAATAACTTATGAGCATCCCCAGGATAAGTAGGAGCAGGAACTTCGCGTTGGTATAGTAGTAAAGGCTTCGAAAACGGCCGTTGATAAGGAGTTTGAAGGAGTTGTAATTGATCCTTTTGAGGGAAAAAATGAATTCTTCGTAGAAACCCGCCACGAATGCGATCACTCCTCCTGAAACTCCGGGCACTTTGTTGGCTGCGCCCATGGCAAGGCCTTTTAAGACCAGAAAGAATTTATCACTAAACGTCCTGGTTTTCTCCATTTTCGTGCACAGGTTTTTTAACGGCTATGCCCTCTAAGATAAGAATTACCGCAAAGCCCGCAAGCATCAGGAAAAAGGCCTGCATAGCATGGGGTTCTCCGGCGAAGTTCCAGGGCATGACCGATTCTTCCCTGATCACCACCGATTTCTCTCCGTAAGTAGCGGTTTCCAATACCTCTTTCCAGGGCCATATCTTGTTCAGTGATCCTGCAATAAAGCCGGTAAGCGTGGCCAGGGTTAGGGTACTGTAGTTAAGAAACAGCCATTTCAACAACCTGGAAAAGGAGAGCAGTCCAAAAACGGCTCCCAGGGCGACGATCCCCAGGGTCTTAAAGTCAAATTCATGAGTGGCTTCACTTATGGTCTTATAAGCTCCCAGCAAGACCAAAATAAAAGCACCTGATATTCCCGGAAGTATCATTGCGCATATAGCGATGGCACCGGCCATGAACAGGTACAGGTCACTTGAGGCTGCCGCCAGCGGGGGCAGGGTAGTGAGGTAAAAAGCAGTGGTTGCGCCTATGAGAAGAAATATGAAGACGTTTAAGCTCCATTTGGGGATCTGTTTGCCAACATAATAGATACTTGCAAGAACAAGCCCGAAAAAGAAAGCCCAGATGAGAACAGGATGGTGCTCCAGCAGGTAATTAGCCAGTCGCATCACCGTAAAAATGCTTAACAGGATACCAGAGAGTAGGGCAATAATAAAATTACCGTTCAGCTTTTTCCACATCACCGAAAAACCTTCCTCCTTCCAGATCCTTAAAAGGGAAATATCAACCCCGCTTATGGTGTTGATCAACTCTTCATAGATGCCCGAAATAAAGGCAATGGTCCCGCCGGAAACTCCGGGAACGACATCTGCCGCTCCCATTGCCATTCCTTTTACTGAAATTAAGAGGTAGTCACGTAAACTTCGTCGCATGGTCGTTTTTTGGAGTGCGCAAAGTTACAGAATTAACTGCAGGATTTCTGGTGGGTCCTTATTTTATCTTTTACAGATTTACGGGCAAAGATAGACGGGAAGAGCTCTTCAATGATAATACTGTGCTCATGATCCAGTTTTAGCCCCTGGTTAAGGTGATAATATCCTTTTTCTGCTTCGTGAAGCATGAAATACAATCCGGCCAGCCTGTACTCGATCTCAGGCGTCTCAGGATAAAATTCAATGGCCTGCAACAGGTTTTGTACAGCAGCATCAAATTCTCCCAGGTCAATTAAGATGTCACATCTTTTTACCCAGGTTTCGAGTTCATAGTTACCTAACTCCAGGCTTCTTCTGTAGCCTCTTTCGGCTTCCTCGAGAAGTTGCAGCTTGTTGTTGATACGGGCATAGCGCTTCCAGTACAGCACGTTCTCGCCGTCAATATTGATGGCCTTATTGATATAGTAAAGGGCTTTCTTGAAATTACCTTTCTTGTAGAAGAAATCGGTGATGGCGATCCAGCCTTTGTCCAGTAAAGGATCTTCGTGAACGGTTTGCCTGTAGTTCTTCAGGGCCAGTTCTTCGGCACCAAGTTTTTCGTAGCATTTACCAATCCGCAGGTAGGCGAAAGAAGTAGGATCGTCCAGGTCAAGGGTGATCTCGTAGTTCTCTATCGCTTCATTGAACCTTCCCAGTTTCTCCAGTACCTTTCCTTTTTCCAGGTAGGCACCTATGAAGTAATCATCGCTTATGATGGCAAAATCAAATGCTGAAAGTGCCTTTTTGAAATCCTTCAGGTCGAAGTACTGTTTTCCAAGCTGGTGCCACCCCACCTCAGAATAAGGATTGCGGTCCAGGAAGGAGTTCAGGTATTCAATGGCTCCGTGTTTTTGTTCCAAAAAGTCAAAGCAGTACATGATATTATAAAGTGCAGAATAATCTTCTTCATCTGCCTCCAGGCACTTCATGAAATTTTGCTTGGCATTCTCAAAATCTTCCAAAAACAAGTATTCCATTCCCAGCAGGGAATAGACATCTGCCTCGTCCATGGTGATCTCCAGGGCCAGGTCAAGCATCCTGATAGCTTCAGCATGTTGATCTTTCTTGGAAAGTATGTTGGCTTTCTGAATATAGATCTCTTCGTTTGAAGCTTCAAGGTCAAAGATCTCGTCAAGTAAACCTTCGGCCATTTCAAGCTTATCTTCAAACACCAGTATCTCTACCTTAAGCAATCGCAGGTTAATGGAACTGGGGTGTTGAGAAAGACCCAGTTTTATAGCCTTTTTGGCAAGTGCAATTTTTCCGTTCTCTAAGTAGTAATGAATGATGTTCTCAAACTCATTCGAGTCAAAGAACAGTACATCATTAGTCTTTAGCATCGATTCAAAACGAGTAAGGGAGAAACTATTTTCTTCGTTATGGCTTAATTGCATAAGCAGTTTGTTACTGATTTACAGTATTAAAGTTAAAAATTGTCTAAAACGGCAGGGTTGAAATCTAAATTTGTTGTTAACAAAGTAATTAACAGCCCCGTCATTCGTTTAGTTCGTCTAGTATAGCAAGAACAATGCCGCAACCTTTTCTTAGTTCCTCTTCAGTGATGGTGAGGGGTGGCGTGATCCTCACAGCCCTGGTTTCAAATAATAACCAGAAGAGAATAAGGCCTTTATTCTGTGCTCTTAACACCAGTTCATTCGCTATTTCTGAGGAAGGGAGGATAGGTGCAAGCATTAATCCCCTCCCGCGAACCTCTTTTATGAGCGGATGCACGAGTAATTCCCGTATTAATTTCTCCTTCTGAAGTGCCTGTGCCATAAGGTCACTTTGTGTGATCTCCTGCAGGGTAGCCAATGCCGCTGCGGCGATCACGGGATTTCCTCCAAAAGTAGTAATATGTCCCATTTTAGGGTCGTTACTCAGGGTATCCATCATTTCTGCGGAAGCCGTGAAAGCGCCAATAGGGAGCCCGCCGCCCATGCCTTTACCCATCACCACCACATCTGGTACCACATCAAAATGCTGAAATCCGAAAAGTTTACCCGTGCGACCGAAACCCGGTTGTATCTCATCAAGTATCAGTAAAGCTCCTGTTTCCTTGCAGCGCTCCTTAACCTTTTTCAGGTAGTCATTCTTCGGAAGGATAAAGCCTGCACCACCCTGGATGGTTTCCAGAATTACCGCAGCTGTTTTTGACGTAATCTTGTCAAGGTCTTCAAGTTCATTGAAATTGATGAAATCAACATCTCCTATTAGTGGCCGGAAGGGTTTTTGTCTTTCCTCGTAGGTCATAAGGCTCAACGAACCCATGGTATTGCCGTGGTAGGCATTTCGTGCTGCAAGGATCTGTGTGCGGCCGGTAAACCTTCTGGCCAGTTTCAGCGAACCTTCAATTGCTTCAGTACCCGAATTGGTGAGGTAGGTCTTTTCAAGCGGGGCGGGGAGGTTTTCTGCCAGCAACCGGCACAATTCCACCGCCGGGCCCTGAACATATTCGCCGTAAACCATTACATGCAGGTACTTGTCCAGCTGCTCCTTTACTGCCTTCACCACCCGCTCATGCCGGTGTCCCAGGCTGCATGCAGAAACACCTGCCACAAAATCAAGGTAAGCCTTTCCTTCTGTGGAATAGATATAAGAACCCGTAGCATGGGATACTTCCATTGCCAGCGGATAGGGCGAAGTCTGCGCCTGATATTTAAGGAAATCTTCTTTCAAATCTTTTTACTGCCGTTCTTTTTGCTGTCGCTCTTCCCTACGAGTTCCTTGAAGGGTATCCTGTACCGGAACATTTTGAAGGGTGTCCCGCAGTTCCCTGAATTCCTGCGGAATGGTATCCCCGGCCGGGCTTATTGTGTCACGGGTTTGTAAAATACCGCGAAGGCTGTCTGTGGCCACAGGAGTTATTGTGTCTGTTGCCCGCTCCTTAAGGTCCTCCGGCCGCAACCTCGACCTTTCGTTTAGAAGAAGGTCATCTTCATCTCTTTCCTCAAAGAAATCTTCTTCATCTACGGGTAAAGGGATTCCCTTGATCTTCAAGGGTTCATAGGGTTCTTCTCCCGCAAAAAGATCTTCCATGCGGTTTAATTTTTCATCTCCCCGCCATATGAATCCTTTCAGTTGCCTCGCATTGGGCGGCAGGTCTTCTTCGGGATAGAGGGTACCGTCTACCTGTTTGAGGTAGAATATATCCTGCACCTTGCGGTCCTCCAGCAGCACTTTTATTGAACTTGACAATGTCTTGTTGATCCCTATAAGTTCCCCCGGGTCATTCCGCATATAATAGAGGGTTTCGGTGTTCTTGATGAGGTTCACCTCGTAGAGTTCATTATCTTCAAAAAGGCCATACATTTCCTTGCCTTTTATTTGGTTGAAGCCTCCAATACTGTCCTGTTGTATCATAAAGGCATTGTCGAAGACCTTGAGGGAGTCCAGTTTTTCGGTCTCGGGGTTGTTCAGCAGGTGAATGGTATCACCGGTGAGCTGGTTCTCGCCCGACCAGATAACCGGGTTTCCCAGCATCTGGGTAAGACCGGTGCTCTGCCGCACATGAATGGAATCGCTCTTCCCGCTCATATTGCTTTTGAACATGCGCACATCATAAAATCCGCGAATTACCCTGTTCTCGGGTTTGCCCGTAACCATGAGGGTGTCACTGTGTATATAAACCGAATCCTTTTCCTGCAGGGCGACGGCTACGGCTTTCCTGGTGATGAAGACAGAATCTTTATCCCTGAAGACCTCTGCATAATGACCTCTAATAATGCTTTTGTTGATGGTATCGGTTACCTTGATGTTGTTGGTGGCCGAGGCGAAGTTCCTGCTCCGGTTGAAATACAGGCTGTCGCCTTCCAGGATGCGATTATCGTAATCTATCCGGGAGTTCTTTACGAAGTAGCCATTATCCCCGCGGGTATCGTAAAATCCCCTTTCGGCATAAATGACAGAAGCGTCACTGGTTATGGTAGAGGGGCCATACATATAGGCGTGACCGGTATCTGAATAAAAGTCGAGCTGGGAAGATTTCAGGACGTATTCGGGGTTGGTAAGTACAACCTCTGAAGAAAAGGAGTATTTCTCCTCCTCCAGAAAATATCTTCCAATACGGCTTTTCAAGACACTGGCCGTATCCTGAACCGTCCCGCCGCTCCTGTAGTATGCCTGCTGTTTGGTCCTGTCAAAGAATAAAGTATCTGTGCGAAGGCTGGATTGAGGGTTGCGCATATGCACATTTCCGCTGGCAAAGGCAAACTGGGTGGTTCCGTTATATTCGGCGTAGCGGCTGGACATGGTGATGGTGTCCCCCTGTTCCATACGCACATTTCCGTAGGCCTTAAAGAAATTCTCCTCTGCGTAGTGAATGGCCTGGTCGCACCAAACCTCGATCCCTTCATGTGTAAAATGCACCTGGTTCTGTACCTTGCTCAGGATGAACGCCCCGGGATACTTTTCTTCATTCTTTATCGTCCTGTCACTTTCATACTCGATCTTTCTTGACTCTTGTGCAAAAGCACCAAAAGTCCAGGCGAAGAGGAGCAAGAGAATACAGATAGACCTTTCTTTTTTCAATGAAAAAAATTTTGACAAAAATAGTGAAACTTCAGCGATTTAACGGGGAAGGGGAAATTGTTTTGGTTCCTGAAAATACAAACCTCCGGGATGTATGGTGATCCGGAGGTAGAGTTGAGTTTGCAGATTTACAAAATGAGCCTGAACCCAAAAACCGGAAGTGTACCCTGCATGAAATCCAGGTCTTTAGAACGTTTAAATCCCATTCTTTCATACATTTTCCAGGCTACCTGCATATACGATCCAGATCAAAGTGAAAGCCGGTATTATTTTATAAAAATAATTAAATGAATATACCGCTGAGGTGAAGAGGAGTATCAGTAGAGAATCCTTGATTTTTACCTGCTCTTTTGAATACCTCCACACATGCAATTTATTCATCCTGGCTATCCTTTTCAGGTGATCCTGGTCAAAAAAGCTGTTTTTTGAAGGTATGTAAACCGCAACCATTCTGGCGTTCTGTATCATATAGATCAGGGAAACCCCCAGGAAAAAGTATTGAATGATATTTAATGAAGAGTCAATAACAAAGTCCCCTATGAAATAATTGAAATGGTAAACCCTGTTGATATAAACAAATGAAAAGACGGTCATGATCACAGCGCTCCAAATGCTTAATATAAGTCTGAAGCTTGCGGTTAATTTTCTGTATGAGAACGCATTATAAAAAGAAATAGCGCTGAAAATTAGTCCTGATATCAGCACCAAAGCTTCAAGGAAATTGGAAAAACTCAGATAATTATAATGAATGATCCAGTAAATAATCGATATGGACTGAAGCAAGGTTGTTCCCTCGGTGATGACGGGAGTGACTTTTTTATGGTGATAAACTGCCGAGAACAAGGCAAAAAAGAAAATGAACAGGTATGGCCAGAGCGCAATTTCCCTGGAGATATCGGAGTCCAGATTTCTAAAGAACGAGATCACCGAGGCACATATAACCGCCAGCATTATTTTTAATGTCAGTATCTTCCAATCCCTTTCCAGACGCCGGTTCTCCATGATAAGTCCAAAAATTAATGGTAGCGTTAAGTAGGGTAACAAACCAAAATCTGTCTTCGTAATGAACCAGGTAAGATACCCAAGGAAAATGACCGTAAATGCGCCACAAATTATTAATGTGACGTTTATATTCTCGATCGTAAAGTCTCCCAGTTTTCGTTCCTTCATATTTATCTTTAATGAACCTTTGCCGTGGTCAAATCAGAATAGCCATGGATGCCTCAAAAAAGCAGTTCACAATCTGTTTTTAAATGGGTTCTTTGATGCCACAGATCTTTGGTTATTGCATAACAAATAAATTTCTCATAATCAGGATGTTCCTTTAATTTCGGATGATTAAAACTTCCCTTTTTCACCATTCCGATTTTCTTCATAACATTCTCAGATCTGGCATTCTTTTCTGTACAGGTGGAAATAACCTCGTCCAGGTTTAACTCCCTAAATGCGTATTCAAGACATTTTCTTGCACCTTCGGTTGCATAGCCTTTTCCCCAGGCACTTTTTTTGAGTCGCCAGCCAATATCAACTGCAGGAGTAAATTCAGATTCATATTCCTGCCTGGCCAAACCTATAAATCCTATGAATTCTCCGGTTTCTAAAATTTCTGTCGCGAAATAATTATAGCCGTGTTTTTTAAAATGATTTTGAAGTCGTTCGAAAAATTCTTCTGTTTCGGGTATGGTTAAAGGTTTCAGAAAATATTCCATCACCTCCGGGTCGGCATTCATTTTTGCAAACTCGTTAAGGTCTTCTTCTGACCATTCACGAAACCCAAGTCTTTCCGTTTTAAAAATATATTCCGTTTTCAATTTCCTATAGTTTATAAGGGCTGTTTAAGGAAGCTTAATCAAGTTGCCGCCTGTCTGTGAATGAACAAATTTTAATAGATGCTCAAACTATCCCACATCATCGAGATCAATTTCCTGCTTTCAGGACTTAATTCTGCACTCATTGACATGGTCACCAAAATTAATCCTTCGTCTTTTTTCCCAATAGACATTAATTCATAGATGTTGGTATCCTCCTTATATGTTAGAACAGCTTTATTAACTTTAACCTCGTGACCCGAACTAAGTTTTTTTGAATAGTCTTTTCTTTCCATCTTAAATCCATAACTGATACTTTCCTTGGTGAGTTCATTCAACATCATCTCATTCATCATAGTGGGACTCATGGAAGTATATTTCTGTATCATAAACCCTGTTCCTTCTGCGGTCATTATTACGAACTGGGTTACGCCGTCCCCAAGATCAATCTCTGAGATCTTATAATTTTTCGGATACTTAAAACTGAACATCTCATCCTTATAGGTAAGGGTGTCTTTGGCAGAAATACTGAAGTTTATTTCTTTTCCGTTCAAATTCAGGGAATATTCCTGATCAAGATCGACTTCCATTTTTTTATCATTAATAGTAATGATGAAGTCTTCCTGGCTGTAAGTAGTCACGGAAAAGAAAAGGGCGATTAAAAAAGTAATTTTTCTCATTTTGATTAGATTAGGTTGACACCTATGTTTATAATAATTTCAATTCAGTTGCACCCGTTAAGACAGTAAATATAAAGCCTTAACGTTTCCTTAACTTATGCAAGATATTGAAAAAAATGGGATACAATTATGGAAATCCGTAATCTACGACGGTTTCAGAATTGAGTAAAATTCCCTGTACCAAACCTGTGCAATTCCCCACTAAGATTTTTATACAAAGAACTGACACGCAATGCTAAGGCATGTCAGTATGACCTACGGGTGCTGTCACCTGTAGCGTAATGGGGTAACTGTCTTATGGAAGTGGGGAAAAATTCCACATTTATTTTCAGGGGCTTTTGGTATATGCCTCTGTTTTAGGACTTTGACGGATTGGTACATGGATTGCTAAGGCAGGCAGGGACAGGTGATGAATGAACCACCGTCCAGGAAGGGTCAAATAAAAAAACAATACAATAAGAATGAATAGTAATACCATAACCTCAGATCAATTAATTTCTTCCGCAGATCAACCTGCCTTTAACCAAAAAAAGAATCCCAGAAACCTTAAAGGAATAATGGTCCGTGCCAGTAGTCTGGCACTGCTAATGGGTGCTGCTTACCTGGTTTATGCCTTACAGGGGGATTTCAGCCGGTATAATCTCGCCGGGTTGGATTCTACCTGGGGGATAGTTTTTTTAGCGATCACGGGATCATTGCTCCTGTTTAGAGCCGGGTTCTTTTTCTATAACCTGTACCTGTATTTTCGCTACAAGCCGATTACCTCTGTAACCAATGAAAATCTGCCAACCTGTACCGTAATAGTGCCTGCCTATAATGAAGGGAAGCAGGTTTGGGCTACCTTGATGAGCCTGGCAAAAAGTGATTACCCCGCTCATAAATTGCAGTTACTTGCCATTGATGACGGGAGTAAGGACGATACCTGGGAATGGATGCAAAAGGCTAAACAAGACCTGGGAGATCGTGTGAGCATTTACCAGCAACCCGAGAACAAAGGAAAGCGCCACGCTCTCTACCGCGGATTCAATCTGGGAACCGGGGAGGTTTTTGTAACCGTAGATAGTGATTCCGAAGTTTCTACAGATACACTTCGCAACCTGGTGAGTCCTTTTGTGGTGAATGAAAAATGTGGAGCGGTAGCAGGGAACATTCGTGTGCTTAACAGCGGAGAAAAAGCTTTGTTGCCTAAGATGCTCGATGTGAGCTTTGTATTGAGTTTCGAATTTGTTCGTTCTGCGGAAAGTAGCCTGGAATCTGTACTGTGTACCCCGGGTGCTCTTGCTGCCTACAGAAGGGAAGCTGTCTTTGCCTGCCTCCCTGATTGGATCAACCAGACATTTATGGGGAAACCATCAGATATTGGGGAAGACCGTGCCATGACCAATATGATCCTTAAGCAGGGGTACCACGTTCTTTTTCAGAGAAACGCTTTCGCCTATACCAACGTACCCGAAAAATACACCGGACTCTATAAAATGTTCATCAGGTGGGGGAGAAGTAATGTTCGGGAGAATATTGCCATGGCGAAATATGTCTTCACAGATTTTAGGGAAGGTTCCAAGATTGGATCACGTGTTCTGTTCATGAACCAGGTTTTGAAGCTGGTGATGAGTTATCCTACTATTCTGCTCATGATCTTCTTTATCTCCATGGATCCTCTTTTATTTATAAGTTCAACCCTTTTAAGCATTTTGATATGGTCCAGTTTCCCGGTACTGTTCTATGCGAAGAAATACAAATTATCTGAATCTTTTTGGGCATATTCATACAGTATTCTCTACACCTTCGGGTTGTTCTGGATCACTCCTTATGCGATTGCCACGGCAAGTAAAAGGGGATGGCTTACCAGAGGATAGATCGCTACGCTTCCTAGAGACAAGAGCCAAGACTAAAAAAGGCGCTGAAATTTTCAGCGCCTTTTTCTATATGGATTTTGTAAGGATCTATCTTTCCATGGTCTGCAGCCAATCCCAAAACGGTATTTAGAAAAAGAAAATAATTTTTTGAAAAACTTCCAGATATAATTTAGATTATGGAGTGGTTAGGTCGATATACTGCTCAAGCATTTCCTCTCCAAAACTTATTGAAAAACCACCATTAGAAGTCTCACCGGTAATTTCGGGTGACATATCGATTACAGTCATCATGTTCCTCGTTACAGTTATAAAATCATCAAAAAACAATGTGTAATGGTCTGGGGTACCAATACTAAGATGAACTTGTTCCTTATACTCTCCTAAAACCGCCCGATCTAGAGAATTAAGGTATTTCTCAAATGGATCATAGTCAGGAAAACCTAAGGTTATATAGGGTATTTCAAGGCTGCCCTTTCCATCAGTCAAAGGAAAAATGTATTCTCGAAGGTCATGATGTTTTCCATTAATTGATAAATAAATACTATCAAGAAGTGGATCTGTAGAATCTATATTTAAGGTGAGACCAAATACCAGTCTTTTCAGTTCAATGGAAAGATTTTCCTCATCTTCAAATATTTCAAACTTTTCAATCACTCCATGATACCTATCTATTTCCACTAATGTTCCTCCATCCCCATTTTTTAGGTTAATGTGAGGGGAAGAAATCGTTTCTAAAGTTATTCCCGAAGAATAGTAAACTTCATTCAAAACAGGAGTGCCATTATCGGTAACTCGAAATGGCTCACCCCATCTACCTCCAAAATTATTTAACGTATCCTTACCATCTCGGAGGTAGGTCATTTTCATCATATACACCTGGCCTGTTCTAAAATTGACCTGGATGTCAGAAATCTTATCACCCACGACATACGCATAGGGTTTTTTAGTTTCAACTTCAAAAAATTGCATTCCAAATAGATCTTTCTCACTATCATTCTGTTTCTGTTGAAGCTTTTGAGCAACAATCTCACCTGCAATACTAAATTTTGCAGTACTATAACTTTCCTCTTCTTTAGTTTCTTCGGAATTCTTTTGTCCCCCTTCCTCTTCAGAGCATGAAAAGAGAAGTAGGATCAAAAGTATTGGCAGTCTGAAAATTATCCGCATCAATGTCATAATTTTATTATTAAGAATCGAAAATGTTATTTTAGAGAAACCTCAATTTCCTCTAATTCTCCTTCTTCCAACGTCAGAGTTACATTACTTTCAGAATTATCTGTTGCTTGTTGTTGTTGGAAATTCATTGTCACCATAACATTTCTATTGATATCCACGGCACCATCATAGAAGCGAATATAGTTTTCCGCAGTACCTAAACTTATGTGAACGGGTTCATTATAATTCTCTACAGTTCCATAATCAAGATGAGGTTCATTACTAAAATAGTGGCCCGGGAACCCAAGACTCAGAAAGGGGATATATAAATTTCCTCTACCCTCAGTAAGGGGTACAAAATATTCCTGTTGATGCTGGGTTCGGTAGTTGATGGAAAACCGGATTTGATCAACATCCGTTTCTTTCAATTCGACATTCAGATTTACACCGAATACCATCCTTTTTAAAGGGATTAACACTTCTGTAGAATCTAGTACCGAGGAAATATCAACAATTCCATGATAGCGGTCAATTTCCACATATCTTCCAACAGAGAGTGAATCATGTATGGAATGAATATATGCAGAGGAAATTTCCGTCAATTCTGTAGCTGAGGAGTAGTATACTTTATTTAGTTGTGTGTTTGAACCATAGGTAGTAAAAGGAGCTCCCCATTTATTTTCTTCTGGTGTTTTATATATGATCTCCTTTCCATTTTTTAGATAAGTCATTTTCAGCTTATAATCGAGATCTTTTATAAAGTCCACTTTAATTAGTGATATATCATTTCCCACTACATAAGCGTAGGGCTTGCTACTTGCATTATAAATCTGAAGTGCAAAAAGATCTAAGGGTTCTGTTTCCGACGCCTTTAGGGGGTGTTCAGAAAACTTAAAATCCCCTCCGGTTTTGAACTCTACACTTACAAGTTCCTTCTTGTTCTGTTGAAATATTTCATCTCGCACATCAGTAGAACATGATATATTAATCAATGCTAATATGATTGAAGAGATGAATGGTATTTTTTTATTCATAGTACGAAATGATAAATTGCTCACTATTATTCTGTTAACTGCCAAAGCCTCCACCAACGGTTTCTTCCTCCTCCAGGACATGATCAATGACCATCATTTTGTTTCGCTGCACGGGAATAAGTCCATCATAGAATCGTGTATGATTATCAAAGGTTCCAATACTTATAGAAATATTTTCCTTATAATCTTCATTCAAGGCAAGGTCAAGTGCTATCACGCAACTCTCACATTCAGGAACTGCGATTGTTAAGTAAGGAATCTCAAGGGTTCCTAATCCCTCTACGACGGGAATGGAATATTCCCTCCCTGCGTCATGAGTATTAACTGAGAAACGAAGTGAGTCAATACTTGGGTCATTGATATTTTTCAAATCAAATTTTAACTTTAATCCGAAAATCATACGTTTTAATGCAATAGGAATTACTTGCAAATCATCTATAGCCGTAAATTCCTGGGCACCGTAATATCGATCTACTGCAGCATAAGTGTCTGAATCAAGATTTCGGGTTTGAATGCTTGTATGGGAAATCCAACTCAATTCATTGGCGGAAGTATAATAAACCTTATTTAAAATAGTACCTGACCTTCCCCAACTTTGTAAGGGAACTCCCCATTCCCCCTCATCACTCCAATAATAGAGTAAATCTTTTGCATCCTTTATATAAGTTACTTTCACTTTATAATCCTCACTTTTTTTTAAGTCGACTAATACTTCGGAGGCATCGTCCCCTATAAGAAAAGCATATGGTTTGTTAGAACTGTCGTAAAACTGAATGCCAAAAAGGTCATTTTTCTGGGTTTCTTCAGTCTTTAAAGGGGTTTGTGAAACTAAAAAGTCTTTCTTTAGGTCCAAACCTATTGATATAAACTCTTGTTCATCATTTTGAGTCTCTAGCTCCAATTGTTCTTCTGACGTACATGAGAACATTAGAAGAGTTAGAAACAAAATTGTAAAGTTCTGTATTTTAATCATGAATATGTGCGTTTTAAACTTAAAGAGATTTTATACTTTTTGTATACACGGGTTTTTTTAAATTGAGATAAGGTAATAAGACATTCGGAATACAAGATATGTTAAATTCTGTTAATATATAATCTAAAACTTACAATATTAAAAGCCCTTATTTTATACTTGGATATATTGTGGATTCAAAAGAGTGCTGGAATTTTCAGCGCTCAGTATCTGGAAATTTAGAAGTAAGCTTGTACCCTAAAAATATTTGAATTTTTTTGTAGTACAAATATCAAAAAAAAGCAAGACCTCACAGGTTTCCGAAACCTGTGAGGTCTTTATCATTTTGAAAAGGATTGAACCAAGTCCTGGTTCTGGTCTCCTGACTCTTTTATCTTTCGATGGTCTGCAGCCTGTCAGGTCCTACAGAAACCACTTTAATCGGGATCTCCAGTTCGTCTTCAATGAATTTGATGTACTCGCTCAACTGTGACGGGAACTCAGCTTCTGAAGTTATTTTTGTAAGGTCTTCTTTCCAACCTTTGAAATGCGTGTAGATTGGTGTCACATTCTCTGCCTCGATGTTGTAGGGCAGGTGAGTGATCTCTTCTCCTCGGTAATTGTAGGCGGTACAAACCTTCAGGGTTTCGAACCCGCTCAATACATCCCCCTTCATCATGATCAACTGCGTCACCCCGCTCACCTGTACGGCGTACTTAAGCGCTACAAGGTCCAGCCAGCCGCACCTTCTTGGCCTTCCGGTAGTGGCACCAAATTCCCGGCCAATGCGTCCCATTCTTTCCCCATCCTCATCAAAAAGTTCGGTAGGGAAGGGGCCGCTTCCAACTCTGGTAGTATAAGCTTTAAAAATTCCGTACACTTCCCCAATTTTATTAGGTGCTACCCCAAGCCCGGTGCAGGCACCTGCGGCAGTGGTATTAGAAGAGGTGACAAAGGGATAGGTTCCGAAGTCAATATCCAGCAATGATCCCTGGGCACCTTCCGCAAGGATGGTTTGTCCTTTTTTCTGGGCCTGGAATATATATTCTTCACTGTCAATGAACTTCAAAGATTTAAGCACTTCAATGGCTTCAAAGAATTCCCTTTCCAGTTCTGCCAGGTCATACTGCACATCTACATCATAGAATCGTATCATGGACTCGTGCTTGTTGGCAAGGCTGCGGTATTTTTCTTTCCAGTCGCTCAATTCCAGGTCTCCAACTCTTATTCCGTTACGGCCGGTTTTGTCCATATATGTAGGCCCGATCCCTTTCAGGGTGGATCCTATCTTGGCTTTTCCTTTTGAAGCTTCGCTTGCAGCATCCAGCAGCCGGTGCGTAGGTAGAATGAGGTGGGCTTTTCTGGAAATAAGAAGTTTTTCTGAATAATCAACATCAGACTTCGTCAGGTTATCCAGTTCCCTTTTAAAGATCACCGGGTCAATCACGACTCCGTTTCCAACCACGTTCTGTGCATGGTCATGAAAAATTCCCGAAGGAATGGTGTGGAGTACGTGTTTTCTACCATCAAATTCCAATGTGTGACCGGCATTTGGCCCTCCCTGGAAACGGGCGATGATGTTGTATTTTGAGGTTAGTACATCTACAATTTTGCCTTTTCCTTCATCTCCCCATTGCAATCCAAGTAGTAAGTCTACTGCCATAAAATTTAAGAATTATTCGGTTGTTTTTTTGTTTCCGTAAAAGTATAAGGAATGATTTTTAATCTCAATGTCAAAGACCTCCTCGATCGTCTGTTTGATGGACTGGATGCGGGGGTCGCAGAATTCGATCACCTCGCCGGTATCGGTAAGGATCACATGGTCATGGTTGCGGTCAAAATAGGATTTCTCATACTGTGCCTGGTTGTTCCCAAACTGGTGTTTGCGTACCAGACCACATTCCAGTAAAAGTTCGATCGTGTTGTAAAGGGTAGCCCGGCTTACTCGGTATTTCTTGTTCTTCATCTTGATATACAATGACTCGATATCAAAATGTTCTTCACTGTTGTAGATCTCCTGAAGAATAGCAAAGCGTTCAGGGGTTTTCCTGTGGCCCCTGTCTTCCAGGTATTTGGTAAAGACATTCTTTACCACAGCCTGATCGTTCTTGTTGACTACTTTTTTGCTCATGATGTTGGGTGCAAAGGTATAAGATTATTCACGTGAGACCTTATCTATACCGTTTATTTTTTTGAGGTGGTCCATTAATTTCTTGAGGATTTGGTTGTTCTTTACCACTACTGTGATCCTTCCCGTGAACACCCCATCTGTACTGTCAAAATTGATGTTACGTATATTGACGTTCATGTTATTGGAGATCTCTTTGGTCACATCGTTCACCAGTCCCAGGTTATCTATCCCGGTCAACTTAATGACCGCTTTGAACTCTTCCTGCGAAGAATCTTTCCACTTGGCCTGGATGATCCTGTAGGCAAAATTGCTCTGCAGCTGTATCGCGTTGGGACAGTCTTTTTTGTGCACCTTGATGCCTTCACTAACGGTCACGAACCCAAACACGCTATCACCGGGAATAGGGTTACAGCAGTTTGCCAGTTTGTAGTCCAGGACCTCCTCTTCTTTACCAAACACCAACTGGTCATATTTGGCTGTGATCTCGTCCTTGTCAATATCCTGTACCGGGTTGGGTTTCCTTATTTTGCTTTTAAAGAAACTCACCAGGGCATTACTTCGCGAAGCCGCGTAATCCTTTAATTTCTGGTTGTCTATGGTACCCACCCCAACGCGGTAGAACAGGTCAAGGCTGGTCTTTAATTTAAAGAAGATCACCAGCTCATTGATGGTCTTTTCATTGAACGGGATCTTTTGAGCACGTAGTTTACGGGTAAGGATCGCTTTTCCTTCTTCGGCGATACTTTTCTTCTCCTCCTTTAGGGAACTCTTTATCTTAGCCCGGGCACGGGCTGTGGTGGCATAATCAAGCCAGTTGGAATTGGGTTTTGCCTTATCTGAGGTGATGACCTCCACCTGGTCGCCGCTGTTAAGTTCTGTACTTAAAGGCACCAGTTTCCCGTTCACCCGGGCACCCCGGGTCTTTAATCCAACCTCTGTGTGAATACTGAAAGCAAAATCAAGCGGGGTCGCGCCTTTGGGTAATGATTTAAGATCTCCTTGCGGAGTAAAGACAAAGATCTCTTTGGAATACAGGTTGAGCTTAAACTGCTCCACGAAATCTACGGCATTCACTTCCGCGCTTTCCAGGGCTTCCTGCAGTTTGTTTACCCACTCCTCCAGTCCGTCTTCCTGGCTGCTGCCCTGCTTGTATTTATAATGAGCGGCATAGCCTTTTTCGGCGATCTCATTCATTCGCTCAGAGCGTATCTGTACTTCCACCCATCGGCCTTTGGGACCCATCACCGTAATGTGCAGGGCTTCGTAACCTGTTGATTTAGGTGAAGAGATCCAGTCACGCAGGCGGGTAGGGTTAGGCCTGAAGTGGTCTGTCACGATCGAGTAGATCTTCCAGGCCAGGAACTTTTCATTTTCGGGATTGGTCCTGTAAATGATCCTTACCGCGAATTTATCATAGACTTCATCAAAACTCACGTTTTGATTCTTCATTTTACGGCGGATGGAATAAATGGATTTTGGCCGGCCTTTGATACTGTAATCTATATTTTCCTTATCCAGGGAATCCTGAATGACCTTTGAAAATTCTGCAATGTACTTATCCTGTTCCTCCTTGCTCTCGCGTATTTTTTTCAGGATGTCGTGGTAGACATCGGGTTCGGTGTATTTGAGTCCCAGGTCCTCCAGTTCGGTCTTGATATTGTAAAGCCCAATCCTGTGAGCGAGAGGAGCGTAAATGTATAGTGTTTCTGAAGCGATCTTTTCCTGTTTGTCTGCCCGCATGGAATCCATCGTTTGCATGTTGTGCAGCCGGTCTGCGATATTGATGATAATCACCCGCACATCATCGTTGAGGGTAAGCAGCATCTTACGGAAGTTCTCTGCCTGCAGCGACACATCTTTGTCGTGTTCCAGGTGGGAGATCTTGGTGAGGCCGTCAACGATTCGGGCTACGGTGTTTCCAAAGTCCTTTTCAATGTTCTCGAGGGTATAGGGAGTGTCCTCGACCACGTCATGCAACAGGGCGGCGGCAATAGAAGTCGCATCCAGCCCAATTTCCGCAGCAACGATCTTTGCAACGGCAATTGGGTGGAAAATGTATGCCTCGCCCGACTTTCGTCGCTGGTCCTTATGCGCATCTACTGCCACATCAAAGGCCTGCCTTATCAGCTTCTTGTCCTCGTCTGTAAGCGTTTGGTAACTTATGCGCAGTAACTCCTTGTACTGGTGGGCAATTTCCTTATTTTCTTTTTCAATAGCGGCTTCCGTCATCATGAACTAAAAGTACAATTTAGATTGAAAACAAACAATAAAAATCATGCCATGAGATTTTGGAAACGCTTGTACAGTGGCGGATGGGAATAATGCACAAAGACATAGGCAGGATGCGGCGTGAGATTACTGAGGCTGTTGGCCGAAAGTTTTTTGAGTCCGGAAACCAGAGGTTCCGGGCGGTATGTGGTACCGGCGAAATCATCTGCCTGGTATTCAAACTTCCGTGAAAGATAGTTCATAAGGATCCCGGTTACCTCTGAAATAGGACTGTACAGGATCCCGAAAGCGATAAGACCTATATGGAATCCCGGTTGCTCCACACCCATAGCTTCGGAAAGTACCGGGTTACCCACGAACAGGGAAAGCAGCCAAAGGGTAAAGCCGGTCGTAAGGATGCTGATGATCATGTTGATGATGATATGGTGTTTTTTGTAATGGCCCACCTCATGGGCCAGTACAGCCACGATCTCCTCTTCCTCCAGGTCGTTGATGAGGGTGTCATAAAGGGTCACCCTTTTTTCATTTCCGAAGCCCGAAAAATAGGCATTTGCCTTGGTGCTCCTTTTGGAACCGTCTATCACAAAGATTTTCTCGAGGTTGAAACCTTCTTTTTGGGCGTAAGATTCGATCTTTTCCCGAAGGCTACCTTCTTCCAGTGGAGTTTGTTTATTGAACAGCGGCACGATGAGCCGGGCATAGAACATGTTCAGGAAAATACTGAAAACGGCAACCAGGATCCAGGCGTACCACCAGAAGTTGTCACCGGCAAACTGGTAGAACCAGATAATGAGTGCCAGGATACCACCACCCAGGACGATCATCATGCCCCAACTTTTTAATTTATCGAGAAAGAACGTCTTTCTGGTGGTTTTGTTGAACCCAAACTTCTCCTCGATCACAAAGGTGCTGTAGTAGGAAAATGGCAGGGATAGAATATCACTGGCAAGAATTATAATACCAAAAAAGATCAGCCCAATGACGATCGCATTGTCTGAGACTGATCTTGCGATCCCGTCTACAACATCAAATCCGTCGGCAAACAAAAACGCCAGCAGCAAGGCCACCGAGAAAGAGGAGGAGAGGAGCCCGAACTTGTAGCGGGTCTTTTTATACTCCTGCGACTTCTGGTATTCCTCTTCTTTATAAACATCTTGCAAAGATGGGGGCACGGGGTCATTGAAATGCGCGGCATTCAAGGCATCAAGCACTTTATCGATCACGAAATCGAGCACTATGATCGCGACGATGATATAAAAGAGGATTTGTGGAGTCAAAATATTTATTTTTCAAATCAATTCGGGCTAATATAATTAAATAATTGCCAGGTAAAGCCGGGAAAATAGGAGGATTATCTCAGCGGGATATTGGTTGACAGGAAAATGCTCCTGTTTGATATTCTTGTCAGACCGCGCCTGACCGGAGGGAGGAAAAATGGAAGTCGCTAATACCTATTATTTAAATCCCCTTTGCCGTTTGGCCTCAAAGATAAGGATGCCGGCGGCCACAGAGACGTTCATGGAATCGATCTCCCCCTGCATAGGGATCACGATATTTTGGGTTGTATTTTCCAGCCACTCTTCACTGAGGCCAGTAGCTTCTGTCCCTACCACAATTGCACTGGCCGGTTCATAATCGATGGAGTCATAAGGGACCGAAGCCTGGAGAGCAGCACCGTAAATGGCAATTTTGCGGTCTTTTAAAAACCGGATAATTTCCGAAGTTGTGCCCGTGGCGACCGGAGTGGTAAAGACACAGCCCACGCTTGAACGTATGATGTTGGGATTAAACATATCTGTTCTGGGGTTAGCGATGAGAATGGCATCTACCCGGGCTGCATCGGCAGTTCGCAGTAAGGCCCCGATATTTCCTGGTTTTTCAGGTGCTTCAGCTACCAGGATCAGAGGGTTTGGACCCAGGTTGAGGATATTTTCTAAAGAAAGGTCTTTGGCGGCTGCCACTGCCATGACACCTTCAGTACTTCCGCGGTAGGCCACCTTTTCATAAACGTCACCAGTCATCTCTGTGATGTCTACTGCGGAAGGGATCCTGCCTTTTAAGCTTTGTAACTCTTCCGAAGAAAAAAGCGCAGGACAAAAATAGAGCTCCCTTATCCTGAAGCCGCCTTTTACGGCCAGACCAATCTCCCGCTGCCCTTCAATTACGAAGACCCCTTCTTTTTTGCGGGAGCGTGATTTCTCCTGTAGCTGTAACAGCCTTTTTACGGCAGCATTCTGTAAACTCGTGATTTGTTTATGCATCCTGCAAAGATAGAAAAGTAAGGCTTTTGACACCTTCCCTGAAGCTGTGGCTGCACTTTAGTTAAACTTCATTTAAAATTGCGTTATAAATAGGTGGCAATGAAGCAGATATTTCAGGATCTACCGGAAAATTTTTAAATTATAGATCAAATCATTGAAACTATGAAAAAGAAACAATTACCCATAAAAAACGCTTTCAGGATACTCAGTTTTATTTTTGCTGCCATCCTCATAAGCGCATGTTCAAAAAAAGTCGTTTTTCCCACCTCTGAAGTTGTGCCCGCGGCCAACGCTGTGGTGCAGGTCGAAAAAAAGGACTACAATTATCAGGTGAAACTGGAAGTGGAAAACCTTGCCGATCCTGGAAGGCTTACGCCCTCAAGGAATTATTACACGGCATGGATGGTGACCAAAAAGCACGGTACGATCAATATTGGGAATTTAAAGGTAAGCAGGAAGAACAAGGTGTCGCTGGAAACCATGACTCCTTATGAACCCATAAGGATCTTCATCACCGCAGAAGATGATTCCCGGGCAGTACTGCCTTCCACCCAGGTGGTCCTTGATTCTGAAGAATTCAAGGTATAAAAAAAGCTGCCTTAAAAAGCTCATAAATTATCCCGGGTTTGGATAGCCTGAGGAATTTATTCTTTTTAAGGCAGCTTTCAGTTTAAAGCAGTTTTCAATGACCTACTGCTGTTCTGCAACTTCTTCTGATTGCTCAGACTGGGATTCAAATTTTTTGCTGTAGCGGTCAGCCAGTTCGGTTTGATGACTTTCAAGACTTATCTGTCTTCCCTGGATGAATGCATGGGTCACCTTGTTGGTTCGCATGTCAAGAGCGTCCCCTTCACTAATAAATAGAGTGGCGTCTTTTCCGGTTTCCAAAGTACCCATGAAATCATCAACTCCAAGGATCTTTGCAGTGTTGGATGTGATCATCTTCAGCGCTTCTTCTTTGTCTACACCAAAAGCGGCTACCGTACCTGCATAAAAAGGCAGGTTCCTGGAATTCATTCTTTCCATGCTTCCGCTGGTCTCAAGAGCTACTAAAAGACCTTTTTCATGCAGAAGTCCGGCCATTTTGTACGGCAGGTCATAATCCTGGTCCTCCAGGTTGGGGGTGTTGTGCACCCTTCCTACCAGCACGGGAACATTTGCAGCCTTCAATTCGTCGGCAACCTTGTAAGCATTGTAACCTCCTACCAGTACGACGTTTTCCAGCTGATGTTCTTTCGAGAAGTTAAGAATGTCGATGATCTCTTTTTCGCCGTCTGCATGGATGTAGATCTTCTTTTTACCTTCAGAAAGACCCTGCATTGCTTCAAAAGGCAAATTCTTCTGGTCTTTTGGACCGGCAAGGTATGCTTTGGAATTCCTGAAGAATTCACTCAGGTTTTGGACCTCTTCTGCATACTTATCATTAGGTTTTACGCCCGGATCTTCGCCCATCCACCAGCGACCGCGTTTAATACTGTTGGGCCAGTTGATGTGCAGGCCGTCATTTTCCTTCAACACCGCATCTTCCCAGTTCCAGGCATCAAACTGGACCAAAGATGAAGTTCCCGAGATCCTGCCACCCCTTGGGGTGATCTGACCCGTTAAAACGCCATTGGGTCTCATACTTTCTACCACCTGACTTTCGGCATTATAGGCGATAATACTGCGCACGTGTGGCAGCATTTCCCCTAATTCGTCCTCATCGTCACTCTGGCGAATGGCATCTATCTCTACCAGGCCAAGAGTGCTGTTGGGGGAAATGAACCCGGGATAGACGTGCTTTCCTTTAGCTTCAATGACTGTTCCCCGGTAAGGCATCTTAGTCGAGTTGGCATCGGTAACGGTTCTTATTTTTCCATCCTCCAGGATGATAAGGCTGTTCTTTATCACCTCCCCGTTGCCAAGGTGCGCCGTGGCACCTACTATGGTCACGGGAGTGGTTTGTTCAGGCGCCGGGGTTTGCTGTGCAAACAGGCTTCCTGCCATAAAAAGCAGGACCGGCAAAAATGTTATTTTTAACTTCATCATTTTCAAATTAGTTTAGGTGAAGGGTGTCACAGTGCATTTCTTCTTTTTTCGAATCTTTTACCGGCTGCGTCTTAAGACCGTTGTTCTTGGCCTTTAGCATTTGAGCGGTAAGCGTGTTCTTTTCTGCCGCAACTTTCTTTCTAAGTTCGGTATCCCTTTCCAGGTCAAAATAAACAGTACCTTCAATAAGGGTCTTTTCCGGAACCGCATAAACTGAAAGCGGATGGTCTGACCAGAGTACGAGGTCTGCATCCTTCCCTTCCCTGATGCTTCCTACCCGGTCATCAATATGGAGTAGTTTCGCCGGATTAAGAGTTACGAATTTCCACGCATCTTCTTCAGAAATACCTCCGTATTTCACACTTTTTGCGGCCTCCTGGTTCAATCTTCTTCCCATTTCGGCATCATCACTGTTGATGGCTACGGTCACCCCTGCGTTATGCATAATGGCCGCATTCTGAGGGATAGCATCCTTAACTTCATATTTGTACGCCCACCAGTCTGAGAAGGTAGAGCCTCCCACGCCGTGTTCCGCCATTTTATCGGCTAGTTTATAACCTTCAAGGATATGGGTAAAAGTGTTGATGTTGAAGCCAAACTGTTCGGCTACTTTCATCAGCATATTGATCTCGCTTTGCACATAAGAGTGGGCAGTAATGAAACGCTCGCCGTTCATGATCTCGACCAGGGCCTCCATTTCAATGTCCTTTCTGTACGGTTTTCCACTCTTTTTAAGTTGCTCGTATTCCTGAGCCCGGGTGAAATAATCCACAAATACCTGTTCCACACCCATTCTTGTTTGTGGGAAACGTGAATTACTGTTCCAGTTCGCCTGCTTCACGTTTTCCCCCAGGGCGAACTTGATGAATTTAGGTGAATCATCAAAGATCATTTCCTGTGGAGTAGCACCCCACTTCATCTTCAGAATAGCCGATTGTCCGCCAATAGGGTTGGCAGATCCATGTAGTAACTGCAGGGTGGTTACACCTCCCGCAAGATTTCTGTAGATCCCGATATCATCTGGGTCTACCACATCCTCCATTCTTACTTCTGCAGAAGAATTGTGTCCGGCCTCATTAATAGCCGAAGCTGCAAGGTGTGAATGTTCATCAATGATCCCGGTCGTAAGGTGCTTGCCGGTGGCGTCAACCACGGTGGCACTGCGCGCATTGAGATCTTTCCCTATGGCTGCGATCTTACCTTTTCTCACCAGTACATCTGTATTTTCGATGATCCCTGCATCCTCATTGGTCCAAACCGTGGCATTTCTGAATAAGATGTCCTGTTGCTTCGGAAGGCTCTCAAATCCATAGGCCATGTTCGGGAAGGTTACGGGAAGTACTTCATGCACCTCCTTTTTCTTCGCGTCTTTATCTTTTTCTGCGGAAGCATCTGAAGTCCTGGTGGCGGTGAAGGTTGTTTCTGTACCGTCACCTAAAACAGCTTTTCCACTGAAGGTTTTTGCTTCCTCCTGAATTTTGGCTGAAAGTCGGGTATATTCGGTTTTTGTAGTATCTGGTGCAGATAAAAGTACGTTCAGCCAGTTATTCTTATAGGCAAGTTTAGAACCTATCTTGTTGTTGTTGAAGGTCACTTCTGCTTTAGGTTTTGCAGGTTCCCCGGTTACCTTCATGGTATAGGTGTTTCCTGCAACCTTTACCTCATAGGTGCCTTTAAGGTTTACAGTTCCCATGTCTTCTATCACAGATCTTCTTCCCTGTACCCAGTTCTCATAAAGAGTGGTTTCCTTGTCGAAGTAATCTCCCGAGGTTATCAGGAAGTTCGCCCAGGAACCTTCCTTAAGAGTACCTAAATTATTTTCCTGTCCCAGTACCTTTGCCGGTACCGTAGTAAGGGCTGCAAGTGCGGTCTTCTTGTCAAGACCATATTCAATGGCTTTTAAAAGATTATCCCTGAAGCTTTTTTTAGCTTCATTAGTGGTAAGGGCAAAGGGAATCCCTTTTTCAGCCAGCATCTTAAGGTTAGCCGGCGCCTGGTTCCATTCCTTCATATCCCCAAGGCTGGCATAATCTGCCAGGTAAGGGTCTTCCATATCAAAAGGCTCAGGGAAGTTGAGGGGAACTATATAAGTTGCACCGGTGGCCTTGATAGCATCAAGCCTTTCAAATTCCTTACCGGTTCCCACGATCACGTATTGTACGCCAAATTCATCCCCAACCTTGTCTGCCCTTAATTCATCCAGAAGGTTATCTGCCTTAAAGATCTGCAGGAGGTTTCTGTTCTGGTTAAAGGCTTCCAGGGCAAGATCCTTGTTCTTTAAATTGCCTTTTGAATACCAGTCGGCATCCATGTATGTTTGTCTTAGTAATGCAATAGCCCCCATAATGGAAGTAGGGTATACCTGCTTGCTTTTTGCGCTTTTTTCGAAGGAAAGATACTGGGCAGACCGCTGACTGATGATTCGGTCCCCTTCAGTTCCTTCAGAATTAAGGGCAACCAGCATCCCGGTTCCTCTCACAATCCCGTCGGGCATATGGGTATTCACAACGCCAAAACCAAACTTTCTGAGCTCCTCTGCATCAGCAGTGCTGTATTTAAAAGTTTCTAGTGCAGAAGTTTCAGGCCGAATATGGTCGTTCCAGTAATAACCTTCCCGGGAAGCATCATACTGCGGATTCCCGCTGTAGGGGCTTCCACCTTCACTCTTAGGTTTTTCAATTCCGAAGTGCGTGTAAAGATCAATAAAGGAAGGGTAAACCTCTTTTCCTTTAAGATCATAAACTACAGAGTTGGCAGGAACCTTTACAGATTTTCCAACCGCGGTGATCTTACCGTCCCTCACCACCAGCATACCGTTCTCGATAATAGTGGAGGGATCTACATGGATCTTTGCATTCTTGAATACCGTGTAATTGGTATTCACCCCGGCCTTGACGGCGTCATTCTTTGGAAAGTACTCCTGTGCCTGCACGCCAAGAAAGCTGCTGAACAGGAGACAAATGAATAATTTGATTCTCATAGATAAATTTGAATAGGGTGATTTGGAAAAATTTAAAACCGGTAAGTTAACAAAAATTTGACAAGAGCAAAGTTTAAAGCAGGTGATCGCGGTCTTTAAAATAATTCACCAGGAGGGCGACCACATAGCTGTAGCTTTTCATTCCCTCGGGCTGATTGTTGGCGCGCAGAAAACTGTTATAGGTATACATGAAAAAAGGCTCAAATGGGTTGGCGTGCCTGGCCCAGAATTCCCTTACCTCAAGATAATTCAACCTTATTCCATGATTGACCTCTCCCAGAAGAACATCGGTAAGTTCAGGGTTTCTTACATATAATTCACTAAGACAGTAACTTAGGGCGAAGGTATACCCTGAATACCTGAAATATTCATCGGGATGGTTCATGGTGGTGAGGCAGGCCAGGAAGTTGGCTTCATTCTCTTTGGCAAACCCCAGTTGGTGGCCAATCTCATGGCTGGCGGTAGTAGGGATCTTGTAAGGAAGGATCACTGTATTCACCTGTCCTTCCTGGGTAATAGGATTAAGGTAGCCGTTAAAACCCATATAGGTGAGAGGCAGGCTGTACAGGGACCTTTTTAAACTCACCCGGTCATATTCCAGTTCAGGAAAAGTATCGTCAATGTTTTCATAGCCATCCCTCGTCATTTTGAGGAGCTCCCCTTTAGTGTAGGGCATCTCTACCTTTAACGAGTCATCACCGGTAATAGCAAAATGGATTTCATTCGACCTGTTTATGAGATGTCGGGTGAGGGTTTCCAATTCTTCAGTGGTGTAGTCATTATCGATCTCCAGCGTTTGGTGCAGGGGAATCCTGTAATAATTGAAGCCCCAGAAGATGTTGAAACAGGCATAAATAATAGAAAGAGAGGCAAGGGCCTCCAGCCCCCATCTCCTTGGATTGCGAAAGCGTTGCCTGAACCTGAGGAACAACCACCTTATAAGGAGAATGATGAATACCCCGTATAACAAGTCCCCCACAGAAAAAGGTAAAAACCCAAGCCCCATTCGCTGCAGGGAAGAGGTGACAGGGTAAATACCCGTGCTGTACCAGTCCTCCACATACTGCGGAAACATCGCCACGATCTTCACCAGGGCGATCTGAACGGGCAATAAAAGCGCCAGAATGAGGGCAGTTCTCTTTTTCACCTTTCAAAAATAGAGAAATGAAATGAGAAGTCAGTTAATTGGTTAATTGGGGATTGGTTAATTCGTTAATTCGGGAATCGGTAATTTGGGATTCGGTTAATTAGTTAATCGGGTTTGGTTAAAATAAGATTGAGTCCAATTAGTTTCTGGTATTTTCTTTTTGAAAATTAATTGGCCGCTTTCCACTGACCACTTTTTAACTTCATATAGAACGTCTTTGCGAGGGAGGTGATAACCGACCGCAGCAATCTCCTCCTTCGGAAATCGTTCATTCCTCAAATAGTTTATTCATTAATCGGAGATTGGTTAATTCGAATTGCTTAATTGATTATTGGGATATGTTAATTGACAAAACTTATATTTGTGGTAAACACAAAAATCAACACGATGAATGAAGAAATAAGGGCTTTGGAGCCAAAGCCACTCTGGAATAAATTTGCTGATCTAAATGCTGTACCTAGACCTTCCAAAAAGGAGGAACGCGTGATCGAGTTTATGAAGAACTTTGGGAACAACCTGGGATTAGAAACCGAAGTAGATGAGGTTGGGAATGTGATCATCAGAAAGCCTGCAACCCCGGGAATGGAAAACAAAAAACCCGTTGTGCTGCAGTCGCATCTGGATATGGTGCATCAAAAGAACAATGACTCAAATTTTGATTTTGACAACCAGGGCATCGAAATGTATGTTGATGGCGACTGGGTTCGGGCAAGAGGCACCACCCTGGGAGCCGATAACGGACTTGGCGTGGCGACCATGATGGCTATTCTTGAAAGTAAAGATATTGAACATCCTCCCCTGGAAGCGCTGTTCACTATCGACGAAGAAACCGGAATGACAGGAGCAATGGGTTTGAAACCGGGTGTGCTTAAGGGAGACATCCTTCTTAACCTGGATACCGAAGAAGATAACGAAATAGGTATCGGCTGCGCCGGGGGAGTGGATATTACCGCTACCAGGACCTACAAAGAAGAAAAGGTGCCCAAAGATTCCCTTGCCTATAAGATTAAGGTCACAGGGCTACAGGGCGGACATTCGGGTATGGACATTATCAAAGGACTGGGAAATGCCAATAAGATCATGAACCGCGTTCTTTTCGGGGGTTATGAAAATTTCGGAATGAGGATCGCAGAGATCAACGGCGGCGGTCTACGGAATGCCATTCCGCGGGAAAGTGAGGCAGTGGTCACTATAGAGGATATTCAGAAAGAGGATTTTTCGGCTGAAGTCGGGAATTTGATCCAGAACATTCAGCAGGAGTTTAAATCATTGGAGCCCAAACTTCTCATTGAGATCGATGAAACCGAAATGCCTTCCAAAGTGATGGAGCTGGGTGCACAGGAATTGCTGCTGAAAGCAATTTATGCCGCTCACAACGGAGTGTACAGAATGAGCCCCGAAATTGAAGGCCTGGTAGAAACCTCCAATAACATTGCCAGAGTAACTGTCAAAAATGGCAAAATTGAAGTGCTATGTCTGACGCGTTCTTCAGTGGAATCAAATAAAATTGATCTTGCCAACTGCATTCGTTCGGGATTTGAACTGGCAGGGTTTGAAGTGGAACTATCGGGCGCATATCCCGGATGGGCGCCAAATATGGCATCCCCCATCCTAAAAGTACTGGATGAATTGTACCAGAAGATGAATAAAGATAAACCGGATATCGCTGCCTGCCACGCGGGACTCGAATGCGGGATCCTGGGCAAGAACTATCCAGAAATGGATATGATCTCCTTTGGACCCACAATCCGCGGTGCGCACTCGCCCGATGAAAGAGCAAGTATATCTTCTGCACAGAAGTACTGGAAATATGTGCAGGAAGTGTTGAAGAATATTCCGCAGAAGAATTAATTCTTCGGAAGCCTTAAAAAAGAAACCTCCCGGAAATTACTTTTTCGGGAGGTTTTTTATGTGTTATCTTTTCTCTGATCTATTATTGATCATTTTTAAGCCGTGGCTTTCAGCATCTATAGCCCTGGAACTTCAGCAAATTTCAGAAATAAAAAAGCCCCGCTATTAGCGAGGCTTCTAAAATACCTTTTAAACAGTTTATTTTTTGATTTCTACCAGTTCAACCTCAAAGATAAGATCTGCAGACGGAGGGATCACCGGTGGCTGACCTCTTTCCCCATACCCTAAATGTGCAGGGATGTACAAAACTGCCTTATCGCCAATCTTCATTTGCTGAACACCTTCCTTGAACCCGGGGATCATTGGTGCTTCAGGGCTGTACAATACCGGCATTGGATCATAACCTCCCATTTCCTTTCTACGCGGATTAAGGATTCCGGCTTCTTCAGCTACTTCTTCCCTGTTCGTGTCGAAAATGTCACCGTCACTTAAATAACCCTGATAATAAACAAGAACCGTATCTCCCAGGTTAGGCTTAGGACCTTCTCCTTCTTCGAGGAATTTGATCTGCAATCCGCTTTCCAGCTGCTGCGCATCTGCTTTCAGTTCTTCATAGCGTTGCTGGTTCTTCTGTCTTTGTTCGTTCATTCTTTCTTCCTTTGCAGCAGTCTCTGCTTTAAAGTCTTCCAGCTCAGTGGTAAGCACATCCGGGGCTTTGAAGTTTTTGGCATTATTCCCCTTTCGAATAATGTTTACCTCCTCCATCTTTACTTCTTCAACAGGTTTGTCTGCCTGTTCTGTCTCTAAAGAACCTATTTTATCAACTACATCCTGGCCCTGGACCACTTTTCCGAAAACAGTATGCATTCCGTCAAGCCACGGGGTTTCTTTTAAAGTAATAAAGAACTGGCTCCCGTTGGTATCGGGTCCTGAATTGGCCATGGAAAGAATTCCTTTCGAATCATGTCTTAGGGTATCCACGATCTCATTAGGGAATTTATAACCGGGTCCACCACTTCCGGTGCCCGATGGGTCTCCTCCCTGTATCATAAAATCTTCAATGACCCTGTGAAAGGTAAGGCCGTCATAAAACTTCTTGTCCTTATATTCCTCTCCTGCCATGGTGCTTTTTCCTTCTGCAAGAGATACAAAGCTGGCCACGGTCATAGGCGTGGCTTCATAATATAGTTCTGCCACAAAGGTACCATGGTTGGTCTTGAATTCTGCGTACATCCCGTCCTTGAGATCAGGATATTCTTCATTACATGAGGTAAACGCCAGCACCAGGCTGCATAAAACTAAAAAACTGATTTTTTTCATTCTGAAATTAATTGTTTTGATTGTTGTTTTCTTGAGTGATCTTCTTTAATGTAACTGTGGAAATGACCGGTACATCTGTCCCGATTCTTTTTTTGTCACCATAATAACCGAAGGCTTTATGGGAAGGGAAGAGAAAAGTTACGGTCTCTCCTTCCTTCATTAATTTTAATCCTTCCCTGAGGCCACTGAACAGTTTTTCCTTATCCATAGCGTATGACTGTACCGGGATCTCTTCATCTGAATAGATAGCCCGTCCATCAAGGGTTCGAAGGTCGTAATCAAATTCTACCACATCCCCGAATTGTGGAGTGACGGTAGAAGCTGTATCTTTTGTATTGTAGTAATACCAGAACCCGTTAGGGGAAGAAAGGTATTCACGGGTTGAGTCCTCTTCGATGATCTTCATGATCTGCTCTTCTTCTGCGGCAACTATTTTTTTATTCCTTTCAATAGATTCATTGATATAGTCGCCCGATCTTTGGGTAACCGGTTTACGGGCTTCGGGAGATTTGCAGGAAAACATGAGCAGTATGGCCAGGAGTGAAAACAGGGTCTTTTTCATAAGTTCGTTCTTTCGTTAAGGACCTTCAGCAGCAGCTAATTGCTTTGCTGCAGAACATCCTGTCCTTTTCATTTTGCTAAACTGGTTTTGTATTGAGGTAATATACTGATAAATTTTGCAACCGTTTCTTCCAGGGTAAGATCGCTCTTTCCTCCCGCAGCATTAATGTGGCCCCCTCCTTCAAAATGTCTCCTGGAGAAATCATTGACCGAGAATGTCCCCTTCGACCTTAAGGATATCTTTATTATATCATCTCCCCGATTCTCAATGAATATCGCCGCAAATACTATTCCCTCAAGCGATAATCCATAATTGACAAAGCCTTCTGTATCTCCTTTTCTGAAATTATGACGGTCCAGTTCTTCCTGGGTAAGAGTGATGTAAGCTGTTCTTAATCCTTCCACCACAGTAAGGTTTCGAAGGGCGCACCCCAGTAACTGGAGCCGGCTGTAAGAATTGGTATCGTAGACATTTTCATGGATGTTGGTATTATCAGCACCCTTTTCAATAAGATCTGCGATCACCCTGTGGGTAAGACTGGTTGTAGACCGGTACCTGAACGAGCCGGTGTCGGTCATGATTCCCGTGTACAGGCAGGATGCGATTGGAGCGGTAATGTGATCTTCCAGACCAATGTTCTCTATGAAATGAAAGACCATTTGCGAGGTGGAGCACATAGTGACATCACTGTAAGTTACCACAGCATAATCATCGGGCTGCTGGTGGTGATCTATCATGATAAAACTACCTGTTGCTTCCTCCAGGATCTTCTTCATCTCCCCCGCACGTGACAAATGGTTGAAATCCAGAGTAAAGATTATATCTGCCTCCAGGATGTAACGATCACTTTTCTCCTGTTCTTTCTCATAAATAATAATCTCTTCCTGATAAGGCATCCATTTAAGAAAATCGGGGTACTCATTTGGGGAAATAAGTTGCACGTGGTGGTGTTGGCCCTCCAGCAGAAGTTTAAGTGCCAGGGTGGAGCCCATGGCATCCCCGTCTGGCCCTTTATGCGGAACAATAACAATCTTTCTGGGTTCTGCAAGTAATTCTTTGACCCTCGAAATATCTTTGTTTGTCATAGAGGGCGAAGATACCTAATATTTGAAGATCATAAAACTGAGGAGGCTGAAAATATTGCCCGGCGGCGGAGCGTAAGGGGGTATTCCGGAATTAGTTATTGGATTTGGAGAGGAAATGACTATTTTTGCAGCCAAATTAAAAATTGAAGTAATGGCAGGAAACAGAACTTTCACCATGTTAAAGCCCGATGCAGTTGAAAATGGACACATTGGAGCAATTTTAGACCAGATCACAGCATCAGGATTCAGGATCGTAGCCTTGAAACTAACTCAAATGACCCGCAGGGATGCAGAGAAGTTTTACGAGGTTCATAGCGAACGGCCGTTTTATGGGGAACTGGTTGAATTTATGAGCCGCGGACCAATTGTGGCTGCCATTCTTGAAAAAGAGAATGCAGTAGAAGACTTCAGAACCCTTATTGGGGCAACAAACCCTGAAGATGCTGCGGAAGGTACAATCAGAAAGAAATATGCTGCTTCTGTTGGCGAGAATGCGGTTCACGGTAGCGATAGCGATGAAAACGCCGGGATCGAAGGAAACTTCCATTTCGCGGGAAGAGAAATGTTCTAGAACTTTTCGATATTAATAGTAAAAAAAACCACCTTTTTCAGGTGGTTTTTTGTTTTTATTTCTTTGAAAATTCAGCTTCGGTCACCTGCCATAAGATCCTCCTTTGTCTGTCTTGCCTGTCATAGGGACAAACCGCACCGGGAGCAGGGTCTTCTCCTGAAATTTATCTTCTCCGGTCTTGGTTAAAAGGATAAGTTTCTGGTTCATTCTTCCCACAGGAGCGAGAAGTCGTCCTCCCAACTTTAGCTGGTCTTTTAACGGGGGCGGAATTGCCGGAGGGGCAGCCGTAAGTATAATGGCATCAAAAGGAGCTTTTTCGGGCCAGCCGTTGTAACCGTCGCCCTGTTTTACGCTAATATTTTTAAAACCTGTTTGTTTCAAATTCTCTTTGGTGAGATCTGCCAGCCAGCCAATGATCTCCAGGCTGTAAACGTGGGCTACCAGCCGGGAAAGTACCGCAGCGTTATATCCACAGCCGCTGCCAACTTCCAGTATCTTATCCTTTTTATCAAGGTGAAGCTGCTCAGCCATGTAAGCAACAATGTATGGCTGACTAATGGTCTGGTTCTTTCCAATGGGCAGGGGAGAATCGTCATAAGCCCTTTCCCGAAGATCGGAAGGAACGAATAGCTCCCGGTCAACTTCCTCCATAGCCTTCAACACGGCAGGATCTGAGATATCGCGTGCCCTGAGATGTTCTTCGATCATTTCCTCCTTTGTGGTCATGACAAAATACTTCGATACTAAAAGGTAAGGAAATTTGGGCTTTCTGAAAAGAAGATGGTTGGATTTTCAGTTTTTACAGGGAGCAGAAGGTTTCCCCTGTAGTGAACCGGTCGAGAATGAGAATTTTGTTTTTTAAAAACCGGGTCTTTCCGAAGAATAAAGAAGACTATCTTAAAATAAGCTTTTTGACAAGATCTCTTCCCAGTTCTTCATTGAGCATTTTGATGATCTTTTCTTTCCCATATCCCAGTTCTTCCCGCAACACAGAGGAGCTGAGCTGTACATACAGCACATCCTTCTCCAGTTTGATCGCAGTGGTATATTTTTCTATGGCCGGTCCCATCTGGCTGTTCCAAACGTCTTTTACGTTCACTTTGTCCAGACCTTTTTGAAGCTTATTGTCTGTAACAAACTCTTTGAGGGCTTCGCTAATGCTAAGGTGATCGTTAATTCTCCTGGCCATAATCTGTAGAATAAGGGGTAAATCTTTTATAGGTGTAAATGATCCCCCGGGGGTTCAATATTTTTATCTTGTCTTCTTCGGAAGAAAGCAGGGTTTCTTTGTATGAGGTGTAGGGAGTAGTATAATACAAATTAATACTGTCGTTTTCAACTTTTACGGTAAGATTTTCCTGATCTTCTGAAGAGATGAACCCTCCACCAAGCTGGGGGCGCACCTTTTTCCGCAGACCTTTATTATCTTTTACCTGAATATAATCAACCAGTTCACTGTAATTGAATTCTTTTTCGATGCCTTCGGGCAATTTGGCGTTCTGGATCTCCCAGTAACCATTGAGGTTTGCAATCTTTTCTTCTGAAGACTGGCGGTTACAAGCGATGCCGGTTAACAAAGAACCAAATATTAATACAAGTACAAATCTTTTCATAACCTGAACATTTTATAGCTTTGGCCGGTTTCTTTAACTACCTTTTCGGTCCGGTCGCCATGGGTGTCACTTATAAAGAGTTGCCCCAGTTCATTGGTAGCAACAAGATCCACGATATGGGCCACCCGGTTCTCATCAAGTTTGTCAAAAATATCATCCATAAGCAGAATCGGAGAAACCTTACTGAGATTTTTTATAAAATCGAACTGGGCGAGCTTTAAAGCGATCAAAAATGATTTTTGTTGCCCCTGTGACCCGAATTTTTTAATTGGATGCCCTTGTATCTCAAAACTGAGGTCATCTTTATGAGTACCTACGCTTGTGTATTGCAATGCCATGTCCTTTTGCAGGTTTTCCTCCAGCAAGGTCTTGAGATCTTTTTCGTCCAACTGACTTTTATAGATCACGTCAACTTCCTCCCGCTCATTGCTGATTGTGGCATAGCGTTTTCTGAAAATGGGAATGAAAACCTCCATGAACGCTTTACGTTTGCGGTAAAGCACCTCTCCATATTCTTCCAGTTGTTGATCATAGACAGAAAGAGTATCCCGGTCAAAACTGTTGTTGGCTGCAAAATATTTCAAAAGTGAATTTCGCTGGGCCAGGATCCTGCCGTAATTAATAAGGCTGTTGAGGTACCGGTTGTCACTTTGTGAGATCACACCGTCCATGAATTTTCTGCGGGTTTCGCTGCCTTCTATGATAAGATCACGGTCTGCCGGTGAAATGATAACGGTAGGAACGAACCCAATGTGGTCACTGAATTTTTCGTAGGCTTTATTGTTCCTCTTTATCACCTTCTTCTGTCCCCGTTTGGCGCTAACTACTATGTGTTCCTCCCGCTCATTCTTTTCAAGACTGCCTTCAATGACAAAGAATTCGGCATCATGCCTTATGTTTTGACTGGTAATAGGATTGAAGTAACTTTTTCCGAAGGAAAGGTGGTAGATACTGTCCAGCACATTCGTTTTTCCAACTCCATTATTGCCTACCAGGCAATTTATTTTGGGATCAAATTCAAAATTAGCTGACTCAAAGTTCTTGTAATTTAATAAAGAAAGTGATTTTAAAAACATAAACAGCTGTTATTCAGCAAGATGATTTTTAATGATGGTGTGGATTTTCCTGTTCCTTCGGCTGTGCAAATTAGAATAAATAAACAAATTAATTCCCTTTTAATTTTAAAGAAATATTCTATTTTTGCCCTTCAATTAACGTTTATTTATGGCAACTTACAAGAAGAGAGGATATAAACCGAATACCAAAGAGGAACAACAAGCCTCTGTTGAAGATAACTCGACAACAGCTGAAGTGTTTAACACCCTCGATGAAGGGGCCGGTAAAACGGAGGCATGGGTTGCCCGCAATCAAAAATATATCTTTATCATTATAGGTATTGCTGCATTGATCATACTTGGATACCTTGCTTATGAGGAATTCATCCAGGAGCCAAGGGAAGCTGAGGCTGCAAACGAGATGTTCCAGGCACAGCAATATTTTGATACCGCACTTGAAAGCACCGCTGCAAGTGATTCACTTTACAACCTTGCCTTGACCGGCGGTCAGGGTAAATACGGTTTTGAAGACATCATTGACAACTACGGAGGCACAAAAGCAGGGAACCTTGCCCGCTATTATGCAGGGATGGCTTATCTTCATACCAACCAGTACCAGAATGCTATTGATCGTCTTGATGACTTCAAGAGTGACGATGAGATCCTTGCTCCTTTGGCAAAAGGTGGAATAGGTGACGCTTTCATGCAGCTGGGACAGCCTGAAGAAGCTTTAGTTTACTATGAAGAAGCTGCCAAAATGAGAGATAATAATTTTACAACTCCGCGTTTTCTTTTGAAAGCGGCGATTACTGCGATAACTTTAGGTGAGGGAGAGTCTGCTGAAGACTACCTTAACAGGATCAAAAATGAGTTCCCTGACTCCCCGGAAGCCAATAAAGTATCGGTTTACCTTGGGCAGGCAGAGGCAATGAAACAATAATATATGGCTACCGAAGGAAAAAATCTTTCAGAGTACGATAAGAACACAATCCCAAACGCGAAGGAATTCAGGTTTGGGATTGTTGTTTCTGAATGGAACAATAATATTACCGAAGGCCTCTACGAAGGAGCCAGGCAGGTATTACTGGAGAATGAGGTTATGGAACGCAAGATCGTGCGCTGGAATGTTCCCGGAAGCTTCGAACTTATCTATGGCTGCAAGAAAATGCAGGAAAGCTATGATATGCTTGACGCCATTATTGCCATAGGTAGTGTGATAGAGGGGGAAACCAAACATTTTGACTTCGTTTGCCAGGCAGTATCTCAGGGGATAAAAGACCTGAACCTGCAGAATGATATCCCGGTTATCTTCTGCGTACTTACAGACCAGAATATGCAACAGGCCATTGACCGCTCTGGCGGCAAGCATGGCAACAAGGGAGCTGAGGCTGCTGTTGCAGCCATCAAGATGGCCCAGCTTCGCAAAGATGCCCGCCTGTAGGCAATTCTCACGGCACTGTTTTTGTAGATGATACTTTGCATAAGGAAACTTCGGAATTCTTAGGCTTTTTGAGTAAATTTGAGTTTCCGGAAATTAAAGACAAAGTAGTTTGAAAATCAATCTCTACAAGCAGCGAAAGAACCAGCGTTATAATTACACCCCGCGTTATTATAAAGGAAAAGACATTGGGAACCCTTACAGCTTTGATTCCCGTTTCAATAAGTACAGGGATACCTCCAACGCTATAGATTTTGGTTCTCACTGGGCCGAAGCCCGTGCCAGCAGCCGCAACAGGGGCAATAGGGAGATCAACCTGAGGGTGCTTGTGATCATCGCTATTCTTGTGCTTATCTTTCTCTGGATCATCGACTTCGATTTATCTATTTTTTCCAATTCCCAGTAAATGATTGATGTTATACATCTACTGCCAGACCATGTCGCGAATCAAATTGCAGCTGGTGAGGTGGTGCAGCGGCCTGCTTCGGTAATTAAGGAATTGCTGGAAAATTCTATTGATGCCGGGGCTTCCAGTGTAAAGGTCCTTATCAAAGAAGCCGGAAAAACTTTGGTACAGGTGACAGATGATGGGAAAGGCATGAGCCTTACCGATGCCCGACTTTGTTTTGAAAGGCATGCTACTTCTAAAATAAACTCAGCCGAAGATCTTTTTAGCCTTAAAACAAAAGGCTTTCGGGGTGAAGCACTGGCCTCTATAGCGGCTATTGCCCATGTGGAGCTTAAGACAAAGCAGGACGGTGACGAAGTGGGAACCTGTATTAAAATTGAAGGTAGTGAAGTGATCTCCCAGGAGGCCTGCGTTACCCCGGTAGGAAGCACTATCTGCGTCAAGAACCTTTTTTATAATATCCCTGCACGCCGAAATTTCCTCAAGAGCGACACGGTTGAGATACGCCATATCATTGATGAATTTCAGCGGGTTTCACTCGCCCATCCCTCCATTCAATTTTCCCTATTTCATAATGGGAGTGAGCTCTTTCAACTTCCGAAGAGTATTTACCGGCAACGCATCGTCAATATTTTCGGCGGAAAAACCAATGAAAAGCTGGTTCCGGTAGAAGAGGATACAGAGATCGTGAAGGTTCATGGCTTTGTAGGGAAACCTCAATTTGCAAAAAAGAGTAGGGGAGAACAGTTCTTCTTTGTGAATGACCGGTTCATAAAAAGCCCGTACCTCAATCACGCAGTGACAGCGGCTTTTGAAGGTTTGTTGAAAGAAAAGGCTTATCCAAGTTATTTTCTATTCCTGGAGGTCGATCCTAAGAGTATTGATATCAATATTCATCCCACCAAGACAGAAATCAAGTTTGACGATGAACATTCACTGTACACCATTTTGCGCAGTGCGATCAAACACAGCCTGGGACAGTTCAACGTAGCCCCGGTTCTTGATTTTGACCGTGATGCCACTTTAGATACTCCCTATGAATTCTCTCAAAGGGGAATAACTGCTCCTAAAGTAGAGGTAGACCATAATTTTAACCCTTTTCAAAGTGAAAAACAGGGAGGAGGCTATTCCGGTTTTAGGAGGGATAAACAGGGCGGCAGCTGGGAAAGCCTGTACACGGGCTTAGACCAGAAAGATTTCAATGCGTCTTCGGCTATCAATCAAATAGAATTTGAAAGCGATGCGGTTACCGGGAACCTTTTTGGTAATAGTGAAGATAAGGAAGCCGGCAGTACTACTTTTCAGCTCAACAAAAAATATATTGTAACTACCTTAAAGAGCGGGATCCTGGTAATAGATCAACACCGTGCCCATTCGCGAATTCTTTATGAGGAGTTGCTGAAGAATATCACCGTAACCTCGGCAGTTAGTCAGCAGCTGCTATTTCCTCTGTTGCTTCAGTTTTCAACTAATGAGATAGAAATGTTGAAAGAAGTAAAGGAGTCCCTGGAACAAACGGGCTTTATCTTTTCTGAATTCAAAAAAGATTCGGTAGAGATCACCGGTATCCCCACCCTCATTTCTGAGAGTGAGGTTGCAATTCTACTGGAGCAGCTACTATCAGACCTGGAGAATGAGGTGCCGGGAAGCAGTTTTTCGCAGGTAGATGTACTTTCAAAATCCTTGGCGAAGGGTATGGCCGTAAAATCGGGAATGCACCTGAATTCTGCCGAACAACAAAATATTGTTAATAGTCTTTTCGCCTGCAAAGAATCATCATTATCTCCGTATAATAGGCCTATATTTATTACTTTAACTGTAGACGAATTAGATAAAAAATTCATGTAAATGGGTAGAATGTCAGAAACCGTAAAGGTTCTATTGATCATTAATGTTATATTCTTTATTGGTACGATGAGTTTGGGAGATGCTGCTTATCAGTATTTTTCCCTCTGGTTCTTTAAAAACGAGAATTTCGGCATCTGGCAGGTACTAACCCATATGTTCATGCACGGTAGTTTCATGCATATACTTTTTAATATGTATGCGCTGTGGGCTTTTGGAAGCCCCATTGAACAGATGCTTGGAAAAAATAAGTTTATTTTCTTTTATTTTTCTGCCGGTCTGGGTGCGGCGATAATACATTCTTTGGTAAATTACTATCACTTCCAGGCAGGCTTTTCTGAGCTTCTGGAGGCAGGAATGGACCCTGAAAGTATCCAGAGGCTTCTGGAGACCGGCCAGTATTCCACTGGCATACTTAACTCGGTCTCACAGGATATGCTGAGGGAATTTTACACGGCATACAACACCCCGGCAGTAGGTGCATCGGGGGCAATATATGGGATACTCGTGGCGTTTGGAATGCTGTTTCCAAACGTGGAGCTGTTTCTGTTATTTGTGCCGGTACCTATAAAGGCAAAATATTTTATCCCGGCTTTAATAGGTCTTGACCTGTTTTCGGGTTTTACGGGATATTCTATATTTGGGGGAGGAATAGCGCATTTTGCTCACGTGGGTGGTGCACTGTTCGGTTTTATAATGATGTGGTACTGGAAAAAGAACCAGTTCAACCAAAACAGATGGGATTAGATGAGAAGAGGGGGCAACTTCAGGTATAAACTGCAAACAGCTACGGTGACCGAAAAGCTGATAGGCATCAACCTGCTCGTTTTTATCCTGTTCTTTCTTTTCAAGACCATTGCTTTCCTGTTCAACCTGCCTTCAGATTTCCTTCTTGAATGGTTTGTATTTCCTAAAGAGCTCGGGGAATTTATTTTTAAACCCTGGTCTATTATCACCTATGCATTTTTGCATAGCGGCATATGGCATATTCTTTCAAATATGCTCATCCTTTATTTCTCCGGAATATATTTCCTCACCTACTTTTCACCCAAAAAACTGTTGAATTTTTATTTTCTGGGAGCCATTTTCGGAGCCCTGGTCTATATGGCCAGTTATAATCTTTTCCCGGCATTTCAGGGCACGGGAAGATCGTATCTTTTAGGGGCATCTGCAGCGGTTATGGCAGTACTGGTGGGTATCGCTACTCATATACCTCAAATGAGGGTACGTCTTTTACTTATTGGCAGCATTAAATTGTGGTGGATCGCAGCACTCCTGGTGGTGCTTGACGTGATCCAGATCCCAATTAGCAATCCCGGCGGACATTTGGCACACCTTGGAGGTGCCGGCTTTGGATATTTTTATGCGAAACAGCTGGGAAAAGGAAATGATATTGCCGGAGGGTTCGAAAGAATGCTCGATTGGTTTGCTTCTCTGTTTTCAGGGAAGAAAACCACTTCAAAAAGAAGTAATTTAAAAACGGTTCATCGCCGTGATAAGGCTGCAGGATCTACTTCATCATCATATACGTCACGGTTAAGGAACAAAAGAGAGGAGCAGGAGAGGATCGATGCTATTCTCGACAAGATCAGTAAAAGCGGTTATGATAGTCTTACCAAGCAGGAAAAAGATTACTTGTTTAACGCAGGAAAAGATAACTGATGAAGGACCTGAACTGGTTTGAGAAATTCCTATTCTTCCTTAACTCCCTTTTTGCAGTAGCTCTGCTGTTCTCGTACCTGCTGCCGTACATTCCACCGGGTACCTTTGCTTTGCTGTCTGTATTTAGCCTGGGAGTACCTTTTTTGATCATTGTGAACCTTATCTTTTTTCTGTACTGGCTCTTCCGGCTGAAAAAGCAGGTTTTGTTGTCTTTTTTAGTTCTTCTGCTGGGGTTCAACCACCTTAGTTCCATCTATGAAATTTCCTCTTCCGAAGATTTGAACAGTCACGAGAATGTGATCAGGGTTCTTAGCTACAACGTGCGCCAGTTCAACCAGTACGGATGGAGTGGTGATGGTGAAATTCCGCAGAAAATAGCACAGTTTGTAAAAGAACAGGATCCGGATGTAGTGGCCATGCAGGAATACTTCAAGGGGGAGCTCGACATCGCCAGCAGTTTTGACCATCGGTATATTAAGCTCAAAGAGGAGAACTCTGAATTTGGACTGGCAATTCTCTCCAAATTTCCTATAATCAATTCAGGATCGCTTGATTTCCCGACCAGAAGTAATAATAACGCCATTTATGCTGATGTGGTAAAGGGGAAGGACACCCTTAGGATCATCAATGTACATTTGCAGTCCTTTAGTGTGAAACCCAACATGGACCGGCTCGAAAAAGACGAAACCAAAAAGGTATTCCTGGGCATGGGCCAAACCTTTGTAAGACAACAACAGCAAATGGAGATGGTAATGGAGCTGATACAACAATCACCCTATCCCATGGTCATCCTTGGTGATTTTAACAATACGGCATATTCCTATATCTATCGTGACCTTAAGGATCAGGGTTTCTATGACTCATTTAAAGAGGCGGGAAACGGGTTCGGGAAAACCTTTGATCTGAGTTTTTTTCCGCTTCGTATAGATTTTATTCTTGCGGAAGATTCCCTGGAAACGCTGGAGTTTGAAAATTTTGAAATTCCGTATTCAGACCACTATCCTATTAAAGCGACCCTGGGGCTAAGGAAGAAATAATTCCTGATTTTCAAGGTAGTTCAAAGCATTGGGCCCCTCGTTAAAGATGAGATCCACTATACTAAGATTTGGGAGGAAACCCAGTTTAGGTTGGAAAACCTGTGGGTACTGTTCGGGTTCACCGGTAAATCGTGATTTTGCATCGATTAGTGGCCTGGCATCCTGCACTCCTTCGGGACTTTTGAAATATTCAGAAGTTTTTGAAAATTCGCGCCCGGTCTGCAGGCACTCCAGAGCGAGTTCCAGACAGTCATAATTAAAATCCATCAGGTACTCGTACTTCTTCATGTACAGCGGCATGAAATCGTCTTCATAAAATTCAAAAAAGGGAGAGGTGCGGTAGGCGCTTTGTAAAGATTTCCAATGCTGGTCCTGCCATGGAAAATCATTTTCCACTCTTACCTCCCTGTATTTTTGATGGTTTGATTTGTCTCCTGTATGTTTAATGGGAATGTTAAGCAGCAGCTTTCCGTTAGCCCCATAAATGTACATCCTGTTGCGGTAGGTTTGCTTCTGGTAATTATCCTCATTTTCAAAGAGAACAGAATCAGCTTTTATCAAAGCCACAAACTGAGAAATAGGTCCAAAATAGGCCGGATGTAAAAGTATGGTTTGCATCGTGGGGTTTTATCCTTTTTTCTTCTTCTTACGGAAGAAGCTGTATCCAATCAAGCCCACAAGGATCACCAGAAAATATGGGAAATAGGAGACAGGCTCCCCCTTTCCTCCCACGGTGGTGAACATACGGTCCCATCTAATCTTGCTCATTCCTGAAGCATTAGGATCAAGGCTCAACCAGATGAAAACCGGTTTTCCAACCACATGGTTTTCGGGGACAAAGCCCCAATAGCGACTGTCTTCAGAGTTGTGGCGGTTATCCCCCATCATCCAGTAGTAGTCCTGTTTGAAGGTGTAGCTATCCAGCGGTTCCCCGTTAAGAAGAACCTGGTTGCCGTCGACAGAAAGTTTGTTGTCGATGCCCAGTTCCAGTCCTTCGTAAGTCTCAATGACCATTCGGTATAGGGAGAAATTCTCGGGGTTCATTTTTATTGTTTCCCCTTCCTTAGGAATGTAAATGGGACCCATATTATCTCCGTTCCAATCCTTTTTCCGGTTATTGGGGAAAATCTTCTGATCCTTACCTCCCGAGGGAGCGATCTCCCGCTCAATAGAAGCCACATTGGGATGGTTCTTCAACCGTTGATAAGATTCCTCAGATAACGCCTGGATGTAAAATTGATTGGTGTTTGGGTCGTAATAGAATCCATCTGTGATATCATACATCTTGTAAAGGACGTAGGGATCGAAGCCCTGACCTTTGCTAGTTCCGCTATAGGAATATTGTGGTTTTGCCCTTTCCGGCAACTGCAGTAGTTCATTGTCTATGTAAATACGGCCGTCCCTTATTTCCAGTGAATCTCCCGGAAGACCCACCGCTCTTTTTACGTAATTCGATTTTTTGTCTATGGGTTTGTCATATCGCCTCCCAGATTGATCCCGGAACTTCCTAACCGTATCAATGGGCCAGTTGAAAACAACTATATCATTGCGTTCAATTTGCTCAAACCCGGGTACTCTGAAGTATGGAATGGACGGCTTATTCAAATAGGATTTCACTCCCAACACGGGGATGGTGTCATGCACCATAGGAAAAGCTATTGGCGTTATAGGGGTGCGGGCCCCGTAATGGAATTTGCTTACGAACAGGTAATCCCCTACCAGTAAGGTCTTTTCCAGTGAGGAGGTAGGGATGGTAAAGGGTTGCAGAATGTAGGTATGTACAATGGTTGCTGCTACCACGGCAAAAAGGATCGAACTTATCCATTCCCCTGCGGTGCTGCCGGGTTCAAGAGATCGGTCGGGTTTGTAAACGGCATCTGTGGCATAGTTTACGTAATAAATATAAAGTCCGAAGGTAACCAGTACTAATATGGTATCTGTGGTAGAGGTTCTTCCAAAACTTCTTATGGTTTCCACCCATATTACCGGGAACATAATAAGGTTCACCACGGGAATGAACAATAGTATCACCCACCACCATGGGCGGTTGATGATCTTCATCAATACTATGGCGTTATAAACAGGGATGGCTGCTTCCCAGGCTTTTCTTCCCGCTTTTATATACAATCTCCAGGTCCCGAGGAAATGAATGAGCTGGATTATAAAGAAGAACAGGATCCATTGGGTGAAAGTCATGAGCTATGGTTTGATGTTATTGGTATGATAAGCCGAAAATTTGTTACACTAGAACAGCACATCCTTCATGCTGTATACTCCTTTTTTATTTTGAAGCCATTCCGCCGCTATGATTGCTCCAAGGGCAAAACCGTCCCGGGAATGTGCAATGTGTTCTATCTTAATGGTATCTACAGGCGAGTCATATGAAACGACATGAGTACCGGGAACATTTTCAATACGTTTGGCAGTGACCGGGATCTCATTTTCATCTGTACCATCCAGTTTCCAGCCTTTCTTTTCAGAATTTTCCAGGATCTGTTCAGCCAGGGTGATGGCCGTTCCGCTGGGGGCATCCAGTTTCTGGGTATGATGTATCTCCTCAATGGCCACTTTATACTCCGGAAAAGAGCGCATCAATTTTGACAGTTGCCTGTTGAGTTCAAAAAAAAGATTTACTCCAAGACTAAAATTGGAGGCATAGATAAAGGCCGCATTATATTTTCTGCATAAGTCTGCTGCTTCCTCATATCTCTCCAGCCAGCCTGTAGTGCCCGAAATTACCGGAACCTGTTGTTCAAAACAGGTGGTGATATTTTTAAAGGCCGCATCGGGAATACTGAAATCTATTGCCACATCAATGTTGGAAAGATCGAAATTATCAATATTCCCTTTGATCCTGTATACGATCTCATGGCCCCGTTCTTCGGCTAAACGTTCAATGGTTTTTCCCATTTTTCCGTAACCCAGTAATGCTATTTTCATTAGAAATTGAAGTTTAAGGTGAGGCCATAACCGGCCTGTCCGCTATGGCGGTCGAAATCTAATGTAGGTTTAAGGGATAGATCTTCACTTACGTTGAACTGGCTTAGGTGAGCGTCAACATTCGCGTCAATGATATTGAGGGCATACATTCCTACCGTCACCAGGATGGAGATCTCCTTGTTTCGTTGATAGAATTTCTGACCCTGTATCAGGCCATTTGTAGAAACTATAGGTCTCCCGTTCTCATCAGAGAATTCATCTGTTGTTTTGCCTGCGAGCCTGCTTTTGTAGGCATCCCTGTATCGATCATATTGTTTGTCATTATCGAGGTAGAAGTACACCCCGGCGCCCAGAGCAGCATACACGATGGGAATCTTCCAGTACTTCCCGTTATAGGCTTGTCCAAGTCCGGGAAGTACGGCGGAATAGAATGCCGCCCGGGCCGGGGATAGAGGATCATATGGATCATAATCGGGTTCTTCTGCAATGATACGTTCTGTGGTGACAGAGATGGAATCCTGTTGCGCAAAAAGCTGGCCGGCAAAGAGAATAAAAATTACAAGTAGTATGGAAGTTCTACTCTTCACCCTGAATTATTTTTTTCAACCTGTTGAGGTCCTCTTCCGAAGAAAAAGGGATAATTAACCTGCCATTCCCTTTTTTGGCTACCTTGACATCTACTTTGGTTCCCAGGCGTTCTGAAAACTCTTTAATACTTTTCCTGATATCGTTGGGAATAGGTGCGGGAGCAGTTTTTTCTACAGGCTTCCCATCCTGCAGGCTTCTAACCAGTTTCTCGGTTTCCCTTACAGAAAGCGAATTGGCCAGGATCTTTTCATAGATCTCCAGTTGGGTTTGGCTGTCTTCAATATTGATAATTGCCCGCCCATGGCCCATGGTCAAAAAGCCGTCCCTCATTCCTGTCTGGATGATAGGATCAAGCTTGAGTAGCCTTAGGTAGTTCGCGATCGTAGACCGATTTTTTCCCACGCGTTCACTAAGTTGTTCCTGTGTGAGGTTGATCTCGTCTATAAGGCGTTGGTAAGAAAGGGAGATCTCTATAGGGTCCAGGTCCTGTCTCTGGATATTCTCCACCAGGGCCATCTCCAGTGACTCCTGGTCGTTGGCGATCCTGATGTATGCGGGGATAGTTTCCAGACCAATGAGTTTGGAAGCTCTGAACCTTCGCTCCCCCGATACAAGCTGGTATTGATTGTAATCAAGTTTCCTTACGGTAATAGGTTGTATCACCCCGAGTTCCCTTATCGAGGAAGCAAGTTCCCTTAAAGATTCCTCGTTAAAACTGGTTCTTGGCTGGAAAGGGTTCACCTCGATAGACTCGAGTTCCAGTTCCACAATATGCCCAACCAGTTTGTCGGCATTCTTATCTTCGGCCGATCTTATATCATTCTGAGGATCTTTCAGCAGTGCTGAAAGCCCTCTTCCCAATGCTTGTTTCTTGGTCGCCTTCGCCATCTTCCTCTAACTGTTTTTTTTTATGATCTCATGTGCCAGGCTCAGGTAATTACTTGCTCCCTTGCTCCCCGCATCATAGTTAATAATACTTTCCCCGTAACTGGGGGCCTCACTTAAACGCACATTTCGTTGAATGATTGTTTTGAAGACCATTTCGTCAAAATGCTTTTGTACCTCTTCTACTACCTGGTTGGAAAGGCGTAACCGCGAATCATACATGGTAAGAAGCAAGCCTTCTATGTCCAGCTTTGCATTATGGATCTTTTGTACGCTTTTGATGGTATTTAGTAATTTTCCCAGGCCTTCAAGAGCAAAGTATTCGCACTGGATAGGGATGATCACAGAATCTGCCGCCGTAAGGGCATTGAGGGTAAGAAGTCCCAATGACGGGGCACAGTCAATGATCACATAATCGTATTTTTCACGCAGGTGGCCAATGGCCTTTTTCAGCATATATTCGCGTTCCTCCTGGTCTACAAGTTCTATTTCAATAGCTACAAGGTCAATATGGGCAGGAATGATATCAAGATTAGGAGACTCGGTCTTCATGATAGCTTCTTCTGCTTTTATGGAATGTTCCAGCAACTGGTAGGTTCCCAGCTCAACAGACTCCACATCAATTCCCAATCCCGAAGTAGCATTCGCCTGTGGATCTGCATCTATGAGTAAGACTTTTTTCTCTAACACCCCTAAGGATGCCGCCAGGTTTACAGAAGTCGTAGTTTTTCCTACTCCTCCCTTTTGATTTGCAATGGCAATAATTTTACCCATTAAGTGTCTTTGGATTTAAAAGGTAAAAATACAATTATTTATAGGTTTACGAAAGCAAATTTGTTAACAGATTTTTAGTAAGAATTGTGAAGAACTCAGACAGTTAGCTGTGTCGGTTCATTATTTATACCTTATTCTGAAAGGTCTGAGAAGTCAGTTTTCAGAAGGAAAATTATTTCTGTTTTTTCTGCGGAAAGGGGAGGTCCTAGTTCGATTTTTTCGACTTTATCATTGCCTCCAGCATGTCCCACATTTCATCGGGAATTTCTTCCAGAAGATTGAATTGCCCCGCACCTTTAAGCCATTCCCCTCCATCGATTGTGATCACTTCCCCATTGATGTAAGCTGAAAAATCTGAAACCAGATAAGCTGCAAGATTAGCCAGTTCCTGATGTTCTCCGACCCGCTTAAGGGGCACCTTTTTCGCCAGATCGAATTTCTCTTTCAGGTCACCCGGCAGTAGCCTGTCCCATGCTCCTTTGGTGGGGAAAGGCCCGGGGGCGATTGCGTTCATCCTTATGCCGTATTTTGCCCATTCCACGGCTAAAGATCGGGTCATGGCAAGGACCCCGGCTTTTGCCGTCGCACTGGGCACCACATAAGCAGATCCCGTCCAGGCATAAGTGGTAACAATATTTAATACTGTTTTGTTCTTTTCCCCTTTGTCGATCCAGTGCTTTCCAAAAGCGAGCGTACAGTTTTTACTGCCCTTGAGCACAATGTCGATAATAGTATCAAAAGCATTGGCGCTTAACCGTTCTGTGGGGGAAATAAAATTTCCCGCAGCGTTATTCAACAGAATATCAACTGAGCCGAATTTTTCGACGGTTTGTTGCAACATGTTTTCCACTTGATCGTAATGCCGCACGTCGCATTGGAGGGGCAGGCATGTACCACCGGTCTCACTTTCCAGTTCCTTAGCTGTATTCTCCAGTTTCTCCAGATTTCTTGAAGTAATGGCCACTTTGGCCCCAAGTTCCAGGAAATACTTTGTCATAGCTTTTCCCAGGCCGCTTCCGCCCCCGGTCACAACTATGGATTTTCCTTTTAAAGCGTCATCCCGGAGCATTTTCTGAGTATAGTCCATATAAATATGAGATATTAGATTTTAGTATTAAGATTTTGATTAAAAACTATCAAAGGTCCAGCAACCAAGATTTTTTTATTTGGATTTTGGTGCCTGGAATTTGAATTTTATTATTCAATGAGAATTTCCAGCAATTGTATGGCTGCATCACTTATTTTGGTTCCGGGGCCGAATACAGCTGCGGCACCCGCATCAAAAAGGAACTGATAATCCTGGGAAGGGATCACGCCCCCCACAATAACCATGATATCTTCCCTTCCATATTTTTTTAGTTCGTCGATCACCTGCGGCACAAGAGTTTTGTGCCCGGCCGCAAGGGACGATACCCCAAGAATATGTACGTCGTTCTCTACCGCCTGTTTTGCCGCTTCTGCCGGGGTTTGGAACAAGGGGCCTATATCTACGTCAAACCCAACATCGGCATATCCTGTTGCTACTACTTTGGCCCCACGGTCATGCCCATCCTGCCCCATCTTTGCGATCATGATACGTGGCCTGCGACCTTCTTTTTCTGCAAAAAGATCGGCCATTTCCCGGGCTTTCTTAAAGGAGGAATCGTCTTTCATTTCTTTTGAATACACACCGCTAAATGATTTTATCTGAGCTTTATATCTTCCGAAAACCTCTTCAAGAGCATCACTTATCTCACCCAAAGTGGCCCGTTCCCTGGCAGCTTCCACTGCTAAAGCTAACAAATTGTCTTTGCCCGAGCGTGCTGCCAGGGTAAGTTTTTTCAGGGCGGCAGTAACTTTCTGCCGATCCCTTTCGGCCCTAAGTTTTTCCAGCCTTTCGACCTGCTGTTTTCGAACCGTTTGGTTATCTACCTCGAGGGTCACAATTGGGTCTTCTTTATCTCTGCGATATTTGTTCACGCCCACGATAATATCCTTACCGCTGTCAATCCTAGCCTGCTTTACCGCAGCAGCTTCTTCAATTCGTAATTTAGGGATCCCTGCTTCAATAGCTTTTGTCATCCCGCCGAGTTCCTCCACCTCCTGTATAAGGTCCCAGGACTTTTGAGATATCTCGCGGGTAAGGGATTCAACGTAATAACTTCCTGCCCATGGGTCAACAGTCCTGGTGATCTGCGTTTCCTGTTGCAGGTGAAGCTGTGTGTTCCGTGCAATACGGGCAGAGAAATCTGTTGGCAGGGCTATGGCCTCATCAAGGGCATTGGTGTGCAAACTCTGAGTGCCTCCAAATGCTGCTGCCGCTGCCTCTATACAGGTGCGGGCAACATTATTAAAAGGATCCTGCTCGGTAAGGCTCCAGCCACTGGTTTGACAGTGCGTACGTAAAGCCAGCGATTTCTCATTTTTGGGATTGAATTGTTTCACCAACTTTGCCCACAGGGCCCTTGCCGCACGCATCTTGGCGATCTCGGCAAAATGATCCAGGCCAATGCCCCAGAAGAAGGAGAGACGCGGGGCAAAACTGTCAATATCCATTCCCGCTTCCAGTCCTTTGCGAATATATTCGAGTCCGTCTGCCAGGGTATAGGCGAGTTCAATTTCACTGGTGGCTCCCGCTTCCTGCATATGATATCCGGAAATACTGATGCTGTTGAATCGCGACATATTCTTCGAAGAATATTCAAAAATGTCTGATATGATCTTCATTGAAGGAGTAGGCGGGTAGATGTAGGTGTTCCTAACCATAAACTCCTTTAAAATGTCATTTTGGATGGTGCCCGAAAGTTGTTCTGGTTTCACGCCCTGCTCTTCGGCAGCAACAATATAAAAGGCCATGATGGGCAAAACCGCACCGTTCATGGTCATGGAAACAGACATCTGGTCGAGTGGGATCTGATCGAAGAGGATCTTCATATCTTCAACCGAATCTATCGCTACACCGGCTTTTCCTACGTCACCCACCACACGTTCATGGTCACTGTCGTAACCTCTGTGAGTAGGAAGGTCAAAGGCTACAGAAAGTCCTTTTTGTCCCGCAGCCAGGTTCCTGCGGTAAAAAGCATTGCTTTCTTCTGCCGTCGAGAATCCCGCGTATTGTCTTATAGTCCAGGGACGAAGTACATACATGGTGCTGTAAGGCCCCCTGAGATAAGGGGGTATACCTGCTGCAAATTTTAAATGGTGTAAGCCTTCAATGTCTTGGGAGGTATAAGTCTTTTTTTCGGCGTCCTGTCCCGGACCGTCTTCTGAAGGAATATTTTTAAGGAGTTGTATCTTTTGAAGATCTTTTCTGCTCATGATCTGGTGTGGTTCAAAGTGGTTGGTTAAATCGAGCCGGTATCTATTCTTCGTTTTCAAGGCGCTCCTGTTCCATTTTCTCCGTAAGTCGTTTTTCAAGGATAGGAGGTAACAAAGTCTTTCGCGGTTTCTGTTTGAGGAAAGGGTATAGTTCCAGTTCCTCCTTCATGCGGTCTGCGGGATTAGGGAATTTATTGGAGCCTATTAAAACGATATCTCCCGCGTCAAAAAGATCCTGTTCCTTCTGAGCACTTTGAGCGATCTTCCTTTGGATGATCCCTTCTTTTAACTGAATCAAAAATCCGCCGCCTTTTTCGATCTCCCTAAAGATATCCAGGCCTTTTTCGGCCATTTGATGGGTAAGCGTTTCAATATAATAGCTGCCTTCTGCAGGGTTTGCAACCTTTTCGAAGTAACTCTCATGTTTGAGGATCAGAAGTTGATTTCGGGCAATGCGGCTTCCAAACTTGTTGTTTTTATGATAAATGGCATCATAAGCCATATTGCAAATACTGTTGGCTCCTCCCAGTACTGCGCTCATACATTCGGTGGTGGTGCGCAACAAATTGACATTGAAATCGTACAGGGTCTTATTTCGCTTTGAGGGTTGGGCAAGAATGTGGCATTCCTGGGAGAGACCGTATTCTCCCGACAGGGTGGCAAACAACAGGCGAAGGGCTCGCAGTTTGGCGATCTCAAAAAAGTAATTAGGACCGGTCGCTGCAATAAACTGAAACCTGATATTCTTTTTTTTCTCTTCGGAAAGTTTGCTGTCCTTTATATGATTGAAATATTCATTGACATGGGCCATGGCATAGGCCAGTTGCTGCGGTATGGTAGCCCCGGCATTTTGATAGAGGCCGGTGTCTATGCTTATCACGGAAGCAAGATTTACTGAATTTTCCAGGGCTGCATCTAATGCTTCATGGTCTTTTTTAAGATCTTCATACCAGTTCCCCGTGCGGGCCAGGTTTCCAATGATATCAAGGTGGAGGTAGATCTTCGAATTACTTCCGGCGGCCTCGTTCAGTTTCTTTACAAAATCCCCCGAAAGAAACCCGGTTTTCAAATAGATAGGATACTGCTCATGGTCAATTTCTGAAAAAAGTATTTTCAGGTCAACTTCTTCCGAAGGAATAATGAACCACAGACCTTCAGCTCCTTTGAGAAGGGCTTCCCTGGCTTTTTTGTTGGCTCTTTCCGCAGAAGAAACATAGATCTGCTCCACTATATTCCAGGATGGCGGTGCTTTTAATCTGGCCGGGGCAGGGGTTTCATCTGGATGGTAAAAAGGCTTTACATCAATCCCGTCCAATGATTTCCAGACAAGGGTCTCATTATAATCGGCGCCTTTGAGGTCAACCTGTATCTTCTGTTTCCATTGTTTGGCAGATACCTCCTCAAATTCATTGAATAGATCCTTACTCATAATGTTAAGTTTTTAGCTGCAGCCAACACAGACCAAAAGGGAATCCTACTCTTCTTCCTGGAATTCTATAATAAAGATCTCTTCATTTTCCCTTTTCATGAAGTATTCGCTCCTTGCAAATTTTTCAAGTTCCAGTGAATCATTTAGGTTTTCCATGATCGCCCTGTCTTTAGCGATCTCGTGCAGGTAATATTGTTTATTCTTTTCCAGGTCATCTATTTCACTGTCAAGTTCGTGATGAATGAACCAGGAGTTACTGTCAAGGAAGAACATCCAAAATACGAAGGCTACAGTAACCAGGATATACTTGTTACTGGCAATACGGAACCACTTATTGCTGAGGAGTTCTTTCAATTTCATGGATTAAATATACAAAATTACAGTAAACGCTGCCTTATAATTGTTTGTACGATATCAATTGCTACGGTATTGTAACGGTTGGTAGGAATGATGATATCTGCAAATTCTTTTGTGGGTTCAATAAACTGCTGGTGCATGGGTTTGAGGGTGGTCTGGTAGCGGTTAAGCACCTCATCCAGGTCACGTCCTCTCTCGGCTATGTCGCGCTTTAACCTTCTAATCAGCCTTTCATCACTATCTGCATGAACATAGATCTTGATGTCAAACATTTCCCTGATATCGGGGTGGGTGAGAATAAGGATCCCTTCTACAATGATCACTTTGCGGGGTTCTATCGTGATCGTTTCCCCTGTGCGGTTGTGTTCCTTAAAAGAATATACCGGTTGCTGAATGTTTTTACCGGCCTTAAGGTCCTGCAGGTGCGAGACCAGTAGATCAAAATCTATAGATTTGGGATGGTCAAAATTGATCTTTTTTCTATCCTCAAAAGATAAATGAGTGGTATCCTGGTAATAAGAGTCCTGAGAGATGACATCAACTTCCTCGTGCTTGAGTTCTTCAATTATCTGGTTAACAACGGTGGTTTTTCCGCTACCGGTTCCCCCGGCAATTCCAATGATCAACATATTCCAAAATTTGGCGCAAAGGTAATTATTTACCTGTGGTAAAAACTACAATTATTTTTCTATAGCTGCCACTTCCTCTTTGGTAACAGGTTTTTCTACATTATTACCCCAGGAGTTATTGATGTAATTGAAAACATCTGCTATTTCTCCATTTTCAAGGCCCAGTGCAGGCATGAGGTTATCATATTTTTCCCCGTTCACTTTTATGGGGCCTTTAAGTCCATACTTAACGGCATGAATAGAGGCTTCCCTTTTTTCAGTCAACCAGTCTGAATCTTTAAGAGGCGGAAAAACCCCGGCAATCCCTTCCCCGCCTGCGAGATGGCAGGAAGCACAGAAGTTGTTGTAAATCCCGGCACCACGGGAGATACTTTCTTTAAGTTCCGGACTCTTTTCTGCGGAAATATGATCTAAAGAATTCTCTCCTTCAGAAGCATTTTTACAACCGGCAAATAAAAACAATGAAAAAATGAGGATAAGCTTATTCTGCATTCTCCTTTGGAGTTATTCTTACAATACCTTTTCCTTCTGCTGAAACGTATATATATCCATCGGGGCCTTCAACAACATCCCGTACACGGCCTACCTGCTCGAGGATCTTTTCTCTTGCCGTCACTTTCTTGCCATCAAGGCTGAGGTGTTCTACATATTGGAATTTAAGGGATCCTACAAGAAGATCACCTTTTAACTCGGGGTATTTATCTGACGTTATAAAGGCAAATCCGCTCGGCGCGATAGAAGGCACCCAGTAGAAGATTGGATCTGCAAAACCTGGTCCCGAGGTTTTGTCTGTAAAAGAAGTACCGTCGTAATTGATACCGTAGCTAACCACTGGCCACCCAAAGTTTGCACCTTTTTTGACCACATTGATCTCATCACCTCCCTGTGGGCCATGCTCATGAACCCAGATCTCACCGGTTTCAGGATTGAAAATCATTCCCTGAGGATTTCTGTGTCCGTATGAAAAAGTGGCTTCTTTTGCGTTTGCTTCTCCCACAAACGGGTTGTCCTGCGGAATGCTGCCATCAAGGTTTAGCCTGTAAACTTTTCCGCCGTCACGGGTGAGATCCTGTGGGTTCACATCTCTGTCTCCACGGTCACCAATGCTGAAATATAAATGACCTTCCCCGTCAAAATCTATACGTGATCCAAAGTGCTGCCCCCTGGTGGAATTTGGAGTGGCTTTATAAAGCACTTCTTTATTGGTGAGTTGGTTATTTTCGAGTTTTGCACGCATAAGTTCGGTATTGCCGCCTTCTCCCTCCCCTTCAGAAGAGGCATAGGTGAAATAGATCCAGCCTGTGCTGTCGTAATCAGGACTTAAAGCCACATCCAGAAATCCTCCCTGGCCGCGGTTATACACTTTTGGTGCCCCTTGCACCTGTTGTTTTTGCCCATCTCTGAAATGAATAAGTTCCCCGCTTTTTTCGGTGATCAACATACTGCCGTCTGGAAGAAAGTCCATTCCCCATGCTATCTGCAGGTCGGGTACTATCACCTCGTACTCATATTGAGCGCTGGTTAAATTTTCTTCAGGAATGGTGATGGGCTTGTTTGGTTGCTGTACAGTATCGGTAACAACAGCCTGATCTTCATCGGTGGTTTTTCCGTTTTCGCCACAGGCGATAAGACTAAGACTAAGACTAAGGCTAAGAAGAAGTAGGTTTCTCATTTTTAAATATTGAAGGTGATCATTAGATTCCGAAGGTCAAAGATAACAAGAAAATAATGAAGAATATATAAGCTGAAAAATAGGAAGCGGTACTTAGGGTTTCCTTTCTCAAATACAAAAGATAATTTCTGACTACATTAATATTTATAGAAGAATTACCTTGAATCTGGGTTGAGAATTTTAGTAATTGGAATTTTGAGCATCCCTTTTCAAAAATCAACCTTATTCCTGAAAATCCTTTGATTTACTTATTGTAGCTTCAATACTCTGCAGGAAGCTGTTAACTTCAAAGGGTTTGGCGATAAAATTATTAGCTCCGGCAGCGATACAAATTTCCCGGGCACCATCAAATCCTGACATCATGAGAATAGGTACATCTGAGACCGAGTCTGTATTCCTTATTTCTGCGCAGATCTGTGTCCCATCGATCCCACTCAGTAATTTATCCATAATTACAAGGTCAAAATTATCCTTCATTAGATTTTCGACCGTTTCACCGGGCAATCTTAAAAGGCTTACCTCATAACCATTCATTTCAAGCTGGTCTTGAAGTATAATCCCCAGGTGGTAATCGTCCTCAACTAGTAGAATTTTATTCATATTTATTTTTTATGTTGATTTGATAAATTTTGTCTTAAAAGATACTGTAAAGGATATTCGTTTATTTTACTTATCCCTTAAAAGGGGCAATAACCACTTTTTCAGGAAAAATCCTTATGGTTCAAAAACCTGATTTTCTTTTCCGTGTGCTGCTGTCACTTGCCAAAAATAGCAACCTGTCTTAATACACCAATCACTAATTATATTAAAAAAAGGTTATAATCTTCTTTTTTATTGAAAATTGATCAATAGAGGGGCATATTCCCTCACAAAGCAGGCTATTTAACACTCTGAAGGGGTCCTCACCATCGGCTTCCCATTTTTTTAATTATCCAATTTTCACATTTATTTCACACAATTTTTGGATATAAAGTTCTTTTTTTACGGTCCCGTTAAATTAAAACCCCAGAAGTTTATTTTCCATATTTACCCAGTTTAGTTGAATTAAACCCCTCAGTTAAAATGTCAAAAAAGACCAATTCCCCCAAATCAAGTAGCAAAAATCCTTCCCGGGAATTTACGCCAGCAAAACGCCCAATTGTAAAAAAGTCCAAAAGGGTAGCTGATAAGGAAATGTTTAAGGACAGCGATTACATGCATGAACAGTTGGACAGATTAATATTTGCACTGGAAGCATTTAGGGAAGGTGATATTTCTGTTCGGCTGTCAAAGGAAAGGAATGATAAGTTCGCTGATGTGGCCGAAGCATACAACACCATGGTTGAAATGATTGGGGGGGTAAGTACAGAAGTATCCCGTATATCACGTGTTGGTGGAATCGAAGGTAACCTTGATGCCAGGGCAGAATTTAGGGCCTCCACCGGGGTTTGGAAGGATATGATCGATAACATTAACATCCTTATTGAAGCAATTGCAAAACCGGTACTTGAGGTAAGCCGTATTCTTAACAGTATAGCGGCAGGAAAACTGGAAGATAAATTTAGTCTTACTGTAACCGGTGATTTCCGGGCTATGGCCGATGTAATCAACCGAACCCTGGGGAGTTTGAATATTTTTGCGGAACAGGTAACCCTGGTGGCACGTGAGGTGGGTGTAGAAGGAAAACTGGGAGGACAGGCAAGTGTACCTAACGTATCGGGAACCTGGAAGGATCTTACAGATAATGTAAACCACATGGCGAGTAACCTGACAGAGCAGGTACGGGAAATTGCCCGGGTAACCACAGCGGTGGCCGATGGGGATCTCTCCAGAAAAATTACGGAAGAAGGAAAAGGTGGGGAAGTTCTTGGGTTATCCACTACCATTAACAGAATGGTGGATTCCCTGAACATCTTTGCTGCAGAGGTAACCAACGTGGCGCGTGAAGTGGGTGTAGAAGGAAAATTGGGAGGACAGGCAGATGTGCCCGATGTTGCGGGGACCTGGAAGGATCTTACGGTGAACGTAAACACGATGGCTTCCAACCTTACAGCCCAGGTGCGGGAGATCGCCGGAGTAGCGACTTCTGTTGCAAATGGTGACCTTTCAAAGAAAATATCTATTAATGTAAAAGGAGAGATTGCAGAACTAAAGGATACCATTAACCAGATGGTGGATTCCCTGAACATTTTCTCTGACGAGGTAACCCGTGTGGCACGGGAAGTAGGTACAGAGGGAAAACTGGGAGGACAGGCTACAGTACCCGATGTGGCAGGAACCTGGAAAGATCTTACCGACAATGTAAACACAATGGCAAGCAACCTGACCAATCAGGTGCGGGAGATCGCCTCTGTAACCACAGCGGTTGCGCAGGGAGACCTTTCACAAAAAATTACAGAACAAGGAAAAGGGGGAGAGGTATTGATCCTTTCCAATACGATCAACAGCATGGTTGACTCGTTAACCTTGTTTGCTGCGGAAGTAACACGTGTTGCACGGGAAGTGGGTACCGAAGGAAAACTGGGAGGACAGGCAACTGTACCAACTGCAGCCGGAACCTGGAAAGATCTTACCGACAACGTGAATATCATGGTAAGCAACGTGACAACCCAGGTAAGGGAAATTGCGAATGTGGCAACCGCGGTAGCCGATGGGGATCTTTCACAAAAAATTACTATTGATGTGAAAGGAGAGATTGCGGAACTTAAAGACACCATCAACCAGATGGTGGACTCACTGAACATCTTCTCTGATGAGGTAACCCGGGTTGCGCGAGAGGTAGGGACAGAAGGAATTCTTGGAGGACAGGCTGAGGTACCCGACGTGGCCGGAACCTGGAAAGATCTTACAGATAATGTAAATTATATGGCCTCGAACCTTACCACACAGGTAAGGGAAATTGCGAATGTGGCAACGGCGGTGGCAAAAGGAGATCTTGCTCAAAAAATTGCCATTGAAGCGAAAGGCGAAATTGCAGAACTAAAAGAAACCATCAACACGATGGTGGATTCCCTGAATATATTTTCAGATGAGGTAACGCGTGTGGCACGCGAGGTAGGTACCGAAGGTATTCTTGGAGGTCAGGCGCAGGTTCCAAACGTTGGGGGTGCATGGTGGGAATTAACAGAGAATGTGAATACCATGGCATCTAACCTTACCACCCAGGTAAGGGAAATTGCATCGGTAACCAAGGCTGTTGCGAACGGAGATTTATCTAAAAAGATTTCCGAAGAAGAGAAAGGGGGAGAAGTACTGGAACTTTCCACGATCATCAATACGATGGTGGATTCCCTGAACATCCTTTCCAACGAGGTAACACGGGTGGCCCGTGAGGTAGGTACCGAAGGAATGCTGGGAGGTCAGGCAGAAGTGCCCAATGTTGCGGGTGCGTGGCTGGATCTTACCGGAAATGTGAATACCATGGCGAGTAACCTTACCAGTCAGGTAAGGGAGATCGCCAACGTAGCAACTGCGGTAGCAAACGGGGATCTTTCTCAAAAGATTTCCATTGATGTAAAAGGAGAAATTGCTGAACTAAAAGATACGATCAACCAGATGGTGGACTCGCTGAACGTTTTTGCTGCGGAAGTAACCCGTGTGGCACGTGAGGTGGGAACCGAAGGTATGCTGGGAGGACAGGCAAAAGTACCAAACGTTGCGGGCACCTGGAAAGGTTTGACCGATAATGTGAACACCATGGCGAGTAACCTTACCACACAGGTACGGGAGATCGCATCGGTTACAACTGCAGTTGCAAACGGGGATCTTTCACAGAAAATTTCTGAACAAGGAAAAGGAGGGGAGGTATTGGAACTTTCTACCACCATTAACATCATGGTCGACGCCCTGAACATATTTGCAGATGAGGTTACCAATGTGGCCCGTGAAGTGGGAACAGAAGGAATCCTGGGAGGACAGGCCGAAGTACCAAACGTTGCAGGATCCTGGAAAGACCTTACCGATAATGTGAACCAGATGGCGAGTAACTTAACTTCGCAGGTACGGGATATCGCAGGTGTATCTACCGCATTGGCCCGTGGAGATTTCTCCAGGAAAATTGATGTGGAAGTTAAGGGTGAGGTTCAGGAACTTAAGAATAACATCAATGCGATGGTTGACAGTTTCACCACCATTGTAAAAGCGGCAAATACTATTGCCGAAGGTAACTTTGCCATTGAGATGCCACTTCGTAGTGAGGCAGATCAACTGGGTATCGCTTTGAACACGATGACCGAGAACCTGAAGCGAATTTCTGAAGAGAATGAGAATGAAGCATGGATTAAGACAGGTCAAGCTGGACTTAACGACAGAATGCGTGGGGAACAGGACCTTTTGACCTTATCCAAAAATATTATTTCCTATCTAACTAAATACCTGGACGGTCATGTGGGAGTAATTTATCTGGCCGAAAAGAACAACGATAAAAAACAGTTGAGAATGACTGGTTCCTATGCGTTTACCAGAAGAAAATCGCTTAAAACCACATTTGATTTTGGGGAAGGTCTTGTAGGACAGGCTGCTCTCGAAAAAGAAGTGATCGTCATTTCAGGTATACCTACAGATTATATTAGTGTTTCTTCAGGTCTGGGGGAAACAAAACCACAGAATATTTTGGTCCAGCCATTTATTATAGATGGCGAAGTAAAAGGGGTGATCGAAATTGGTTCTTTTAAATCCTTTAATGACAGTCAACTGGAATTAATGCGATCAGTTGGAGAAAACATAGCTATTACCACAAACTCTTCCCTGGACAGGGAGAAAATGAAGGACCTGCTTGAAGAGTCGCAACGACAATCTGAAGAGTTGTTGAAACAACAGGAAAAACTTCAAATCCAGAGTAAGGAATTGCAGATGGCTAATGAAGATCTTGAATCCAAGACTAAAGATTTGGAAATGCAGAAAGAAGATCTGCAATTTAGCAGGGTTGAGGTTGAACGAAAAGCCAAGGAATTGGAGCTGGCCAGTAAGTACAAATCAGAATTCCTGGCCAATATGTCTCATGAATTGAGAACTCCCTTGAACAGTCTTTTGATCCTTTCTAAGGATCTTAGTGATAACAGAAAAGGGAATTTGTTGAAAGACCAGCAAAAATCTGCCAGTATTATTTATGAAGGCGGGTTAAGCCTGCTAAACCTTATTAATGATATTCTGGACCTTTCCAAAGTAGAAGCCGGGAAACTACAGATCCATCCCGAAGAAGTGCTGGTTGAGAACCTTGCAAATAACCTGCAAAACCAATTTGAGCCCCTGGCAAAATCAAAAAAGCTAAAGTTTACTATTCAATCCAGGTCTAATGCACCTGACAGGATAATAACCGACGGGCAGCGTTTGGAACAGATCATAAAAAACCTCATTTCCAACGCAATTAAATTCACACAAAAAGGCTCGGTGAACGTTTCTATCGGTAAACCTGATGAGAGGGTTAATTTCCGCGAAATTACCTTGTCAAAGTCAGAGGTTTTGGAAATATCAGTAAAAGATACCGGAATTGGAATTCCTGAAGCAAAGCGAATGATGATCTTTGAGGCATTTCAGCAGGCAGAAGGAGGTACCAGTCGTCAATATGGAGGTACAGGACTTGGATTAACTATTTCGAGGGAACTTTCAAGACTATTAGGGGGTGAAATCCATATAGAGAGCACAGAAGGAAAAGGTAGTATCTTTACGGTTTATATCCCTCTGGATCTTACCAGTGCCCCGATAAAAGAAATAGATGATGCTATGTCTGCTTACAGCAAACCAGAGTACGCCAACTCTGGAAATAGTGACGCACTGGAGTTGGCCGACAGGAAATCTGTGGATATTCCAGAAGCCTATATTCCCGATGACAGAGAAAATTTAAAAGTTTCCGAATATTCCCTTTTGATCATTGAGAATGGCAAACTTTCAGCTCAAACGGTAAAGAGAATAGTGCAGCAATATGGCTATAAGTTCCTGTTTGCACGGGATGGAAAAGAAGGAATGAAACTGGCTGTGCAATATCAACCTAATGGTATATTGCTGGATGGACAGTTACCGGATATAAAGGGACTCATCGTTCTGGAACATTTGAAATTTAATTTGAAGACCAGACATATTCCGGTGTATTTAATGGCAGCAGCAGATCAGGGTCGGGAGGCCCTTAAAAAAGGTGCATTTGGCTTTAGTCAAATGCCTGTTTCCTACAAGGATATTGAAAATGCCATTCATAAGATGGAAAAATTGCACACTTCACTTACTAAAGAGCTCCTGATTATCGAAGATGATGAGACATCTTTAAAAGCAATTAAAAGGATTCTGAATAATAAGGAGGTAAATATTTCTACTGCTGTTACCGGGAGGGACGCATTAAAAATGCTCATGTCCCAAAGATTTGATTGTATTACTCTTGACCTCAATCTACCGGACATAACCGGATTTGAGGTGTTGAAAAAGTTAAAATCCAATCAAAAGGCCAGTAATACACCGGTAGTGGTTTATACCGGGAAGGATCTAACTAAAAAAGAACTTAAAGAACTGAACAAATTTGCAGATAGTATCTTAATTAAAGGTGCTGCTTCACCAGAACTACTTTTGGATGAGGTTTCCCTGTTTTTGCATAGTGATGAAAGCAAGTTCTCGACCCGACAAAAAAAGATAATGACAGATCTGCATGACCCCAGGCATGTTCTAAAAGACAAAAAAGTACTGTTGGTAGATGATGACGGTCGCAATTCATACGCGCTTTCCAAAACCCTGAGTGACTCGGGCATGAAGGTAATTGTTGCGGAAAACGGAAAATTGGCGATTGAGAAATTAGAGCAGGAACAAGGTATTGATATTGTATTGATGGATGTAATGATGCCCGTAATGAACGGATATGAAGCCACAACCGAAATCAGGAAAAATCCAGCCTATAAAAATTTACCTATAATTTCCTTAACTGCTAAAGCTATGCCAGAAGACCAGGCCAAGTGTCTTGAGTCAGGTGCCAATGATTACCTCACCAAACCGGTCAATATTGACAAATTATTGAACATATTGCAGTTATGGCTACACCAGTAATGTAAAGGCAGGAGAATTTATTATTAGAAAAAACTTTTATAACTTCTCCTGGTACCGGGAGTAAATTTATCTCACCTTCTCTTAGGAAGAAAAGATTTTAATAGTAGCGCAGGAATAAAAAGATGTTTATATTTGCAGCCCGTTAAACAGCGGTGTATGCTTGACCTTTGTCAGGACAAAATTCCCCGGTTCCCGGTCTGCTTGTAGAAGTAGTCCTTTTGGAATTTTGAAATTGACTATTGAAATGGTCAGCGTCAGCAGAACTCGGGGTGTAGCCCTTCGTCAAATCTCATTTGGAGATTTGCTCAGGATAAACTCCGCCCGGTTCCCGGTCTACTTGTAGAAGTTGTTCTTTTGGAATTTGGGATTTGATGATTTTTTTTTACAGCGTAAGCTGTAGTCGCGGGGTGTAGCGTAGCCCGGTTATCGCGCCTGCTTTGGGAGCAGGAGGCCGCAGGTTCGAATCCTGCCACCCCGACGAAACAAAGCCTTGCACGAAAGTGTAGGGCTTTTTTGTTGGACCAAGGCGTGAGCTTGCTCACCAGCTGCAGGGCCAACAAAAAAGACCATGCAGGCGACAGCCTGCAGGCTTTGTTTTAGTTCCACCCCCTCAGGATCACCGACCGCAGGGAGGTAATCCTGAAATTAGAATTCCGATGTTAACGGTACGAATAGGCGTGAGCTTGCTCACCAGCTGCAGGGCCAACAAAAAAGACCGTGCAGGCGACAGCCTGCTGGCTTTGTTTTAGTTCCACCCCCTCAGGATCACCGACCGCAGGGAGGTAATCCTGAAACTAGAATTCTGATGTTAACGGTACGAATAGGCGTGAGCTGGCTCACAAGCCGAAGGGTCAACAAAAAAGACCGTGCAGGCGACAGCCTGCTGGCTTTGTTTTAGTTCCACCCCCTCAGGATCACCGACCGCAGGGAGGTAATCCTGAAACTAGAATTCTGATGTTAACGGTACGAATAGGCGTGAGCTTGCTCACCAGCTGCAGGGCCAACAAAAAAGACCATGCAGACGACAGCCTGCAGGCTTAGCCGTTTATGAAGTCTTTCCCTTTTTTTTATATTTTTCCTGCAAGTATGTCTTGTCTGTAAGATCAAGGATCATAGGGGTAATACTCGTTTTTCCATTCCTTACGGCCCAGCGGTCAGATCCCTCCTCTACTTCCTCTATAGGAATAACAGTAAACCAGTAATGTTGTCTGCCCATAGGATCCTTTTGTTCGATCACCCTTCCGTCATAATGCCTTACAGACTGAGATGTCCATACAATATCACCCAACGGCTGCCGGGGAAAATTCACGTTGAGCAGTTCGCGTTGAGACAGGTGCACCACCTCCTTTAAAGTACGGGTCACAAAGGGTTCCAGGGCCTCAAAATCGGGTTCACTCCCGCCAACTGAGACACTAAAGGCAATTCCCCTTATTCCAAATAACACCGCCTGCCTTGCCGCAGATAAAGTTCCCGAGTGCCATGCCGAGTTCCCAAGGTTGGAGCCAATATTGATCCCAGATATTACCAGGTCAATACCATCAAACAGATGAGCGCCAAGGGCCACACAATCTGCCGGAGTTCCGCTTACCCTGTACGCTTCGATCCCTTCAAAATGAATTGGGGAGGTCTTATAGGTAATGGGTTTGCCCGAGGTAATGGCCTGCCCCATAGAAGACTGTTCAATATCGGGGGCCATAACGATCACCTCTCCATATGCTGCTGCAGCCCTGGCCAGGCACATTAATCCCGGGCTGTAGATTCCGTCATCATTGGTCACTAATATTTTCATAGGTAAGTTTTATAGTTCCAGAAAGAATAAAATACGAAATTCTGAAGTCACTTAGGATAGTCCGGGAGGCTAAAAGAGCAATTTTATTTTACTTTTAACAACAGGAGTAAAAAATCATTTTTTCAGGAATAAATATTTCATAAGTAATTGTTAATCAATAAATGATAGCTCTTTGGGATGAGTAAATTTATGAAATGACCTTTCGGAAAATGAAAAAAGCACAGATCATCCATAATCCCACAGCAGGAAATGAAGAACACGACAGGAAGCATATAATTTCTCTCTTAGAAAAATCATTTGAGGATATAAGATATGTCTCTACGAAAACCGATAGGTGGGAGGATTTTGAAAAATACCATCCAGATGTGATTTTCGTAGTGGGTGGGGATGGTACCGTACATAAGGTGGCAGAGGTCTTAATGAAGACCGGGGTGCCTGGGGCATTGCCTCCCGTACACGTCATACCAAAGGGAACCGCCAATAATATTGCCAGAACCCTCGGAACCACCGGGGGACTGGATAATTTTCATTATGAGCCCAACATTAGTATCCAGCCCTTTAATGTGGGAAAGATCCAGGGAATGGAGGGTGAACAATACTTCTATGAAGGAGTGGGTTTTGGGATCATTCCCCGCTTGATCAGGAAAATGCAAAATTCTGAAGTAAAAAATGAATCCCCTGAGGAGGAGCTCAGGCGCAGCGTAAAGACCCTTTTAGAGATCACAAAAAAGTACAACCCAAAGACGGCCTATCTGGAGGCTGACGGTGAGATCATCAAGGGTGGTTTCCTCCTGGTAGAGCTTTTAAATATTAACTATATAGGACCCAATCTATTCCTTGCCCCAGCGGCAGAAATGGGAGATGGGCTGCTCGATCTGGTTATGATTCCGCAGGAGAACAGGGAATTACTAATCACTGCACTTGAAAATGTCTTATCAGGTACATCTTCTCCTTCAGAATTTCAAAAAGCCTCTCGTACCATGAGAGTCAAGAAGGTCAAAATGCAATGGAATGGTACCGGGGTTCATATTGATGATGACCTTGTCAAGAATTACTCCCGATATCCTTTCTCTGCCATGGTCGCTCCTGTTTCCCTTCAATTTTTCCGAAAGGATTAGATCTCTTCCTCATTTTGCTTTTAGGGAATTCCCCCAATTTTAATTCGGGTGTCGAATAAGTCCATTTATTTCATAATTTTCTAAATAATTAATAAACAATTAGTTATGAGGGGAAATATATGTTTCGAAATTGTGAAAGAAGGTTGTAAAATTTATCTCTTCCGAAGAAGATTTCTGGAAATGAGTGCTTTTGTGATTATGAGTTCTGTACTTATCACAGGTTGCCAGGAAAAGAACTATGCCCAGGTGCCCGGGGAAGGTGCTGAAGAGGAACTTCAGGAATCAAAAGTAAGTAGAGGGGAATATTTGGTGACCACCATAGGCTGTGTAGACTGTCATTCCCCAAAAAAAATGGGGCAGAGGGGACCCGAAGAGATCCCTCATCTTAAACTTTCAGGTTATCAGCAGGATCAGGAGATACCGCCTATTGACAAAGCTAATTTAAAAAATGGCTGGATGTTAATGAACGGTGATCTTACTGCAGCCGTAGGACCCTGGGGTATATCTTTTGCTGCCAATATTACCTCAGACGAAACGGGGATAGGTAACTGGAGCGTAGAGCAGTTTAAAACCGCCATGCGCAAAGGAAAGTTCAAAGGCATGGAAAATGGAAGGGATCTTTTGCCACCCATGCCTTGGCCAAATTTTGCCCATCTTACAGATGAAGACCTGGAAGCCATGTTCGCTTACCTGAAAAGCACAGATCCTGTTGAAAATATTGTTCCTGCACCAATCCCTCCAGACAAACTTGCCAAATTAAAATAGGACCAAAAAAAGCCTTGCTCAAAAAAGCAAGGCTTAACCCTGATCTCTCAGGTCCATCCTAAACTTAACTAAAATTACTCTGCTCTTTTGTTTTGCCAATATTGCGGGGCAGTACTTTCAGAAACCTGGTTCCAGTAATCTGCGGTCATTTTATGACCGTCAAAGGTCTTTAATTTCCTCTCGTATACCCAAACCACTGGATTAAAGGTAATGTCTGTGACCCCTACAGTATAAAGCTGAGGTTCTTCCTCATTCTTTCGTTTTTCTTCCTCGATGACCACCTCGAAACCATTATGCTCCAGCAGTCGCTTTAGAAATTCTTTCCGGTCTTCGCTGATCTTTTTTTCAACAAAACTTACCCGGGTATCTCCTATACTTCCAAAAGTATGTTTACCGTCCAATGCCATAATTTCTTAATTAAAAGCTGCACTTAATTTATAAATGTAATCATATAACGGGCTGTATAACCCCAGGGCCAGTATTCCCATTACCGTGATCAAAAGTCCTGCTCTCATATAAAAGTTGCTTCTGAAATAAGGGATAGGGTCTTCACCTTTCCTCACGAACATAGCCCTTACTACCAGCAGGTAATAATACAGGGAGATTGTAACGTTCACTACGGCAATAAATACCAGCAGGTAATAACCTTCACTTGCTGCTGCCGTGAACAGGAAGAATTTTCCGAAGAAACCGGCAACGGGAGGTATTCCCGCGAGGGAGAACAAAGCCAGCATCATGATAAGGCTTAGCTTAGGATTGGTCCTGTAAAGCCCTTCATAATCATCCATATTCTCTTTTCCGGTTTGGGTAGAGATGGCCTGTACCACTCCAAAGGCTGCCAGGTTTGAAAAGATATAAATCGTGACAAAATAGACGACAGTAGCGGTTCCCAATTGTGTCCCTGTCATCAATCCCAGAAGAATGAATCCCGCCTGGGCGATAGAGGAATAAGCAAGGAACCGTTTCATGTTCTGCTGGCGAAGAGCGAACAGGTTCCCGGTGAACATGGTGATAACGGCCAGCCCGTATAACAGATTTTCCCAGATATACATCAATGGTTTTAATACCGTGAACAGAAGGATCATCAAAATAAAAACGGCTGCACCCTTTGAGATCACAGACAAATAGGAAGCGATGCTGATAGGGGCACCCTGGTAAACATCGGCAGTCCAAAAGTGGAAAGGAACCAGGGAGATCTTAAAGGCAAGGCCTGCAAAGAACAAAATGAAGCCCAGGAGGGTAAGATTAGTGTTGGTAAGTACGGTGATGATATCTTCAAAATAAATGGAACCTGTAGTAGCATATAACATTGAAATCCCGAAAAGGGACACCCCTGAGGCCAGCGCAGCAGAAAGTATGAATTTTATACCCGCTTCGCCCGATTCCCGTTTCATGATCTCGAAGGCAGCAAGTGCCGCAACCGGTAAGGTTGATAATTCAAGACCAATGTAGAACATAAGGAAGTCACCGGCAGAGATCATAAAATACATTCCCAGTAGTGATGCAAAGAGAAGAATAAAGAATTCGGTTCCCCGTTCCTGCTGCACCATATTTTTCTCAAGCCAGTCGGCCGATTGAAGTAATAAAGTGAACACTCCAATATTCAGCACATTCTTAAAGAAATGGATCATATCATTACTACGGAACATTCCGCCGAACAAGCTGCTTTCACCCAGAGGGAAAAATCCAATAACGGTGTGGATCCCGAAGAATACCAGGGCCAGGTGCATGATGCTGCTCTTTTTGCTGTTGGGGATAAAAATTTCGGCTATGATCAATAGCAGGATGATCGCTAAAAGCAAGATCTCATGCCGCATCAGTAAAAAACTGTTAAGTTCCATCTTGGTACTGTTTAAATATTATAATACGCCCTGGATAAAGGGCTGAATACTTTCTAAAATTAGATTGCTGATCCAAAGTGGTGCGACCCCAATTCCCACTATGGGAATAAGCAGCAGCATGATGCCTGTTTTTTCATACCAGGTCACGCCTGCCATTTTAATGTAAGCTTCATTCTTGACCGGGCCCATTAGCATGATGCCCACCACCCTAAGAACATATACGGCAGTGACCACGATCGCAGAGATGGATATGATAGTCGCAACCCTGTAAAACATACTGTCTTGCTGGAATGCTCCCATGAAAATGTTCATTTCAGCAACAAATCCACTGAACCCTGGAAGTCCCAGCAATGCCATTCCTGCTATCACATATACCACCGAGATGAAGGGAAGCACCTTAAGGAGCCCTCCTAGTTTTGTAATGTCCCTGGTATGCGTTCTGCCATAGATCATCCCGATAAGGGCGAAGAAAAGGGCAGTCATGAATCCGTGAGACAGGGACTGTAAAATTGCCCCGTTCCAGGCGGTCTTGTTCAGCATCAATAATGCGAAGGTGACCATCCCAAGGTGGCTTACAGAAGCGTAAGCGTTTATATATTTAAGGTCTGTTTGTCTTAAGGCTGCGAAAGCCCCGTAAATAACTCCCGTAGCAGAAAGGATGATGAAGAACCAGCTCCATTCCATTGCTCCCTCCGGAAGTAAGAACATCGCAACCCTAAAAATTCCATAGCCTCCAAGTTTCATCAATACCCCGGCATGCAGCATGGAAACTGCGGTTGGAGCAGAAGCATGACCGTCCGGAGACCAGGTATGGAAAGGAAACAAAGCCCCCAGGATCGCAAAACCGATAAAAGTCAATGGGAAAAACAGGTTTTGTGCGGCAACGGGAATATTCACTTTGGCAATCTCAAGAATATTGAAGGTAAGTGCGCCCCCGTCAGCATTTGAATTAAAATAGATACCCAATATCCCTACCATCAATACTGCAGAAGCTCCCATGAGCATCAGGGTGAGTTTCATGGCAGAGTATTCCTTTGGTCCCGACCCCCAGATACCTATCAACAAGTACATTGGGATCACCGCGATCTCGTAAAATACAAACATGGTGAACAGGTCTATGGAGATAAAAAAGCCATACACCCCTGTTGATAATACAATGAGGGAGATAAAAAATTCCTTCGGAAGTTCTTCCATGGTCCAGGAAATAAAAGTCCCTGCCAGTACTATAATGGATGTAAGAAGGATCAGCGCCACAGAGATCCCGTCCACACCTATATTATAATGAATATTGAATTGCTCAAACCACACCATGTCCCTGGTAAAGAGCATGACACTATCATTTACCGCCCTTTCCCTGAAGTAGGCAAAAAGCAGGTTGATGGCCATACCCAACTGCAGCACACCACCGGCCATGGCGACCAGCCGTGCCTGTCTCAAATCTTTAGTGAATACCAGTGCTGCTATTACCAGTACCGGAGCTATGACAAAAAGTGATAGAATGTCCATATTGATCGTTAATTATTCCAAACATAAATGAATACCAGTGCCAGGATCACAACCCCGCCTATAAAGCCAAATGCATAATCCTGTATCTTACCTGACTGCAATCCTTTGATCTTTTTCGAAAAGACCATGGTTTGTGTTCCTATACCTTCCATAGTGCCATCCACAATTTTCTTGTCGAATTTCGCTATAGGTGCAGCTACATTTTGAAAAAAGATATTACGGGCCACGAATAGGTAGATCTCGTCAAAATAGAATTTATGACTTGTCCACTTGTAGAACACTCCAAAGGCATTGGCAAACCTGAACGCGAGGTCATTTTCTTTTTTGTAGAAGATCCAGGCCAGCAGGATCCCTAATGCTCCAACACCCACAGCGATAGCTGCAAGAGGATAATTAAGATGTGCTTCAAATCCCATCCTGTCTGCAGAAACAAATTCGCTGAAAGGAATAAAACCCGCACCTACACTCAGGAATGCCAGGATGATCAAGGGGAGCGTCATCGAAACCGGGGATTCATGTGGGGTATGTTCGTATTTTGTTTCTTTTCCCCAGAAAATCCCGAAGTAGAGCCTGAACATATAGAAGGCAGTAAGACCTGCAACGAAAACCCCTATCCAATAGATGAATTGACTGTTTTCATAAGCTGCTACCAGGATCTCATCCTTACTCCAGAAACCGGCTAATGGCGGTACACCCGCAATGGCCAGAGCGGCGATCAAAAAAGTGATATTCGTGACCGGCATATATTTTCGCAACCCGCCCATATCCCCAAGGAGGTTGCTGTGAACCGCGTGTATCACAGAACCTGCACCCAGGAAGAGTAATGCCTTGAACATGGCGTGGGTGAACAGGTGGAACATGGAAGCCATATAACCAACGCCTTCGTGCCCGTCAAAACCTGATACTCCAAGAGCCATCATCATGTATCCCAGCTGGGACATGGTGGAAAAGGCCAGCACCCTTTTGATATCGGTCTGGGTGATGGCAATGATCGCGGCAAAGAGTGCAGAGAAGGCACCAACATAGGTGACTATCTGCAGCGCAAAGCCGTCTTCAACCATATAGAACATGGGGAACAGCCTGGCCACCAGGTAGACCCCCGCAACCACCATAGTAGCGGCATGAATAAGCGCCGAAACCGGGGTAGGACCTTCCATGGCATCGGGAAGCCAGATGTGTAAGGGGAACATGGCAGATTTACCCGCACCTCCCATAAAGATCAGTATAAGAGCCCAGGTGATCACCGACAGTCCCATAAAGGAAGAGGATGCCCAGGTTGAGATCGCCGGTCCTTCAGGGTTGTTTAACAATTCGAAATCGAAGGTATTTGTATAGAAGCCTATAATAAAGATCCCTATCAGGAATCCGAAATCGGCAAAACGGGTTACAATAAAGGCTTTTTTGGCTGCCGCCACGGCAGCAGGTTTGGTGTAGTAATATCCTATCAACAGGAAGGAGGAAACCCCAACCAGTTCCCAAAAAATGTAGATCTGGAACAGGTTTGTTGACAAAACCAGGCCGTACATAGAGAAAGTGAACAGCGAGAGGTAGGCAAAGAATCGGGTAAATCCACCGTCTCCTTTCATGTAACCCCGGCTGTAGATGTGTACCATAAGTGAAACTGTTGAAACCACGATCAACATCATGACAGAAATGGGATCGATAAGCACGCCCATATCGATATGCAGGGTATCTGTAAAATTGATCCAAACGGTTTTTTCGACGAAGGTTTGATAAACTCCATTGGTCTTACCAAGGACGAAGAAATATTGAAATGCTGTATAATAGGACAGGAGGGTAGAGGTGGCAAGTCCCGCTACACCTACAACTCCAGATACAGCTGGTTTGATTTTATGACTCCAGATACCCAGTACCAAAAAAACTACCAGGGGAATAGCGGGAATTAAAAGAAGGTTAATTAGGTTCATCTCTTCTATGGATTAATATTTCATAGTTTCAGTTTCCTTGACTTCCACAGAGCTAAGGCGTCTGTAGATATTTATTATGATGGCGACGGCCAGTGCGGTCTCTGCAGCGGCAACCGCGATGATGAAGATCGAATACACCATTCCCTGAAGAACATCAGGATAGAGGTATTTATTGATCACCACAAAATTTATGACTGCCGCATTCAGGATCAATTCTACAGAGATCAGAATGGAGATCAGATTTTTTCGCGTAAGAAATCCATATATTCCAATAAAGAAAAGTATTGAAGTGAGGGTGAGAATTTCGGTTATGCTTACTCCCGGGATCATATGCAAGGGTTATTTGGTGTGGCTGCAGGCAGCCGTTAATTAATTATTTAAACTGAAGTTTCTTTTTCCAGTACTTTTTGTTCCGGTACCTTTATTTCGGCATTTTCCAGGATCTTGTCCAGGTCGACCTTTGCTTCAGGCTCCCTGGGAATCATATTGCCGCCTTTGGCAATGATTATGGCCCCTATCATCGCTGAAAGCAGCAGAATACTTATTACTTCAAAAGGCAGAATAAAACCTCCTTTTTCAAAACTCAGCAAGGCATGTCCAATCTCTGCAGTGGTTGTGGTCACAGAGGTTTCCGCAGCAATGAACGGGTGGGAGTAAATGGTTCCCAGGAAAACACTTAGCCCAAGGAGGCAGATGAAGGCAGTGAACAGTTTCCTTGACCTGGTTGCCATCTCCAGTTCCATTTCTATATGCTGAATTAGCAATACCGAAAAGATGATCAAAACCACGATCCCTCCTGCGTAAACCGTAAGCTGAATGGCCGCCAGAAAATTATAATCCGCCATAAAATAGATCCCGGCGGCACCAATCAGAACAAATAACAGATACACAACAGAACGCAACATTTTGCGGCTGGTCACTGAGGCGATGGCCGAAGCGACCATTATGATTGCCACTATGTAAAAAATTATCTTTTCCATGATTTATTCTTCTACTCCGTCTCTAACTTTAGATCCGGGTTTGTTCAACACTCTTGTAAGCTGTGTCCTGTCATATACAGAATTCTCGAAATTCTGAGCCCACTTAATGGCATCTGAAGGACATGCGTCAACACATAATCCACACTGGGTACACATCCCCAAATGGTAAATGTGCTTATCAATAGCTTTTTTCTTTTTGCCGGTCTCTTCATCGATCACCCTGTCCCAGATGATCTCTATACTGCCGTTAGGACAGGCTATTTCACATTTTTGGCACCCGGTACAACTATGCTCGTTATTCTCGTCATGAGGCATTACCACCTCCCCGCGAAAACGTTCGAACATTTGCAGGGTTTCCCTGTTATCGGGATATTGCTGGGTGATCGCACCTTTACGGGCATTGAGAAAATACTTCCCGGTAACCTTCATGCCATTGAGTAAAGTGCCTATCCCGTTGTATATATCTGAAAAGTAGCTCATGATCTTTAGAATTGAATTATCAGGTTAAGCCATACCACGATCGCCATTAGCACCAGGTTAACCAGGTTTATGGGAAGCAGGTATTTCCATTCAAGTGTCAGCAGTTGATCTACTCTTAATCTGGGGAAGGTCCATCTAAACCACATCATTAAGAACACCAGGACAAAAGCCTTGGCGAGGAACCAGAAGACTCCCAATACCGGGATAGACTCGGTGATCCCGAAAGGGGATAACCACCCGCCGAAGAATACTGTGGTACCTATAGCCGCGATGATGAACATGTTGATGAATTCTGCCAGGAAGAAGTAGGCGAATTTCATTCCCGAATATTCAGTGTGAAATCCGGCTCCCAGTTCAGATTCTGCTTCTACCATGTCAAAGGGCGCACGGTTGGTTTCGGCCGTTCCGGCGATCATATAGATCATAAAAGCGATCACAGCGGGAATATGCCCCTGTACAATAAGCCATCCGTTCCTTTGTACTTCAATTATCTCTGAAAGCTGTAAACTGCCGGTGAGGATCACCATAGTGAGAAGCGAAAGCCCTACGGAAAGTTCATAGCTAATTGTTTGCACCCCACTCCTCATCGCACCTATCAGGGCAAATTTATTGTTACTGCTCCAGCCTCCCAGGAGGATGCCTATCACTCCTACAGAAGAAATTCCTATAAGAAAGAACAGACCAATATTTATATCAAACGCCTGAAGGCCTTGTGCAAAAGGAAGAACGGCCAGGGCCATTAAAGCAGTGATAATGACAAAATAAGGAGCCAGGTTGTAAAGGAATTTATCTGCCTTTACCGTGCCGGTTAGTTCCTTGGAAACCAGTTTGAGTGCATCGGCTACTGTTTGGAAAAGACCCAGGTATCCCACCCGGTTTGGACCAATTCGTAACTGGAACCATGCGGCTACCTTTCTTTCCATTAAGACCAGGAATAACCCCAGCACAGCGAAGATGGTAAGGTAGATAACTGCAATGGAAATCATTTCTGCGATGCCGGCTGCACCGGCAGGCATAAAGGTTAGAAACCATTCGTTTATGCTCAACATGCTATTCATTCTTTGCTATTTATCGGTCAATATCAGGTACTACAATATCTATGGTCGCCATGGTAGCTACAAGATCTCCTATCTTGCCACCTACAGCGATGTGGTTGAGCAAAGAGAGATTGGAAAGACCCGGAGATCTGAACTTCACTCTGTACGGGTTTTTGGCCCCGGTGCTTATAACATATACTCCCAGTTCTCCTCTGGCAGTTTCCACCTTCTGGTAAAAATCCCCTTTCGGAAGTTTGATGACCGCATTGGTAGCCACTTTATGTTCTCCCTCAGGAATATTATCGATCAACTGTTCAATAATCGAAAGTGATTCCCACATTTCCTGGATCCTCACTTTATAGCGTGCATAAGAATCTCCTTTGGTGTCAAGAGCTTCATTAAAAGTGACCCTTTCCAACGCGCTGTAAGGGTGATATTTTCTAACATCACAGGAGTAGCCTGAGGCGCGGGCAACAGGCCCCGAGGCACCAAAGTTGATTGCGTCTTCTTTTGAAAGGATACCGACTCCCTGAGTCCTTTTTTGAAAGATGATATTATTGGTTAGCAGCTGGTCGTATTCCGGAAGTTTGGTTTTGAAATGAGTTACAAATTCCTTTACCCTTTTGACGAAGTTAGGGTGAATGTCGTGCATTAGTCCGCCGGGAATATTGTAGTTCATGGTAAGCCGGGCACCACAGGTCTCTTCAAAAATGTCATTTAACAACTCCCTGTCCCTAAACCCGTAAAAATAACTTGAGAGAGCACCTACGTCCATTCCCATAACTCCCCACCAAAGGGTGTGGGAGGCAATACGGGTAAGCTCTCCAAGCAGGGTCCTTATCACTTTCACACGATCTGGAACTTCCAGTTCCAGGGCATTTTCTACGAGAAGGCATACAGCTTCGTTATTGATATGTGAGGAAAGATAATCCATCCTGTCAGTAAGGTGAACGATCTGCTGGTAGCTGTTGCTCTCACACATTTTTTCTATAGAACGGTGAATGTATCCCAGGTCAGGGTCTACTTTTTTAATGATCTCCCCATCAATTGTCAGCAAAAGTCTCAAAACACCGTGCGTGGCAGGGTGCTGAGGCCCCATGTTTATAAAATACTCTTCAGATTTGAAGTTTGACTTAACTGTGGTTGTATTTAAAGTAGCTGTTTCCATTTGTTATTATTTAACCACCATATTGATCTCATCCACGTAATCTTTCCGAAGGGGAAATCCTTCCCAGTCCTCGGTCAAAAAGAGCCTTTTAAGGTTGGGATGGTTCCTGAATTTTATTCCGAAGAAATCGTATACCTCCCGCTCATGAAAATTTGCGGTGGCCCAGATATCCTGAACAGAGTCCAGAACAGGGTTTTCACGATCTGGCGTCTGCACCTTCACCACCAGGATATGGCGGTGCCGGGTAGATTCCAGGTGATACACCACTCCCAGTTCCTTACCGTAATCAACTCCCGTGAGGCAGAAGAGATAATCAAATGCCATTGTTGGATTGTTCTTTAGGTGAAGCATGAGTTCATGCAGGTGTTCAGGTTCAATGGTTACGTTAAGGAACTGCGATCCCTCCTCTGAAAATTGAGGTTGGGGATACTCAGGCTCAGGAAACCAGCTTTCAATTGTTTTTTGTAGTGTCTCGTTTGTCATGGCTTCCTGTTTTTATAAACCTTCATCAAAACCTTCAATGGGGTTCTTCTTTTGAAGTCTGCTCTCTGTCATGATCTTCTTCTGAAGCATGATCATTCCTTCAAGTAATGCCTCCGGTCTGGGTGGACATCCGGGAACATACACGTCAACGGGGATCACGTGATCTGCTCCTTTTACTACCGAATAGGAGTTGTAAAAGAAAGGACCTCCCGAAATCGCACAGGCTCCCATAGCAATTACATACTTAGGCTCGGCCATCTGGTCGTAAAGACGACGAAGTACAGGCGCCATTTTTGTAGTGATTGTTCCCGCGATAATGATAAGATCGGCTTGCCTGGGGGATGGCCGCGCTACCTCAAAACCAAAGCGGGAATAATCATGACGGGCAGCTCCTGTCTGCATCATCTCAATTGCACAACAACTGGTACCAAAATATAAAGACCATAAAGAGTTGGCACGGCCCCAGTTGATGATAGTATCAAGGGAGGTAACTACTATGTTGGCACCATTTCCTGCCGGAATTACTTTTCCGGGAAAATCTTCTGGTATCTTTCCTGCCTCTGCAGGTACTTTATTTTCTATTCCCATTTTAATGCTCCTTTTTTCCATGCATACCCAAGTCCTAATCCCAGGATCGCAAGGAAGATGATGATCTCAGCCAGCGCAACCGTTCCGAGGTCGCCAAAAACCACAGCCCATGGCACAAGAAAGGCTACCTCCACATCAAAAATGAGGAACAGGATGGCAAAGAGGTAATACCCGACTTTGAACTGAACCCAGGTGGGGCCTATGGTGGTCATACCACTTTCGTAAGGCTCCCTTTTCTGAAGGTTATCTGACTTTGGTGAGATTAAATTCGATAGAAAATTGGCGCCGGCAACTAAAACTATTCCGGCAAGAAAAAAGACTATGATTGCTTCTGAACCCATATTTTCCAGGCTTTATTTGTTAATAAAATTAACAGTTTTTGAGCAGGCAGGAACTGATCGAGATCAGTTCTGCCGTTATTTTACCTGATAAGTTTCCCCGGAAAAGAAGAGATCATTGGTCACCTTGAACTCAGATCTTGATTTGATCTGTTCGGTAAGTGCATTTTCTCTTTCTTCAAGAGTAACATCATCAAAACTTCTAATAATTCCGGTCACTAAGGGATATTCAAGGCGAACCAGCATCTGGTGCATTGTGGGATCCTTTTCTTTGGCGTCATGAATGAGAATATCTTCTTCGGTAATTCCATTTTCGCCTATGGTCACTACTTCCAGTTTCACTCCCTTCAGAACAAGACCTTTATTTCGCTCTTTTCCGAAGATCATTGGCTTACCATGTACTACAAAAAGCTGTTTGTCTTCACGAACAGATTTGTCTGTATATTTTACATAACAGCCATCATTGAAGATCACACAGTTCTGCAGTACCTCTACCAAAGATGTACCCTTGAATTTCTGGGCTTCAATAAAGATATCGGTCATCTCTTTGGGAGCATTACCACCTATTCTGGCAAAAAAGCGGGCTTGCGCACCGAGTGCCAGTTCCCCGGGAGAGAAGGGTGGTTGTGTATTACCAAAAGGTGAGGATTTGGTTTTTTGACCCACCAGCGAAGTTGGTGAAAATTGTCCCTTTGTTAATCCGTAGATCTCGTTGTTGAAAAGGATGATGTTGAGGTCAATATTTCTTCTCAGCACATGAATAAAGTGGTTCCCCCCAATAGCCATACTATCGCCGTCACCGGTGATCACCCATACACTTAGGTCTGGATTGGCCAGTTTCACTCCGGAAGCAATGGCAGGAGCCCTACCATGTATCCCGTGCATACCATAAGTTCCCATGTAGTAAGGAAACCGGGAAGAACACCCTATTCCTGAAATAAATACCACATCTTCCTTTTTCACGTTCATTTCGGGAAGTGCCTTTTGTACAGACCGTAAAATAACGTAGTCATCACAACCGGGACACCATCTTACTTCCTGGTCATTACCAAAATCTTTGTACGTGTACTTTTGTTGAGTTGTTGCTTCCATAATTATTTTACCAGTTGTTTGAATTTTTCGATCAATTCAGAATTTGCGAAGGGCAAGCCCTGAATTTTATTGTACTGCAGGAATTCGATGTTGAAATTCATTCGCAGAATGTTCACGAACTGGCCGTTATTGAGTTCGCAAACCAGGATCTTTTTAAATCTTTTGAAAACCTCTTCTGTATTCTTTGGAAGGGGATTGATGTAATTGAAGTGGGCCAGTCCAATATTTTTATGTCCTTCGCGGTTCATTTGTTTTACTGCAGAATAAAGTGAACCGTAGGTTCCTCCCCAACCAACGATCAACAGATCGCCTTCTTCTGCGAATTTTGGAGCCAGTTCAGGAATATAGTTCTGCACGCGCTTCACCTTTTCTGCACGGGTAAAGGTCATGATCTCATGGTTCTCGGGTACATGCGAAACATCTCCCGTGATCCTGTCTTTTTCCAGACCGCCTACACGATGTTCAAGTCCCGGGGTACCCGGTAAGGCCCAATTCCTTGCCAGGGTATTTTCGTCACGATTGTAAGGATGCCAGTCTTCCCCTCCCTCTTTTACGATATGGTTCTTAATTTCAGGAAGCTCATCTACTGTAGTGATCTTCCAGGGCGCGGAACCATTTGCGATATAGCCGTCTGTCAACAAGACTACAGGGGTCATATGTTCTAAAGCAAGTTTTGAGGCCTGGTAAGCATAGTTAAAGCAGTTGGCAGGGGTACTGGCTGCGATCACGATCACAGGGCTTTCCCCATTACGGCCATACATAGCCTGCATAAGGTCAGATTGCTCGGTTTTTGTGGGTAATCCTGTAGAAGGTCCCCCTCGTTGAACATTCACCACTACCAGTGGTAATTCAATCATCATGGCTAGTCCTAAAGCCTCTCCTTTTAAAGCGAGCCCCGGTCCTGATGTTGTGGTGATAGCAAGATCTCCGGCAAAGGAGGCACCAATGGCCGAACTAATTCCGGCGATCTCATCCTCGGCCTGGAAAGCCTTGACCCCGAAGTGTTTGTGTTTTACCAGTTCATGCAGTATATCTGTAGCGGGAGTAATAGGGTAGGAGCCGAGAAAAAGTTCGCGCCCCGATTTTTCAGCAGCAGCAAGGAATCCCCAGGCGGTAGCCGTGTTCCCCATGATGATCCTGTAAGTTCCTCCTGCCATTTTTGCGGGAGAAATACTATAGGAGTTGGGGATCAATTCAATGGTTTCGGCATAAAAATATCCGGCATTCAAAACCCGGGTATTTGCTTCTATGAGTTCGGGTTTATTTTTAAATTTCTTGTTGAAGAAATCAATGGTATGTTCAGGAGAGCGGTCATACAACCAATACACCATCCCCAGGGCGAACATGTTCTTGCTGCGGGTGATACTTTTATTGTCAAGTCCTTCTATATCTTTCAGGGCTTCCTTTGTAAGGGAAGACATGCCTACCTCAATGATGCGGTAATTTTCAAGGCTGCCGTCATGTAGAGGATTGGTGGTGTACTGTGCCTTCTCAAGATTTTTCTTGGTAAATGAATCAACATCCACGATAATGGTCTGCCCCGGTTTGACCGCGTAAAGGTTGGTCTTAAGTCCGGCTGGATTCATGGCAACCAGGAGGTCCACGCTGTCACCGGGTGTTGAGATCTCTACACTTCCTATATGCACCTGGAATCCCGACACCCCGTAAAGGCTGCCTTGAGGAGCACGTATTTCCGAGGGGTAGTTCGGGAAGGTTGCCACGTCATTTCCAAACATGGCAGAGGTATCAGAAAACTGAGTTCCCGTTAGCTGCATCCCGTCACCCGAGTCGCCCACAAAGCGAATTACAACTGCATCAAGGGCTTCGGCCTGAGGATTGATTTTTTCAGTGATCATATTTTATCTTTTTAAGACTATCAGTTTCAAACCGACAGTAATTGGATCTTGTGGTAAATGTAAAAGGACCTTGAGGTATTAAATATGATGCAGGTCATGTAGAATTCAAAATCAGCTTATTAAGAATAATTCTTCATAAAATAAAACATGATTACCGTCATATCGAAGCAGATAGAGGTGCAATACTTTTAATAAAAAATTTTAGTAATAATTTAAATTATAAGGTTATGGCTCTTTTTATAACAGATGAGTGTATCAATTGCGACGCATGTATTTCGGAATGTCCGAACAATGCGATCTACGAACCAGATCAGGAGTGGTCATATTCAGATGAAACCAAATTAAGTGGTACAGTGACTACCCCAAGAGGAAAAGAAGTGGATGCAGACTCAGAAAATGAACCACTTTCTGATGAATTCTATTTCATAGTTGCTGATAAGTGTACTGAATGTAAAGGCTTCCACGACGAACCTCAGTGTGTAAATGTCTGCCCTGTAGACTGTATACATCCAAATGAGGACTACCTGGAAACTGAAGAAGAACTACTTGAGAAAAAGGTATGGCTTCACGGTGCATAAAATGTAAACAATTCAAAATGTAAATTAAAATGGCAGAGAAATTCCCTAAACTCATTTGTGACGCCAATGAAGCTGTGGCTAAGGTGGCGCATAAAACAAATGAGGTGTGTGCTATTTATCCTATAACGCCTGCGTCTCCCATGGGAGAACATGTGGATGTCTATAGTTCAAAAGGCAAAAAAAATATCTGGAACAATATTCCCAGGATCGTAGAAATGCAAAGTGAAGGCGGGGCGGCAGGTGCCGTACATGGTTCGTTGCAGGCCGGTGCCCTTACCACCACTTTCACGGCCTCCCAGGGCTTGTTACTTATGATCCCCAATATGTATAAAATTGCGGGGGAGTTGTTGCCCAATGTGATCCATGTGGCGGCCCGTACAATCGCAACCCACGCTCTTTCCATTTTTGGAGATCATTCAGATGTGATGGCCGCAAGACAAACAGGATTTTCCATGCTTTTTGGAGGATCAGTGCAGGAGGCAATGGATTTTGCACTTATCTCGCAGGTGGCGACCCTGAGGTCAAGAGTACCTTTCATGAACATCTTTGACGGCTTCAGGACCTCTCATGAGATCTCTAAAATTGATGCTATCCCCGATGATATTATCAAAGCGATGATGCCCGAAGATAAGATCATGGAGCACAAGAAGCGGTCTCTGGACCCCGACAGTCCTGTAATTCGCGGAACTTCTCAAAACCCCGATGTTTTCTTCCAGGCACGGGAAGCGGCAAACCTTCATTATGAAAAGGTACCACAAATAGTGCAGGAGGTGATGGATGAATTCTATGAGCACACAGGCCGCAAGTACAATCTGTTTGATTATGAAGGACATCCTGAAGCCGAACGTGTGATAGTGATAATGGGATCTGGGGAAGGAGCCGTAAGAGAAACGGTGGATACTCTTTTAAATTCCGAAGAAAAAGTGGGTGTTCTTATCGTGCGCTTGTATCGTCCTTTCTCTGTAGAGGACTTTATAAATATGGTGCCAAAAACAGTAAAAAAGATCGCTGTTCTTGACAGGACCAAGGAACCGGGAAGCACCGGAGAGCCTCTGTACCTGGATGTGATCACCAGCTTTGCTGAAAGTGATCGTGACATGCCTCAGATCATAGGTGGACGTTACGGACTTTCTTCCAAAGAATTCAATCCGGCCATGGTCAAGGGTATTTTTGACGAAATGTTGAAACCACAGCCAAAGAACCATTTTACCATAGGTATCAATGATGACGTGAGTTTCAAAAGTTTGCTCTACAATCCGGTTTTCAAGACCAGGAAAACCACTTTCAACTGCATGTTCTACGGACTGGGATCTGATGGTACGGTTGGAGCGAACAAGAACTCTATCAAGATAATTGGGGAAACCACAGATAATTATGTACAGGGGTATTTTGTATACGACTCCAAAAAAGCCGGTTCTCAAACCATTTCCCACCTAAGGTTCGGGCCACAGCCCATTTATTCAAGTTACCTTATTAATACAGCCGATTTTATTGCTTGCCACCAATTCAATTTCATAGAGAAATATGACATCCTGAAAAAGATCAAAAAAGGAGGAACTTTCCTTCTGAATTCACCTTTTTCAAATGAGGAGGTATGGGATATGCTGCCTCAGAAAATGCAGGAAGAGATCGTGGAAAATGAACTTTCTTTCTACGTGGTTGATGCCACCAAAGTGGCTCAGGATGCTAACCTTGGTAAGAGGACCAACACTGTGCTCCAAACCTGTTTCTTTGCCATTTCGGGAGTACTACCTAAAGAAGAAGCCATTCAGAAGATCAAGGATGCTATTGTAAAATCCTATTCCCACAAAGGAGAAAGGATCGTGCAAATGAACTTCAACGCCGTTGATCAATCCCTAGCGAACCTTCAGAAGGTGGATTATCCAAAACAGATCACCAGTAGCCGCAGACTCAAACCTATGATGACCGGGGATGCAGATCCATTCGTAAAAGAGGTATTAGGAAAGATACTTGCCGGCGAAGGAGATGAGCTTCCGGTTAGCGCATTTCCAATAGACGGAACGTTCCCCACAGGAACCACCCAATATGAAAAACGCGGAATAGCCGATTTCATCCCCGTATGGGAAGACAAAGATCTTTGTACCCAATGTAACAAATGTGTTGCCATCTGTCCGCATGCTGCTATCAGGGCAAAAGTAGTTCCTACAGAAGACCTTGCCGGTGCACCGGGAGATTTCAAGGCTGTACCTGCCAAAGGACGTCCTTTTACAGGAACAGATTCCTATATCCTGCAGATCTCACCTGAAGATTGTACCGGTTGTGACCTTTGCGTAGCTGTATGCCCTGCTGAAAGCAAGACCATTGAAAATTTCAAAGCGATCAATATGCGGTCAAAACTGGAAGTTGCAGAGACCGAAGTCAAAAACTGGGATTACTTTACTCAACTTCCCTATTATGATCGTACAGAGCTGCAGATCACTAATGTCAAAGGTTCTCAGTTCCTTGAACCCTTGTTTGAGTTCTCGGGTGCATGTTCGGGTTGTGGGGAAACCCCCTATATCAAGATGCTTACCCAACTATATGGAGACAGCATTTTAATAGCTAACGCTACCGGATGTTCTTCCATTTACGGAGGAAACCTACCTACCACTCCTTATAAGAAAAATGAATTCGGAAGAGGACCTGCATGGGCAAACTCTCTCTTCGAAGACAACGCCGAATTTGGTTTGGGTATGAAACTGGCACTTTCCAAAAAACAGGAAATCGCAGTAGATCTTTTAAAACAGGTGGAACCCCTGGTAGGTTCAGAAATTGTAAATGCTATTCTGAACAATCCGGAAGAAAATGAGGCTCAAAAGAAAGAGAAACATGCGCAGATCGATGAGCTCAAAAAGATCCTTTCAACCATTGATAATCCTGAGGCCGTAAAATTGAACCAGTTGACAGAGTACCTGCGCAAAAAAGCAGTCTGGATACTTGGAGGAGACGGCTGGGCCTATGATATTGGGTACGGCGGAGTTGACCATGTGCTGTCTTCAGGAGAAGATATCAATATCCTGGTGATGGATACCGAGGTATATTCCAATACCGGCGGACAAATGTCTAAAGCTACTCCTTTGGGAGCAAGTGCCAAGTTCGCGGTTTCCGGCAAGAAAACTTCTAAAAAGAGTCTTGCCCTGCAGGCCGTTTCTTATCAGAACGTGTATGTAGCACAGGTAGCGATTGGTGCTAAAGACCTGCAAACCCTGAAGGCAATTGAAGAGGCTGCAGCCTATCCCGGACCTTCTATCATCATAGCGTACTCACACTGTGGCGAACATGGTTATGACCTTAAGCATGGTCCAAAACAGCAGGAGAAAGCGGTAGAGACCGGCTACTGGCCATTATTCAGATTTGATCCTTCCAAGGAGAAGGGGAAACGTTTTAAACTGGATTCCAAAGCACCGCAGGCTCCATTGGAAGAGTTCATGTATAACGAGACCCGTTTTACCAGAGTAGCCAAGGAAAATGCAGAACTAGGTTCGGCATTGTTGAAACAGGCGCAGGAAGAAGTTGGATCCAAATGGGAAAGACTGGAACTCTTCAGGGATATGTAAATAAAAATTTCCTTTCCGGCTATACATGGATGAGGTTGTATGGCCGGGGAGGATCCTGTTAAACTCAAAACTTACCATTATGGAAAACAAAGCAATTGGTTTATTCGATGAAGCTGTTAGAAAGCTTCAGGATGCAAACACAGAACTTTGCAGACCCGAGGAGGATGTTGTTTCCTTTCTCGTCTGCAAGAATTCCCAGTATGCCATAGAGAATTTCCTTAAAGGATTTCTTTTAAGTAAAGGGATCGACCCTCAGGAATATGACAACATCAATGATCTTTATGAACAATGTGTAGCCATAAACCCAAAATTCAAACAGCTGGACCTTTCAGGCTTTACCTGTAAATCCCATAAAACAGATTCCCGCTCCTGCAGTGGGGCAGAGAAGGTGAGTAAATGCTATGAAATAGCCGGAAACCTTGATCTGTTTCTTAGAAAAGAAAAGTTGTTGAACTGATAAATTTCCGGAGTAAACCCGCGCTTTTGACCATTAAGGTATAGACTGTTTTAATTTCAAATTCATCCCGCAGAAACTGCGGGATTTTTTGTTTAATAAGATTATGATGTTTTAACAGTTACAAATTTTTCTATAACATAATTTTAATAGTTTTGTAAGAAGCTATTTCTGAGACATTCAGGCCCCGGCTTAATGAAGAGGAACCCCTACAAGTTGGAAAAAAAGTGACCCGAACTGCCTTAATTATTCAGGAAGATATTATTCTGCTCAGGATCCTTGAGCGGTTAATGATGGTGAATGATTACGGCTGTAAAGCAATCAGATCCCTGAGTGATCTGAATATTGAAGACCAGGAGGTAGATTTTGATGTTATTATATCTGATATCCTGTTTGACGGAATCGCCCCCCTTGATTTTGTTTTCCAGATAAAGGAGATCATTCCTCACAAATCCCTCATGATCGTTACCAATATGGGGCAGAGAAAAGTGCAGCAGGAGATCATGAGTTCCAATAATGTCACCGGATTCTTTGCTGTTCCGTTTGATATGGATGATATTCAAAAACTCCTTATCTGATGATGACAGCTGGTTTTTTATTTTTCGTCATCCAGCTCCTACTCCTGATTTTAGTCGCCCTTTGGGGTACTCTTGCCGCAAGTCTTTATTACCGAAAAAGACGTACCGCAAAGTTGAGGGAGATTGAAAGGACCTTTGCTGAAGTCACTTCACAACACTTATATCCACTCCCCAATGAAGTACCTGATCTTATAAGGGTTCAGAGAGCGTTCCGGGATGCCGGGGTGGTAAGGTCACAGCCTAAGAATGTACAGTACCTTATTGATCTTATGATAAGGACCCAGCGCTCCATTCTTGGGGAAAACTATTTAAAACTTGAAACCCTTTTTAAACAGATCCCTCCTTTTCGTGCTTCTGTAAGGAAGCTTGAGAGTAAAAAGTGGTATGTAAAGGCCCGCGGAATCAGAGAAATCTATGAGATGGATCAAAAACAGCATTTACGGGAGTTGATCAGGGAAAGAAATAACAGGAATATCTATGTTCGTCGTGAAGCGCAGATCGCGATTGTTGTTTTTCTTGGATGGGATAGTCTGCGATTCCTGCCTTATCTTAAGCGGGAAATGACCTTGTGGCAACAGATAAAGGTAGTGGAAAAACTTCATGACCTTTACCCTGAACCCCGTTTAAAGTATCTTCGGAAGGCCTATAAGGTGAAAAAACCCTATGCGCAGGAATTGATCATGAGGATCATCAGAAAATTTAATCTGGAAACCGAAGTGGATTATATTCTGCAATTTCTCGATCATGAGAATTTTGACCGAAGGGAAGCGGCTATCTATTGTATTTCCTCCTTTCAGCTAAAGGAAGAGAAACTCATTGAAGTAAAAAGGAAATTTTTCAAAATTCCCAATACCGAACAGCAGGTACATTTGCTGAAGTTCCTTCAGAATGTATCCGGCTCTCCAGACCTGCAGTTCTTCCGGAGGGTGCTTAAAGAAGGTAATGATGTTCTAAAGCTTAGTACAGCAGAGATCCTCTGGAACAGTGGCCATAAAAAAGAGGTTCAGGAATTTTATTACAGGCAGTACACAGATCAATCTCTTGAAGTTATCGCAGAATGACAAACACCGGCTACCTGTATTATTTCTACCAAAGTATAAGCTGGTTTTTCCTGGTCTATGGTCTGGCACTGGTTTCGATCTATTTTGGAGGAGTGTTTTTGTCTCATAGGGCGGTCACGAGAAATAAAAGACGGTCCCGTTTCCTGCAGGTCAATGATATCGTGAGCGCTACAGATATACCCTCTGTGACCCTTATCGCACCTGCGTATAATGAAGGCAAGACCATAGTAGAAAACGTAAGATCACTGCTTTCAATCCAGTACCCTTTTTATGAACTTATTGTAGTGAATGACGGGAGTACAGATAATTCAATGGAACTCCTTATTGATAAATATGATCTGGAGCCTTTTGATGCAACGTTCATTACCCAGCCAATTCCTACCGCGACCGTTAATACTATTTACAAAAGCAGGAAAACCCAATTCCGCCACCTTACCGTAATTCACAAAAACAACGGGGGTAGGGCAGATGCTCTGAATGCCGGGATCAATTTTGCAGGCACAGAACTGGTCCTGTGTACAGATGCCGATTGTATCATTGAACAGAATGCGATCCTGAAAATGGTGAGGCCTTACCTTGAAGAGGGGGATAAGGAGATCATCGCCTGTGGTGGAGGCATTGGGATAGCCAACGATTCACATATCCAGAATGGGATTCTTAAAAAACTCATGGTGCCCCGTGACTTTGTGCCCACTGTACAGGTCGTTGAATATATAAGAGCCTTCCTGATTGGGAGGATGGGCTGGAGCGAGGTGAACGGATTAATGCTGGTTTCAGGCGCCTTTGGAATGTACCCAAGAACCAGGCTTATTCAGGTAGGAGGTTTCAATGTAAAGACTGTGGGAGAAGACCTGGAACTTTGTATAAGGTTGCGGGTACATATGGAAAAATTAAAGAAGCCGTACAAGGTGGTATATGTTCCCGAAACCCTTTGCTGGACAGAAGCACCGCATGATTATAATATTTTCGTAAAGCAACGGGACCGCTGGGCACGTGGACTATGGGAAACCCTTAAACTACACCGTTATCTCTTTTTTAACCCGAAGTACGGTAATATGGGTAAATTCTTTTTCCCCTACTGGTGTTTCTTTGAATTTGGGGCTCCTATAGTTGAATTCCTGGGGCTTATCTGTATAATTCTGTTCGGTTACCTGGGATTCATAAACTGGACCATGGCGATCCTTTTATTTACAGTCGTTTACCTGTTGGGGTGTATCTTTTCGACCGTATCTATCTTTTTCTATGTAAAGAATTTCAAACATTATACCAGTGGAAAACAGCTGGCAGAACTACTATTGGCTGCTTATCTCGAACCTTTCTTATTCCACCCTGTCCTGGTCTATGGCCAAATGAAAGGATATTATAAGAAGATATTCAGGATAAAATCAGGGTGGGGGACAATGACCCGGAAAGGTTTTAAAACTACTGAAGTCTGACTTTAGAACCGGTATCGGTAACCGGCGGTTCCAATAAATTGGGTTCCTTTCTTATCTTTAGTGATCTCTTCGTGAAGTACGCCGCCTCCAACCTGGAAAATATGGTGAATCCCAAAAGATTTGTTTATGCCTGTACTTCCATACCAGGCATCCAGTAAGGGGTCTTCCTCAAGGGAATACAAAGCAGATTCTTCAGGAGAGATCCCGTTGCCAAGGCGCAGGAAAAGATAGTTATCAGGGTCTCCAAAATAGTATCTTACATTAAACTGATAATTCTGAACCAAATGATCTCTTCGTTCGGGTCCCACAAATATACGGGAGTTAAGATAAAACTTTCCACTGTAAGCTGTGAGTCCCAGTATGCCTGTGAAGAAGGAAGTATTATCATAAATCAATGCCCTGGCGCCAACCTCGGCTTCGAATGTTTTCGCAAAATTAAAATACAGGGAAGCACTGCTGCGGAAATCTGGAAATATGTCTCCCTTTGAGAATCCAAAGTTTGTAAAAGCATATAACCTTTCACTAAAGACCGGGTAAGCTTCAAGTTCATAGAGCATGCCCTGGTCGTACTGCCGGTCTGAATAGGTGACCCTTCCCAATACAACTGTTCGGTTAAAACTGTGCTGGTATTCCCCGCTCATGTTATTCCAGGAATTACTTCGGGAATATTCCTGACTGAAATCAATGTACTGGTAGTTGATCCCGATCTCATTAGAAATCGTTTGTTTCAGGATATTTTGCAGTATATATCTTTCTTTTCCCGGAAGGTTTTTTCTTGTGATAAGGTTTTTAGCAAGAGCCCGGGCTTCATGGGTTTTATGATTTTCAATCAGCAGGCTTGCCTTTTTTACCTGAAAGGAAAGATCGTCAGGGTAAATTCCAAGTATTCTGTCTAAAAGGTCCAGAGCTTCTTCAGCCGACCGGCTTCGGTCAAACCGTTGTTTGGCCAAAGGTTTCAGATCGGGATAATGTGGTGCGTGTTCCAGGAGGTATTCAAAGTCTGCGTTTGCTTCAACCATTCTCTCCAACGCCCACAAGTTCCTTACCTGAAGGATCCTTATGTCATGGTATTCTGGTGCCAATTCCAGGCCTCGTTGGGTGAGTGCAAGAGAGTTTTTGTATTTCCCATCCCGGTATTCCTGCTGTGCTCTTTGAAGGAGAATATCGGTATTGGTTTCAGAAATTACCTGTCCAGATGCTGTTACAGAAATCAATAGGGAAAACAGGAGCAGTAAAAAAGATCTTTTCATAAGTAGGAGGCAAGGGTAGTCAAATTTAAAATAAAAAATAGGAACCACCGTCCAATTCTTATATAACAGCACCATTACCTCTATATGAGGCAGGTCATAATACATTTTTATTATTTTAGCTTTTTTTACCCCTCATTTAAACAGGTTATCAAACATGAAAAAAATTACCCTCCTACTACTTTTGTTTTTAATGGCCATCCCTCTTTTTGCACAGACCTTTGAGGCAGGACTCCAGTTACGGCCAAGATTTGAATACCGGGACGGTTACAAAACATTATTAACCGGGGAGCAGGAGGCAGCAACTTTTATCTCCCAACGTTCCAGAATCATCCTGGGTTACTCTCAGGATAGGCTACGGGTCAAATTTTCTGGTCAGAATATAAGAACCTGGGGAGATGTGCTTCCTATGGCTACCGCAGATAAGAACGGATTTTCCATTTTTGAAGCTTACGGAGAGTACGCTTTTAATGAAAGTTTTAAGTTCAGGCTGGGCAGGCAGGTGCTGTCTTATGATAACCAGCGTATCATGGGCGAGGTGAACTGGGCACAGCAGGGGCAGAGTCATGATGCTGCACTTTTTACCTGGAATCCGGCAACAAATCAGCGACTGGATGTAGGGGCAGCCTACAATGCCGAGGGAGAAAGCCTTGTGGAGCTGCCATACCGTCTAAATACCTACCAGAACATGCAGTTCGCCTGGTATCACCTTGATTTTAATAAGTCCGGACTTAGTTTTCTATTTCTGAACACGGGTTACGAGCAAAACTCCACCGTACAGTCACAGGAAATTGAATATATCCAGACTTTTGGGTCCTTTTATGGTTTTAAAAGCGGGGAATGGACTGGTGACCTTGCTGTGTATGGGCAAACTGGAAAGAAACTAGGCCGGGATCTTTCAGCCTGGTATGCCGGAGCAAATCTTACCTATTCTGTTTCTGAAAGCTGGAAGACCGGATTAGGAGCCGAATATTTATCGGGAACAGATATGGAGGAAACTTCAGGAGAGATCAATTCGTTTACTCCTTTGTTCGGTACGAACCACGGCTTCAACGGTCATATGGATTATTTTTTTGCAGGGAACCATCAAAACACCGTCGGTTTAGTTGATCTCTATGGAAAGATCGCCTGGGCAACCCCAAAGTTGGAAATTTCTGTAATGCCTCATTACTTTTCTTCTGCAGCAAACATGATTAATAGCAGCAATAATTCCGGGGAAAAATATCTTGGGACAGAAATAGATGTGGCTGCAGCTTATAAGATCGCGGGAGATCTGTCTGTAAGCCTTGGTTATTCTCAAATGTTCGGCAGTAGTTCCCTTGAGGTTCTGAAAGGGGGAGATAAGGATAAAACCCAAAACTGGGCCTGGGTAATGGTCAACTTCAGCCCTACCTTGTTTTCATTTACCCCAGGTAATTAAGTGGAGATCTGGATCATAACCGGGTTTGACAAATAGGGGATTATTCTCTAAATTATCGGTTCAAAAATCTTTCAAATGATTTGCACGCTTTGTGATGGTCATTTACCGAAAAAGATAGACCCGGAATATTATGAATGCCTTACATGTGGGGCCCTGGTAAAAGATAGACTATTACATCCCGGCCAGGAAGAAGAAAAAGGCAGATATCTCGAGCATCGAAATGATGTAAATGATCCCCGGTACCGGGAATTCACTTCGCCTATATGGCGATATGTTCTGGATAATTTCAGGCCGGAGGATAGGGGGCTTGATTTTGGTAGCGGAACAGGGCCTGTAATTTCAAAGGTGCTGAGCGAGCATGGATATAAGGTTGAAAAGTATGACCCTTATTTCGCCCCTCATCCGCACCTGCTGGAACAAAAGTATAATTACATTGTTTCCTGTGAGGTGATAGAACATTTTTACAACCCCAAAAAGGAATTCTCACTTCTTAAAAAGATGTTGAAACCTAATGGTCAGTTGATCTGTATGACCTTATTATTTCCTCCGGAAAAAGATTTTGGCTCCTGGATCTATCGAAAAGATCCAACCCATGTATTTATCTACCGTGAGAAAACCATGAAGCATATCACCAGGCAGTTCAACTTTAACTCTTGTGAGATCAGCAATGGCAGGCTCATCATCTGGAAATAAGCTGACCATTTCGCAACATGCAGCTCTGTTCAACATTCATTTGGAATTTGGTGCTTGAAATTTTGAAGTTTGCCCGGGAGGGTTCAGGATTTGTAGAATCCTAATTACATCCGTCGCTGGAAATATAAAAGTTCTGCCGGCTGTCGCCTTTTCTTGTTTAAAGCCTGCACTGCAAAGCCAGCTTTGCGTGCTGCTTTAAACAAGAAAAGTGATGCTCTCGCATCACTTTTATGCTTGTCGGGATGACAGGATTTGAACCTGCGACCCTACGCCCCCCAGACGTATACGCTACCGGACTGCGCCACATCCCGAAATCATGGTTTTGGAAAGAAAGCAGCCGTATTTGCTACTCCAGGTTCCAGGGACCACTTCCCGATTGAGGGTGCAAATTAAACTTCTTATTTATAATTTTCAAAGGAAACTTCTTCTTTTTTCAAAGGAAAAGCCCATCTTCACTATTCCCAGATAGAATCTGTGAATTCCTTCCATTCCGTTTGATTGGAGGTTAGGAGGAGCGTTTGCAGATCAACTATTTGGAAGATAAGGTCTTCATCAAATTCATAGGTATGTTCATGTGCCTTTACGGTAAGTATATCGCCTTCGATCTCGTAATTTACATTATACAGGATATCTGTCAACATAAGGACTGCGTTTTCCTTATCGAGGATCTCAAGAGTCTGGGCACAGTTGGTAAAATAAGTTTCATTTGCTTCTTCGCACGCCTCCTGGCTTTCAAAAAGCAAATGGGCAAAATTCTTTCCGCTGAGATCTACAGGCTCAGGTTCAGGATTGTCATCATCTTTCGAACAAGCTGTGAAAACGGCAGATCCTAATAATAATAAAAGGAGTAATTTCTTTTTCATTACACCTAATTAAATGGTTATCAATGAGAAAAGAGTTTAAAGCAGCCTTAAATTTTTGCCAAACTTATTCTATTGGGAACTTCAGGTAAGGGAAATTCCATTTTTGATGACGATTTAAAGGGAAAAAAAATTTAGTGATTCTAAAGGATCAAATTAATTTTTTACTCTCAAAAGTTTTTTGGTGATAAGATTAGTCCTTCCGAAATAAGCACTGTGAGCAGAACCAAGGTTTAGAACCGTTGAGAAAAGTCCGGTGAAAATGAAAAGCAGTTGGAAAGGAGTAGAGGAATAAAATGTATTCAGCAAATGAACTCCCACACCAACCGTAAGAACCGTTAGCAGAAAGGATAACCAAATATTGTTATCAACTCCTAATGCCGAAAGAATTCTGCGGTATACAGGATTTCTTTCCTCATGGTTGCTTTCGAACCGATTGGATTTGATATAACAGTCAAGGAATTTTGACATGATGATATCGACAGAAATAAGAGCGATTATAATATCCATCACTGCTCGTAGGTTAAAGTTTGGAGGGCTAAGATATATTATTATTTCTTAAGTTTTTCTTTTTTTCCTGAAAATAAGCATTTTATCGATGAAATTTGCTTTTTATCTTCTTTGATCAGGATCCTTTTGCCACATCTTTTACCCTTTCAGCAGAGTCAGATTTAGATAAAGAGAGTCTGATTATACTATCTTCTTCAGCTTTTAGGTCGTGAGGTATATCTCCATCCAAAGAAGCCAAATCCCCTTTTTCCAACGAATGAGTATTGCCTTCGACTCCAAAAGTTATTTTTCCCTGAAAGATTTCTACTACAATAGGGTAGGGAGTTTTATGTTCCTTCATTATCTGACCCTTTTTCATGGCAATTCGTATCTCTTTACTATTTGGAGTATCAAACAAGACCTGTACCGCCGCCTTATCTTCATTATAGACAATGTCTTTATTTAGTGAGGCTGTTTTCATGTGATTTAAAATTGTGGTTTTCCTGAAATTACAAAAATATACCGGAAAGGATATTAAAGAAATCTAAAAAGGTTTGACAGTCAATAACGGGGAATAAAAAAAGCAGGCTTCAGGGCCTGCTTTTTTTACTGCTGTTATTGTAATCATTCTTTGATCTTTGCCTCTTCGGGTATATTCCACATTTCTTCCAGCTCTTCCAGGGTCTTTCCCTTTGTTTCAGGAATGTATTTCATGGTGAAAAAGATGATTCCCAGGATAAATGCCGAGAATATAAAGTAGGGCAGGGACCCATTCCAGAATTCACTACTGTTTACCTCACTTTCCGCAACCATAGGGAAGGTTTGAGTAACCAGATAATTTGCTGCCCATTGAGCTGCAACGGCGATAGACATGGCCGCACTTCTCATATTATTAGGAAACATTTCAGAAAGTACAACCCACACAACCGGGCCCATAGACATTGCGAATGAGGCGATGAAAAGTAATACGCCTATAAGGGAAAGAATACCAACACTATTGGTCATCAAAGTACTTCCCAACAAAACAAATCCTGTGATCATTCCTACAGAACCAATGTAAATTAATGGCTTTCTTCCCACACGATCTACCGTTGCCATGGCAACAAAAGTGAAGACCAGGTTTACGGCTGCCAGAAGCACCTGTTGTTGTAGAATGTCCTCTTTACCAAATCCCAGGGCACGTTCAAAAATATCTGCTCCATAATACAGTACGGCATTAATTCCCGTAAACTGCTGTAGCGCAGATAACACGGTTCCAATTACCAGGATCGAAAAAACTCCTTTTGCAAACAGGTTCAATTTGACCTTTTTCTTATCTTTTTCTATGGAATGTTCAATTTCCCTGAATTCGATCTCGGCTATCTCGTCACCGTGAATTTTTTTCAGTACCGCCAGGGCTTCAGATTTCATGCCTTTTAAAGCTAACCACCTCGGACTTTTTGGAACGAAGAGTAAAAGAATCAGGAAGGAAAGACTGGGTATTAATTCAGACCATAACATATATCTCCAGCCGTTCTGGATATTCTCGGCCTCAGTGGCAGTGCTCCCAATGAAGTAGGTCGCAAGGAATACAACGAAGAACCCCACTACAATGGCCAGCTGATAATAGCTCACAAGGGTACCCCTTATCTTTGCCGGGGCAATTTCAGCAATATAGGTTGGAGCGTTCATTGAAGCGATCCCAATTCCCAGACCTCCAATGATCCTGAACATTACCAAAAGGGAAACAGATTGAGGTAAGAAATCCGGAAGACCCGACCCCCAGGCCGACATGGTAAATAGTATGGAGGAAATAATAAGAGAATATTTACGCCCTATTGCCGAGCTTAAGGGGCCTGAAATGATGGCACCCACAAAACAACCAAGTAGTGCACTTCCAACAACCCAGCCTTTCATACCTGCATCCAGGTCGAAATACTGGCTGAAAAAATACTGGGATCCGTTGATCACTCCTGTATCATATCCAAAAAGAAGTCCCCCAAGGGCAGAAACAATGGTGATGAGAATAAGGTAAGTCTTGTTTTTCATAAAGTTTTCTTAAGGTTTTAAAAGTACTATTTTTTTAGAGTATCCCCAATAGCATTATAAAAAAGAATGGCAGATGTTTTATCATCTGCCATTCCTGTTATACCGGCTATTTTACAGCTTTTTTAAACCTTTGGTTTCAGCTTTGTCTGCCTCCATAATACTGATGGCGAAACCACCGCCGGGTGCAGATCTTTGTGATAATTTGGAACGATGGTTCACCACCGCTTTTCTAATCTCATATGCCTGTGGATTATCCCTGTAGTGTGCATCTTTTGCATCTGAATAGATCGTGGCTATATATGTTTTTCCTTTATCCAGGAAGTCGAATTTTATGTTTGCAGTCCGTGGATCATCTCCGTTCACGTTACCTACAAACCAGTTATTACTGTCTTTTTCTTTTCGGGCAATAGTAAGATAATATCCCGGTTCGGCTTCCAGGTACTTGGTCTCATCCCAGTCAATTGCAACATCTTTGATGAACTGAAAGGCATCCATGAATCTCTCGTAGTTCTCCGGCAAGTCAGCAGCCATTTGCAGCGGAGAATACATGGTAACATAAAGGGCCAGCTGATTGGCGATCGTACTGTTTACCCATGAATCATTGTCGGGGCTGAAGGTGCTTATATCCATTTCAAAGATTCCCGGAGTGTAATCCATTGGTCCGCCAATAAGACGTGTAAAAGGTATCACCGTCACATGGTTGGGTTTAGACCCTCCAAATGCCTGGTACTCCTGCCCGCGGGCAGATTCATTAGCGATAAGGTTTGGCCAGGTACGGGCAATCCCGGTTGGGCGAACTGCTTCATGGGCATTGACCATTACCTCGTATTCAGCAGCTTTTTCGATGGCATACTGGTAATGGTTTACCAGCCACTGGCTGTAATGATTTTCCCCCCGAGGAAGAATATCCCCCACATAACCACTCTTTACGGCATTGTAACCATTGTCTTTCATGAACTGGTAAGCCTGGTCCATATGACGCTCATAATTTCTTACGGAAGAAGAGGTTTCATGATGCATGATCATTTCCACACCTTTTGACTTCGCGTAGTCCCGCACTTCTTCAAGGTCAAAATCCGGGTAAGGGGTCATGAAGTCAAAAACATAGTCTTTGGAATTCCCGAACCAGTCTTCCCATCCAATGTTCCATCCTTCTACCAGTACTCCGTCAAAACCATGCTCGGCGGCAAAATCTATATATCTTTTTACGTTTTCGGTTGTGGCACCATGAGTGTCATTGGGTTCTGCCGCTTCAAAATCTGTTTCTCCCAATTTTACAGCAGCAAATTCATCGGTATAATGCCAGGAACTTTTCCCGGTGATCATTTCCCACCAGACTCCCACATACTTCATTGGTTTGATCCAGGAAGTGTCATCAAAAGCCACAGGATCATTCAGATTATAGGTAATCCTGGAGGCAAGAATGTCCCTCGCGTCGTCACTAACCAGGATGGTTCTCCACGGGGATTTCCCGGGAGCGATCATGTAAACCTTATTTCCTGTGACATCCGGGGTTAACCAGGATTCAAAGGTCAGGTTTTCATCATCCAGTTCCAGGTGCATGGCAGAATAATCTATAAGTGCTGCTTCATGCAGGTTAATGTAGATCCCATCATCGGTCTTCATCATTAATGACGTCTGTACACCCGTGGGAGAAAAGGAAGTTTGAGAAAGGTTCTCGGTAATTGAGCTATTTAATAGTTCCCTTATTTCTGTTAAACGTGACTCGGTATAATCATATTCCTGGGTGTCATAGTCTCCCGGGATCCAAAAAGCGGTATGGTCACCAGTCATGGCAAATTGTGTTCTTTCCTCCTGGATAATGAAGTGGCCCAGGTTCTTTTGCTGCGGAAATTCATAACGAAAACCAAGGCCGGAATCAAACAGGCGGAACCTGATGATCATTTCCCGTTCTGTTCCTTCCTGAAGCAGGTTAACCTCCATTTCATTGTAGTGGTTTCTGATCTCCTTTTCTTCCCCCCATACGGGTTCCCAGGTCTCGTCAAAGGTAGAGGTCTGGATATCTTCAACCACAAAGTTATCCATGAGGTTTTGATCATCGTCTTTTAATTCCAGTCCCAGGGTACTGGTCCCGATCACCGGTTGACCTTTATAAGAAAGGCTATAGGCAGGCGTACCATCCTCCAGTAATTCAAACTGCATTCGCATCTCCCCGTTAGGAGAGTCAACTTGTTGAGCTACGACCAGCCCGGAAAAGCTCACCCAAAGGCATGCTGTCATTAATAGATTCTTCATCTTCATTTTTTTCATAGGGTTATTTATGTATACTTATTAATTGTTTCTGTTTGTTATCCGGCAGCCTGATGAACAGCCGGGATGCCTCGGCATCGTAATGGTAGCCTGAAACATCAAAGATAGTATTCCATTTTTTCTTTAGCTCCCTGAAAGAAGTTTCGGAGAGAACTTTATCATCGAATTTCACTTCTGTTGGTTTCTCCTCCAGGAAGATCTCCAGCCAAAAATTTCTTTTTTCATCATTGTTGAAGTTATTGACCTGCGGCTCGTTTATGGTAACTAATACTTCGGAAGAAGTAGTTTTACTTTCAATCTTCGTTTTTGCGAAATGGTCTTTTTGGTAATCATTTGTTGTGCCCTCATCTTCATAAAGAGTAAATTCTGAAGGTTTTGCTGCCGGAAAGATCTCCAGGATCATAGGCGCATTATTCATGGCACCTATGTAAGGCATTATCGGCATTTTTGGAATGATCGCCCCTTCTTTTACAAACATTGGGATCACGTTTAAAGGAGTATCATAATCTATCGTCTGTCTGCCTTTAAAACTTTTTGCGGGATCATTGTAGTCCCTCCAGTTTCCTTTTGGCAAGTATACCTGCCGATAGGTTACACCTTCTTCAACCACAGGAGCTATTAATAATTCTTCACCAAACAGGAATTGATCATTGAGCTCATAAGTCTCTTCATCTGAAGCATATTCCAGCAATAAAGGCCGCATGATTGGTAATCCCGTATCATATGCTTCCCTGGCATAAGTGTAAATATATGGGTGTAATTGATATTTTAATTCAATCGCTGCCTTAGAGATCTTTTCTGCCTCCTCTCCAAATAACCAGGGTTCTACTGCATTGTTTCCTTCGTGGTGCACCCGACTCAATGGATTGAATATTCCAAACTGCAACCAGCGCACGTATAATTCTGAAAATTCTTCATAATCTGTGATCTCCCCGCAATAACCTGAAATATCTGTAGTCCAAAATGGAATTAATCCGAGGCCTGCAGACATTCCCATTGGAACCTGATCGGCAAGATTTTCCCAGCCATCGGTTACGTCCCTTCCGTTTCCGCTATCTCCACTCCAGCCAAAGGTGTAACGCTGCATTCCTGCATAAGCCGCTCTGGTCATCTGGAATACCCGCTGATTGGGATTTCGCTTCTCAAACTGCTCGGTTACCACGCGATCCCATTCCAGTCCGTAAACATTGTGGATCTCTGCATGCATTCCTTTATGATGCTTCATGAAAAGCCTGTCTGTGCTTTCTTCGTTGGTCCAGGCAGGTTCGCCCATATCTGTCCAGAAACCTTTCACCCCGTCATCCAGAGGTTTTTGCTGAAGCTCTCCCCACCAGTCGGCCACCTCGGGATTTGTGAAATCCACTACTCCGGCGTTCCCGCCCCAGGGCCATGGCATGTCATAGGGTTTTCCGGTGCGGACATCGTTCACCAAATATCCATTTTTTGCTGCTTCTTGCCACTGGTCTTCAACAGCCTGGGAAATAACCGGATCCTGGGAGATAATCACTTTAATTCCATCTTCAGCTAAATCTGAAAGCATTTTTTTAGGATCGTCATACCTGTCTTCTCTCCACTCAAAATTCTGCAGTCCTTCAACCCAGCCGATATCCTGGTAAATAATATCAATAGGAATTTCCCTTTTTCGATACTCTGCTGCTATCCCTCTTGTAAGATCTTCAGTGACCAGCATTCCGCGGCTCTGTGACCAGCCTAATGCCCAATTGGGCGGCATGATAGGCTGTCCGGTCAATTTTGTGTAGCTTTTGATCACTTCTTTCAGATCTTTGCCGTACATGAAGTAATAGATGAACGCACCGTCGGGTGCCGAAAATGAGAAATATTCATCAGATTTTTTCCCGAAGTCAAATTCGGTCTTATAGGTGTTGTCGAAGAAGATTCCGTAGTTATAGGTACTCATAAAGAAGGGAATACTCTTGTACAACGGATCCTCAGTATCTGAATAACAGGGTTTGTCGCTGTTCCACATCGTAAAAGAGCGGCCCCTGCGGTTAAGCGGACCTGTTTTTTCTCCCAGGCCAAAGAATTGCTCTTCATCTCTAAGCACTTTTCGGGTTTCAGTCTTGGCACCTTCAGTGACGTAAGCTTCCCCATCCATGTCTCCGATCACCAGGCGTTGATACCTGTCAAAAATTTGAATTTTGAAGGGCTTTTTATGGACCATCACCCGAAGATCTCCCGTAAAAATTTCAAAATTTGAAGGATTCTCTTTTACATCAACGCTGAATTCCGGATCAAATTCTTCATTAACAACCGCAAATGATTCATTGTTCCGGGTAAATTCCCCATTAGGAGCATACCAGAATTTAATATTTTGCGAGTCGAGGAATTCCAGGGAAAGTTTTGCCTCATTCTCACAGCCGAACACCACATTTCTCCCATTCAATTCATAGGAACTGCAGGAAAGTGGAGACGTTTGAGCAAATACATTCAACGAAAGAAAAATGCTCAGAATAGGTATTATGGCGATTTTAATAGGCTTTAGCATTTACTACGTTTTAAAATAATGTACAGGGCTGTAACTACTATTCTGTCCGTCAGAGGATTTAATCCTCCAGAAATAAGTTTCATTTTCATCTAATTCAATCTCTACAGATGTCCCGGTGATATTTTGTAAATCTTCCGGTGGTTCCTGCGCTCCATCAACTTTATCGATATAAACTGTGTAGATCAATTCATTTCCATCAGGATCTGCGCCTTGCCATTCCAGCACAGCCTTGCCATCTGAAAGTTCTACTGAGGCAGATTGTTCGGGTTTTAAAATTTCCGCAGGAAAAGGAGCGTAGTTGCTCTGAGGATCACCTACCAGGTAAAAGTTCCAGGACTCACTCGCACCAGTCTCAGTAGCTTCAGAATTTTTTGAAATCACCTCCCATGTGTAAGACTTATCTTTAACCAGGTCCACCTTTCGTGTAGGGGAGGTTAGATTAAGAAAAGAGACTACCTCATTACCGCTTTCAGGATCTGTAATAATAAGATCATAAGTTTCGGTATTTTCAGAGTCATTCCATTCAAAGGTAATTTTGCTCAGCTCATCAGATACATCAAGACCTTCTTCACAGGTTTGATTCTTCAAAGGAGCAATAAGGAGCACATCTCCCGGAAGCTTCGCTTCTTCTTCAATTATGTTATCATCATCCTTATCACATCCTATGAATGCGATAAGAAATAAAACGCCCAGAATAATTTTTAAGTTTTTCATTTTATAATGACTTTTAGTGTATCATTTGTTTGATTTCCATTAATCTTGAGGATGTAAGTTCCGGCTTCAAGATTTCCAAGGTTAATTTCTACCACTCTGGAATCATTCACCTGAACTTTATCCATCCAAACCTGAGCGCCATGAAGGCTTAAGACACTTATATCAATAAGGTTATCACCACCCGGGATGTATATTTGAACAGGCCCGGAAGCTGGATTAGGATATAGCCTCACATCTTCAGAAACAAAGATCCTTTCAAAATATTCACCCTGGCATTCCTGCTCACCCTTTATACTTATTTCATTCACTCCGTTTTTAAGGTCTATGTGGTGTGTACCTGCAGTTAATATCTGGACTTTATTGTTTACAGACACATAAAATTTATCGGGTCCTTCTAATCTTATTTTCATACTTGAAAAATTATGGTTAACCTGAGTAAACGCGACTACGGCCTCAGGTTCTTCAATTTTCACCTCGAAGCACTGTTGGTAGTCCTCCTGTCCTTCAATGGTAAAGCAAACCGGATATACGCCGGGAGCTAGTCCGGTAAAGGTATAATCAAGAGAATAACCTTCGGGCAATGCTACAGGATCGTGATCTGGAATGCTTACCATGTAGTTGTATCCCGGTGCGGCCACACTGACACGGATTTTTCCATTTGTCACACCATAACAACTTGTATTTGTTGATTCAACACTAAAATTATCGGCAGGTAAAGAGAAAATGCTGCAACCATCTAAGTTTACCGGCTTATTAGGATCTGAATTAGGACAGTCATCCTCAGAATCCTCTACTCCGTCGCCATCATCATCCACATCCACACAATCAGGAATCTTATCTCCATCAAAATCTGAAGAGGTGGAGGCTGCATTCAAGGGATCTGAACCGCAGGCATTTTCATGTTCATCAGATTGTCCATCCCCGTCATCATCGGTATCGGTATTGTTACCTATCCCATCAATGTCGGTATCAGTATCTTCTGTTGGATCAAGTGGAAATGCATCTTCTTCATCGATCACTCCATCACCGTCGTCATCAGGATCCGCACAGTCCGGTATGCCGTTGTCATCAGTATCAACAGACATAGAAGAAGCATCTAAAGGATCTGAACCACAGGCCAGCTCATCTTCATCGGTTTGCCCGTCCCCGTCATCATCAGGATCGACATTATTACCTATCCCGTCCTTATCGGAATCAGTATCTTCAGTTGGATCTAGAGGAAATGCATCTTCTTCATCTAAAACTCCGTCCCCATCATCATCTGGATCAGCATTGTTTCCTATACCATCGTTATCGGTATCAGTATCTTCGGTCGGATCCAGAGGGAATGCATCTTCCTCATCGGAAACCCCATCATTGTCATCGTCTGGATCTGTTACATCAGGGATCCCATCAGAATCAGTATCTGTACTATCATCGGGATCTACACAATTGGGCATTCCATCGTTATCGGTATCTGCAGAAGTGGAAGAAGCATCTAAAGGATCTGAACCACATGCAAGCTCATGTTCGTCGGTTTGCCCGTCACCATCATCATCAGGATCTGCGTTATTACCTATCCCATCATTGTCGGTGTCTGTATCTTCATCAGGATCTTCAGGAAAAGCATCTTCATTGTCTTTAGTGCCATCTCCATCTGTATCCAGAATGATATTGATTGTGTTTGAAGCCTGATCTAAAGTGATGGTATACATTCCTTCTTCTGAAATAGTCCATTTATAGTCATTGCCCTGGCCCTGTCGGTTTATTTCGTAATCGGTGGCTGAAATGTCCTGATCTGCTTCGGTTGGCACAATGTAGGCTCCCCAATTCCAATCCCCAACATAGGTGTGGATCTTAAAGTTTCCCGGTACAAAGTTCCCTCTAAAGCTAAAAAGTTCGGGATTTGTCTCGTCCTGAGTGAATTTCAGGTCTTCAGACCATGGGTTCCAGCCTTTAGCTGTAGCAT